>NZ_JBNDIG010000003.1:0-416804 GCF_050434285.1 Ensifer sp. KUDG1
AAGAACCCTTCCGAGTTCCTCACGAGCTCCGCCGCCCACGTTTCTCTTTCTCTATATTCAATTGTCAAAAAACCGACGAACTCACCGTCCGTCAAACCGTTTCCTCAAAGCCCAGACCATCCGGCCCGAACCCCTCAATCAGCATCAGCCAACCCAGGAAACTCTAGAGCGAAGGTCGTCGTCGCCAGCAGCGCCGCCGCCCTCGTCAGTGATCGGGCTTATAGACCCCCATCCCCGAACACGTCAACAGGGATTTTCGGAAAAAATGACAGATTTCTGACAAAGCCCACAAACGCAGGGCTTTGCGCCCCCAAAAAACTTTTGCCCCCTCCCCCGGGCCTGTGGAGACACAATTTGGCCCTACCTTTTTCACAATCCGCCTATCTAAGCGAAAACGAAGATGCGTCGCGGAGGCGGGCGCGCGGATAGGCTTGGGATATATAGGGTATCGCCCTTGCCGCTTCCGCGCGTGATTTGACTCCGCCGCGTGAAAGATGCACACCTTCGCGCAACGTATCGCAGGCAAGAATACGGTTTAGAGAAATCGGGGACCCTCAGTTCGGCATGATCACCGACAAGAACATGGTCAGGTCGCTTGGCGACCAGCCACCGATCCTGGCGCATGGCCGGCGCGCGCCCGACAGGCGCGAGATCTCGCTGCGCTGGCTGTCGGGTACCTTCCTGACAGGGATCACCTCGAGCCTCCTGATGGGTGTCGCACTTTTTGCAGCGCTTGACGGCCGCCAGCAGTTGGCAATCCCGGCCGAAGCCTACGCCGCGCTCGATGCCGGTTCGAACGGCGACGAGCAAGCAACTGCCGTTCGCGGCGGCCGCATCCTATCGCCGAAGCTCGTTGCCAAGCCGGCCGACAAGACGATCATGGAAGTCTCGACGATGACCCATGACGGCGAGAAGGAGGTGGTGCGCAAGCAGCCCTTCGTTCACGTCAAGATGGCGCTCGCCGCCAATCATCAGGCCTCGGAAAGCTATCCGGACTTCGATCCTCTGGCGATCTTCTCGACGGAAGAGGCAGACGAAGAGTCCCCCGTTTCGCGAACCGGCACGCTTTACGGCTCGAATGTCGATTCCGAAGTGGCGCTGAAAACCGTCGACTTCCCGCTGCGTGGCGGCGCCACCTTCGACAGTTCGATGTCGCTCGAAGAGGTCGAGGAAAATGTCCGCACCAACGGCTCTGTCCTGACCGAAGGAAGCACCCAGGTCGCCTCGCTCTATTATGTCGATCCACAGCGCTTCGCTTCGGAGAATGACGGGCTCGATCTTCTCCAGGGCCTGACCGCCCGCATCGTCGAGCAGAACAAGAGCGACGCCGCCTACGAGACGATCGACGAAGAAACCACCGAATACGCCGACGACATCATCCCGGTGCGGCGCCAGACTGACATCGCGACCGTGATGAGCAGTGCCGGCTATACCAAGGCGCAGGCCGAGGACGCCGCCGGCTATCTCGGCCAGGCGCTCGGCGCCAGCGAACTTTCCGAAGGCGATGTCCTGCGCATCGGCATCATTCAGAACGGCGAGACGCAGAAGGGTCAGGACGCACGCATCGTGCGGGCCACGATTTATTCGCGCAACCGGCATGTGCTGACGATGGCGGTCGACGACAAGGGCCGCTTCGTGCCCGGCGCCGAGCCGCCGAGACTTGACGCGGTCGCCACCGCCTTCGACGACAACGGCGCGCCGGTCATGACCAGCAGCCATGATCTGCCGCGGGTCTATGACGGGATCTACCGGGCGGCACTTTCCTACGGCATGAACGCCGACATGGTCGGCCTCGTCGTCAAGCTGCTCGCCAGCAATGTCGATTTCCAGGCGCAACTGAAGCCGACGGACTCGCTCGAAGCCTTCTTTTCCGTGACCGACGAACGCGGCATGGCGACGGAGGATTCCGAACTCCTCTATGTTCGCGCCAAGTTCGGCGATGCCGTTACCGCCTTCTACCGGTTCCAGGATCCGAGCGACAACACGATCGATTATTTCGACCAGGACGGCAAAAGCATCCGCCAGTTCCTCTTGCGCAACCCCGTGCCGAACGGCCATTTCCGCTCGGGCTTCGGTATGCGCCGCCATCCGATCCTCGGCTTCTCGCGCATGCACACCGGCGTCGACTGGGCAGCCCCGCGCGGCACGCCGATCATCGCCGCCGGCGGCGGTGTCGTCGAAAAGGCCGGCTGGGATTCCGGCGGCTATGGCAACCAGACGCTGATCCGCCATGCCAACGGCTACGTGTCCTCCTATAACCACCAGAGCGCGATCGCCAAGAACGTCAAGGTGGGCAACAAGGTCGTCCAGGGCCAGGTGATCGGCTGGGTCGGCACAACAGGCCTTTCGACCGGACCGCACCTGCACTACGAGCTGATCGTCAACGGCAACAAGGTCGATCCCTTGCGCATCCGCCTGCCCGGCGGCAAGTCGCTTTCCGGCGATGCGATGGCGAAGTTCGAGAAGGAACGCGACCGCATCGACGAATTGCTGAACAAGGACGGCACGGGCGCAGAGGTCGCGAGCAACTAACCGCTCCTCCCCCTCCCCTTCTCGAAAATCCGCACAAACAAAAAGGCCGCCCCGAAGGGCGGCCTCTTGATTTGTGCGCTGCTGGACTTAGGCGGCTTCCTTGTCCGGCCCCGCCCCGCGCTTGAAGTTGAGGCGATCCGAGCCCGAGAGCACCTTGACGGTCGAACCATCAGGGAACTCGCCCTGCAGGATCTTCTCGGCGAGCGGATCCTGCACGAACTTCTGGATCGTCCGCTTCAGCGGACGGGCACCATAGGCCGGATCGTAGCCCTTGTCGGCCAGGAACGCGCGGGCGTCGTCGTCGAGCTCCAGCGTGATCTTGCGCTCGGCAAGCAGCTTGCGCAGCCTTGCGAGCTGGATATCGACGATCGCACCCATTTCCGAGCGGCGCAGCCGGTGGAACAGGATGATCTCGTCCACGCGGTTCAGGAACTCCGGCCGGAAGGCGGACTTCACCACCTCCATCACCTGGTCGCGAACCACATCGCTGTCCTCGTTTTCGCCGAGCCCGACCAGATATTCCGCGCCGAGGTTGGACGTCATGATGATCATCGTGTTGCGGAAGTCGACGGTGCGACCCTGACCATCGGTCAGGCGGCCGTCGTCGAGCACCTGCAGCAGCACGTTGAAGACATCCGGATGCGCCTTTTCGATCTCGTCGAACAGCACGACCTGATAGGGCCGGCGCCGAACGGCTTCGGTCAACGCACCGCCTTCCTCGTAACCGACATAGCCCGGAGGCGCGCCGATCAGTCGGGCGACGGAGTGCTTCTCCATGTATTCCGACATGTCGACCCGCAGCAGCGCGGTCTCGTCGTCGAAGAGGAACCGTGCAAGCGCCTTGGTCAGCTCGGTCTTGCCGACGCCGGTCGGGCCCAGGAAGATGAACGAGCCGATCGGCCTATTCGGATCCTGAAGGCCGGCGCGCGAACGTCGAACGGCACGGGAAACCGCCTGCACGGCGTCACCCTGGCCGACGACCCACTTCGCCAGTTCGTCTTCCATGCGAAGCAGCTTGTCGCGCTCGCCTTCCAGCATCTTGTCGACCGGAATGCCGGTCCAACGCGAAACCACATGCGCGATGTTGTCGGGGGTCACAACCTCCTGCACCATCGGGTTGGCATTGGCGTTCTCCTGGCTTTCGGCGTCCGAGAGCTCCTTTTCGAGCTTCGGGATGACACCGTAGGTCAGTTCGCCGGCACGCTGGAACTCGCCCTTGCGCTGGACGATCGCCAGCTCGTTGCGGGCTTCGTCGAGCTGCTTCTTGAGATCGGCGGCACGCCCGAGCTTCTGCTTTTCCGCCTGCCAGCGGGCCGTCAGCGCGGATGCCTGCTCTTCGAGGGAAGCAAGATCAAATTCGAGCTTCTCCAGCCGATCCTTCGACGAGACGTCGGTTTCCTTCTTCAGGGCTTCGCGCTCGATCTTCAGCTGGATGATGCGACGATCGAGCTCGTCGAGCTCTTCGGGCTTGGAATCCACCTGCATGCGCAGCCGCGACGCGGCTTCGTCCATCAGGTCGATCGCCTTGTCCGGCAGGAACCGGTCGGTGATGTAGCGGTTCGAAAGGGTCGCGGCGGCAACCAGGGCCGAATCCGAGATCCGGACCTTGTGGTGCTGCTCGTACTTTTCCTTCAGACCGCGCAGAATCGAGATCGTGTCTTCGACTGTCGGCTCCTCGACCATGACCGGCTGGAAGCGACGGGCAAGGGCCGCGTCCTTTTCGACGTGCTTTCGGTATTCGTCGAGCGTGGTCGCGCCAACGCAATGCAGCTCACCGCGCGCCAGCGCCGGCTTCAAAAGGTTGGAGGCGTCCATGGCGCCATCGGCCTTGCCGGCCCCGACCAGCGTGTGCATCTCGTCGATGAACAGGATGATCTCGCCGTTTTCGGCCTGCACCTCGTTGAGCACGGCCTTCAGCCGTTCCTCGAACTCGCCGCGGAACTTCGCACCGGCAATCAACGCACCCAGATCGAGCGCCATCAGCCGCTTGTCCTTGAGGCTTTCCGGCACGTCGCCATTGACGATGCGCAGCGCCAGGCCCTCTGCGATCGCGGTCTTGCCGACGCCGGGCTCACCGATCAGAACCGGATTGTTCTTGGTGCGGCGCGACAGCACCTGGATGGTACGGCGGATCTCGTCGTCGCGGCCGATGACCGGGTCGAGCTTGCCCTCACGCGCATCGGCCGTCAGGTCGCGCGCGTATTTCTTCAGGCTGTCGAAGCCCTGCTCGGCATTGGCGCTGTCAGCGGTGCGGCCTTTGCGGATGTCGTTGATCACCTGGTTGAGCTTGGTCGGCGTGACACCGGCCTTCTTCAACACATCGGCGGTGGCAGCCGAGCTTTCGATCGCCAGCGCCAGCAACAGGCGCTCGACGGTGACGAAGCTGTCGCCGGCCTTCTTGGCTGCGTCTTCGGCACTCGAAAACACCCGCGCGAGCGGCTGCGACAGATAGACGGAACCGTTGCCGCCGGAAACCTTGGGGAGCTTTGCCAGCGCTGCGTCATTGCCGGCGCGCGCTTCGCGAGCATCACCACCGGCCCGCTCGATCAGCGAGGCGGCCATGCCCTGGTCGTCATCGAGCAGTACCTTCAGCACATGCTCGGGCGTGAACTGCTGGTGTCCTTGCGCCAGCGCATAGGTCTGCGCCGACTGCAGAAAACCGCGCACGCGCTCGGAATATTTTTCGATATTCATACTCTACCTCCATATCCCGGCAGGCCCATCATGGCACCCGTCGGTGTTTCAGGATCAGGCTCCCGCATTCGGCAAGCCTGTCAGTGTGGCGCGATCCCCGCTTTGCGTCGGATCAACGCGTCCGAAGCGAATATGGGGCAGCGATTTTGGAAATTAAAGAGCCTCGCGACGCTCCTGAGACGGAAATCTGCAACCGCGAGGCGGCCGCGCACCAAAAGGGCAACGCGGCCGCCAGATTGCCTATGCCGCGGGCGTCCGCTCGGCAAAGGTCGCGCCGAAATCCTTCATCCGCCGCACGTAGTAGCCCGGGTCGATCAGGACCTCCGGCAGATAGAGCCCCGGCGCCGGGGCTGCCCCGCCCTCAAGGCCGAGCATACGCTCGACCGCAAGGGCGACGCCAAGGGCCGTCAACGGCGCCTGGCCCTGAGGGTGCACGATCTCATACCGACGGTCGACCGGTTCGCCATGCTTGTCGCGGCCCTTGATATCGATGGCGATCTCGGTCGAGAACGGCTCGCCGCGCCGCCTGCTCGCGGAAACGCTATAGGCAAGATCCAGCCGGATATCGCTGGCGTTGGTGCGGGCCGAAAGCGCCATGACGTCGAAGGGCGAATAGGCGGTCGCTTCGAGCTCGACGCCGTCAACGCTTCTGAAGCGCGCCTTGGAATCCTCGCCGCCGGCCCAGTGGAACTTGCCATCCGTGACGGTCAAGGCCGCGGGCGCGAGACCGGTGATGCGGTTGTAATCGGCAAGCGCTGCCGGCCCGCCCATGTCTTCTTCGTCGAGCAGGACCCCGATGCGGATCGCGTCGATCGCCTCATAGGCTTTGGCAAAGTCGAGGATTGGGAAGATCGCAGCACCTGCAAGCCAGTGACTGGCGAGCAGGATCGGCGCGCTGTCCGGCGCGTGGATGTACTGCGCCATCTCCGGACCGACCTCGAAGGTGCCGCTCGAGAGGCTGATATAGGGAATGCCGTGGCGCTGGGCGTAGCGCATCGAACTCAGTTTTTCGTCTTTCAGGAAGATGACGACCGCACTGAAGCGGCGCTCGGCGCCGAGACCGAGATCCGGTCGCCCGAGGTCAACACTGACCCCGATTGAATCGCCAACCTCGCGCGCGACCGCTTCGGCCTTGCCAAGATCGCGACCACCGATCGCGATCGGCAGCGCCGGGTGCAGACGACGAATGATCTTTGCGGCCTGCGACCCGACGACCCCGGAACCGCCAATGATCAAAACGGGCAGAAACTTGCTCGACATCTTCCTATCTCCTAAACGAGAGGTAAGCGGCACCTACCAAACTTACCATTAGTAACTTACTATTGGTAAGTAAGATGCCGCAGGCCACTTTCAAGAGGCGTGAGCCGACGCGAAAAGAGGATTGTGATCGATGAGCCGGACGAAGGGCCGAAAGCTTGCCAAGCCGGAACGACGCGCCCAGTTGCTCGAGACCGCAAGGGAGATCCTGCGCGAACGGGGCGCTGACGCCCTGACGCTTGGCCATCTCGCCGAAAGCGCCGGCGTCAGCAAGCCGATCGCCTACGAACATTTTGGCACGCGCGAGGGGCTTTTGATCGCCCTCTCCCAGGAAATCGAAGACCGGCACACCGAGAAACTGAGGGTGGCGCTGGAGGGTGCCTCCAGTCGGCTCGATGCGGTCGCCGACATCATCAGTTCGGTCTACATCGACTGTGCGGTCGAAAGCGGCGAGGAATGGCAGGCGATCTCCGGCGCGCTGCGCGGCAATGCCGACATGATCGCCACGCAGCAACAGCAGGTCGACGACTACGTCGCCATGATCAAGACCGCCCTCTCCCCCTTCTCGGAAATCGCTGAAGACGATCTGAGGCTTCGCTGCACCGGTATCGCCGGCGCCGCCGAAGCGATCGGCCGCGAACTGATCCGTGGGCGCACAAGCGAGACGGCCGCGAGCAGCAACCTTGCTGCGCTCATCGTCGACAGTGCCAAGAGCTGACCAGCACGAAGGCTGATCAGCGGGGGCCGGACAAAGAAAAACCCGGCCGCTAAGAGCCGGGTTTTTGGTGCCTGCACTGGACAGGCTGACGATTGCGACTTCGCTTATTCGGAAGCGGCGAGAGCCGGTGCTTCCGGAGCATCATCACCCGACGGCTGAGCCTCGTCGGCGGCACCTTCGGCGGCGCTGCGGCGCGGACGGCGCGGACGCGGCGTGTTGCGGCGGCGAGAAGCGGCGCGGCCGGAAGCGGCCGGTGCCTCTTCTTCCATCGCGACTTCGGCCGGCGTGCCTTCGATCACCGGCTGCGGGCCGGTACCGTCGATGACAGGCTGCGGCTCGGAAACCGGCGCAGCGGCTGCGGCAACCGGAGCCGGCATGTCGTCTACATAGCCCTGGTCCAGATCGTCCTGGTCCTGGTCGGCGGCATCGTGGCCGCGGAAGTCCTGACGGTCGTCACGCTGGAAACGGTCCTGCATCTGCGCCTGTGCGGCAGCGATGATGCGGTTGTAATGCTCGGCGTGCTGCAGGTAGTTTTCCGCCATGACCCGGTCGCCGGAGCTCTGGGCGTCGCGCGCAAGTGCAGAATACTTCTCGGCGATGTGCTGGGCCGTACCGCGAATCTTCACATCCGGACCGGAGCTGTCGTAGGTCCGCGTCAGCGGGTTCGAGCCCTTGCGGTTGTGGTTGTTGTTATTACCATTGTTGTTGTTATTGTTGTTGTTATTCCGCCCGCGGCCGCGCTTGTTTTGCTGTCCTGGCCTCATAGTACATTCACCCGAATTCTCTTGATAATGATGATCATGTGGTTTCGTCTTCCGGCCGGATCCGTTCACGCCCGACAGAACACGCGCCGTTGTGCTCGCACAATGGCGGCTTCGGCGCCGACTGACGTCAAATTAACAGGTACCCGCACAAGGCACTGTTGAACCCTAGCAACTCTTTCTTGAGAGCAATCCCCGTGGCCAGGTCATACCGGAACGAATCTTAGGTCCATGACCTTCTGCCCAGTGCGCGGGCAAACTAGCCCGCTTCCTCTGGGATTCCAAGCCCTTTCTTTGCCTCTGCAAGAAAGAAGATGCGCCAGTGCAGCATTTTTTCAACGGTTTGTGTCGCGTTCGAAGATCAGGACGCGGTCATTGCCGCCGAGATCCTTCGCCTCTTCACGCAGACGGAATTTTTCGGCGTAAAACAACGCCGTTACCGCCTCTTTCTGGTCGAAACCGATTTCCAAGCCTATCACGCCGTTTGTCTCAAGATGATGACCAGCTTGAGAAGCGATGGCGCGATAGGCATCTAGCCCATCTTCTCCGCCATCAAGCGCTGCGGCCGGGTCGTGAAGTCTCACCTCCGGCTCAAGCTCTTCGACCACACTGGACCGGATATACGGCGGATTTGAGACGATGACGTCGTAGCGACCATCCACCTTTTCGTACCAGTTGCTGAGCAGGGGCCGAAATCGATCCGCAAGTCCGAGAGCGGCGGCATTTGCCGTCGCCGTAACCAGCGCGTCTCCGGATATATCGGTCGCCGTGCCCCTGGCTTCAAGAACCTCAGACAGAAGCGCGAGACAAATCGCGCCCGTGCCTGTGCCGAGATCGATGATCTCGCACCCTCCCTTTCGCGCCACCACCGCGCGCAGATAAGGGATCATGCGGTCGACCAGGGTTTCGGTGTCCGGGCGCGGCTCCAGCGTTTCCTTCGACAGTTTCAGCGGCAGGCCGAAGAACTCGCGCTCACCGAGGATGCGATAGACCGGCTCGCGCGCCAGCCGGCGGGTAACCGCAGCCCGGATCCGCTGCACATCCTCATCCGAAACCGGGTCCCTACCCCGCGACACGACCGCGCTCAGCGACAGGTCGAGCAGGCCCGAGATCAGATGCCGGACGTCGAGCGCCGCGTGTTCGATGCCGCCCGCCTGCAGGCGATCGCGACTTTCGGCAACCAGGCTCGCGAGCGTCTCGGCCATCTTTAGCCTCGCTGCTCGCCGAGCTGCGCCAGCTGGCTTGCCTGATAGTCGGCAAGCAGCGCGTCGACGACTTCGTCGATTTCGCCCATCATCATCCGGTCGAGCTTGTAGAGCGTCAGGTTGATGCGGTGGTCGGTCAGCCGTCCCTGCGGGAAATTGTAGGTACGGATGCGTTCGGAGCGGTCGCCCGATCCCACCTGGCTCTTGCGGTCGGCCGAGCGTTCGCTGTCGGCGCGCTGGCGCTCCATGTCGTAGAGGCGCGAGCGCAGCACCTGCATCGCCTTCGCACGGTTCTGGTGCTGTGACTTTTCCGAGCTGGTGACGACGAGCCCGGTCGGCAGGTGGGTGATGCGCACGGCCGAGTCCGTCGTGTTGACGTGCTGTCCGCCGGCGCCCGACGAGCGCATCGTGTCGATGCGGATGTCCTCAGGCCGGATCTCGATATCGATGTCCTCGGCCTCCGGCAGCACCGCGACGGTTGCCGCCGAGGTATGAATGCGACCGCTCGCCTCCGTCTCCGGCACACGCTGCACCCGGTGCACGCCGGATTCGAACTTCAGCCGGGCAAACACGCCGCGCCCGGAAACGGTTGCGATGATTTCCTTGAAACCGCCGGCTTCGCCTTCGCTCGACGACAGCACTTCGACCTTCCACCCCTTGCCCGCCGCATAGCGCTCGTACATCCGGAACAGGTCGCCGGCAAACAGCGCCGCCTCGGAACCGCCGGTTCCGGCGCGGATTTCAAGGATCGCGCTCTTTTCGTCGGCCGCGTCCTTCGGAAGGAGCAGGATCTGGATTTCCTGCTCCAACCCCTCGATCGCCGCCTGGACCTCGGGCTTTTCCATTTCGGCGAGATCACGCATCTCGCGGTCGGTCGATTTGTCGGCGAGCATGGCGGTGATGTCGGCAAGCTCCGCCGTCGCCTTTTCATAGGCGCGGATCTTCGTCACCACCGGCTGCAGTTCGGAATATTCCGAGGCGAGCTTGACGTAGACGTCCGCGGCCGGGCCGGCGGACATGCGCGCCTCGATTTCGCTGAACCGCCGTTCCAGTTCGCGCATCTTTTCAACGGGAAGCTTTGCCAAGTCTCACTCCAATGCGTCTTGCCCCGGCCGGATCAGCTCCGGACGAGGGTTGCGACGCGTCACTTCAATCTAAACCGGAATGCCGTTTTCCGCGGCGAAATCCACCAGCATCTGGCGAACGGGCGTCTGATCACGCGTATCGTCCAGTGCAGCGTTGAGCTGTGCGCCGAGCTTGGAGGCGTCAAGCGCCAGAAGCATCGCCTTGATCGGTCCGACGGCCGTCGGCGACATCGACACCGAACGGAACCCAAGCCCGAGCAGCGCCATGGCCGAGAGCGGCTTGCTCGCCATCTCGCCGCAGAGCGTTACCGGCGTGTCGTGCCGGTCGCCGGCGCGCACGATGTCGCGCAGGATACGGAGGAACGGGCGACCGAGCACGTCGAACCGGTCGGAGACACGGGCATTGCCGCGGTCGACCGCCATGGCGAACTGGAAGAGGTCGTTGGAGCCGACGGAAACGAAGTCCACCTCGGTCATCAGCTCGTCGAGCTGCCAGAGCAGCGCCGGCACTTCGAGCATGGCGCCGAACTGCAGCTTGCGCGGCAACTGTTCGCCGAGCTTCGACTGCCGTTCGATTTCCTTCTGCAACAGGTCGCGCGCGATCCTCAGTTCGGAAACCTCGGTGACCATCGGCAGCATCAGCTTGAGCTCGGCACCGGCCGCCGCGCGCAGCATGGCGCGCAGCTGGGTGCGCAGAAGACCCGGCCGGTCGAGCGAAAGCCGGATGGCGCGCCAGCCGAGCGCCGGGTTTTCCTCTTCCGCTGCGCGGAAATAGGGAACCACCTTGTCGCCACCGATATCGAGCGTGCGGAAGGTCACGGGCTTGCCGCCCGTCTGCTTCAGAACGTTACGATAGAAGGCTTCCTGCTCCTCCGCCTTCGGCATGGTCGAGGCGATCATGAACTGGAGCTCGGTGCGGAAGAGGCCGATGCCTTCGGCGCCCGCCTCGTTCAGGTGCGGCAGGTCGACGAGCAGGCCGGCGTTCATCTGCAGCGTGATGCGCGTACCGTCCCGGGTCAGCGGATCGACGTCCTTCAGCGCCCGGAACTGCGCCTGACGCCGCGCCCGGAAGCGGACCTTTTCCTCATAGGCGCGCTGCAGGTCGGCGAGCGGTCGCAGATGCACCTTGGCATCGTCGCCATCGATGATGATTGCGTCGCGGTTTTCCGCAAGCGCCACGGCACCGGTCGCCTGGCCGATGACAGGAATGCCCATGGCGCGGGCAACGATCACCACATGGCTGGTGACGGCACCTTCTTCGAGCACCAGGCCGCGCACGTTTTCGCGCGGATAGTCGAGCAGTTCGGCAGCGCCCATGGCGCGCGCGACGATAACCGCATCGTTCGGGAAGTCGCTCGCCGAAAGCTTGGCGCCGTAGCCGGAGAGCTGGCGCAGCAAGCGGTTGGCGAGATCGTCGAAATCATGCATGCGCTCGCGCAGGTACGGATCCGTCAGGCGGATCATGCGGGCCTTGGTCTCGCTCTGCACGCGCTCGACGGCCGCCTCCGCGGTCAGGCCGTTGCGGATCGCCTCTTCGAGCTTGCGCACCCAGCCGCGGTCATGCGCGAACATGCGGTAGGTTTCGAGCACCGCCCGGTGCTCGCCTTCCATCGACACCTCGCGGCGCGACAGCATGTCGTCGATCGAAATGCGCAGCGAGCCGAGCGCTTCGGCAAGCCGCTGCAGCTCCTGGTCGGTATCCTCGTTGAGGAGATTGGTAACGACGATCCTCGGTTCGTGCAGGACGACATAGCCGAGACCGATGCCTTCGCCGTAGCTGTTGCCGTCGATCGAGACGGGACGCGACAGGTCGAGTTCGAGACCGGGCTTGGTGATCTTCTTCAGCTCGCCGGTCGCCACCATTTCGGCGAGAACCATAGCGGTCGTCTCAAGCGCCTCGACCTCGTCCTCGCGATAGTTGCGCATCGCCTTGTTCTGAACGACGAGAACGCCGAGCGCGCGCCCGGTGCGCAGGATCGGCACGCCGAGGAAGGAATGGTAGATCTCTTCGCCGGTTTCCGGCAGGTAGGTAAAGGCCGGGTGCGACTGGGCGTCGGAGAGATTGAGCGGCCGCGCCGAAGCGGCGATGGTGCCGACGAGGCCCTGTCCCATCTTCAATTGCGCCAAGTGAACGGCGGCCTTGTTCAGACCTTCGGTCGCATAGAGTTCGAGCACGCCGTCGGAGCGCAGCACGTAGACCGAACACACTTCCGCGACCATATTCTGCGCGATCTGGCGCACGATACGGTCAAGGCGCTCCTGCGGCTCCAGCGGTTCCGCCATCAACTCGCGCAACCGCTTGAGGAGAACGCGCGGACCTGCGGAAAGGTCTCTCATCGCGTGGGGTCTCCCGAAATAGAGGGGACGGCAGCAAAGGGGATACGCGGCCAAACCGCCGCGAATCCCAAATCGGTCGTCTGTCGATTAACTCTTATCGAGACCGTAAGCGGAATGCAAAGTGCGAACCGCCAATTCCGCATAGGGTCCATCGATCAGGATCGAAATCTTGATCTCCGACGTGGTGATGGCCTTGATGTTGATGCCCTTGTCGGCAAGTGCGCGGAAGGCCGAAGCTGCAACACCGGCGTGGCTGCGCATGCCGATGCCGATGACCGATACCTTGACGAGGCCCGCTTCGGACTGAACGACGTCGTAGCCGATCTTGTCCTTGTTGTCGCCGAGCACCTTCAGCGCCTTGTCGACGTCGCCGGAGGGAACCGTGAAGGTCATGTCGGTCTTTGAGCCGTCCTCGGAGATGTTCTGGACGATCATGTCGACGTTGATATGGGCTTCAGCCAGCGGGCCGAAGATCGCGGCGGAGACGCCCGGCCGGTCGGCGAGACGGCGCAGCGAAATCTGGGCTTCATCCTTGGCATAGGCAATGCCGGTTACGACTTCCTGTTCCACGATCTCATCCTCATCACAAATCAGCGTACCGGGCGGATTGAGAAGGTCACCCATGCCCGGCGCATCGGGATCTTCGAAAGACGAACGCACGAAGGTGCGGACCTTGTGCACCATGGCGAGCTCGACCGAGCGCACCTGCAGCACCTTGGCGCCGAGCGATGCCATTTCCAGCATTTCCTCGAACGCGATTTTCTTCAGCCGCCGCGCCTTCGGCTCGATGCGCGGATCGGTGGTGTAGACGCCGTCGACGTCGGTGTAGATGTCGCAACGGTCTGCCTTGACGCCGGCGGCAATCGCAACGGCCGAGGTGTCGGAGCCGCCGCGACCGAGGGTGGCGACGCGGTTGTCGGGCCCAAGTCCCTGGAAACCGGCGATGACGGCGACCTGGCCCTCACCCATGCGGCGGACGAGCTCGGCACCGTCGATATCGAGAATACGGGCGGCGCCATGAGCATTGTCGGTGCGGATCGGGATCTGCCAGCCCTGCCAGGAACGGGCGTTGATGCCCATCGACTGCAGCGCGATCGCCAGCAGGCCGGAAGTCACCTGTTCGCCGGACGCGACGATCGCGTCATACTCGCGCGCATCGTAGAAGGGCGAGTTGGCGCCGGTTGCCTTCGGCATGTTCTGCACCCAGCCGACCAGCTCGTTGGTCTTGCCGGACATGGCCGAAACGACGACGGCAACTTCGTGGCCGGCATCGACTTCGCGTTTCACATGGCGGGCAACATTGTGAATGCGGTCCAAATCAGCGACGGACGTTCCGCCGAATTTCATCACGATGCGTGCCATGTGCCTCTACCGGTACCCAATTTGCGCGCGTGAGGCGCGCGTGACAGGAAAGTCCCCGCCGGCGCCCGACGGTCAAAAAGCTTGGGAGACTTCTCGGACATCGGCAGTCACCGCTTCGGGGAGCGGAAAGTCGCGGCGTCTCTTAGCGGATCGGGGGGCTGCACGCAATGGCAAGAGGGCAGGAATAAGGCGCGGGAACCCCGGCCGGAAACCTGTACCGGGGCAAGCATGCGCCACTTGCAATTGCAGCCATGGCGGCTAGGCTGCCAGCGAGGGATCAAGGGGGCAGACATGCAGACACGACGCATAGCCGCAACCGGGCGCGCCGCAGCCCACCTTGCCGGCACATTTGCGCTGGCGCTGCTCGCCTCCGCACCGGCGCGCGCTGCCGATTTCGACGCCGAGCGTATGGCGCCTGAGAGCGACTGGACGGTGATCGTCAGCCCCTATATCTGGGCCGCCAGCCTGAAGGGCGACGCATCGCTCGCCGGTTTCGACACCGATGTCGACGTGCCGTTCAAGGACACGCTCGACCATCTCGACCTGGCGCTGATGGGCAATATCGAGCTGACCAACGGCCAATGGGGCGTCTATTTCGACGGCCAATATGTTCGCACCAGCCAGGACGAAGAGCTGCTCTCCCATGAGATCGGCCTCGACATCAAGATGACGACACTGGCGGTCGGCGCGTTTTATCAGATCTACGAGCAGGAGCTCGGTGGCAACACGGCCTTTGGCAAGCCCCGGACGCTCTCGATCGAGCCGACGATCGGCCTGCGCTGGACGAAGCTCGAAGCGGACGTGTCCGTGGCCGGCGTGAATGCGAGCAAGAGCGCCGACTGGACCGACCCTTTTGTCGGCCTGCGGCTCAACGCCGACCTCAGCGAACGCTGGAACCTCGTCGCCGAGGCCGATGTCGGCGGCTTCGATGTCGGCTCCAAGCTCAGCGTCAACGCCCAGGCCTATCTCGGATACCGCACCGAAATGTTCGGTCAACCGACGATCCTTCGCGCCGGCTACCGCCTGCTCTATCAGGACTACGAAAGCGACGATTTCACTGGAACCAACAAGTTTCGTTGGGACGTAAACCAGCATGGCCCGGTCATCGGATTCTCGATGCTTTTCTAGAGAGGCCTGATCCGCACGCGACCTGAAAGGGAGAATGCCGTGACGTTTATCGGAAAGTCCGCCCGCTCGATTGTTTCAGCGGCACTCGCCAGCCTTCTCCTCCTTGCCCAGACCAGCGCCGAAGCCTGCACGCGCCTCGTCTATCTCGGCCCTGATGACAATATCATCACAGCGCGATCCATGGACTGGAAGAGCGATGTCGCCACCAATCTCTGGGTGCTGCCGCGCGGCACCGAACGCGATGGCCAGGCCGGCCCCAATTCGTTCAAATGGACGGCGAAGTATGGCAGCGTCGTTGCCACCGGCTATGACGTCTCCACCACCGACGGCGTCAACGAGGTAGGGCTGAATGCAAATCTGCTCTGGCTGGTCGAATCCGAGTACCCAAAGTTCGATGACAAATCGAAGCCCGGCCTGACAATCGCCGCCTGGGCGCAATATGTGCTCGACAGCTTCGCAACTGTCGAAGAGGCAGTGACAGCGCTCGAGAAAGAGCCCTTCACCATCGTTACGGACAATGTTCCGGGCGAGAACCGCCTGACGACGCTGCACCTTTCCATCTCCGACACGACGGGCGATAGCGCCATCGTCGAATATATCGGCGGCAAGCAGGTGATCCACCACGACCGCAAATACCAGGTCATGACCAACTCGCCTGTCTTCGACCAGCAACTGGCGTTGAACAGCTACTGGAAACAGATCGGCGGAACGGTGATGCTGCCCGGCACCAACCGAGCATCCGACCGGTTCGCCCGCGCCTCCTTCTACGTCAATGCCATCCCGAAGGACGAGAACCCCGATCGGGCGCTGGCGAGCGTCTTTAGCGTCATTCGCAATGTCTCGGTCCCCTATGGGCTCAACACCCCGGAAGAACCGAACATTTCCTCGACCCGCTGGCGCACCGTCGTCGATCACAAGCGCAAGCTCTACTTCTTCGAATCCGCGCTGACACCAAACACCTTCTGGGTCGACCTGAAGAAGATCGACTTTGCCAAGGAGACCGGCAAGGTGATGAAACTCGATCTCGGCGAAAACCAGGATCACACCTATTCGGGCGACGCGACCGGCGATTTCAAGCCGGCCGAACCATTCAAGTTCCTCGGCCTGCAGATGTGAGCCTTCGATGCCGGGGGCATTGAAAGTTGCACGCGACGATGGTATTCACACCGCGCAACTTGAATTCGAGGAAGGGGGGCTGCACGTGATGACATTTTTCCGGCACCACCGCCAGCGTGGCCCCGTCCAAGCCCTGCAGATGCGTTTGCAGGGCTGACCGGACATAATTCGCAACATCGCGAACCTATCCCTGGTCTGCCCAGAGTGATGCAGTGCGCAACCGTACCGGTTTGAACGCCTGCATCGTCTTCCCATACCGAGCCGACATGGCCCGAGCACAGCCCCTCGCTGTCGCGGGTTAAACCATCCGCCAACCGCGGCATAAGCGTGCCGCCCCGGATGCCTCATCGTCGCTCGCGCAGTCCAGAGAACGACCATGGCCTTGATCAATATCCGCAACCTCGGCGTCAGCCTGAGCGCACCGCTCTTCTCCAACCTCAACCTGTCCGTCGCATCCGGCGACCGGATCGGCATCGTCGCCGCCAACGGGCGCGGCAAGTCGACCCTGCTGAGATCGATCGCCGGGACGTTCGACCCGACGGCGGGCGAAATCACCCGCTCGCGAGGCCTGACCGTCGGCCACGTCGAGCAGAACGTGCCTGCATCCCTTTTGCCTCTCTCCTTCCACGACGCGGTTCTTTCGGCGCTCCCGGCAGACCAGGCGGAGAACGAAAGCTGGCGCGTCGATATCGTGCTCGATTCCCTCGATGTGCCGGAGGTTCTGCGGGCGCGTGCCGTCTCGCAGTTGAGCGGCGGCTGGCAGCGGCTGATGCTGCTTGCCCGTGTCTGGGTCAGCGAACCCGACGCCCTGCTGCTGGACGAGCCGACCAACCATCTCGATCTCGCCAAAATCGGCCGGCTGGAGGCCTGGCTGAATGCTCTGCCGCGCGACGTGCCGGTGCTGGTTGCCAGCCACGACCGCGCCTTCTTGGACGCAACCACCAACCGCACGCTGTTCCTGAGGCCGGAGCAATCGCCGGTCTTCGCGCTCCCCTATTCGCGGGCGCGCGCCGCTCTCGACGAAGTGGACGCGTCCGAGGAGCGGCGTTACCAGCGCGACATGAAGGTGGCACAGCAGCTGCGTCGCCAGGCCGCCAAGCTCAACAACATCGGCATCAACTCCGGAAGCGACCTGCTGACGATAAAGACGAAGCAGTTGAAACAGCGGGCGGAGCGGCTGGAGGATGCGGCAAAGCCAGCGCATCAGGAGCGCTCAGCCGGTGCGATCCGGCTCGCCAACCGCGGCACCCACGCCAAGATCCTGGTGACGCTCGACGACGTTCAGGTCGAAACGCCCGACGGCACCCCGCTTTTCCGCACCGGCAAGCGCTGGATCTGCCAGGGCGACCGCATCGTGCTGCTCGGCGAAAACGGCGCCGGCAAGACCCGGCTCGTCAATCTCATCCGCACCGCGATCGACGAACCCTCCCGCGCGCCGGAAACGCTGAAGGCAACGCCCTCGCTCGTGCTCGGCTACAGCGACCAGGCACTTGCCGGACTGTCGGATGACGAGACGCCGCTTGCAGCGCTCTCCCGCCGCTTCTCGCTCGGCGATCAGCGCGCCCGTAGCCTGCTCGTCGGTGTCGGCGTCGGCATCGACATGCAGGAAAAGGCGATCGGCCGGCTCTCAGGCGGCCAGAAGGCGCGTCTTGCCATGCTGGTGCTGCGCTTGAAGGAGCCCAATTTCTACCTGCTCGACGAACCGACCAACCACCTGGACATCGAGGGCCAGGAAGCGCTTGAGGCGGAGCTGTTGAGAAACGAGACGAGTTGCCTGCTCGTCTCCCACGACCGCAGCTTCGTGCGCAATGTCGGCGATCGTTTCTGGCTGATCGAAAAGCGCCGCCTCGTCGAGGTCGAGGATCCCGAGGACTTCTTCGCCTCGGCGGCTGCAGGCGACGTCGGCTGACATAACCGCAATCATAGCAAACGTGGCGCCCGCAAAGAAAGCGGGCGTCATCAGTCGCAACACCGTCAGGCTGGCGGCCGCGCAATCAGGCAGGCGACCTCGCCGCTGTCGAAGCTCTTCGCCAACCGGACCTCGACCTGCCAGCTGTGGCGAAGGGCCGCCGCCTCAAGCCGCGCGCCAACGTCGTCCGCCCCCGTGGACGGCTCGTCATGGAAAAGAAAAAGGCGGCCCTCCGGCTTCAACACCCGCACCAGCGCCGCAAACTCGCGGGCGGGATCGCCCCGCGTGAACACGCCGACGCGCATGGCGAACACCTTGTCGAAGCGACGGCCACCGAGATCGAGCGAGCGAAGCTCCGCGACCCGCAAAGCGGCTCGCCCGGCGGCAACATATTCGGCATTTCGGCGCGCTGCGGCTGCCACCATCGCAGCCGATCGGTCGACCGCGACAATCTCCCCATCGACAAGCCGCTCGCAAACTTTCGTCACGGCAACGCCGTGGCCGCAGCCGACTTCGAGCAGATGATCGGACGGGCGGGGCGCGATGACGTCGACCGCCCAGTCGATCCTGTTCAGCGTCATCTGGATTGCTCTCCTTCCCTTCTCCGAAAACTAGCACGCGTGCCGGCGTGAATCCATCCGATGCAAATATAAAACCGCTTGCAAAATTATATCAGATTTGCCACTCTCCCCGTGAGAGAGCCTGCCGTAACGGGAGAGAGAAATGCGCAAGGTCATCATGTGGGACATGGTAAGCGTTGACGGCTTCTTCGAAGCACCGGGACACGACATCGGCTGGTTCGTCTTCGAGGACGAGCTCGCCGCCTATATCGGCGAAACACAGCTCGGAACGGGCACCCTGCTTTTCGGCCGCGTGACCTATGAGATGATGGCGGCCTACTGGCCGTCGGCCGAAGGTGACATCGCGACCTTCATGAACGGCGTCGAGAAATTCGTCTTTTCGCGCACGCTGACCTCCGCCGATTGGGCAAGGACGACGCTCGTGACCGGCGACGCCGCCAAGGAAGTCGAACGATTGAAGAAGCTCGAGGGCGGTGCGATCTTCATCTTCGGCAGCGCCGATTTCGCCAGCGAACTGGTCGAGAAGGGCCTCGTCGACGAATACCGCCTCGGCATCAATCCGGTGCTGCTCGGCGAGGGTGTGCCCCTCTTCAAACCAGGGCTGAAGCGAACGAAACTCAAGCTGACCCACACGCGCCCTCTGACGTCCGGTGTCGTCATCCTGCACTACCAGCCGGAAGCGAGCGCTTAGCAGGACGGGTGCCACGCAGGCGCGTGCGCCGATCTGGCCCAGCGCCACCTCTTGACTTCCTTGTCCGATCGTCCGACTTCACTGCTGCACAACTCCCTAAATCGGGATCGGTTTAGGGGTAAATGATGCAGCAGTTTGAAGTGTTGCAGCGTCCGTAGCGCGTCGTGAAAGACGCGCGGCGCTGTCGGGACGATGCAAGGAGACGGCGACATGAGCGAGACCGCACGCACGACGATCGACCAGAGCGAGGTTGACCGCTTTTCCGCCATGGCCGCGGAGTGGTGGGATCCGACCGGCAAGTTCCGGCCGCTGCACAAGTTCAATCCCGTTCGCCTCGCCTATATCCGCGACAAGGTGGCTGAGCATTTCGGCCGTGATCCCAGGAGCCCGCAGCCGCTGAAGGGCCTGCGGCTGCTCGATATCGGCTGCGGCGGCGGCCTCCTGTCGGAGCCGATGGCGCGCATGGGCGCAGACGTGCTCGGCGCCGACGCCTCCGAAAAGAACATCGGGATCGCGAAGACCCACGCGGCCGGAAGCGGGGTAGCGGTCGACTATCGCGCGGTGACCGCCGAAGCGCTCGCCGAAGCCGGCGAGAGCTTCGACATCGTGCTCAACATGGAAGTGGTCGAGCATGTCGCCGATGTCGACTTCTTCATGACCACCTGCGCCCACATGGTGCGCCCCGGCGGCCTGATGTTCGTCGCCACCATCAACCGCACGATGAAGGCCGCGGCGCTTGCCATCTTCGCCGCCGAGAACGTGCTGCGCTGGCTGCCGCGCGGCACGCACCAGTATGAAAAACTGGTGCGTCCGGAGGAGCTGGAAAAGCCGCTCGTGGCGAACGGCCTCGAAGTGACCGAGCGGACCGGCGTCTTCTTCAATCCGCTCTCCAACCAGTGGAACCTGTCCAAGGATATGGACGTCAACTACATGATCGTCGCCAAGCGGCCACTATAAGTGCTGTCGGCGGGCTCAACCGGCCTGCCGACGCTCCTGCCATTCGCGCTTCAGGAGCGCATAGACGTATTCGTCGCCCCAGACATCGTTGAACCGGTCGTTTTCGATCAGATGCGCTTCGCGGCGCATGCCGAGACGCTCGACGACACCGACCGATCCCTTGTTGAGGGCATCGAGCCGGGCAAAGATCCGGTGGAAATTCAGCGTCGAGAAGCCGAGATCGAGCGTGGCCCGCATTGCCTCGGTGGCATAGCCCTTGCCGGCAAAGGCGGGATCGAAGATGTAACCGGTCTCCGCCTGCTCCGCCGCGCCGCTGGCGAGTTTCAGCAGCACTTCTCCGATCAGGGCGCCATCGTCCCGACGCTCGACGGCGAACACGGCGACATCCCCATCATCCACAAGCTTTGGCGCCGAAGCCTTGGCGAATTTTGTCCGCGCTGCCGTTTCGTTCAGCGGCTCCTGGTAGAGATAGCGATAGACCTCCGGCAGCTGGTGATAGCCAAAGTAGCTTGCGAAATCATCGGATGCGAAGGCCCTGATGATGAGGCGATCGGTGGAAATGCGGATATCGGACAACGTCATAGGCTGAAAAACTCCCACTGCAAAACCGCCAGATGGGAAGCAAGCCGTTGTTTTTAAAGAGGCACTCAGGCTTTTATGCAAAAGGGGGCAAGCATTTCCCGCTCGTGCATCAGTTGACTTCGTCGGGCAGGATCGGCAGCGGCGCGACGGCAATGCCCTCTTCGAGCAGCGCCACGGCCTCTTCCGCGGTTGCCTTGCCGATCAGGCCGCGTTCTTCCGCTTCACCGTAATGGATCTTGCGGGCCTCTTCCGGAAAGCGCTCGCCGACATCCTCCGCGTTTTCGCGTACGGACTTGACCAACTCGCGAATCTTGGCGACCGTCTCCTTCTGCGCCTGGTCCATGATCACCGCCCGCGTCGCTTCCTTCTTGCGCGCAGTCGCGACGGAAGGCGCCATCAGTTGCTTGGCAACGGACGTCGAATTGCAGCTCGGACAGGAGACCAGCTTGCGCTCGACCTGGCGGTCGAAATCGTCGCTCGACGAGAACCAGCCCTCGAAATCGTGGCCGTTGTCGCAGGAAAGAGTGTAGCGGATCAAGCGGCAACGCCTCCCTTCCCGGTCGGCGCCACTTCATCGAGCACGAAACTGCGGGCGTTCTTCAAGTTCGGTATCTTGGCGCGCGCCGCATGCACGGCGGCGACGTCGATATCGGCAAGCACGATCGCCTCGCCGGTCGGGCCAGCCGATGCAAGCACGCGTCCCCAGGGATCGATGATCATCGAATGGCCGAAGGTCTCGCGCCCATCCTCATGCGTGCCCCCTTGCGCGGCGGCAATGACGAAAAGGCCGTTCTCGATCGCGCGGGCGCGAAGCAGGATTTCCCAGTGCGCCTCACCGGTCTGGCGCGTGAAGGCGGCAGGCACCGACATGATCTCGGCGCCGGCAACGGCCTGCTGCCGGAAAAGCTCCGGGAAGCGCACGTCGTAGCAGATGGAAAAGCCAAGCTTGCCAAAGTCGAGTTCGGCCAGGCGCGCGATGCTGCCGGGCTGATAGGCGGCGCTTTCCCGCCAGCTCTCGCCGTTGTCGAGATCGACGTCGAACATATGGATCTTGTCGTAGTCGCAGATCTTCTGGCCGCTCGGGCCGAAGAGCAGACCGCGATTGGCGATCTTGCCGTCGGCAAGCGCGATCGGCGTCGAGCCGACATGGAGGTAGACGCCGAGTTCGCCGGCAAGCTGAGCTGCCGCCGCGGCGATGAGATCGTTGGCCTCGTCCTTCAGGATCGCGCGCAGAGCCGCCCGGTCGCGCTGGAGCGCCCCGGTCATTTCCGGCGTCTGGATATAGGTCGCGCCCTGGGCTGCCGCCTCGCGCGCAAGCCGCACCATCGTCTCCGCATTCTTGCGGGGATCGACGCCGGAACACATCTGAAGGGCTGCGGCCTTGAAACTCATGTCGTCCAACTCCCGACGCTCACCGCTGACAAACGGGACGTCGCCTCTTGCAGGGGTGCGGTGCCTCAGGCAGCCAGCATCGCGTCGAGTTTGCCGGCGCGTTCCAGCGCGTGCAGATCGTCGCATCCACCGACATGAATGTCGTTGATGAAGATCTGCGGGAACGTCGTCCCCCCGTGCGACTTGTCGATCATCACCTTCCGAACACTCGGATCATAGGTGGCATCGTGCTCAAGGAAGGAAACGCCCTTGGTTTCCAGGAGTTTCTTTGCGGCCGAGCAATAGCCGCAGAACTGACGCGTATAAATGACCACCGAAGCCATGATCCTGAACCGCTCCTTTGCCGGCGACCGTGCCGGACATCTGATTGTCATATAAGTCCGGATACGGCTCTTGCAAAGGTCAAAACCGTGACCGACCCCGCCCCCGCCCGCTTCAGCGCACGGGTCGCTGCGGCAACGGTTGCGCCGGTCGTATATACATCGTCGACGAGAACCACGCTTTTCCCGCTGAGACCCGCCTTGCCGCTTTCCGAGACGGCGAAGGCGCCGCGCACGTTCTCCTCGCGGGCGCGCAGCCCCAGGCGAACCTGCGGGCTCGTGCGCCGGATGCGTTTCAAAAGGTCGGGCTGATAGGGACGGCCGGAGAGCTGAGCAATCGCCCGCGCCAGCTCCGCCGATTGGTTGAACCGCCGCTTCCACAGCCGGAAGGCATGCAGCGGCACGGGAATGATCGCATCGGCGGAAGCGACGGCACCGTCGCTCGCCCGGATCATCCATGCCGCCATCATCGGCGCAAGATCCGTGCGGTCGCGATACTTCAGCCCGTGGACCAGATCTCGGGCGACGCCTTCGTGGATCGCCACCGACCTTAGCCGCTCGAAAGCAGGCGGGTTAGCGATCGCCTCCGGTGACACCGATCCGGCGCCATGGTCGACCGAAAACGGGGTGCCGAGAATATCGCAATAGGGCCGCTCGATCAGCGGCAGCGTCGCCCAGCAGGAGGCGCAGACCGCGCGATGGTCGCCGACCAGCCGACCGCAGCCGCAACAGACGGGCGGAAAGACGAGATCGACGAGCCCCAGGCCGAACCGTCTCAGCATGCCCGCGCGCCACGCCTGCGGAATACGCAACCTCTCCCATGCCATGCGGTTGACTTTGTGCCTCCGAAGGTCTCTTTGCTGCCCATCGCGGAGAGACTATCGTGGAAAAAATCTTTGACCAGAGCCTCGTCGAGGCACACCGGGCAAGGGCGCTCAGAAACGCCGATCCGAAGGCCGGATTCCTTCTCGACATCGTGGCCGAGGAGCTCGCCGAGCGTGTCGGCGTCGTCGAGCGCCACTTCGACCGCGCACTCGAACTGCACGGCTACACCGGCGAAACAGCCCGTCAGCTGATGGCGACGGGCAAGATCGACGCCATCGAGCGCGTCGAGACCGACGCCCGCTTCGGCTCGACCGAGGCGCCGGTGACGATCGCCTCGCTCGAAGAAGTTCCGGCCGAACCGGAAAGCGTCAACCTGATCGTCTCGCCGCTCTCCCTGCATCTGACCAATGATACGCCCGGCGCCTTCATCCAGGTGCGGCGGGCGCTGAAGCCCGACGGGCTGTTCCTCGCCGCCATCCCCGGCAGCGGCACGTTGCAGGAACTGCGCGAAGCACTGCTGGCCGCGGAAGCCGAGCTGACGGGCGGCGCCAGCCCGCGCGTCATTCCCTTCGCCGATGTCCGTGACGTCGGCGCGCTCCTGCAGCGCGCCGGTTTCGCCCTGCCGGTCACCGACACGGAAAACTACACGGTCCGCTACGATTCGCTGTTTGCGCTGATCCGCGACCTGCGCGCCATGGGCATGACCAGCCCGCTTTCGGCGCGCAGCCGCACGCCCGTTTCCAGGCGCTTTTTCCTCAGAGCTGCGGAAATCTATGCGGAGCGCTTCTCCGATCCGGACGGTCGCGTTCGCGCAACCTTCTCGATCATCTACCTGTCCGGCTGGGCACCGCACGAGAGCCAGCAGAAGCCGTTGAAGCCGGGTTCGGCAAAACAGCGGCTTTCGACCGCTCTCGGTACGAAAGAGCAGCCGCTTTAGGGCGGCATCCCCCCAGATCCGGCTTTAATGTTTATGCGCTTGGGAACGCTGCGGCGAGCGAGTCGTAGACGTAGGTCAACGCACTGCCGATCTGGTTGGCCCCGAAGATAAGGCTGAGGGAGACGAGGGCGGCAATCAGCGCATACTCGATGGCGATGCCGCCATCCTTGCCGCGAAACAAGCGTCTAAGCGTTTCCATTCGTCCCCAGCCTGATTTCTGTTCAATCCGAAACGCAAGCCAGCACCAACGGGCCGATGGCGTTCGTTTCAGCAGCCGCTCTTGCGGCCGTCGGCATCGATAATGCAAACCGCTCCGGGCATTTCCTGAAGGACGCTGCGCCGAACCGTATAGCGCTTGGTAGTCCCGTTCGAAGGGATGGAGCCGGTGGAAATGTTGTCGTAATCGACAGGCGTATTGGCCATGATGCGCTTGTCTGTCTTTGACGACAGCATGGGCGTCAGGATCAGCGTCAGCGCGATCACCGCTGTTCCGAACAACAGCGACAGATTGAGCACACCTGTCCGGCGGGACTGATTGTTCATCAGATCCTTTTCCTGAACCGTGTTCCAGAAATCGTCGTCCACCATCCCAGCCTCACAAACGCGCAAAATACGGCGAACGCAAGCGCCCTTCCCAAGCTTGGTTCTACCGCACTGCCTGAAATCGATACGCCGTTGCCAACGATACGTACCGAAACTGAATTGGAGCTATCTTTGCGCCAGGGAGATAAACGATCGATTAATAATCAATCAGATTTCGGGTAGGTTCAGAGCAAATCCATGAGAAACGGGATGAGTGGTTCGTCCGCCGGCGGCATCGGATATTCGCGCAGGGCCTTTGGCCGGACCCACTTGATCGCCTGGCCTTCCCGCCCGGTCGCAACCCCTTCGTAGCGGCGGCAGACATAGAGCGGCATCAGGAGATGGAAGTCGTCATAGGTGTGGCTGGCGAAGGTGAGCGGCGCGAGGCACGCGACCTTGGTGCGGATGCCGAGCTCTTCCTCGAGCTCGCGGATCAGGGTTTCCTCCGGCGTCTCGCCGGCCTCGACCTTGCCGCCCGGAAACTCCCATAGACCGGCAAGCGATTTTCCTTCCGGCCGCTGCGCAAGCAGGATGCGGCCATCGGAATCGACCAGCGCGCAGGCCGCGACAAGCACGATCTTCTTTCCGTTGGCGTCCATGGCCTCAAGCTCCCGGCGTTCTGTAGATGTAGCTGTAGACTTCGGAGAAACCGGCGCCGCGATAAAGCGCCATGGCCGCGCTGTTGTCCGCCTCCACCTGCAGCCAGGCCTTCTTGGCGCCGCGAAGGCGCGCCCAGCGCAGGCAGACGTCGAGCATTGCCTTGCCGACGCCCTGGCCACGGACGCGCTCGTCCACGGCAAACTGCATGATGCCGGCAAGATCGTTGTCCTGGACGACCAGCGCCACGGCCGTCGGCCCCGTTTCGGCATCCTCGAACAGGAAGAGGCCGCTCTCCGGCTTGATCGCATTGATGATTTCCGCCAGCGCCGCCTTGCGCTTCGGATCGCCCTTCGCAATCCCGATGCACGCGTCGACGAAGCGACCGACATCCTTGATCGGCAGGTGATCGATGCCGTCGCCAAACTCGCGCTCGACGAGATCGACCGTCATCACCAGGCTGCGGCTGAACGCGGTCCAGCCCTCGGCGTCCATATGGGCGACAAGCTGCGGCGGTGTCAGTGGCGTCTGGCGCACGGTCAACGGCCGGCCGTAATCGGCAAAGCGCCGGGCGGCCTTTTCGAGACGGACCGGGATGTCGCGATAGTCGGACGGATCGAGCGGATTGACGGAATTCAGCCGCTTGGAATCATGGCCAGCATTGAGCCGGATCAGCCAGCTGCCATCATATTGCACGGACGCTGCCGGCCAGGCGCGGAAACCCACGGCCTCGAGACGGCGCACGTTCGGAAGATCCACCATTGCCACTTCCCCAGCTTCGGCCTGTGCCTTGCCCGCCACGGGCCGAATATCACTCGATGTCATCTTGCTACCTCTGTACGGCCTGGCACGCCAGGCCGCTCACCATCCTGCAATCGGTGCCTCAGCTCCGGTAATCGCCGTTGATCTCGACATATTCCTTCGTCAGATCGCAGGTATAGACGGTGGCACGACCGGTACCGAGGCCGATCTCGACGCGGATCGGGATGTCCTCGGCCTTCATCACGGCGGTGGCCGCAGCTTCCGAATAGGTCGGATCACGCTCGCCCTCGACCGCCACGCGCACATCGCCGAACCAGATCGCCAGCCGGTCGCGCTCGGCCAATTCGCCCGCCTTGCCGACAGCCATGACCACGCGGCCCCAGTTGGCGTCTTCGCCGGCAACGGCGGTCTTGACCAGCGGCGAATTGGCAATCGAAAGCGCAATGCGCTTGGCGGCCGCATCGTTCTCGGCGCCCTCGACGGTGACCTCGACCATCTTGCGCGCGCCTTCGCCGTCACGCACCACCTGCAGCGCCAGATCGCGCAGGAGATCGTTCAGTGCTGCGCGGAAGGCTTCGAGCCGCGGGTCGGCCGCGTCGGTGATCGCCGGCTGGCCGTCAGCCGATGCAGCGCCCGTCGCAAAGAGCATCAGCGTGTCGGACGTCGAAGTGTCGCTATCGACCGTGACCGAATTGAAGGTCGGGCCGACGCCGGCCGAAAGCAGGGCCTGCAGCGCGGCCGGCGCAATGTCGGCATCGGTGACCACGAAGGAGAGCATCGTCGCCATGTCGGGCGCGATCATGCCGGCGCCCTTGGCGATGCCGTTGATCGTCACCTTGACGCCGCCGATGTCGGCGCTGCGCGTCGCAACCTTCGGATAGGTATCCGTCGTCATGATCGCCTTGGCGGCTTCGAACCAGAAGTCTTCCTTGCCGGCAGCAGCCAGTTCGTCGAGCACGCCAGCAAACTTGGTCGCGTCCAAAGGTTCGCCGATGACGCCGGTCGACGCCAGGAACACTTCGCTCTCCGCGCAACCGACAGCCTTTGCCGCCGACTTCGCCGTCAGTTCCGTCGCGTCGCGACCCTTCTTGCCGGTGAAGGCATTGGCGTTGCCGGAGTTGACGACGACGGCGCGTGCGACACCGCCAGAAAGGTTCTTGCGGCAGAAGTCGACCGGGGCCGAGGGGCACTTGGAACGGGTGAAGACACCGGCCACGACGGCCGGCCGGTCGAACACCATCATCAGCACGTCGGTGCGGTTCTTGTACTTGATGCCGGCGGCTGCGGTCGCCATGCGGACGCCGCGCACGGAGGGCATTTCGGCAAAGGTTTTCGGAGCGAGCGGGGAAACGGAGCCGGACATGGGAAACCTGCTGTGACGTGTTGAAACCAAAGCATCTCCAGGAAGAACCAGGGCGGCCTTCAGGAGTGCCTAAGAACAAAGATCCGGAGCGGTCTACAACCGAAACGGTTCCAGATCCATCTTGCGACAAATGCCCGAACGGTTTTCACCGCCGGGCATCGACAAAAAGCGGTGACGACAGGCCCCGCCGGTGGCAGGGCCCGCCGATCGAATTACTTGGCTTCTTGCGCTTCCTGCGCCTTGTTGGCCTCGTCATAGGCCTGCTTCAGCGCCGGGTCGGAAATCTCGACGCCTGCATCCTTCTTGGCAGCGGCAAGCAGCTCGACATACTTGTCACGCATGACAAGCTGACGAACCTGCTGTTCGACCTGCTCGAGCGGCGGCGGGGCCTGCGGACGCTTGTCTTCGACCAGGATGACGTGGAAGCCGAACTGGGTCTTGACCGGGGTCTTGGTGTAGGTGCCCTTCTCGAGAGCGAAGGCAGCCGTTTCGAATTCCGGCACCATCCGGCCCTTGGTGAAGTAGCCGAGGTCGCCGCCGT
Source organism: Ensifer sp. KUDG1 (assembly GCF_050434285.1). Taxonomy (NCBI): domain Bacteria; kingdom Pseudomonadati; phylum Pseudomonadota; class Alphaproteobacteria; order Hyphomicrobiales; family Rhizobiaceae; genus Ensifer; species Ensifer sp. KUDG1. The sequence goes on from NZ_JBNDIG010000003.1 coordinate 28,235, forward strand.
CGTTCTTGTTCGGATCGGTGGACTTCGCCTTGGCAAGCTCGACGAAGCTCTTGCCGGCGTCGAGTTCCTTGATGATTTCCTTGGCTTCGTCTTCCGTCTTGACCAGGATATGGCGGGCCTTCACTTCTTCCTGAACCGGAATGGCCGCGACTTCCTTGTCGTAGCGGGCCTTCACCTCGTCCTTGGTGATGGCATCGACGACGTGCTTCTTGAAGTAGGCGTTGTGCAGTTCGCGCTCGGTGAGGTACGCGACGCGCTGCTTGAAGGTGGCGTCGTCCTGCAGGCCTTCCTTCTCGGCCGTGGCGGACAGAAGCTTGACGTCGATGATTGCCGACAGTGCAGCGGCGCGCTTCTGTTCTTCCGGCATCTGCTGCAGCTGCGGGTCGAGACCGCCCAGAGCAAGGTTGAGTTCGGACTGGCGCACGTCCTCGCCGCCAACCTTGGCGACCACCGGATCGGCGTCTTCCGCCCGCGCGCCACCATGTACGGCCATCGCCGCAACCAGTGCCGCGGCGGCCAGGGTTTTCAACTTGGTCATGCTCACTAACCTTTCACATTGGCCTTCGGCGCAATTGCCTGCAGCTTGTAGCGGCTGCACAACACCAGAATGTGGCGGTTCTGTAGCCGTCCAGCAGTGCAATTGCGTTGACATAATTCGACCCCCCTCTTATCTGTCACGCAACCTCGCGTCCAGAACAGTTTCCGGGCGTTTCACGGCATTGCGCGGTTTTCGCGGCGCGGCCATGAGACCCAAGGCAACAAAAAAGAAAGGACCATTCATATGGTCAGTCTCGGCGGCCTAGCCCGCAAGTTGTTTGGCTCCTCCAACGATCGCCGCGTGCGCGGCTACAAAGCCCGGGTGGATGCCATCAACGCTCTCGAAGCCGACATGAAGGCCCTGTCGGACGAGGCGCTCGCCGGCAAGACGGTGGAATTCCGCAAGCAGCTGGAAGAAGGCAAGACGCTCGACGACCTGCTGGTTCCGGCCTTTGCAGTCGCCCGCGAGGCGGCCCGCCGCGTGCTGGGCCTGCGCCCGTTCGACGTCCAGCTCATCGGCGGCATGATCCTGCATGAGCGCGCCATCGCCGAAATGAAGACCGGTGAAGGCAAGACCCTCGTCGCGACGCTTCCGGTCTACCTGAACGCGCTTGCGGGCAAGGGCGTGCACGTCGTTACCGTCAACGACTACCTCGCCCAGCGCGACGCCGGCACCATGGACCGCATCTACAGCTTCCTCGGCATGACCACGGGCGTCATCGTCCACGGCCTGACCGACGAGCAGCGCAAAGCCGCCTATGCCTGCGACATCACCTACGCCACCAACAACGAGCTCGGCTTCGACTATCTGCGCGACAACATGAAGTACGAGCGCGGACAGATGGTCCAGCGCGGTCACTTCTTCGCCATCGTCGACGAAGTGGACTCGATCCTCGTCGACGAAGCGCGCACGCCGCTGATCATCTCCGGCCCGCTCGACGACCGCTCGGATCTCTACAACACGATCAACGAGTTCATTCCGCTGCTTTCGCCCGAAGATTACGAAATCGACGAAAAGCAGCGCTCGGCCAACTTCTCCGAAGAAGGCACCGAGAAGCTCGAAAACCTGCTGCGCGAGGCGGGCCTGCTCAAGGGTGAATCGCTCTACGACATCGAAAACGTCGCGATCGTCCACCACGTCAACAATGCGCTCAAGGCCCACAAGCTGTTCCAGCGCGACAAGGACTACATCGTTCGCAACGGCGAGATCGTCATCATCGACGAGTTCACCGGCCGCATGATGCCGGGCCGCCGTTATTCGGAAGGCCAGCACCAGGCGCTCGAAGCCAAGGAAAAGGTGCAGATCCAGCCCGAGAACCAGACGCTCGCATCGATCACCTTCCAGAACTACTTCCGCATGTATTCCAAGCTCGGCGGCATGACCGGTACGGCCTCCACCGAAGCGGAAGAATTCGGCAACATCTACGGTCTGGAAGTCGTTGAAGTCCCGACCAACCTGCCGATCAAGCGTATCGACGAGGACGACGAAGTCTATCGCACCCAGGGCGAGAAGCTGAACGCCATCATCGAGGAGATCAAGTCGGCGCACGAGCGCGGCCAGCCGATGCTGGTCGGCACGACGTCGATCGAAAAGTCGGAACAGCTCGCCGACCTCCTGAAGAAGTCGGGCTTTGCCAACTTCCAGGTTCTGAACGCCCGCTACCACGAGCAGGAAGCCTTCATCGTCGCCCAGGCCGGCGTGCCGGGCGCCGTCACGATCGCCACCAACATGGCCGGTCGCGGTACCGACATCCAGCTCGGCGGCAACGTCGACATGCGCATCCAGCAGGAGCTCTCGGACGTCGAGCCCGGCCCCGAGCGCGAACAGCGCGAACAGGCGATCCGCGCCGAAGTGCAGCAGCTCAAGGAAAAGGCGCTGGCCGCCGGCGGCCTTTACGTTCTCGCGACCGAGCGCCACGAAAGCCGCCGCATCGACAACCAGCTGCGCGGCCGTTCCGGCCGTCAGGGCGACCCGGGTCGCTCCAAGTTCTACCTGTCGCTCCAGGACGACCTGATGCGCATCTTCGGCTCCGACCGCATGGACGGCATGCTGCAGAAGCTGGGCCTCAAGGAAGGCGAGTCGATCATCCATCCGTGGATCAACAAGGCACTCGAACGCGCCCAGAAGAAGGTCGAAGCCCGCAACTTCGACATCCGCAAGAACCTTCTGAAGTACGACGACGTTCTCAACGATCAGCGCAAGGTGATCTTCGAGCAGCGTATCGAGCTGATGGATGCCGAAAGCGTCACCGAAACCGTGACCGACATGCGCACCGAAGTCGTCGAAGACATGGTCAGCAAGCGCATTCCCGAGAAGGCCTATGCCGAGCAGTGGGACGTCGTGGGCCTCAAGGCCGACGTGCAGCAATACCTCAATCTCGACCTTCCGATCACCGAATGGGCCGCCGAGGAAGGCATTGACGAGGCCGACATTCTCGAGCGCGTCATGGCCGCTGCCGAAAAGGAAGCCGCCGACCGTGCCGAACGCTTCGGTCCCGAGATCATGCAGTATGTCGAACGCTCGGTCGTGCTGCAGACGCTCGACCATCTGTGGCGCGAGCACATCGTCAACCTCGACCACCTGCGCTCGGTCATCGGCTTCCGCGGTTATGCCCAGCGCGACCCGCTGCAGGAATACAAGTCCGAAGCCTTCGAGCTGTTCCAGGCCCTGCTCGGCAACCTGCGCCAGGCCGTGACGGCACAACTCATGCGCGTCGAGCTGGTGCGTGAAGCGGCAGAAGCGCCGCAACCGGTCCCGCCGGCCATGCACGGCCACCACATCGACCCGCTGACCGGCGAGGACGATTTCGGCGGCGAAACGCTTCTGGCAGCTCCGCCGGTACAGCGCGACGCGGCCAACCCACTGTCCTGGGGCAAGGTGTCGCGCAACGAGCTGTGCCCCTGCGGTTCGGGCAAGAAGTACAAGCACTGCCACGGCATCTACGAGGCATAAGCCGAATATGGAAAGCGGGTGCTGTCTGCACCCCCTGCCCTTCAGAAATGCCGCCTCCGGGCGGCATTTTCGTTTCGCGGGGCCTGCTTGCTAGAGATCGGACGACCTGGCGTGGGCAATCAGGCTTTCGAGTGCGCGAATGCCGGTGCGGTTGATGTGGCGGCGGCCGAGCGTGGCGTTGATGCGGAGTGCGAGGTCTTGCGCATCCGCCGTTTTGAGGTCGTCCAGCCGCTCGATGCCGATCTCCTGGAGATAGCCGACCATGCGCGGGCCGATCGATTTCGCCTGCATCATCCGCTGCCGCTCGCTGTGCTCAATCGGCATGGTTGCCCCCATTCCTTACAACCGCGCTGCACCCTTTGTTAACGCTGTTCTGGCAGTACTGAAACCCTGTATTGCGTAATCTCAGGGTGTTCTCGTGTTCATGGCGGTATGTCAAACGGCCGGACGAATGCTGCCGTCGGCACTGAGACACCGCCTGTCCGCAATATTCGCCGGACTTCTCCCCATCCTCACCGGTTCCGACGCGAAGAACGCCGCGCGCCGCATGGCGCTCGTCGCCTTCGCGGTTCGTATCGTCAGCGCCGCCATCGCCTTCCTGTCGCAGATCATCCTTGCGCGGCTGATGGGCGAGTTCGAATACGGCATCTTCGTCTTCGTCTGGGTGCTGGTCATCCTGTTCGGCAGCCTCTCCTGCGTCGGCTTCCACTCGGTGGTCATCCGCTTCCTGCCGGAGTACCAGGCATCGGCCGCCATGGACGAGATCCGCGGCGTGACGACGACGGTGCGCATCTTCGCACTTTCCTCCGCCACCACGGTCGCGGTCCTCGGCCTTGCCGGTCTTTGGTTCTTTTCCGGGCACATCGAGGCCTACTACCTCGTGCCCCTTTATCTCGGGCTCTTTACCCTGCCGATGATTTCGCTCGGCGACGTCATGGATGGCACCGCGCGTGCCCATGGCTGGCCGATTGCCGCCATGAGCCCCACCTTCATCATCCGGCCGCTGCTGGTGCTCGTTTTCATGGTGCTCGCCGTCACCGCCGGGGCGCCGCATACGGCGCAAACGGCCATGATGGCAGCCATGGCCGCGGCCTATGTCACCAGCGTCTCGCAGTTTCTCGCGCTCACCTACCGCCTTCGCTCGCGCTATGTTCCGGGACCGCGACGCATCGAGCTTCGCCGTTGGCTAAAGGTCTCTATCCCGGTCTTCCTGGTCGATGGCTTCGGGTTCCTGCTCACCAATTCCGATGTGGTGATCGTCGGCCTCTACCTTGAGCCGGACGACGTCGCGATCTATTTCGCCGCCGCCAAGACGATGGCGCTGGTGCATTTCGTGATGTTCGCGGTCAAGGCAGCCGCAGGCCCGCGCGTCTCCAACGCGATGGCGCGCGATCCCGGCCAGATCCCCGGCATCGCGATCGAAAGCGCCCGCTGGGCCTTCTGGCCGTCGCTTCTGGTCGGCGCTCTGGTGCTTTCGGCGGGGCCGTTCCTGCTGTCGCTTTTCGGGCCGGCCTTCGTCACCGGACTGCCGCTGATGATGGTGCTTTTTGCAGGCATCCTCGCCAAGGCTTTCGTCGGCCCGGCCGAAACGCTGCTGACGATGGCCGGCCAGCAGACGCTATGCGTGGCCCTCTACGCCGGCGCGCTGGTGGTCAACATCGCACTCAACCTCAGCCTCATCCCTCTTTTCGGACTGAACGGTGCTGCTTTTGCAACCGCCGGTGCTATGTTCGTAGAGGCGATGCTGCTGCACATCGCCGTCCGGCATACCTTCGGCTTCGCGCTCTTCGCCTTCGCAAGAGCACGGGCCGGCAATGATAACAACGGGGCTGTCCATCCATGATCGGCAATACCAATCTTCCGAGCGATGCAAACAGCCGGGCCGCACGGGTTCTCGGCGGTCTGGCGCAGGCCGGCGACAGCGGACCGACCGCAGAGCAGCTGATCGAGGTCGGTCGCCCCGGACGCCATCTTGCCATCTATCCGGCAAGGGCCGGCTACGAGTTGCAGCGCGAGCTCGACTTCCTGTCGAACCGGGCGCTGGAACCGAATGTCTTCTTCACGGGCCGCTTCCTGGCGCCGGCCATGCCGCGCCTCGAAGAGCGCGTCATCCGGCTTGCAATCATGCGCGACAACGACGAACGCCGCAGCCGTCTGCGTTTCCTGATGCCGTTCTCGATCGAAAAGCCCGGCTTCTCTATCGGCGCACCGATCATCCGCGCCTGGTCGAACCCGTTCGGTCCGCTCGGCGTGCCGCTGCTCGACGCCGAGGATGCGGCCGAAACCATCGACAACCTGTTCGAGGCCTTTGCCGCACCCGCAACCGGGCTGCCGTCGATCCTGGTGCTGCCCGACATGCGGCTCAACGGCAAGGTTGCCCGCCTCACCCGCGCGGTCGCCATCGGCCGCAACCTGCCTTTGACGGTGACCGACACCTTCAGCCGGCCGATGCTCGAAAGCCTGCTCGACGGACCGACCTATCTGCGCCAGGCCATCAGCCCGGCGCACTTCCGCGAATTGCGGCGGCAGTGGAACAATCTCGAGAAGCAAGGCGAACTCGTCTATTCGGTCGCCCGCCAGCCTGCCGACGTCCGCCTGCGCATGGAGGAATTCCTGGCGCTGGAAGCCTCCGGCTGGAAGGGCAAGGCGCGCAGCGCCATGGTGCTCGACCGCTTCCGCGCCGCCTTTGCGCGCGAGGCGATCACCAATCTGGCGGACGGCGACAGCGTGCGCATCCACACGCTCGATCTCGACGGCAAGGCGATCGCCTCGATGGTCGTCTTCCTGATGTCGGGCGAGGCCTATACCTGGAAGACCGCCTATGACGAGCGCTATGCCAGGTTCTCGCCGGGCAAGCTGCTTCTCGCCGAACTGACAGAATGGCATCTCGACGACGCCAACATCGCCCGCTCCGATTCCTGCGCGGTGCCGGACCACCCGATCATGAGCCGCTTCTGGCAGGAGCGCGAAGACATGGGCACGATGGTGATCGGCCTGCAGCAGACCCGAGACCGCGAAGTGCGCCAGGTGGCAGCCCAGCTCCACCTCTATCGCAACACCCGCAACATGGCGCGGATCCTGCGCGACAAGATCAAGGCGCTTGCCGGACGCTAGAGCGGGATGAGAAAAAGCGTGCGCGCTTTTGCGCCCGCATCCCGCTCCAGGCACTTGAAATCAATCGCGCGGCGGCCGAGGAACTACGACGCTTCGGAAACCTCGATCGCCCCGCGCGCTTCCGCCGCCGCCTGCTCGCGCAGGAACCGCCTGATCACCTTGCCCGAGGTCGTCAGCGGCAGGCTGTCGACAAAGGCGATCTCGCGCGGATACTCGTGCATCGAAAGCCGGGTCTTCACCCACTCGCGGATGGAGCTTGCCACACGCGCGTCGCCAACGACGCCCGGCCGCAACACGACATAGGCCTTGACGATCTCGGTGCGAACCGGATCGGGCTTGCCGACCGCGGCGGCAAGCTGCACGTCCGGATGGCCGGCCAGGCAATCCTCGATCTCGCCCGGGCCGATGCGATAGCCCGACGAGGTGATGACATCGTCGTCACGCCCGAAGAAGGTGAAATAGCCCTCCTCGTCCATCACGCCCTGATCACCTGTCGTCATCCAGTCGCCGATGAATTTTTTCTCGGTCGCCGCCTCATTCCCCCAATAGCCGAGGAACATCACCGGGTCCGGCCGCTTGACCGCCACCTGCCCGACGCTGCCGGCCGGCAGTTCGCGCCCCTCGCCGTCGATGATCGCCACCCGGTGACCGGGGGCTGCCTTGCCCATCGAGCCCGGCTTGACGACGCCGAGGTCTGCTGCTGACGAAATGACAATGTTGCACTCGGTCTGGCCGTAGAACTCGCTGACCTCGAGACCGAGTGCCGCCTTTGCCCATTCATAGGTCTCGCGGCCGAGGGATTCACCGGCCGAGCCGATGGTTCGCAGATTAAGCCGGTAACGCTCGCGCGGGTTTTCGACCGCCTTCATCAGCCGAAGCGCCGTCGGCGGAATGAAGGCGTTGCGCACGTCCATTTCTTCGAGGATGCGAAAGGCCGTATGCGGATCGAATTTTTGGGCCGGCGACGACACGACCGGCACGCCATGCAGCAGCGACGGCAACAGCGCGTTGAGCAATCCGCCCGCCCAGGCCCAGTCGGCCGGCGTCCACATCCGGTCGCCCGGCTGCGGCAGGAAGTGATGGTGAAACTCGAAGCCCGGCAGATGGCCGAGCAGCACCCGGTGGCCGTGCAGCGCCCCCTTGGGCGGTCCTGTCGTACCTGACGTGTAGATCATCAAGGCCGGGTCGTCCGGGCCGGTATCGGCCGCAACAAAGCCCGAAGGATCCCCCGACGCCAAGTCCGAGAAGGCAATCGTACTCGGCTGCGGCTGGTCATCCGCCAGCACCACAAGCCGTAAGTCAGGCAGCCGTTCACGGATCGCCGCGATGCGTTCATAACCGAAGCTGTTGGTGACGATAGCTACCACGCCAGCATCGCGCAGTCGGTACTCGAGAGCCTCGACGCCGAAGAGCAGCGCCAGCGGCAGAGCGATGGCACCGTGCTTGTAGATCGCCGCGTGGGCGATCGCCGTCTCGAACCCCTGCGGCAGCAGGATCGCGACCCGCTCGCCGGGCACGATACCCTCCCCCGCAAGCCCCTTGGCGAAGGCAGAGGATTGCCGCGCGAATGCACCATAGGTGAGCGACCGATGCGCACCGCCGGGATCAAAATGCTGGAGACAAACCCGCTCCGGCGCCCGCGCAGCCCAGGCGTCGCTGACGGCAACGCCAATATTGAACTTTTCCGGGATCTGCCAGCGGAAGGCGCGGTAGAGTTCGTCGTAGGTCTCTATTCTCGGTAACATGACGCCGCCATGACAGTTTTCTTGCTGCAGCGCACCTAACACCTTCGCAAGCGACAGTTCAATGACTGCGACGACACGGCTGCGTGAGCGTGCGTCACGCTGGTCATCGCTTCAGCGCCGAACACCGCCCTTGCGTTTCAAGTCGGCGGCACGTCGGCGAGAAGAGCGCGGATATGGCCGAGAACGTGACGAAAACCGCCAATCCCGCCACCGCCTCGGGACAGAAACACCGCCCCCTGCCAGGCCGCCACGACAATGGCGGCCCGTGCGACCGCCTGCGCCGGCGCCCAGCCCATCTCCTCCAGATTGCGCGCAAGCAGCCTTTCCATATCCTTGAGGACAGCAGTCGCAAGGTCCCGCATCGCCGCCGTCGTCGCCAGGGGATCGATCATCGTCTGTCCAACCGGGCAACCGATGATCTCCCCTTGTCCGGCGTAGAAGGTCTCGATCCGGAAAAACACCCGCTCGATCCGCTGCGACGGCGAGAGTTCCGGGTCTTCGAAGATCGGCAAAGTCTCGGTGCGGAAATGCATCACCACCTGTTCGAACAGCGCTTCGAACAGGGCGGCCTTGTTTGGAAAGTGGTGGGTGATCTTGCCGAGCGAGACGCCGAGCGCGGCCGTGATCTCCGAAAACGAGGACGCTGCATAGCCGCGAACGAACACCAGCCGTCCAGCGGCCTCAAGGATTTCCTCCCGTGTGCGAAGTCCCTTGTCGTAGCCCACGACCCTATCTCCCGGGGGCGACCGAGCGACGGAAGAACCAGAAGGTCCCGCCCGGCAGGAAGCTGAACAGCATCGCCTTGATCGCCCAACCGCGTGGCTGATCACGCAGCGCCAGCTCATTGATGACGGCCCAGACATAGATGAGGAAGGCCATGCCATGCAAAGGGCCGAGCCAGCGTGTGACCTCGGCAAAGCCGAAGCCGTGCTTCAGCGGCACCCCGACGCAAACGAGCAGGAGCAAAGTCGTTCCCTCGGCGATCGCCGCAAAGCGCAGCAGGCGGGAGATAGGATTTCGGATTTCGGGCTCGGACATGGTCAGGCTCACTTGATGATAGCGATGGAAATGATGGTGACGGTCAGTGCCAGGCCGGCAGCTTGCAGCATGCGAATGCGACCGGCCGACACCCGCCGGTCTGTGCGGCGAAGGGAAGACACCGTTGCGGCGACCGCGCCGTGCAGGCCTGTCATCGCCAGGACGCAGGCAAGCTTGACTTGGAACCAGGGCTCGCCGAGCAGCTCCGGCCCCCGCAGGAAAAACAGGGTGGCGCCCAACAAAAGCGTCGCGAGCATCGCCGGATTGATCACGACGCGCAGGCCACGCTGTCCGATCACCCTCAAGGTTTCGGCACCGCCGCTTTCAGCAAGCGCCTGCCGTTGGCTGGCGAGCTGCGCGACGAGAAGGGCTTGCCCGCCGAGCCAGATGACGACCGAGACGACATGCGCCGCCTTGATCCAGAGGTAGTAGGGAAAGGGCAGATCCATCATCGGCAAATCCAAAACAAAAAGATCATTCTGTTTGTTGCCGAAATGGGTTCAAGAGTCACTGCGACAAATCGGCAGCGGAGCGCGTCCGTGCGACAAAGTCGGCAAACATGAAAGATCTCAATGCCGCACAGTCCGTCGAAACGGACGTCGTTGCCTTGATGCAAGAGAATGTTGGATGGGTTGCTGTCTGGTGGTGCCCCATGCCGGGGTCGAACCAGCACTCCTTTCGGAACTCGATTTTGAGTCGAGCGCGTCTACCAATTCCGCCAATGGGGCTCAGGGAAGTGCGATATCAGCGGCTCGGATTTACACGAAGGATTTCGCCGTGGTCAACCATCATTTTCAGGATGCACGACCAACAATCACGAAAGCGTGCGGGCCGGTCGCAGCCGCCGCGATTTACAGCGCGCACGATCCTGCCTAAGAAGGCGCCATCCAGTTTGCACTGCGGCATGCGTCGGTTTCGAGCTGCCGCCCGCGAGGTATAGATGATCGACGCCGCCACCCAATCCCGCCAGCATCTGCTGATCGCCGTTATCGTAACGCTCGGCATGGCGGCGACCGTGGGCGGGGCACTCGGCTTCGAGCATGTCGGCGGCTATATCCCCTGCGCGCTCTGCCTGTTGCAGCGCGATCCCTACTACTACGGCATCCCGGTCGGCGTTCTGGCAATCGCCGCGAGCGTGTTCAGACTGCCGGCGTGGACGACTCGCACGCTGCTTCTCATCGTCGGCATCCTGATGCTGGTCGGCGCCGGCATGGGCGTCTACCATTCAGGCGCGGAATGGGGTTTCTGGGAAGGACCGTCGACCTGCGCCACGACCGCGCAAGGGATTTCGTCCAATGTCGGCGACCTGCTGGGCGATCTCGATTCCAAGCATGGCCCGTCCTGCACCGAAGCCTCCTTGCGGGTACTCGGGCTCTCCTTTGCCGGATGGAACGTGATCGCCAGCCTCATCCTCGCAGCGATCGCCCTGCGCGGTGCGGCAAAGGCGCGCTGATCCAGATCGCTCTTGGGAAACAGGCACGACGTCGCGTGACCGCCCCGACAAGGTTTCGCGAGCGCACGCACCTGTCCTGATCCCGCTTTTGCGGCCTGATCCGGCAAGAAGGCACGAACAGCGTCAGGGCTGCAGTTCGACGTCCCAGTAGAGATAGTCCATCCAGCTTTCATGCAGATGGTTCGGCGGGAAGAGCCGGCCGTTGTTGTGCAGATCCTGAACCGTCGGCTGATAGGGCCGCTGGTGCGGGAACATGCCGGCCTGCTTCGGCAGCTTGCTGCCCTTGCGCAGATTGCAGGGCGAGCAGGCTGCGACGACATTGTCCCAGGTCGTCTGGCCGCCGTGAGCGCGGGGCACCACGTGATCGAAGGTGAGATCGTCGGGCGAACCGCAATACTGGCATTCGAATTTGTCGCGCAGGAACACGTTGAACCGGGTGAAGGCCGGATGGCGTGAGGGCTGCACGTAGCTCTTGAGGCAAACAACGCTCGGCAGTCGCATCGAGAAACTCGGAGACGACACCGAATGTTCGTACTCGGCAAGGATATTTACACGGTCAAGGAAGACGGCCTTGATCGCGTCCTGCCAGGACCAAAGCGACAAGGGGTAGTAACTCAGTGGCCTATAGTCAGCGTTCAAGACGAGCGCCGGCAAGGCCTGTGGTGAGACTGCAATCGTCAAGCGTATTCTCCTGATCGATTCGGCATCTGCACCTTCTATATTAGGCCCGTTGCAACAGGATTGTGAAGCCGGAAACAAAAATGCGTGCGCTGGATTCGCTTTTTCCTTCAAGGTGTCACAGGAACAGCATCACGACGCATTTCCTGTGAGTAATAGGCCCAGAAGAGGCGTGCTGCGACGCTGCGCCAGGGCGACCAGGAAGCGGCGAGCGAATCAATTTCGCGTGCGCTCGGGCGCAGTTCGAGGCCCAGTCCGTGGCCGATCGCGTTTTGCAGCGCGACGTCGCCGGAGGGAAAGACATCCGGGTGGCCGGCGCAGAAGAGCAGATAGACTTCAGCCGTCCAGCGCCCCACCCCCTTGATCGCCGTCAACTCCCGGATCGCCTCCGATCCGTCGATGTTGCAGATCGCGTCGAGATCGATCTGACCACCGACGACCACCTCGGCCACGCGCCTCAGCGCCTCGGCCTTCGCCCGCGACAGCCCGATCGCCCGGCAATCCTCGTCGCTCAGCGAATTGACGCCCACAGCCGTCACCTCGCCGAGCTTCTCCTCCATGCGCCGCCAGATCGCGGCCGCACTGGCCTTCGAGACCATTTGCGAGACGATGATGCTGGCAAGGCCGCGATAGCCGGGATCGGTGCGGCGGAGCGGCACCGGGCCGGCTCTCGCAACGACGTGCCCGAGGCGCGCATCGAGCATCACCAGGCCTGACAGGCCGGCCTCGATATCCTCATGTGTCCGGATGATCCGCATGGCGCCTCCACAAAGCGGATGATTTTTATACCCCTTCCATGGCAAAGGGAAACGATGCCTGACACGCCACCCGTTTTCCGCTTTGCCCCGAGCCCCAATGGGCTGCTCCATCTCGGCCACGCGCTTTCCGCGGCGCTGAACCATGACTTGGCGAAGTCCGCAAACGGACGTTTCCTGCTGCGCATCGAGGACATCGACCAGACCCGTTGCCGCCAGGAATTCGAGGCGGCGATCTACGAAGACCTTGCCTGGCTCGGCCTCGACTGGGAGCGTCCGGTGCGCCGGCAGTCGGAACATCTCGACGCCTATGCTTCGGTGCTTCAGCGGCTGGACATGCTCGGCGTCATCTACCCCTCCGTCATGACCCGCGGCGAGATCAAGGCGGCCGTTGCCGAAGCGGAAGCCGGCGGCCAGGCCTGGCCGCGCGATCCGGACGGCAGCCCGCTCTATCCCGGTCGCGAGCGCGAATTGCTCCCAGCCGAGCGCGCGGCCCTGACCGCGAGCGGCAAGGCCTATGCCTGGCGGCTCGACATGCGGAAGGCGGTCGCACTTTTAGGAGAAGGTCACCTGACCTGGGCCGAGAACGGCCATGGTCCTGAGGGCGAGACGGGCACCATCATCGCCGACCCCGCTGCCTGGGGTGACGTGATCCTGTCGCGCTCCGATGCGCCGTCGAGCTACCATCTCTCCGTCGTCGTCGACGACGCGCTGCAGGGCATCACCCATGTGGTGCGCGGCCGCGACCTCTATCACGCGACATCCGTGCACCGGCTGCTGCAGCGGCTTCTCGATCTGCCGGAACCGCTCTATCACCATCATCGGCTGCTCCTTGGCCCGGACGGGCGCAAGCTGTCGAAGAGCAACCAGGATACCGGCATCGCAGCCTTCCGCGCTGCCGGCCGCACGCCTGAAGAGGTCCGTGCGCTAATCGGCTAGGTCCTGCTCCTCGCGAGCCGTGTCCCCACCATTGCGCAGCTGGAAGCTGCGCCGCACCATGCGCTTGACCCGGTATTTGAGGATCGCGGCATTGATCTCGGCGCCGATGATGAAGATCGCTGCGATCATGTAGAGAAATACCAGCACGATCATGATCGACGCCAGGCCCGCATAGGTCGAGACATAGGTGGCGAAGGTCGCGAGGTAGGAAGCAAAGGCATAGGCGCCGATCGTCCAGCAGACGAGCGTCAGCACGATGCCCGGCAGCACGTCGATCACCTTGCGGTGGCCGTCCGGCAGCCAGAGATGCGACACCAGCAGACCGGTGGTCAGCACGACGAGTGCGAGCGGCAGGCTCCAATTGTCGACGGTCGCAAGCACATCAGCAAGCCAGGGGAGCCACTGTCCGGCATAACGCACCGCCAACGGCACGGCGACGAGCAGGATGCTGAGTGCGGCCAGAATCAGGACGCCGGCCAGCACGAAGCCCAGGCTCGCAAGCCGGGTGACGTACCAGTAGCGGCTCTCGGTGACGCGATAGGCGCGGTTGAGCGAGACGCGCAGCGCCTCGACGCCGTTGGAGGCGAAATAGGCGGCGGCCAGCACCGAAACGGTCAAGAGCCCGCCGCGCGGGATCGTCAGCACCCGCACGATTTCGTCGGCAATGGGCTTGGCGATCGATTCCGGCCAGGCGTCGAAAATCAGGTGTACGGCCGTTTCGGCAAACTGGTCGGCACCGAGAAAGCTGCCGAGCGCGGTGCCGAAGATCAAGAAAGGAAAGACCGCGAGCAGCGAGGACAGCGCCACGTGGCTCGCCATCGCCCAACCGTCATCGAGGCTGAAATGCCAGAGTGCATCGAAAACGACTTTCCAGGTGATGCGTATGAATGCTGGCATTCCATTCCAATCCTAAAACCCGCCCGACACCGGCGGTCCGCTCACATAGGTATCGCCCGGGCCCGGCACAATTCCTGATGTCGCAACGCAGGCTGGTTCCAGTCCGCGCAATTCAATTGTATCCCGCCGATGAATATGGGAAACCGAGGCAGGATTTCTACAGGATTCGACCGGATGACGGATCGCCCCACAATCATTGTCACCGGATGTTCGTCCGGCATCGGCGCCTATTGCGCCCGTGCGCTTCACGCCGATGGCTGGCGGGTCTTCGCCACCGTTCGCCGGGAAGAGGACCGGCAATCGCTTGAAAGCGAGGGCATCGAGACCTTCCTGATGGACTACACCAAGCCGGAGAGCATCGCGGCCTTCGCCGATACGGTGCTGGCACTTTCCAGCGGGCGCGTCGACGCGCTGTTCAACAACGGCGCCTATGGCCAGGCGGGTGCGGTCGAGGATCTGCCGACAGAGGCGCTGAGGCTTCAGCTCGAGACCAACGTCATTGGCTGGCACGACCTGACGCGACGGGTGATCCCGGCGATGCGGGCGCGCGGAAGCGGCCGCATCGTGCAGTGCTCCTCCATTCTCGGCATCGTGCCCTATCGCTGGCGCGGCGCCTACAACGCCTCCAAGTTTGCGATCGAGGGCCTGTCGCTGACCCTCAAGATGGAACTGGCCGGCAGCGGTATCGAGGTCAGCCTGATCGAGCCCGGGCCGATCACCTCGAAATTCACCGCCAATGCCGTCACCTATATCGAGCGCTTCATCGACCTCAAGAATTCGGTGCATCGAGTCGAATACGAACGGCAGATGCGACGCTTGAAAGGCGAGAGCAAACCCGCAGCCGGAAAGCTTGGCCCGGAGGCGGTTTATGCGGTTTTGAAGCACGCGCTGACAGCAAAGAAACCGAAACCGCACTATATTGTAACAAGGCCCGCCAGACAGGGCGCGCTTCTGAAGAAGCTTCTGCCGGCGGCACTGTTTTATCGCATCATCGGCCGACTTGGCTGACGCAAGAATTGCAAGGAAGAGTTCGATGTCCAGCTTCTTTACCGGCCTGACCCTGTTCGTCATGGGCCTGGTCGTGATCGTCTTGATCCGCGGCCTCGTGAACATGGCAAAGGGCGGCAGTGGCAACACGTCCAACAAGCTGATGCAGGCGCGCGTTCTGCTGCAGGCGATCGCGATCGCCCTGATCATGCTCACGCTCTGGATCACCGGCGGCGGCCGCCCGACCTGACGCAATCTTGAACGGACTGCCGTTTCACACCGTTCCTGATATTGCGCGAGAGGACTGCGTCCACCCATGGTGAAGCTCAACAAGATCTATACCCGGACGGGTGACAACGGCACCACCGGGCTCGTCTCCGGGCCGCGCCGGCTGAAAAGCGACCTGCGTGTCGATGCCTATGGCGCAGTGGACGAAACCAACGCCTTTGTCGGCCTGGCGCGACAGCATACGGTCGGCAACGTCGATCTCGATGCCGCGTTGATGCGGATCCAGAACGATCTCTTCGATCTCGGCGCGGATCTCGCGACACCCGACACCGGCGAGCCGCCGCAATACGAACCGCTGCGCATCGTCGCAGCACAGGTGACCTGGCTCGAAACCGAGATCGACCGGCTGAATGCCGAGCTCGATCCCTTGCGCTCCTTCGTGCTTCCGGCCGGCAGCCCCGCCTCTGCAGCCCTCCATGTCGCCCGCACGGTCGCACGCCGTGCAGAACGCCAGGTGGTGGCGCTTGCCCAGATCGAAGGCGAAATCGTCAGCACGGAAGCCATCGCCTATATCAACCGCCTGTCGGATTTCCTGTTCGTCGCGGCCCGCTTTGCAAATGACAAAGGTCAAGCCGACGTTCTTTGGATTCCCGGGAAAAACAGATAACGTCCGCTTGCGCATCGTCGCCCGATCGAGATTCGGCGCGAGAAACGGGCCGTAACCTGTGCTTCGGGAGACCGCATGTTCATACCGCTTCACGATACGAACACCCTGAAGCACATCAAGGTCCAGTACGTCACGATCAGCCTGATCGTGATCAACGTCGTCGTCTGGCTGATCACCGGTCCGATTGCCTCCGAGCAATTCGCCAACGCAGCACTGCTCGGCTTCGGCTATATCCCGGCGCTCATCTTCGACTACGCCCAGCTTGATCCCTCGCTGGTCGTCGTCCCCGACGGCTTCACCTTCGTCACCTATTCCTTCCTGCATGGCGACTTCATGCATCTCGCCATGAACATGCTGTTCCTCTGGGTGTTCGGCGACAATGTCGAGGATGCACTCGGGCACTTCCGCTACCTCGTCTTCTACCTGCTCTGCGCCGCTGCAGGCGCACTGGCGCATGGGCTGCTCGACCCGGCCTCCGAGGCCCCGCTGATCGGAGCATCGGGGGCGATCTCCGGCATTGTTGCCGCCTATTTCCTCCTGCACCCGAAGGTGCGCGTCTGGGTGCTGGTATTTTTCCGCATCCCGCTGCCGCTACCCGCCGTCATCCCGCTCGCCTTCTGGATCGGCCAGCAGTTCTTCATGCTGGTCGTCGATCCCGGCAGTGGCGTTTCCTGGAGCGCCCATGTCGGCGGCATTATCGCGGGGCTGGTTCTGGTGGTCATTTTGCGACGCCGCGATGTGCCGCTGTTCGACCGCACGATCGTCACCCCCCGCGCCGTCCGGCACAAGGCCGAACCGGTCACCGCAAGCCAACAGCCCTCGCCAGATGCGACAAGACCGCCCGTTCCCTGGGGACGCCAGACCGGATCCTGACACCGGCAATCGCCAGCCTTCAACGAGGATGATCCATTATTTCAATGGCTTGCCTGGACGCTGCCCGGCCCTCCCGGAACAGGGCTGCATCAGGCCTCGAGCCACTTGCCATCGACTATTCTTACGTGTACGTAAACGTAATTCCAATTCTCGGGATTATATCGATTTAGCGTCATGCACAGCGATTGTAATTGGAGAAAAAACGCGTATCGATGTCGCCAACCGACAATCAGGCGGCTCCGTTAAGGCGCATTTTCCTGCGAAAGCTCTTGGAGGGAAGAATCCATGAAAATACTTGTGACGGTGAAGCGGGTCGTTGACTACAACGTCAAGATCCGCGTGAAGGCAGACGGTTCGGGCGTCGAACTTGCGAACGTGAAGATGTCGATGAACCCCTTCGACGAAATCTCGGTCGAAGAAGCGCTGCGGCTGAAGGAAGCCGGCAAGGCGGAGGAAGTCGTCGTCGTATCCGTCGGTCCGGCCAAGGCCGAAGAGACGCTGCGCACCGCGCTCGCCATGGGCGCCGACCGCGCCATCCTGGTTGAGACCGAAGACCAGGTCGAACCGCTCGCCGTTGCCAAGATCGTCAAGGGCGTTGCAGACGCCGAACAGCCGGGCCTGATCATCGTCGGCAAGCAGGCGATTGATGATGACAGCAACCAGACCGGCCAGATGCTGTCGGCTCTCTTGGGCTGGGCACAGGGCACCTTTGCCTCCAAGGTCGAGATCGGCGACGGCAAGGCGACCGTGACGCGCGAAGTCGACGGCGGTCTGCAGACCATCGACATCAAGCTGCCGGCGGTCGTCACCACCGACCTGCGCTTGAACGAGCCGCGCTACGCATCGCTGCCGAACATCATGAAGGCGAAGAAGAAGCCGCTCGACAAGAAGTCGCCTGCCGACTTCGGCGTCGACACGTCAGCCCGCCTCAAGGTGCTGAAGACCGAGGAGCCGTCGGGCCGCAAGGCTGGCATCAAGGTCAAGTCGGTCGCCGAGCTCGTCGAAAAGCTCAAGACCGAAGCCGGCGTACTTTAAGTTCAGGAAAGGGAGACATCATCATGGCCATTCTTCTTCTGGCTGATCACGACAGCAACCACCTTTCCGACCAGACCGCCAAGGCGCTGAGCGCTGCCTCCAAGATCGGCGGCGACGTGCACATCCTCGTTGCCGGCGCCGGCGCCAAGGCTGCGGCCGAACAGGCCGCGAAGCTCGCAGGCGTTGCCAAGGTGCTCGTCGCCGACGACGCTTCGTTGGCCAACAATCTTGCAGAGCCGCTGGCCGCCCTCATCGTCTCGCTCGCCGGCAACTACGACACGATCGTTGCGGCCGCGACCTCGGTCGGCAAGAACGTCATGCCGCGCGTCGCAGCCCTGCTCGACGTCAGCCAGGTCTCCGAAATCATCGAAGTTGTCTCTTCGGACACCTTCAAGCGCCCGATCTATGCCGGCAACGCCATCCAGACCGTGCAGACGACGGAAGCCAAGCGCGTCATCACCGTGCGCACCGCCTCCTTCGCCTCGGCCGCTGAGGGCGGTTCGGCTGCGATCGAAAGCGTTTCGGCTGCCGCCAACCCCGGCGTTTCCTCCTTCGTCGCCGACGCGCTGTCGTCGTCCGACCGTCCGGAACTGACGTCGGCCAAGATCATCATCTCCGGCGGCCGTGCGCTCGGCTCGTCCGAGAAGTTCCAGGAAGTGATCCTGCCGGTTGCCGACAAGCTCGGTGCTGCCGTCGGCGCTTCGCGCGCTGCGGTCGACGCTGGTTACGCGCCCAACGACTGGCAGGTCGGCCAGACCGGCAAGGTCGTCGCGCCCGATCTCTACATCGCCTGCGGCATTTCCGGTGCCATCCAGCACCTCGCCGGCATGAAGGACAGCAAAGTCATCGTCGCGATCAACAAGGACGAAGAGGCGCCGATCTTCCAGGTCGCAGACTACGGCCTGGTTGCCGATCTTTTCGACGCTCTGCCGGAGTTGCAGAAGGCGCTGTAAGTCCAAATCGATGCCACCCGCCGCAGCCGTGAAAAGGGCTGGCAAAAGCGGGGACTTGGCATTAACAATCTACCGGGCCGGCCAAACCGGCCCGGTTTGCATGTCTGACGGCGGCCTCGCCGCCAAGCTTTGAAGATGGATGTTCGCTGCGATGATCAAGACGGTCGGAATTATTGGTGCCGGGCAAATGGGCTGTGGCATCGCACATGTTTCGGCAATCGCCGGATACAAGGTGCAGATCTATGATCTGGCCGCCGAGCGGATCGAAGCAGGCCTTGCCACCGTCAACGGCAACCTTGCCCGTCAGGTCTCCTCCGGCAAGATGACCGACGAGGCGCGCAAGGCGGCACTTGCGCTGATCAAGGGCTCTTCCGACATCAACGACCTGTCGCAGGCCGATCTGGTGATCGAAGCCGTCACCGAAGACGAGACGATCAAGCGCAAGATCTACGGCCAGGTTTGTCCGATCCTGAAGCCGGAAGCGATTCTGGCAACGAATACCTCGTCGCTGTCGATCACCCGCCTCGCCTCCGCCACCGATCGCCCCGAGCACTTCATGGGCATCCACTTCATGAACCCGGTTCCGGTCATGAAGCTGGTCGAGCTCGTGCGCGGCATCGCCACCGACGAGCAGACCTTCAAGACCGCCAAGGAATTCGTCGCGACGCTCGACAAGACCGTGACGGTCGCCGAAGACTTCCCGGCCTTCATCGTCAACCGCATCCTTTTGCCGATGATCAACGAAGCGATCTACACGCTGTACGAAGGCGTCGGCAGCGTCGAGGCGATCGACACCGCCATGAAGCTCGGCGCCAACCATCCGATGGGCCCGCTCCAGCTTGCCGACTTCATCGGCCTCGATACCTGCCTGTCGATCATGCAGGTGCTCTATGATGGCCTGGCGGACTCGAAGTACCGCCCCTGCCCGCTGCTGGTAAAATATGTCGAAGCCGGCTGGCTCGGCCGCAAGTCCGGGCGCGGTTTCTACGACTATCGCGGCGAAGTGCCGGTTCCCACCCGCTAATTCCGTCAGCACCTGACAAGAAAAACCCGGCGATCCGCCGGGTTTTTCTTTGTCCGGATCCAGTCCCGTTCAGCTTCCCGCAGCCGGGGCAAGCGCAGCATTGATCAGCGCCTTGGCATCGTCGCTGTCCCAGGCGGCCGGGCCGTTCATCGAGCCGATCAGGCAACCCTTGTCGTCGAGCAGCAAGGTTGCCGGCAGGCCGAAAGCCAGGCCCTCCTTCTTCATGTTGTTGAACACGCCCATCGACGCGTCGCGGTAATAGCCAAGCTCGTGCACGGCGGTCTCGTCGAGGAAAGCCTTCGGCTTCTCGTCGTCGCCGACATCGATATTGATCGCCACCACTTCGAACTTGTCGCTGCCGAGCGATTTCTGCAAGGCGTTCAAGGCCGGCATTTCTTCGCGGCAGGGAACGCACCAGGTGGCCCAGAGATTGACGAGCAGGGTCTTGCCGGCAAAGGCCGAGACATTGGTCGGCTTGCCGTCCGGGCCGTTAAAGTCGAGCGCGATCGGCCGCGGTGCCGACGCCGGCGACATCGCGGCGACCTGCCCCTTCATGAAGGGTGTCAGCGCGGCAACCTTTGCCGAGGTCAGCGGGCAGCTGGCTGCAGCCGTTTCGGCCGTCTCGCCATTGCCAGACCCGGTCTCCTTCACGTATACCGCTGCCGCACCGACGATCACGCCGAACAGGGCGGCGAGCGCGAACAGTTTCACGGCCGGGGGGGATTTCTTCTGGTCGGGCATTTCATTCTCCAAGGCGGGCATTCTTCATGGCTGACGGCAATTCCGAGACGAAATCCTCCAACCAGATGTGGGGCGGTCGCTTTGCCTCGGGTCCGGACGCGATCATGGAGGAAATAAATGCCTCGATCGGCTTCGACAAGAAGCTCTATGCCCAGGACATCCGCGGCTCAATAGCGCATGCGACGATGCTGGCGCATCAAGGCATCATTTCGACTGAGGACAAAGACAAGATCGTTCACGGTCTGAACACGATCCTGTCAGAGATCGAAAGCGGTGCGTTCGAGTTTTCGCGCCGCCTCGAAGACATCCACATGAATATCGAAGCCCGGCTCGCGACCCTCATCGGTCCCGCCGCCGGCCGCCTGCACACCGCCCGCTCGCGCAACGACCAGGTGGCGCTCGACTTCCGCCTCTGGGTCAAGGAAGAGCTGCAGCGGACCGAGAAGGCGCTGACGGCGCTGATCGCCGCCTTCCTCGACCGCGCCGAGGAACATGCCGACACCGTCATGCCCGGCTTCACCCACCTGCAGACCGCACAGCCCGTCACCTTCGGCCATCATTGCATGGCCTATGTCGAGATGTTTGGCCGCGACCGCTCGCGCGTGCGCCACGCTATCGAGCACATGGACGAAAGCCCGATCGGCGCCGCAGCCCTTGCCGGCACCGGCTTCCCGATCGACCGCCACATGACCGCCAAGGCTCTCGGCTTTGCCGGCCCGACCCGCAACTCGATCGACACGGTATCTGACCGCGACTTCGCTCTCGAATTCCTGTCGATGGCCTCGATCACTGCCACGCACCTGTCGCGCCTTGCCGAAGAGATCGTCATTTGGTCGACGCCGCAGTTCGGCTTCATCCGCCTCTCGGATGCGTTCTCGACCGGCTCCTCGATCATGCCGCAGAAGAAGAACCCGGACGCTGCCGAACTGGTGCGCGCCAAGACCGGCCGCATCAACGGCTCGTTGGTCGCGCTGCTCACGGTCATGAAGGGCCTGCCGCTCGCCTATTCCAAGGACATGCAGGAAGACAAGGAACAGGTCTTCGACGCTGCCGAAAGCCTCGAACTGGCGATCGCCGCCATGACCGGCATGGTGCGTGACGTGACCATCCGCACCGACCGCATGAAGGCGGCCGCCGGCTCCGGCTATTCGACCGCGACCGACCTTGCCGACTGGCTGGTGCGTGAGGCGGGACTCCCCTTCCGCGACGCCCACCATGTCACCGGCCGCGCCGTGGCGCTTGCCGAGCAGAAGGCCTGCGATCTCGCGGATCTTTCGCTTGCCGACCTGCAGTCGATCCATGCCGACATCACCGACAAGGTCTTCGATGTCCTGACGGTGGAAGCCTCCGTGGCCAGCCGGACCTCCTTCGGTGGCACCGCGCCGAACGAGGTCCGCAAGCAGATCGCCTGGTGGCGCGCCCGCAACTAAGGCATCCGCGCCAAGCCCGCTGCGGGCGGTTCCTCGCCCGCAGAAACAGGGTGCACAAGTGCCTGAAAAATCGGTAAGACATCGCACCTGCATCAGTTCCCGCGAAGGAAAATCACGATGACATTCACGAAGGCGGCCCGGCTTGCACTTCTGCTGGCGATCCCCGGGCTGGTTCTTGTCGGTTGCGGACGCAAAGGCGACCTCGATCGCCCCGGCTCGACCGCGCCGATCAACACCAAGGCGCCGGCAGGAACTGTCGAGCAGAAGGAAAAAGCGGACGAGCGTTCGTTCCTGCTCGATCCCCTCCTCTAGTAGAAATTATGCAATTCCGAACGGAAGCCGCTTCGCACTTTCCTGGAATTGCTCAAAGCCGAGCTGCCTGACGTGAACCATTTTCAGTACCGCGACGGAATTCTCTACGCCGAAGATGTGCCGGTGACCGATATCGCCCGCGCCGTCGGCACGCCCTTCTATTGCTACTCGACCGCCACGCTCGAGCGCCACTACACGGTGTTCTCCAAGGCTTTTGCCGATGTGGATGCGATGGTCTGCTATGCGATGAAGGCCAACTCGAACCAGGCCGTGCTGAAGACGCTCGGCCGCCTCGGCGCCGGCGTCGACGTCGTCTCGGGCGGTGAACTGCGCCGCGCGCTTGCAGCCGGCATCCCGGCAAGCCGCATCATGTTCTCCGGCGTCGGCAAGACGCCGCTGGAAATGGACCTCGCACTGGAAGCCGGCATCTACTGCTTCAACGTCGAGTCCGAGCCGGAACTCGAAGTGCTCAACCAGCGCGCCGTACGCGCCGGCAAGCGCGCCCATGTCTCCTTCCGCATCAATCCGGATGTGGATGCCGGCACGCATGCGAAGATCTCGACCGGCAAGAAGGAAAACAAGTTCGGCATTTCGTGGGAGCGCGCCCGCGCCGTCTACGCCCATGCCGCAACCCTGCCCGGCATTCAGGTGACCGGCATCGACATGCATATCGGTAGCCAGATCACCGAGCTGCAGCCCTTCGACGCCGCTTTCAAGCTGCTGCGCGAACTGGTCGACACGCTCCGCTCCGACGGCCATTCGATCGATCACGTCGACATCGGCGGCGGCCTCGGCATTCCCTACAAGGACGACAACAATCCGCCGCCGCTGCCGGACGCCTATGCGGAAATCGTCAAGAGCCAGCTGCAGTCGCTCGGTTGCAAGATCGTCACCGAGCCGGGCCGGCTGATCGTCGGCAATGCCGGCATTCTGGTGACCGAAGTCATCTATGTGAAGGACGGCGGCGACAAGACCTTCGTCATCGTCGACGGTGCGATGAACGATCTCATCCGCCCGACCCTCTATGAGGCCTATCACGAGATCCGCCCGGTCCGCATTTCCGCCGCCAACGCGCCGCGCATCCGTGCCGACGTCGTGGGCCCGGTCTGCGAAACCGGCGACTATCTGGCGCTCGACCGCGAGATGGCGATGCCGAAGCCCGGCGATCTCTTCGCCATCAGCTCGGCCGGTGCCTACGGCGCCGTGCAGGCCAGCACCTACAATTCCCGGCTGCTGATCCCCGAAGTTCTGGTCAAGGGCGACCGTTTCCACGTCATCCGTCCGCGCCAGGACTATGATGCGCTGATCGGTCTTGATTCGGTGCCGGACTGGCTCGACTGAGCCGTCCTGCCGCAGCAACGACAATCTGTGGATCGGCCGTGCGGACGATCACGATTGTGTTTGCGCCCTCGTCTTCGCCACAAACGATGGTATCCTGAACGCAAGCGGGATAGGCGAAGCTGCGTGTTTTTTTGAGCGCGGCCGTCGCCTCACTATATTGGGTCAGCCACAAGCGTTGATGGGCGACCGAAAGGAAACTTGGGCGGATGACGCAATTCCGGCAGGATGAAACGCCACAACCGAAGCCGTTTTCGAGAACTCTGGCGCTGAAGAGATGGCTGGCGCGTGCCGTGCTGGTCGCCGAGCAGGTCCTTCCGCGCATCCTTCTGCCCGGCTCCGTCGCCCTTCTGTTTCTTGCCTTCGCCTGGCTCGGTTTCTTTCGCGCAGCGCCTTTCTGGCTGCATGCGGCGGCTCTCTTTGCTTTCGCCCTAGCCTTCCTTGCCTCCCTCGTCCCGCTCAGCCGGGTCCGCCTGCCCGCGAACGCCGATGCCGATCGCATGCTCGAAGAGCGCAACGCTCTGCCGCATCAGGCCATCCGCGTCCAGGACGATCGCCCCGCGACCGACAGTCCCCTGGGCGAGGCGCTCTGGCACGAACACCAGGCGCGCATGGCGCGAATGATCGGCGCGCTCGATACCGGCCTGCCGCGGCCCGATATCGCCAGGCACGATCCCTTCGCGCTCAGGGCCGTGCCGGTGCTTCTCGCCTGCGTCGCCTTTGCCTATTCCTATTCCAACCGCGCCGGACTGCTGAGCGATGCCTTCCGGCTGCCGCAGACGTCGATCGAGGCTGCCAATATCCGCGTCGATGCCTGGGTGACGCCGCCGCCCTATACCGGGCGGGCGCCGATCTTCCTGACGGGCAAGCCCGAAGCCGCCGCGGCCGTGAATGAGGACGCCGGGGCGATCACCATTCCGCAGTTCAGCGATATCACCGTCCGGATCACCGGCGCCGGCGCAGACGCGTCCGTACGCTACGCGGAAACCGGCGCGAGCGAACCGATCGTCATTCCGGTGGCCGGCGAGAAGGCCGAGCAAAAACAGACCGAGCCGCAAGTGGGCGAAGCCGGGCCGAAGGTCGCCGAAGTCGTGGCAACCGAGCCGGCACGCAACGCGACCGCCGTCCGCAACCACGTCTACAAGGTCGTCAAGGACGGCGAACTCATGGTCGACAGCCAGCGCTGGGCGTTCAAGATCACCCCGGACGGCGTGCCTCAGATCGCCTTTGACGGGATCCCTCATCCGACCGTCAACGCAGCGCTCGAAATCACGTTCACGGCCAACGACGACTACGGCATCGCCCAGGCCTGGGCGGAGATCAAGCCGCTCGAGGAACCGGCAGAAGGCGCCCGCGCGCTCTATCCGCTGCCGGAGTACCGGTTCGATCTGCCGCGCCGCAATGCGCGCGAGGCAAAGGGCACGACCAGCCGGAACCTCAGCGAGCATCCGCTTGCCGGCAAGCGGGTAGAGGTGACGCTCGTCGCCCGGGATGCTGCCGGACAGGAAGGCCGCAGCCCGCCGCACGAGATGATCCTGCCTGCCCGCCAGTTCTCGCAGCCGCTCGCCGGTGCCGTCGCCGAGCAGCGCCAGGTCTTCGCGCTCAACGCCAACGACCTGCCGCGCGCCATCGATCTCAACGACGCCGTCACCTCGCTTGCCGAGGACTGGATCCCGAACCTCACCCATTTCCTGCTGTTGAAATCGGCGCGCACCCGCATGGCGCTCGCCTATAACGACGACATGTTACGCGATGCCGCCGGATACCTGTGGGAGATCGCGCTCGGGATCGAGGATGGCGACCTGTCGCTCGCCGAGCGCCGTCTGCGCGAAGCCCAGCAGGCGCTGTCGGATGCGCTGGAGCGTAACGCTTCGGACCAGGAGATCGCCAAGCTGATGCAGGAACTGCGCCAGGCGATGCAGCAATACATGCAGGCGCTCGCCGAGCAGGCGATGAAAAATCCACGCATGACCGGCAAGCTCGACCCGAACAACATCCTGCGCCAGCAGGACCTCGAGAAGATGATGAACCAGATCGAGAACCTGGCACGGTCGGGTGCGCGCGATCAGGCACAGCAGATGCTCTCGGAACTGCAGCGCATGATGAACAACCTGCAGGCTGGCCGCGGACAGCAGCAGATGGGCGAGCAGAACGACGCCATGCGCCAGCAGATGGACAAGCTCGGCAAGCTGATGCAGCAGCAGCAACAACTGATGGACGAGACCTTCAAGTTCGATCAGGCGCTGCGCGACCGGATGCAGCGGGGCGACCCGCTGCAGGGCGAGGACAACGAGCTCTTCGGTCAGGAAATGCCGCAGGACCCGGGGCAGCAGGGCGATCCGAACGGTCAGCCCAATCCGCTCGACGACATGACGGCCGAACAACTGAAGGACGCGCTGAAGCAGCTGAAGGAGCAGCAGGACGCGCTTGGAAAGCAGCTCGGCGAGCTGAACAAGGGCCTGGAAAGCATGGGCATCAAGCCCGGCAAGGGCTTTGGTGAAGCCAAGCGCGAAATGGACGGCGCTTCCGGCGCGCTCGGCAAGGGCCAGGGCGAACAGGCCGTCGGCAATCAGGGCCGCGCGCTACAGGCGCTGCGCCAGGGCGCCCAGGACATGATGAACCAGATGCAGGGCCAAGGTCAGGGCGGCCCTGGCATGGGCGTGCCGCAATACGGTCAAAACGGCCGCGATCCCCTGGGACGGCGACAACAGAATCTCGGCCCGAATTTCGGCGACCAGGTCAAGGTTCCAGACGAGATCGATTCCCAGCGCGCCCGACAAATCCTCGATGAGATTCGCCGTAGGCTCGGCGACAGCCTGTCGCCGGAGCAGGAGCGCCAGTACCTCGAACGCCTGCTCGACATGCGCTGAGCCGAGCATTCGCCCGGTTTCGGCCGCTTGCCCCATCACGGCAGAACATGACAACGCCACCCGTCGCATCGAAATCGCTGCGACGGGTGGCGTTCTTGTTGCTGTAATGCAGGTCGGTGGATCTGCCCGTCAGGCGGCCAGCGCCAGGGCGACTGCCTTGCGGATATCGGGAAGGGAAAAGGGCTTGGAGATGACGTCGACAATCTTGTCGGTGAGATCGTCCGCCCGCTCGCGCTGCTCGGCATAGCCGGTCATCAGCAGGATCTTCATGGCCGGAAAGGCGGCCGACGCCTGGTGCGTCAGCTCGATGCCATCCATCACGGGCATGCGGATATCGGAAAGCAGAAGGTCGAAGGCCTGGGCCTCCAGGCAGGCAAGGCCATCGGCCCCATCGCCCGCTTCGACCGTCTCGTGGCCGTCGAGCCTCAGGGCCCGCGCGACGAAGGAACGCAATGCATCCTCGTCCTCGGTAATCAGGATCTTCGCCATCATGGCCTCCGCGTTCGCTTCCGAGTCCGGCGTTCACGCCGGCACCCGCACCTGATCCAAAGGTACAGCGAGCGTGGATCATCGGGAGACACACTGGCGCTGCAGCGCCGCCGATCCTCGTCGAGAATCACTGCGGCACGCACCAAAACAACCAGTTTTTCGTTTGTGTTCGGTAAACGCCGAACGACTGGATTTCAGGGCGCATGCCCCAAAACGGGACGTTTACTCGGCGTCGCCGGTGACAACGCCGACAAACGGCAGCTCGCGGAAGGCATAGGCGACGTCCATGCCATAGCCGACGACGAAGTGATCGGGGCATTCGAAGCCGACATAATCCGCCTCGAGCTCGACCTTGCGCTTGACCCGCTTGTCGAGCAGCACCGCGATCGTGACGTTGCGGGCGCCGCGCTCGTACATCAGTTCCTTGGCAAAGCGCAGCGTGCGGCCGGATTCCAGAATGTCGTCGATCAGCAGAACGTCGCGCCCATGCACGTCGCTGTCTATGTCCTTGGTGATCTTGACGCCCTGCGAAACGGTGCCGGTGCCGTAGCTCGACAGCGTGATGAACTCGACTTCCGGAGCAAGACCAGCCGTATGCATCGAGCGGATCAGATCGGCCGCGAAGATGAACGATCCCTTGAGCACCGCGATCACCAGCAGATCCTTGTGCGGGCCGTTGACGATCATTCCGGCAAGCTCGCTGTTGCGGGCAGCGATCGTTTCAGCCGTATAGAGAGGTTCGATATTCTTACCGCGAACAACGGGCATCAGGGCTTCTCCAGCGTTTCATGCGGAAGACCTCGGCCTTCCCGTTGCCGCCGCTTAGCACAATCAGCGGGCCGAAACACCGTTTTCGGCGAAGGAAACCGCGACTTCGGGCATTTTTCCACCTGCATAGGGCAGTCTCGTCATGAAATGACGGCTCTCACCGGGCGCGATAGCAGCCCCCTCGGGCATCACCCGCGTCGTCGTGACCTTGCGGCCGTTGGCGGTGATCTCCACCACGACCTGCGGCAAACGCTGCTCGACATCGGAGCGATTGTCGATCGAGCCATAGACGGACAGCACGCGCATGCCACCGGAATAGTCGAGCCCGCTCTTGATGCCGGAAATCGCCAGCGGCTGGACGTCGGCCTGCCCGTCGCCGGCAAAGCCGACGATCGCCAGGAAGGACGCGAGCGCAACCCCCGCGACCATCCCGGCAAAGCGGCGTGCCGGCATATCGCGAAGCCGCGTTTCGGCAAGACGAAGCAATCGGCCGCCGAGCGACGGCTCCTGCTCCACGACCGTCAGCGTCGGCCGCCGCCGGCTGCCGGTCTGCGCATTGTCGTTGAACACCGGATAGGGCGTGCGACGCGACGAGGCGGAGATCACCTCGAATTCCGCATCGACGACGTCGGCGCGCCGCGGCGCTGTAGCCCCGTCGCGTCCGCCGCGCTCCGGCGGCAGGAAGTCGGTATAGGCGCTGCTGCTGGCGGACTTGGTCCGGAATGCCTGCATGATCATTTCCTCCTGTCCCGCAAGAGAACACAGCCGCAGGCGGCCGGCTTGTCTGCGAAACCCTCGGGCAATGGCGAGCCCCTTGCTGTGCAAGAACTAGGCATTGCATCAAATCTTTCCGACACGTAAACCGGAATGGTTAATGTTTCGGAAAGACGTCGCGAAAGCGGCGCGTTTTCATGAAAAATTAACCGTCACTTAACCATGATTCCGCTGGCGGTTTTGCCTTTCCTGGCTGGTCGTCCTATGCGCGGAGGACCGGAACCGGCCATCGGTTGCAGGGCCGTAAGAGAGACTGGGCTGCCGCTTGATTCACTTTGAGAACGTCGGACTGCGCTATGGCATGGGACCGGAAATCCTCCGGGACCTGACCTTCGACATTCCACGCCGTTCGTTCCAGTTCCTGACGGGCCCGTCGGGTGCCGGCAAGACGACACTGCTGCGGCTTCTTTTCCTCTCGCTGCAGCCGACACGCGGCCTGATCCGGATGTTCGACCGCAACATTTCGTCGATCCCGCGCGAGGAATTCCCGATGCTGCGCCGGCGCGTCGGCATCGTCTTCCAGGATTTCCGCCTGCTCGAACATCTCACGACCTACGAGAACGTTGCGTTGCCTTTGCGCGTGCGTGGCAAGGAAGAAGCGAGCTACCGGGCCGACGTGATAGAACTCTTGAAATGGGTGGGCCTTGGCGAACGCATCAACGTGCTGCCGCCGGTGCTTTCCGGTGGCGAAAAACAGCGCGCGGCCATCGCCCGGGCACTGATCGACCGGCCGGAGATCCTGCTTGCCGACGAGCCGACCGGCAACGTCGATCCGCCGATGGCAAGGCGCCTGCTCAATCTCTTCCTTGAGCTCAACCGGCTCGGCACGGCGGTCGTCATCGCCACCCACGATCTGTCGCTGATGGACCAGGTGGAGGCGCGGCGCATGATCCTTTCGCAAGGGCGGCTCGACATCTATGAGTGACAGCCGCATGGAACGCCAGAAGGACGTGCCCGAACAGGCACCGGAGGCGCAACAGCGCCGGACCGAAATGCGCGTGCGCCCGACCGGCCCGATCGTGCCGTCGAGCAATGTATCCGGCAATGCGCTGATGTGCGTCATCGCCATCATGTCGTTCCTCGCCTGCCTCACGCTCGGCGGCGTCAGCATGGTGCGAGCCACGGCCCAGAGCTGGCAATCGCAGATCTCCCGCGAGATCACCATCCAGATCAAGCCCGACGACAGCCTCGACATGGAAAAGGCGCTCGCGGATGCGCGCGACCTGGCGCTGACCTTCAGCGGCACGACGGACGGCAAGATCGTCGACCGTGCCGCAACCGCCCGCCTGCTCGAACCCTGGCTCGGCGAAGGCCTCGATCTCGACGAGTTGCCCGTTCCTCGCCTCGTCATCATCACCATCGACGAAAACAACCCGCCCGACTTTGCGGCCATGCGCAAGGCGCTGACCGAAATCATCCCGCAGGCCTTCCTCGACGACCACCGCACCTGGGTCGACCGGCTGGTCGCAATGGCCAACACCACGGCGATGATCGGCACCGGCGTCTTGACGCTGGTCTTCTCCGCCATGGTGCTGACGGTGGTCTTCGCCACGCGCGGCGCGCTGTCAGGCAACCGCCACATCGTCGAGGTGTTGCATTTCGTCGGTGCCGAAGCCGGCTTCGTCGCGTCGGAATTCCAGAAACATTTTTTGAGGATCAGCCTCAAGGGCGCCGGCGCCGGCGGCCTGCTCGCGGCACTTTTCTTTGCGCTGGCGGGGTTCTGGCAGTCGCGGACCCTGGCGACCCCCGAGACGGATCAGGCCACCGCCCTCTTCGGAACCTTCACCATCGGCTACGGCGGCTATCTCGGCATCGCCGCGATCATCGTCGTCATCGCCATCCTGACGACGGTTACGGCGCGGCTGACGGTGACCCGCACGATCTACGAAATCGACCTCATCCGTTCGGACCCCGGCCGTACCGACCTCTACCAAAGCTGAGCCGCCTGATGTTTCGCCGCCACTCGATCTATTCCTTGCCGCAATCTGCGGCTATGTGAAGAGAATCATGATGGCGCGAGAACTACGCGGGAACGGAATGGCCGGAGGAGACAAATGGCACGGGAAAGCCGACGATCGCCGGCGGTCCCGCAGTCTCCTGCGCAAAATCCTCCGCCGAACTTTCTTCGTCCTGCTCCTGCCGCTGGCAATCCTGATCGCCGCCTTCCTGAATTTTGCCGACACGGTGGCGTCGCTGCAGCCGCCCGGCCATCCCAAGGCCGATGCGATCGTGGTCCTGACCGGCGGCTTCCAGCGGATCGACCAGGCGGTCGATCTTTTGAAAGGCGGCGCCGGCAAGCGCCTGCTGATCTCCGGGGTTCACCCGACGACGACAGGCAGCCAGATCCGCCGCAACACCCAGAGTTCGGCCGACCTTTTCAAGTGCTGCGTCGACATCGGCCATGAGGCGATCGACACCATCGGCAATGCGACCGAAGCGGCGCAGTGGATCCGCGATCGTGGCTACGCGACCGTGCTTGTCGTCACCAACAATTATCACATGCCGCGAAGCCTGCTGGAGCTTCGCCGCGCCCGGCCGGAAACGGAGTTCATCCCCTACCCGGTCGTCAACTCCGATCTGAAGACGACAAACTGGCTACGCAATCCGATGGTGCTGAAGTCGATCCTTCTGGAATTCGGCAAGTATACGGTGGCGTCGATACGCGACCTCGCCGGCGCCCGCCCGACCAACGGCCTGCGCACCGATGCCTCGCGCGCGACACCCGCCGAAGAATAGGCTGGCAGGAACGCCCTTCCCCGCTGCAAAGTGAAACAGAGCAGTTTTCCTTCAGCACTTAATCGTGTAGGCAGCGATCAACCGGCTCAAAGACGCCGGTCCCCTTGAGACCTCGCCTACGAGAGCGTGCCTGATGATCGTCTTGCGTTCGATCCTTTTCAACGTGGTGTTCTACGCCAATCTGATCGTGCAGATGATCGTGCTGACCCCGATCTACTTCCTGCTGCCGCGCAAGAAGGCGTGGTTTGTGCCGAAGAACTGGGTTCGCAGCAACCACTGGCTCCTGGAAAAGATGGTCGGCACGACCTTCGAAATCGAAGGCCTGGAGAACATTCCGAACGGGCCCTACATCTTCGCGCCCAAGCACCAGTCCTTCTGGGACGCCTACGCGCTGCTGCCGTGGCTGAACGACCCCTTCTACATCCTGAAGCGCGAACTGACCTGGATCCCGCTCTTCGGCTGGTACATCCTCAAGCAGCGCATGGTGCCGGTGAACCGCGCGGCGCGCGGCAAGGCGATGACCAGCGTCATGGACCGCACCAAGCAGGAAATGGCGACGGGCCGCGAGCTCATCATCTACCCGGAAGGCACCCGTCGTCCGCCGGGCGCGCCTCCGGAATACAAATACGGCATCGCCCGCCTCTATCGCGATCTGAACGTGCCGGTCGTACCGGTCGCCATGCATCCGGGCCTGTTCTGGCCGCGCCGCAAGTTCCTGCGCTTCCCCGGCCACTTCAAGGTCCGCATCCTGCCGCCGGTCGAGGCCGGCATGGACCCTGACGCTTTCCTCAAGAAGCTTGTCGAGGTAACGGAAAGGGCCAGTGACGAACTGCTGGTGGAAACGGTGAAGGCCAATCCGCACGTACCGCTGCCACCGACCGCCGAGCAGCGGATGAAGGAACTGAAGGCCGAAGGCCGGGCCTGATCCTTCAGGGCCCTGCCGGATGCGGCGCCTGCCGCAGCAATCCGACCACCTCTTCCAGCCAATGATCGCGGATGCCCAGTTCCTTGAGATGGGCGAGCGTGTTGAACACGTATTCGCTGTTCGGCCCGGATTTTCCGGTCGAGACCGAGACGATGCCGGCCGCCTCCGCAGTCGTCAGCGCGCCCGCATACTGGACATGGCCGCGATCGATGACATAGGCGAGCGCAGGCACACGGCGGCCGTCGGCAAGCAGCACCGGCATGGTGCGCTCCTTGTAGACGTGGGTCACCAGTTCGCGCTCGCGCAGATAGTCGACGACACCGGCCTGCTGTCCGCGTTGGACGCGAAACGCCGTCCCGATGCAGGAGCCGCCACGGTCGAGCCCGAGCACCAGTCCTGGCCGCTGCTCGGTGCCGCGGTGAACCCAGGACCGCACGCAGAGCGAGCGGCGAAATCCAAAGGCGCGCGCCGTCAGCTTCTCCTCGAACGCAAAGCCCGGGTTCCACATCAGCGAGCCGTAGCCAAAGACCCAAAATTCGTCCATATCCACTGTCATTCAACCCGCGCTGCTGTTCTCACTGCCGAATCACGATCGGTCGCGTGGGACGGTGAGCCATTTCGGTTTCTACGGCACAGCATCCCGGCACGAAAGAGACAAGCTCGTCCTCCTGCGGCCGAAGGAAAGAATAGTTTTGCGGATCGACGGCGCCACCCGAAAGGCAGCCTCCATCCTGTTTTGAGTGAGGTACCCGCGCCCATGTCGGCCACCGCAGTCTCCAACCCATCGCCGGTCAGCCGGAAATTCCGCTGGCTCATGGCAGGCATCGTGCTTGTCACCGGCGTTTATTCGGCCGGCTGGTTCTTTGCCGCCGACCAGATCGAGAAGCGGCTAACGACCCGCCTCGCCGAAGGACAGGCGGCCGGCCTCGGCGGCGAATGCACCAACATGGACGTGCGTGGCTTCCCGTTCCGCATCGGCCTCTTCTGCGACAAGGTGCATCTCGACGACACCCGCAACGGCACCTCTGCTTCCTTCGGAGCACTGAGGACCGCCGCCCAGGTCTACCAGCCCGGCCATGCGGTGATCGAGCTCGACGGCCCGGCCGAGATCCGGGCTTCCCCCGGCCTCAACGTGTTTGCCGACTGGACGCTGCTGCATGCGAGCGTGCGCGCGACCCTGTCCGGTGTCGACCAAACGTCACTCACCTATGACAACCTCACCGGCCGCGTGCGCCTGCCACTTTCGGGCGACGGCCTCGGCTTCGGCGCCAGCCACGGCGAAGTGCACCTGCGCCAGAACGGCGCGGACCTCGACGCCGCCTTGAGCGTCGACAAGCTCGACGTTCGGCCAGAAGAAGGCCCGAGCCTCGCACCGCCGGCGACCGTCGCCGCCGACCTGACCTTCACCGACCGGGCCGGGTGGATGACGGCACCGCCGACGCCTGAGATGTTTCGCGGCAGCAAGGGCGAACTGCGCCAGCTTACCCTCGACCTCGGCTCCGGCATGAACGCCAAGCTTTCCGGGCCGTTCTCGGTCAACGATCAGGGGCTGATTTCCGGCGAGTTCTCGCTGACGATGACCAACATCGAAGCCTGGCGCGCCAATCTGGTCACCCTGATCCCGGATGACGCCAACCTCGTCGACAACACCGCCAACATGCTGAAGGCGCTCGCCAACGGCAAGAACGAGGCGACCGTGAAGCTCAACGTGCGCGACGGCACGGCGTTCCTCGCCTTCATCCCGATCGGCGTCCTGCCGACCCTCTAGGCCACGGGTATAAACCGCACAGGAAGGAAGACCGCTCCACGGTCTTCCCCGGCCTGCTCACGGCTATTTCTGGTCCATCGCATGGCGGCCGAAGTCCGGCATCGCCGTGTCCTGGCCTGCCTGGATGATCGAGCGGCGAATGGCCCGGGTGCGGGTAAAGAGATCGAACAGCTTGTCGCCGTCGCCCCAGCGGATCGCCCGCTGCAGATAGGCAAGATCTTCCGAAAACCGCGCCAGCATCTCCAGGATCGCATCCTTGTTGTGCAGGCAGACGTCGCGCCACATGGTGGGGTCGGATGCCGCCAGGCGCGTGAAATCGCGGAAGCCCGAAGCCGAATATTTGATGACTTCGGATTCGGTGACGGTCTCGAGATCGTCCGCCGTGCCGACGATGTTGTAGGCGATGATATGCGGCAGGTGCGAAACGATCGCCAGCACCTTGTCGTGGTGTTCGGCGTCCATCTCCTCGACCATCGAGCCGAGCGTTTCCCAGAAAAGCCTGAGCCGCGCCACCGCTTCGCCGTCAGCGCCTTCCGGCGGCGTCAGGATGCACCAGCGGCCGCGGAAGAGCCCGACGAAGCCCGCATCCGGGCCGGAATGCTCGGTACCGGCGATCGGGTGCCCCGGCACGAAATGCACATTCTCGGGCAAATGCGGCGCCATCTGCGCGATCACAGAGCCCTTGGTCGAGCCGACGTCGGTAACGATGGCGCCCGGCTTCAGATGCGCTGCGATCTCGGCGGCAACCGCGCCGGACGCGCCGACCGGGACCGAGACGATGACGAGGTCCGCATCGCGAACGGCGTCGGCGGCCGACAGCGTATAGCGATCGCCGAGCCCGAGTTCCTGCGTCCGCTTCAGCGTCGCCTCGCTGCGCGTCGAGACGACGAGCGTGCCGGCAAGCTGCTTCTCGCGGATTTCGCGCGCGATCGACGAACCGATGAGACCAATGCCGATAAGGGCGATCGTTTCAAACTGCTGAGCCATTATTTCCGTCCCATGAATTCGGTCAGCGCCGCGATGACGCCTTCGTTGGCTTCTTCAGAGCCGATGGTCATGCGCAAGGCATTGGGAAAGCCGTAGCTGCGGACCGCCCTCAGGATAAAGCCGCGGTGGGTTAGGAACGCGTCGGCCTCCTCCGCGCGCTTGCCGGGCTCGTCGGGGAAATGGATCAGCACGAAATTCGTGACCGAGGGCGTGATGCGAAGACCGATCGCGGCGAGCGCTTCGGCAACGCGGGCAAGCCAGGTGAGGTTGTGATCAACAGCCGTTGCGACAAAGGCCTGGTCACGGATCGCCGCAGCGCCCGCCGCGATGGAGGGCGCGCTGAGATTGAAGGGGCCCCGGACCCGGTTGACGGCGTCGATCACCTCCGCCGGCGCATACATCCAGCCGATCCTGAGGCCCGCGAGACCATAGATCTTCGAGAAGGTGCGCGTCATCACCACGTTGCGGCTGGCCGAAACCAGCTCAAGCCCGGCGGCGTAGTCGTTGCGGCGCACATATTCGGCATAGGCCGCATCGAGAACCAGGAGCACGCCGTCCGGCAGGCCCGCATGCAGCCGGCGCACCTCGTCGACGGGGATATAGGTGCCGGTCGGATTGGCGGGATTGGCGAGAAAGACCATCTTGGTCCGCTCGGTCACGGCCGCCAGAATGGCATCGACGTCGACGCGCGCATCCCTTTCCTTGACGGTCACGGGCGTGGCGCCCGACGCCAGGATCTCGATCTTGTAGACCAGGAACCCGTGCTCCGTGATGATGCCCTCGTCACCGGGACCAAGATAGGTGCGGCAGACAAGAGCGAGCAATTCGTCGGAACCGTTGCCGCACATGATGTTTGCCGGGTTGAGCCCGTGAACCGCGCCGATCGCTTCACGCAGCGCCTTGGCCTGGCCATCCGGATAACGCTCCAGATTGAAGGCGGCCGCCTGGAAGGCCTCGATCGCCTTCGGGCTGGCACCGAGCGGCGTCTCGTTCGACGACAGCTTATGCACCTTGGCGACACCCGGCGCATGCTCCTTGCCCGGTACATAGGCGTCGATATCGAGGATGCCGGAACGCGGCTCAGGGCTCTTCGAAGCAAGGCTCATCGGGTCAGCTTTCTATGGCCATCAGGGTGCCACAGCGGCCTTTGGTGCGCCTTGGGAGGCGCGGGGCGCTATGGCAGGAAAAGAGGTCAAGCCATTACCGGCGCAAGCGGCTTTTGTCGAGGGTCCGCCGCCTGGACGTAAGCCTTATCGGGTGAGGCGTGGCTGTTCGCGCGTGCTCGGCACGCCCTGTGGCGCCAGCACCGGCACGAAGACGCGGCGGGACGCGCGGGCGGCGACCGGCAGCCCCTGGTAAAGCCGCTTCTGCGCCTCGACGACGATGACGCCGGAAAAGACCGGCCAGAGCCAGCGGCCGAGCCGCTCGAAGCCCCGCCGCAGCCGCAGGATCGCCCGGAGCTTCGACGGCGGGAAGAACAGCGCGTCCGCCGTGGCGCCCGGCGTGAAATTGGTCTCGCGCAACAGCGCCGTCAGCTGCCCACGCGAATAGGGCCGGCCCGAACCGAAGGGCGTATGCTCCATGCGCGCCCAGACGCCGCGCCGGTTGGGCACGACGATCACAAGTCGCCCGCCCGGCGCCAGCACCCGCCAGATCTCCTTCATCGTCTCGCGCGGACTTTCGGCGAATTCCAGCGAATGCACCATCAGCACCCGGTCGATCGACGCGTCCGGCAGCGGCAACTCCTCATCGAACACCAGCGCCGTCGAGGAAAGCTCGGCAACCGGCCAGTTCACCGCACCTTGACCCGCGGGCATGAAGGCGAAGGTGCGCTCCGTGTCCTTGCGGAACCGTTCGAGATAGGGAACGGCATAACCGAGGCCGACCAGCCGCTCGTCCGGCAGGCGCGCCCAGACGGACGAAAGCGCCATGGTGACGGATTGCTCCGCCATCCGGCCAAGCTCGGAGTGATAGAATTCGCGAAGGTCGACAATATCGGTATGCATTCGCAACATGTTAGCTTCGAAGCGGTAGACTTCAAGGTAAGGCTCGCTACATTCGGCAGCATCTCCCCTCTCGTGACCGGAGGACCTGCCATGGCCGCGCTCGAACTCGATCTTTTCCTCTGCCGCACCGACAATTTCGGCGTGCTCATCCACGACCCCGAAAGCGGCCTCACCGCCTCGATCGACGCGCCCGAGGAGGCACCGATCCTGGAGGCGCTGGAACGCCGTGGCTGGACGCTCACCCATATCCTCACGACGCATCATCACGGAGACCACGTCGCGGCCAATGACGCGTTGAAAGCCCGCTTCGGCGCAACCATCGTGGGTCCGTTCAACGAGGCCGCAAAAATTCCGGGCCTCGACAAGACCGTGCGTCATGGCGAACGCTTCGACTTTGCAGGCCGCGCCATCGAGGTGATCGAGACGCCGGGCCATACGGCCGGCCATATCTGTTTCCATTTCCCAGAGGACAAGCTTCTCTTTGCCGCCGACACGCTGTTTGCGCTCGGCTGCGGTCGGCTGTTCGAGGGGACGCCGGCGACCATGTGGCAGTCTCTCAGCCGGCTGATGGCGTTGCCTGACGACACGACCGTCTATTTCGGCCACGAATACACGCTCTCCAATGCCCGCTTCGCGGTCACGGTCGACCCTGAGAATGCCGAACTCAAGGCGCGCGCTGCCGAGATCGAGGAAATCCGCTGCGACGGCGGCTTCACCGCACCGACGACGATCGGCCTGGAAAAACGCACGAACCCGTTCCTGCGCGCTAGCGACCCCGGCATTCGCGCCCATCTCGGCATGCGAGACGCCGACGATGCCGCGGTCTTTGCGGAAATCCGCAAGCGGAAGGATAATTTCTGATGGCTGCGGTGCAGACGGCGGCAGAGGTCATCGCGGCGCTCGGCCTTGCGCGCCATCCGGAGGGCGGCTGGTACATCGAGACCTTCCGCGATACGGCCGGCGGCCCGCGGGGCCATTCGACGGCGATCTATTATCTGCTTGAGCGTGGCGACCGTTCACACTGGCACCGCGTCCGCGACGCCGTCGAGATCTGGCACTACCACGCCGGTGCGCCGCTCGAACTCAGCATCGCGGAGGACGGAAAGCCCGCCGAGACGTTGCGGCTTGGGCCTGATATCCGGGAGGGCGAGCGGCCGCAGGGCGTGGTGCCGGCCAACTGGTGGCAGTCCGCCGCGTCGGTAGGTGATTGGACGCTGGTCGGCTGCACGGTCGCGCCGGGCTTCGATTTTGCCGCCTTCGAGATGGCAACCCCCGGCTGGCAGCCGCCAACCCGATAGCGATCTTCGGGACTACTCCGCCGGCTGGGTGGCCGCGGCATTCTTGCGCAAGATCAGATCCTGGGCGGCGAGCACCGCGCCGCCGGTGACGAACAGGCAGGCGAGCGCAATACGCCAGGACGGCTCGGCAAAGCCGAAGAGGATCAGGATCAGCGTCGAGAGCACCGGTGCCGCATAGCTCGAAACGCCGAGAAGCTGGATGTTGCCGTTCTTCACCCCGAAGTCCCAGGCATAGAAGGCCGCCCCGACCGGCAGGAGGCCGAGGCCGGCGACCGCCAGCCATTCGAAGGTCGTTTCCGGCCAGACCGTCGTTTCGAGCGCCAGGTGGCAGACGAAGGACAGGATCGAGGTCGCAAGGCAAAAACCGGTGACCACATCGGTGGAGACCGCCTCGAAGCGGCGGGTGATCAGCGAATAGCCGGACCAGGTAAAGGCGCAGAGGAAGGCCGCGCCATAGCCGATGAGATAGGCATCGTCGAAGGCGACGCCATTGCGCGCGACGATCAGGATCGTGCCGGCAAGGCCCGCCAGCGCGCCGGCGATATGATACCAGCGCAGCCGCTCACCCGGCAGCAGTGCCGAACCGACGACGATCAAGAGCGGCCAGAGATAGGCGATCAGACCCGCCTCCACCGCCGGTGCATTGCGCAGCGCCGTGAAGTAGAGGAAGTGATAGCCGAACAGGCCGGCAATGCCGGTGATCCAGACCTTCGCCGGCTGCTTGAGCAGCGCCAGGCGCTCCGGTTTGGCCACCAGCACCGCAAGGCCGGGCAGACTGCCGATCAGGAAACAGATTGCCGAAAGCTGGAACGGCGGCATCTTGCCCGATGCGGCCGTGAACAGCGCGAGCAGCGACCACATCAGGATGGCCGAAAAACCGATCAGAGTTGCCTTGAGTTTCATAGTCGTCCCCTGGCGCAATTTCTCTAACGGAAACCTGCGCCGTCAAAATCACGGTGCTTTCTGGTATTTAACCTTTTAGTTGCACGCGATCGCGCGTCAACCACCAAATCGCGTCGCCGAGACCGTGACCGGTCCGAGCTTGGTGGGGATGCGGACATAGACGGGAGCATAGACGTTCACGGTCGGCGCCTTTGCAAACCAGATCTCCATCGTCTGCAGACGCCGCAGATACTCGACGTCTTCACGGCCCTTCTTGTAGCCGGCCTTCGGCACGAAGCGGATGCCGCAGACGATCACCTCGCCTTCGAAGCCTTTCGTCTTGAAAGGCCTGGTGCCCTTCGGCGAAAGCTTGATGTCGAGCCGCGACTCGCCGTCGAAGATCGGCAGCGTGTTGGGGCAGACGCGCGCCTCCGCGGGAATGATCAGGCCCGAAAGCGGGTCGAGCACGTTGCGCATGTCGCGCGAGGTGACCGGCACCCAGTTCTTCGGCAAAGGCGTGCGCTTCGGCGTCATGCTCGCATGCACGACATTGCCGTTACGGTAGGTAACGCTGATCGCCCGGCTCTTGGAACCGCTGCGATAGGACATCGAATACTGCGAGGCGCGCAGGTAATCCTTGTCGACGACGCCGGAAACCTGCGTCTGGCCCGACGTGCGGCTGAGGATATCGAGCAGGCCCGCCGATTTCAGCGTCCCCGATATCGTGTAACGATTCTTCTGAACCTCGGTGTGGAATGAGGCGCGCGCCACCGGCAGACCGGCCAGCGAGATGCTGTAATCCGTCAGATGTTCGACATCGGCGGCCGATGATGCTGTGGAAAACATGACCGCGGAAAGCAGCATTGCCCCGCGAAAACCATTTCGCAACTTCATGCCTGAAGAAATCCATCACTTGAATATTGCCGCAATACCCTGAAATGCAGGGTGTTTACGGCTTTTCTGCGCCCATTTCGCTGCCGCCGGCTACGCGGTCGGTCCGATCACGGAACCAAACCGTCATGTGTCCTCGATTAAGAAATAGCGCATAGCAAAACCGCTTGGAATGGGTCTCGTGAGGCATTATTCTTACCCAGACAGCGCTTCGGATGTGAAGAACTGCCGGGAAAATCCGCGGTTTTCCGAGAATGCAAGAGGTTTGGCTTGACGGACGAGCCGTCTCTGACTATAGAACCGCGACTTTCCAATAATGGCCAATAGGAACGCGGCCTGGGCTCTGGGCCCGCTACCGCATTGTCCGCCGGCGATAAAAGAGAATAGGTGTACTATGTCCCGTAGTTGCGAATTGACCGGCAAGGGCGTCCAGTCGGGCAACAATGTAAGCCACGCCAACAACAAGACCAAGCGCCGGTTCCTCCCGAACCTGTGCAACGTCACGCTGATTTCCGATGCTCTCGGTCAGCGCTACCGCCTGCGCGTTTCCGCAGCAGCTCTCCGCTCGGTTGAACACCGTGGCGGCCTCGACGCCTTCCTGCTGAAGTCGGACGAGAACGAGCTGAGCATGCGCGCTCGCCTGCTGCGTCGCCAGATCGTCAAGAAGGTTGCTGAAGCCGCCTAATCGGCGCCAGCGCACCGTCTTTGACACGCGTTTAAAAGGCTTGCGGGTTCATCCGGCAAGCCTTTTTCTCGTGCGCGCGTTTCTTAACCGATACGCGCTTTTGCCTTCATCGGCCGGGTGCACTACCCTGCTTCCATCCCTCTAGCTGGTGGCATACCCCAGGATAAAAAAATGCTGATCAACCGCACGTTCTTCGTCTATGTCGCGCTGATGACCCTCGTGGTCGTCGCCTCGAACATCCTCGTTCAGTTTCCGCTGCCGGGCTCGATTGCCGGCATGCAGCTCGGCGATCTCCTGACCTGGGGCGCCTTCAGCTACCCCTTCGCCTTCCTGGTGACCGACCTTACCAACCGCCAGTTCGGGCCGCGCATCGCGCGCCGTGTGGTGGTCGCAGGCTTTATCGTCGCCATCCTGCTCTCCTTCGTCGCCGCCACGCCGCGCATCGCGATCGCCTCAGGCTCGGCCTTCCTGTTCGGTCAGCTGCTGGACATCTCGGTATTCAATCGGCTCCGCCGTCAGAGCTGGTGGCATGCGCCGCTGGCAGGTTCGTTGATCGGCTCGGCGCTCGATACCGCAATGTTCTTCTCCTTTGCGTTCGCACCGTTCTTCGTGTTCTTCGGCCCGAACGACAGCTTTGCGCTGGAAACCGCGCCGCTGCTCGGCGTGCTCGCGGCTGAAGCACCGCGCTGGATCTCCTGGGCGATCGGCGACCTGAGCGTGAAGATCCTCTGCGGCCTCGTCATGCTGCTCCCCTATGGCGCGTTGATGAGCATCGTGAAGCCCATGCCAGCTGCGGATAAGCAGGCGGCCTGAAGGCCGCTTGCCGGCAAGCCTCGGCCTGCGCCCAAGCGGTGACCGGGCATCGATTGCTAGGCGCGGGGAAGAGCGGCAGCCGCCCTT
Source organism: Ensifer sp. KUDG1 (assembly GCF_050434285.1). Lineage (NCBI taxonomy): Bacteria > Pseudomonadati > Pseudomonadota > Alphaproteobacteria > Hyphomicrobiales > Rhizobiaceae > Ensifer > Ensifer sp. KUDG1. The sequence continues at coordinate 69,911 of NZ_JBNDIG010000003.1, forward strand.
CCCCGCGCCGCGCCTGCTAGCGCTGCCTCAGGAGCATCTGGGCGTTTTCGAATGGCAGCCCCTCGTCGTCTTCCGACCGCCGGGACTGTTCTTCAAAGCCGAGCTTCTCATAAAAGGCATAGGCCTGTGCGTTGGCCGTATAGACCTCCAGGCGGAGCTGCCCCTTCAACTGCAGGGCATGCGAAACCAGCAAGCGGCCGATGCCGGCACCCTGGTGTCGCGGCGACACGAACAGCCCGCCGATGAAATCGTCGAGCAGGCTGACGAACCCGGCCGGTTCGCCGCCGCGGGTGGCGACCCATGTCTCTGCGTTCGGCAGATAGACGGTCTCGATCAATACGCGCTGTTCGCGCAACCGCGCTTCGCCGACAAATGCGTGCGCCGTGATCGAGGCCTCGAACCAGATGGCCGACAGTTCTTCCATATCCGCAGCCCGGTAGGCGCGGATCATCACATCCATATTTTTCATGGTTTTTCCGTTCAATAGATATGCGTCAAGAGGGACGCCTGTTGGGCGCCTTGAACAACCGCAAATGCGGGTAAATTTTCAGCCTCTGCGCATAAATCTCCTTCAACGGACAATCGGCCAATAGGCCTTTGCCGGGACGCGGTCAAGCATCGTGCCGGTCCATCCTCGGCTTAGCCACGCGAGACGGCCCGACCCTTCGCCGGTTCTTGACCGGATCTCCGCACGATCGGGCGGAGATCGCGGCTTTCAGGCGTTAGCCTATTGCGTCAGCGCAGTGTTGAGCCGGAATTCCAGCATCAGGTTGCGCTCGAGGATCGAATGGTTGTCGTCGGAGACGACGATGACCCGCACTTCGCCGTCGGGGCGCACGACGACGTCGAGGCCTTCCATGTTGTCGATCTGGTAGCGCATGTCGGCCTCGAAGACGACGTCGCCGTCGACGACCGCACCGGGCTTGATCCTGTCGCCAGGGATGCGGCGGATCTGCATGCCGAGCCCCGAGCCGAAGGAGAAACGCCGCTCCAGGAGAAGCAGGTCGCCGTTCGGCAGGAAGGCGCCGTCGGTCGCCGCATAGGGATCCTTGCGCACGACGCTGAATGCGCCGCGTTGCGGTCCGTCCAGGATACCAGCGAGAAGATTGTCCGCCTTATCGACACTGCGCTCGGCAATGGCGATCATCGCGCCGCCGAGCGGGCTGTCTTTCGGCGAGACGGCAATCGTTTCGATGCCGGCATTGCTGCGCAGCTCGCTGATCGGGAACGGCAATGCCAGGCTTCCGATCGGCTTCGAGCCGGCAAAGCCCGGATCCGGATAGATGTCGATGCGATGGGCCTGTTCGTAGCTGACGATCGCCTGGCCGTCACGAAGGGCAAGCCCTTCCGAATCCACCTTCCATTTCGCAAGGCCCACATCGCCGTTGCGATCCGCCATCGGTGTGGCGGTCAGGTTGGTGATCCCGGAAAGCCTCCCCTGCTCGTCACGGGTCACGGCCCCTTCCAGCCAGTGGCCGGTGTCCATGACGGCGACGAAAGAGCTGCCGTCAGGACGAAAACGGATCGCGGAGACGGCGCCGAACAAAGGATTTGACGAGGTCATCTCCAGGCCACCGAGAAACTCCAGGGCGCCGAACCGGGTGGCGCTGGAGCCGACCTCGAAATTGCTGATCTGACGGCTGCGGATCGGCAAGTCTTCGCTATCGGAAGCGGACCATGCCGGGCAGGCCGAGGCCAAGAGGAAAAGGGCAAGGAGACCGCGGCCAAGCATCAAGAGAAGTACCTTCAGGGGAGCATCGGGAATGAAGCGGCGTGCGAACATGCAACGCCACCAGGCATTGTCGCTTGGTAGACTGTAAAACTATGTCCGTAAATTGACTTCGGCCACCAGCGATGCGTGCAGGCGCCGATTGGCAGCTCGGAGGCGATGTTCCACCGCCCCCAAACGGGAAGGATCACCCGGCGCGGCGAAGACGCGAGGGACCGCGGCGCTGGCTTTCGTCCTCGAAGAGTGCGGCCAGCTGCTCGGTCATCGCGCCGGCGAGCTCATCGGCATCAACGATGGTGACGGCGCGGCGATAGTACCGCGTCACGTCGTGGCCGATACCGATCGCCAGGAGCTCCACCGGCGAGCGCGTTTCGATCTGCTCGATGACCGCGCGCAGGTGCCGCTCCAGATAGTTGCCGGGATTGACCGACAACGTCGAGTCGTCGACCGGCGCACCGTCGGAAATCATCATCAGGATGCGGCGCTGCTCGCGCCGCGCCATCAGCCGCTCATGCGCCCAAATCAGCGCCTCGCCGTCGATGTTTTCCTTGAGCAGGCCTTCCCGCATCATCAGGCCGAGATTGCGGCGTGCCCGGCGCCACGGAGCGTCGGCAGACTTGTAGACGATGTGGCGCAGGTCGTTGAGGCGACCCGGAGCCTGTGGCTTGCCGCCGGCCAGCCACTTCTCGCGTGACTGCCCGCCCTTCCATGCCTTGGTGGTGAAGCCGAGGATCTCGACCTTGACGCCGCAACGCTCGAGCGTGCGCGCCAGGATATCGGCGCAAGTGGCGGCAACCGTGATCGGGCGGCCGCGCATCGAACCGGAATTGTCGATCAGCAGCGTCACCACCGTATCGCGGAAGTTGGTGTCCTTCTCGCGCTTGAAGGAGAGCGGCTGCATCGGGTCGATAATGATGCGCTGAAGCCGTGCGCTGTCGAGGTAGCCCTCTTCGAGATCGAACTCCCAGGAGCGGTTCTGCTGCGCCATCAGGCGGCGCTGCAGCCGGTTGGCGAGCCGACCGACAGCACCCTGCAAGTGGGCAAGCTGCTTGTCGAGGAAGGCGCGCAGCCGGTCGAGTTCGGCTTCGTCGCACAGTTCTTCGGACGCGATGGTCTCGTCGAACTCACGGGTAAAGACGGCGTAGTCGACCTTCTCGTTGAAGTCGGCAAACGGCTGGTTCGGACGCTTGACCTCGCCGGGCGTTTCGCTGTCCTCGTCACCTTCGTCCTGGAGATCGTCGTCGGAGATCTCCGCGCCGTCCATCTCGCCTTCTTCCATCTGCTCTTCGGCAGCCTGGTTCTCGTCGGCGGGTGCGGCATCGTCGCCGGCTTCCTCGTCGCTGGCGTTCTCGTCCTGCTCCTGGCTGCGCGGCTGGTCTTCGTCGGTCTCGCTTTCCTGTTCGTCCGGCTCGTTGTCATCGTCGCCGTATTTCTCGGCGACGTCCATCGAGGTCAGTATGTCGCGAACGACGCGGGCGAAAGCCTGCTGGTCGTTGATCGTCGAGGACAGGTTCTGGATATCGCCGGACGCCTTGCCTTCGATGAACTCGCGCCACAGGTCGAGCACCTTGCCGGCGGACGCCGGCGGCTTCTGGCCGGTCAGCTTCTCGCGCACCAGCAGCGCCACGGCCTCGCCGAGAGGGGCGTCGGCCTGGCGCTCGATCGTCGCGAAATTCGCCTTGGCGTATTTCTCTTCGAGCATGACGTTGAGGTTCTTGGCGACACCCGCCATGCGCAGCGAACCGATCGCCTCGACACGAGCCTGCTCCACAGCATCGAAGATCGCGCGGGCGTCTGCCCCTTGCGGCGACATGGTCGCGTGGATGCGCGCATCATGACAGGCCTTGCGCAGCGCCATGCTGTCGCCGAGGCCACGCGTGACGCTGAGTTCCTGCAGGGTCGGGCGCTTGGAAAGTTCCGGCAGACGGATGCGTTCGCCGGTCATGCCCGGCCGCTCGTTGGCGAAGGCGACTTCCACCTCGGCATCGCCCGCGATCGATCGGATGCAGCCGGAAAGCGCCCGTTTGAACGGTTCCGCAGCATTCTCGCGCGTGGTTGGCTTTGCCTTCGAATTCGAGCTCACGACAGTTCCTTCTTCAGCCAGAGGCGATAACGCCCCAGCGGGGCGTCATCTGGTTTGCCACAGCGTCATGGCCCGCCCTCTCCAAGGAGACGGCAGGCCGTGGGATCAGGCGGTGGCTTCGAGCACGATGTTGGCAGCGCTTTCCTTCAGCTCGATGCCGAAGGCGCGCTGGTAGTGCTCGGCGACCAGCGCCCGCTCCAGCTCGTCGCACTTGTTGAGGAAGGTCACGCGGAAGGCGAAGGCGATGTCGCCGAAGATGTGGGCGTTCTCGGCCCAGGTGATGACCGTACGCGGGCTCATGACGGTCGACAGATCGCCGTTGATGAAGGCAGCGCGCGTAAGGTCGGCGACGCGCACCATCTTGGAGACGGTCTCGCGGCCCTTGTCGGCCGTGAAGCCCTTGACCTTGGCGGCGACGATATCGACTTCCTTGTCGTGCGGCAGGTAGTTCAGCGTGGTGACGATCGACCAGCGGTCCATCTGCGCCTGGTTGATCTGCTGCGTGCCGTGATAGAGGCCGGTCGTGTCGCCGAGGCCGACCGTGTTGGCGGTGGCGAACAGGCGGAAGGCCGGGTGCGGACGGATGACACGGCTCTGGTCGAGCAGCGTCAGGCGGCCGGAGGATTCCAGTACGCGCTGGATGACGAACATGACGTCCGGGCGGCCGGCATCGTATTCGTCGAAGACGAGCGCGACATTGTGCTGGTAGGCCCAGGGAAGAATGCCGTCCTTGAATTCGGTGACCTGCATGCCGTCCTTGACGACGATCGCGTCCTTGCCGACGAGGTCGATACGGCTGACATGGCTGTCGAGGTTGACGCGCACGCACGGCCAGTTGAGGCGGGCGGCGACCTGCTCGATATGGGTCGACTTACCGGTGCCGTGATAGCCCGAGACCATCACGCGTCGGTTGTGGGCGAAGCCTGCGAGAATGGCGAGCGTCGTTTCGCGGTCGAAGAGGTAGTCCGGATCGAGGTCCGGCACATAGGCGTCACCCTTCGAATAGGCAGGAACGCGCAAATCCGTATCAATGCCGAAAACCTCCCGGACGGAAATCGTGGTGTCGGGGAGGTTGGAAATGTCGAGGTCAATCTTGCTCATCATGTCTCCAGAGCGGCCACCGGACGGCACCCGCGCATTCGCCTGCAAAAGTGCTTCTGTAATAATCCGCGTTGTTAGCAGAAGCCAGCCTGTTTTAACAATTGGTAGGCTTGAATAACCGCGCGAAAACGCTCTTCCGACCCTCTATCTCCGCCATTGGCATCAGGGTGATGCTTTTTGACGAGATCCTTGTAGGCAGCCTTGATGTCGGCGGTCGTCGCCGAGGCGGTCAGGCCGAGCGTGTCGAAGGCCTTGGCCTCGAGCGTCTTCAGTTTGCGCTGGCGCGGCTCCGGGCGGCCGGAACGCGCGCGCGCCTCGCTGACAAAGCCGAAGGGATCGCGCATGCGCGCCTGGGCGCCGGCGGAGCCGGACCGCGTCTGCGACTGGGTCGGGCCGTTCTTGGCGTTCTTGTTGACGCCGACGGTCCAGGTGGGCCGATGACCGGTTATCGCTTCCTTCTGGTAGCGGGCGACCTCGCCGTCGGAGAGGCCGGAGAAGAAGTTGTAGCCCTTGTTGTATTCCTTCACGTGCTCGAAGCAGAACATGAAGTACTGCCCCTCGGCGTTGCGGCCGACAGGCGCCCGGTGCACCCCCTTCTGATCGCAGCCGTCCCACTGACAGACGGGAGCCGCCGGCTCCGCCTGCGGCTCGACCTTGCGCCGGGTTCGAATGCGATCGAAGTATTTTGAATCGAGTCTCATGGCGCTCATTATGGGGTTTGGCGGGAGTCACAACAAGAATTGACAAAGCGGAATGTTGCTGGCTTTGTGCGGGCATTTTGCGCCGCCGTGCCAGCGATTGCCGGGTTCTTAGGAACTGCGAGGGGGCGACAAGCAAACAGCAAAATGGGACGGAAGAATGTCGCTCACCGAGACCATCGAAAAGAAGCTGATCGAGGCCTTCCACCCTGAACGGCTCGAGGTCATCAACGAGAGCCATCAGCATGCCGGCCATCAGCCGGGCTTCGATGGCAGCGGCGAGTCCCACATGCGCGTGCGCATCGTTTCAAGCGCCTTTACAGGCATGAGCCGTGTCGCCCGCCACCGCGCCATCAACGATCTCCTGAAGCCTGAACTCGACGCCGGTCTGCACGCGCTCGCGGTCGAGCCAGCCGCCCCCGGCGAGCCGACCCGCTGGTAGAGGCAATCGCGGCGATCAGGTCGGCGGAGCGCCCTCTTCCGCCGGGCGGATGCGCAGCTTGGTGATGCGGTTCTTCACCCGCTTCATCACGATGAAGCGCTTGCCGTGGAAGGTGAAGGCCTGGCGCTCCTCGGGAATGCTCTTGGATTCGTGGATGACCAGACCGGCAACCGTCGTCGCCTCCTCGTCCGGAAGCGACCAGTCGAGCGCGCGGTTGAGATCGCGGATCGGCACCGAGCCGTCGACGACGATCGAGCCATCAGCCTCCTGGCGCACGCCCTGGATATCGAGATCGTGCTCATCGGCGATATCGCCGACGATCTCCTCCAGAATGTCCTCCAGCGTCACCAGGCCCTGAACCTGGCCATATTCGTCGACGACGATCGCCAGATGCAGCTTGCGACGCAGGAACGCGTTGAGTTGATCCTTGAGGTTGGTCGTGTCCGGCACGAACCAGGGCTTCTGCGCAATCTTGACGATATCGAGGTTTTCCGGCTCGACATTGGGTTCGGCCAGCGCCCTCAGCAAATCCTTGGAATGCACGACGCCGATGATGTTGTCGGTCGATCCGCGCCAGAGCGGCAGCCGCGTGAACGGGCTTTCCAGAATATCACGGACGCAGGTCTCCGGCGGCTCGTCGGCGTTTATCGCCCGCATGCTGGTGCGGTGAATCATGATGTCGGAGATTTCGAGCTCGCCGAGGTCGAGAACGCCGCCGAGCCGATCGCGGTCGGCCTTGATCACCGAGCCCTCACGGTGCAGCAGGTCCACCGCGCCACGCAGTTCCTCATGCGCCGAAAGCATCGACATGTCGGCGGCGAGATTGACTCCGAAGAGGTTCAGAATCCGGCGAACGATGCCGTTGACGAGGCTGGAGAGAGGTCCGACGACCGCGACGAAGGGACGAACGAGAGGAGCCACGGCGATCGCGAAACGATCCGGCGAGGCAATCGCCCAACTCTTCGGCAGCACTTCCGAGAAGATGACGAGCAGTACGGTCATCGCGAGCGTGGCGATCGCCACGCCGCTGTCGCCGAGCAGGCCGATCAGCAGGCTCGTCGTCAGCGACGACGCCAGAATGTTGACGAGGTTGTTGCCGATCAAAAGCGTGCCGATCAGCCGGTCGCGCCGTTCGATCAGCCGGTTGACGATGCCGGCCCGCTCCTCGCCGTTGTTTTCAAGCGTATGCATGCGCGAGCGCGAGGCGGCCGTCAGCGCCGTTTCCGAGCCCGAAAAGAAAGCCGACAGCAACAGCAGGCAGAAGACCGACAGGATCGACAGCCAATACTCCGCCAGGAAGTCAATGAAGGCTTCGCCGGTCATTGCGGGTGCTTTTCCCTCAGGAAGTTCAGGACCTCGGACGACGGAACGTCGTCAGCAACGAAGGACTGGCCGACGCCCCTGGTCAGGATGAAGGTGAGCTTGCCGCCCTTGACCTTCTTGTCCTGGGCGATCGCATCCATCAGCCGTTCGGCCGGCGGCAGCGTGCCCGGGATTTCCGCCATGCGCGTCGGCAGGCCGACCGCCCTCAGATGCGCCTCGACACGGGACGCATCGTCGGGGCTTGCAAGGTTCATGCGCGCCGAAAACTGATGCGCCAGCACCATGCCGATCGAAACGCCCTCGCCGTGCACCAGACGGGCGCTGTCGTATTCGGTTGCCGCCTCCAGCGCATGGCCGAAGGTGTGGCCGAGGTTGAGCAGTGCCCGCAAGCCGTTCTCGCGCTCGTCTGCGGCGACGACATCCGCCTTGGCCTGGCAGCTGACCGCGATCGCCTCGATGCGGGCGCTGCCGCCGGCAAAGACCGCCTGCCAATTGTTTTCGAGCCACGCAAAGAAGTCCGGCTTGTCGATCAGCCCGTATTTCGCCACTTCGGCATAGCCGGCGCGGAACTCGCGCTCACTCAGCGTGTCGAGCACGTCGGTATCGGCCAGCACCAGGTCCGGCTGGTGGAACACGCCGATGAGATTCTTGCCATGCGGCGAGTTGATGCCGGTCTTGCCGCCGACGGAGGAATCCACCTGTGCCAGGAGCGAAGTCGGGATCTGGATGAAGCGCGAGCCGCGGCGCACGATGCCGGCGGCAAAGCCGGTGAGGTCGCCTATGACGCCGCCGCCAAGCGCGATCACCGCATCGTTGCGCTCGATCCGGGCGCCGAGAACGGTTTCGCAGACGGGGATCAGATGTTCGAAGCTCTTGGTCTTCTCCCCGGCCGGAAGCACCAGCGACACGGCGTCGATGTCGTGTCCCTTGAAGCTCGCCATCAGCGGTTCGAGATAGAGCGGCGCAACGTTCTCGTCGGTGATAACAGCCATCTTGCGCCCCTTGAGGCGAGCCGCGATCTCGTGGCCGGCGGCGGCGATCAGCCCGGGACCGATCAGGATATCGTAGGAACGGTCACCGAGGTCGACACGGACCTTGCGTTCGGCGGCAGGCATCGCATGGCTATTCATGGGTCTTCTTGTCCTGGTACTCGATGACGGCGTTGAGGACGTCCTCGACCATCGTCTCTTTCTTCACATCGCGCGACAGCACCGTCAGGTCCGCTTCCGCATAGATCGGGTAACGCGCATTCATCAGGTTTTCGAGCGTCTGCCTGGGGTTCTCGGTCTTCAGCAGCGGCCGGGTGTCGCGCTTGTTGACCCGCTCCCAGAGCACGTCGAGTTCGGCATTGAGCCAAACCGTCAGGCCGCCCTTCTTGATCTGGCGGCGCGAACGCTCGTTGATATAGGCGCCGCCACCGGTCGAGACCACGCGCGGCCCGCTGCGTAAGAGCCGCTTCAGCACCCGCGTTTCGAGTGCCCGGAACTCGTCTTCGCCATAGCGGGCGAAGAGATCGCTGATCGTCATGCGCGAGACGCGCTCGATCTCATGGTCGGAATCGACGAAGGGAATGCCGAGCGCCTGGGCCGTCAAGCGACCGATCGCCGATTTGCCGGCGCCCATCAGGCCGATGAACACGAGATTGCGTTTACCGAGTACAAGCTTCGCCCGCTCGGCAAGCGTTGCGGAAACCGGTTCGATCACGTCGTTCATTGGACTTCTTATTCCCCATTCCCTTTCGGTATCGACAAATCAGGGTGTAGCGTCAAGTCGTCGCGCGCGTCCGCTCACGGTTCTTGAACTCGGCGGAAGCGGCGTTCATATAGGTCTGGCACCCGCCACGGCGTCGCGCGCTCATTCCGGGCGCTGAAACGCACTGGCCGTTTGAACGCCTGCATGTATCCTTGCGTCCGCTTCGATCGAAAGGCACATGCAGAGGAGATTGAAATGCCGACCCTCTTCCGGTTCCTGTTCTTCTGCGCCGTTATCGCCGGGATAGTGTACGGCACGATGATCTCTCTCGTCACCTTCGTCGAGCCGACGGAGCGCGACGTCACCGTGAAGATCCCGTCCGAACGGGTGAACAAGACCCAATGAGCGATCTTTCCGCCGCCCACGTCGAGGCTTTCCTCGAAATGATGAGCGCCGAGCGGGGTGCTGCGGTCAACACGCTGCAATCCTACGAGCGTGATCTCGAAGATGCCTCTTCGCACTTGCGCACACTTGGAACCGGGCTGACGGCAGCGACACCGGACGATCTTCGCGGGTATCTCGCCCATCTCGCCGGCCAGGGCTTCAAGGCGTCCTCGCAGGCGCGGCGGCTTTCGGCACTCAGGCAGTTCTACAAGTTCCTCTACGCCGAAGGCATGCGCGGCGACGACCCGACCGGGATCCTCGACGCACCGAAGAAGGGACGCAGCCTGCCGAAGACGCTAAGCGTCGATGACGTCTCGCGGCTGATCGGCCAGGCGGAGACCGAGGCGGCAGCCGGCGGCGCCGACCACCTCGGCAGATTGCGCATGCATGCGCTGATCGAACTGCTCTATGCGACCGGCATGCGCGTCAGCGAACTGGTGTCGCTGCCGGCAAGCGTGCTGGCGCAGAACGGCCGCTTCCTCGTCATCCGCGGCAAGGGCAACAAGGACCGCCTCGTGCCGCTGTCGCAGGCGGCGATCCGGGCCATGCGGGCCTATGGCGAGGCGCTCGCCGACGAGATGGCGCGCGACGAAACTGGCAACTGCGAGAGCCCGTGGCTCTTTCCCTCCTCGGGCAAGCAGGGCTTCCTGCCGCGCCAGGTTTTTGCGCGCGACCTGAAATCGCTTGCGGCCCGCGCCGGCATAAGGGTCGCAACGATCTCTCCGCACGTGCTCAGGCATGCCTTCGCCAGCCACCTGCTCGCCAATGGCGCCGACCTTCGCGCGGTGCAGGAACTGCTGGGGCATTCGGACATTTCCACGACACAAATCTATACGCATGTGCTGGAAGAACGGCTGCACAACCTCGTGCAAAACCATCACCCTCTTGCCAAACAGGCGAAAAAACAGGATTAGGACCGCCGGGCAGGCTGGTTTCGGCCCGCAGACCCTTGTCGCAAAATGATCGGAAACGCATCTCATGCACAACTATCTCGATTTCGAAAAACCCATCTCCGACCTCGAAGGCAAGATTCTCGAATTGAAGAAGCTCGCCGGCGAAGACGAGAGCGTGAACACTTCGGATGAGATCGAACGCCTGGAGACGCGCGTCCGCGACGCGATGGTCGAGATCTATTCCAAGCTGACGCCGTGGCAGAAGACCCAGGTCGCCCGCCACCCCTCGCGTCCGCACTTCCTGGATTATGCAGCAGAACTCTTCACCGAGTTCACGCCACTTGCCGGCGACCGCAACTTCGCCAATGACGACGCCATCCAGGCCGGCCTTGCGCGTTTCCGCGGCATGCCGGTCGCCGTTCTCGGCCAGGAAAAGGGCAACGATACGAAGTCGCGCATCAAGCACAATTTCGGCAGCCCCCGTCCGGAAGGCTACCGCAAGGCGATCCGCGTCATGGAAATGGCCGATCGCTTCGGCCTGCCGCTGATCACGCTGGTCGATACCGCCGGCGCCTATCCTGGCGTTAACGCCGAAGAGCGCGGCCAGGCGGAAGCGATTGCCCGCTCCACCGAGATGTGCCTCAACGTTCGCGTGCCGATCGTCACCGTCGTCATCGGCGAAGGCGGCTCCGGCGGCGCGATTGCGATCGCCACCGGCAACCGCGTCTACATGCTGGAGCATGCGATCTACAGCGTCATCTCGCCGGAAGGCGCTGCCTCGATCCTGTGGCGCGATTCCACCCGCGCCAAGGAAGCGGCCAGCAACATGAAGATCACGTCCGAGGATCTGAAGGCGCTCGGCGTCATCGACGGCATCATCCAGGAGCCCGTCGGCGGCGCACACCGCGACCCGAATGCGGTCATCGGTCGCACCGGAACCGTGATCGCCGACGCGCTCAAGGAACTTTCCGGACGCGATGGCGACCAGTTGCGCACCGATCGCCGGCAGAAATACCTGAATATCGGCCGTAATCTCTAAGCCTCAATCGGCAGTCCTTAGGCGGGAACGGGGCGAAAATCCCACGCCTTTCCCCTCGCCGGTCTCCATGGTCCGCGATTGCGGCAGCGTGTTTCGCAACTGCAAAGCGGAGTGTGGCCAAATCTTGGCCATATTCATGAGGTCATGAACAGCGCATCGGCAGGGCCACCCTGCAGGGTTAAGAATTCGTGAAGTATAATCGCTTAGTGATTCTCTAAAGGGCCCACCCTCGCGGACTGGGCTATCCTAGTCGAGTTTGGGTTTGAACGGGCCTCTGCTGATGCGTTTCTGGAACCTTTTAGCTTCCGCCGCCATTGTCGCCACACTTGCCGGCTGCACCAACGAAGCGCTGGATGCGACGACGTCGGTCGATATCAAGTCCGTCAAGAACAAGACCGAGTACCAGGTCTCTGCGCCGATGGTCAGAAAGATGACCGAACTCGGCATGCAGAAGCAGGCGCCGATCGCGCTGCGCATCTTCAAGGAAGAAGGCACGCTCGAGGTCTGGAAGGCCAACACGGCCAACCGTTTCCAGCTCTTGAAGACCTACAAGATCTGCGCCTGGTCCGGCAAGCTCGGCCCCAAGGTGAAGGAAGGCGACCGGCAGGCGCCGGAAGGTTTCTACCCGCTCTTCCCCCGCCAGATGAACCCCAACTCCAACTATTATCTGGCGATCAACACCGGCTATCCCAACGCCTACGACAAGGCGAACGGTCGCCAGGGCACGCACCTGATGATCCACGGCGCCTGCTCGTCGTCGGGCTGCTACTCGATGACCGACGAGCAGATGATCGAGATTTTCGCGCTCGCCCGCGACAGCTTCAAGGGCGGCCAGGAAAGCGTACAACTGCAAGCCTTCCCCTTCCGCATGACCGCGGAAAACATGGCGCGTCACCGCGACAACCCGAATATCGACTTCTGGAAGATGCTGAAGGTCGGTTACGACCAGTTCGAAGTCACCAAGCGTCCGCCGGAAGTCAACGTCTGCGAAAAGAAGTACGTCTTCAACCAGCAGGCCTCCGGCCCGTTCAATCCGGGTGGACAGTGCCCGGCCATGTCGACGCCGCCGGCCTTGCAGGTCGCCATGTCGACCTTCGAGAAGAGCTATCAGACCGACTACGACAAGGCCATGAAGAAGTATGACGGCATGGTCTGGTACGAGCCGAGCGAGGCCGAGCGCAAGGCGATCGTCGCCAAGCAGCGCGTCGGCCGCGAGCTCGCCTATGCTCCGACCGGCAACTCGCTTGACGCCGGCAAGATGATGAAGGCGAGCGATCTCGAAAAGAAGCTCGCCGATCAGAAGGAAGCGGAAGAAACCAAGGTGGCTGTCGAGCTCCAGAAGAAGGAACTCGAAAAGGCGACCGATGGCGGCAAGCACGTGCCCGTCCCCGCCGCCAATCCCATTCCGCAGCCGGTGATGCAGGCAGCCGTCGAAGAGCCGAAGAAATCCTTCTGGAGCCTGTTCTCGAAGAGCGAACCGGAATTGCAGATGCCGGCTCCCGTCGTCGTGACGCCGGACCAGCAGGCAACCGCCGCGCCGCAGGCGCAGCCGGCTCCGGCAACGACCGCAAAGCAGGCGAAAGCAGCGGCTCCCGCCGCCCAGCAGCAGGCCGCTGCCGTGACCACGGCAACGACGCCTGCAGCCGATGCGACCGCCGAGGCGCCGGTTCTGACGGAAGAGCCGCCGAAGAAGCGCCCGTTCTGGAAGATCTGGGGCAATTGATGCCGGACGAACAAAAGATCGTCTACGACCTGAGGGGGCTTAAATGCCCCCTTCCCGTTTTGAAGACGCGCAAACGCATGACTTCGGTGGCGCCAGGCGCTTTGCTTGAGATTACGACCACCGACCCGCTGGCCGTGATCGACATTCCGCATTTCTGCAACGAGGACGGCCACAAGCTCGAAGAGACCGCACCCGCCGACGGTGGCCACCGGTTCCTCATCCGCAAAGGCGTCTGAGACGCAGCCAGCCGCAACGCGGCTTGGCATGATTTGTATTCGGATTGCCTGCAGCCAGAATCCGGTCCGCACTTTTCCCGGAGCCTACCTCAAGGGCGCAACTCCGGACGGAAAACCGCTTCACACTTTTCCTGGAGCTTGCTTTAGAACCGCATGCCGGGAACGGCGAGCGGATTGTCGGACAACGCTTGGGCGTCTGGCCGGTCGATTCGCGGCTTGCCGGTAAAGGCATCGAAGAGATCGCGAACGAAGTCTTCCGTCAGCCCCTTGGTGATCAGCACCATGCGCGTGCGCCGGTCGTTCGGGTCCGGCCAGGCGGCAAGCCGCTCCGGCGTGTGGAAGACGTTCTGCACGCCGTGCAGCACAAGCGGCCGGTCCGGCCTGTCGGCAACCGCAACGATCGCCTTCATCCTCAAAAGCTTCTCACCATGCGCCGAGCGCAGCAGGTCGATGAACATGTCAAGCGCCATCGGCTCGATCGGCCGGTCGTGCACGATGCTGAAGGAACGGATGTCGCCGCCATGCCGCGTCACATCGTGATGGTGGTGATGACCGTGCCCATGATCATGGTGGTGATCGTGATCATGGTCGTGATGCTCGTGGCCATGGTCATGATGGTGGTCGTGGTGCGCCTCGTCCTGCAGCCAACGGCCGACATCGGCGATCTTCGACGACGGGTCGTAAAGGCCGCAATCGAACAGCTCCGCACGCCCTGCCTCGGCACTGTCGCCATCGATCAGCGGCGCGCGCGGATTGAGCGCGCGGATCCGCGCCGTCAGTGCATCACGCTCGGACGCTTCGGCAAGGCCGGTCTTGCTGATGACGATGCGGTCGGCAACGGCAACCTGCTTCAGCGCTTCCTCATGGTTGGCGATCGTCTGCAGGCCGTTGACGGCGTCGACGACGGTGACGACGCCATCCAGCCGGAAGTTCTGCGCGATGATCGGGTTGCCGATCACCGACTGCAGCACCGGCGCCGGGTCAGCAAGGCCCGTGGTCTCGATGACGACGCGCTTCAGCGGCTTGATCTTGCCGGTCTGCATGCGGTCCATGAGATCTGCAAGCGTATCGACCAGTTCTCCGCGCACGGTGCAGCAGAGGCAGCCGTCGGAAAGCTCGATGACCCCGTCGCTGGAAGCTTCCACCAGCAGGTGGTCGATCGAGACGTCGCCGAACTCGTTGATGATCACGGCCGTATCCGAGAGATCGGGATCCTTCAGCAGCCGGTTGAGCAGCGTCGTCTTGCCCGCACCGAGAAAGCCGGTGAGGATCGAGACCGGCACCGCCGACAAGGGACTAACCATCATGCACTCCGATCAGAAGGTCGGCCGCGGCACCGGGATCGGCACATTGGCGACATCGCCCTGGCCGGCCGGGTCGCCGGCAAGCTTCGGTGCCTTTTCGCCGCTGCCGGCGATGAGCCCGGCGAAGGCGAGCTTCAGCGGCCGGTTGATTTCGTGGATATAGGGCGAAAGCAGCTTCTGGCGGCCGGCCTCGTCGCGGCCTTCGCTGCGGACCTTCGCGGCCGCTTTCGAGCAGATCTGCTTGCTGACGTCGGCGACCATGTCGCGCGTCTCGCCATAGGGCGGGATCTGCACCAGCGACGGTTTGCCGTTGCCGTTGGTCGTCAGTGCCATCTGCAGGAGCCTTGCCGACTCGTCCGCACGCGCACCGAGGCTGTCCTCACCGAGCACGACCGAAACGACGCTGCGCCCCTCGCGGGTGGCGGAGGAAACCTGGTTGAAGCCCGAGGCGCAGATGAAGCCGGTCTTCATGCCGTCAGCCCCTTCGAAGCGGCCGATCAGCATGTTGTAGTTCGGATAGTCCTTCTTGCCGGTGGTAAAGCCTTCCAGCGAGAAATAGGAGGCGTACTGCGGAAACTCGCGCTTGAGCGTGATCGCCAGCACCGCAAGGTCGCGGGCCGTCGTGTACTGGCCGGGACCGGGCAGACCGTTGGGGTTGACGAAGTTCGAGGACGTCATGCCGATGCGGCGGGCCTCGGCGTTCATCCGCTCGATGAAGGCGGGCTCCGAACCGGCGACCGTTTCGGCGATCGCGACGGCGACGTCGTTTGCCGACTTCACCAGCATCATCTTCAGCGCGCTGTCGAGCGTCATCGCCTGGCCGGGCTTGTAGAACATCTTGCTCGGCGGCTCGGCGGCGGCGTTCTTGGTCATGACGACCGGGCTCTCGAGCGTAAGCTGGCCGGACTTGATGGCGCGGAAGGCCGTATAGGCCGTCATCAGCTTGGTCAGCGACGCCGGATACCATTTCTGGAAGATATCCTGGTGCTCGTAAACCTTCAGCGAATTGACGTCGACGACCAGCCTCGGATTGGCCGCAGCCGGCAGCGCCGCAAGAAGCGTGGCGCATGTCGCCGCCGTCACTCCGAGCGCCTTCATCTTGCCACGCGTGAAAAATCCTGCTGTCACCACGATAGGACCTCGAAAATCCGCTGTTGCCTCGTCTCGTCCGGCTATTTAGCCTATATGGCGAGGAGATGGCAAAGCCCATTCACGGGCAGTGATGCCAATCCACACCGATACGCAGATACAATTAGTGATCGAACAGACCGACAGGACGAAACGATGCCGATACTCAACCGTGCCGCCGAGCTCCAGAATGAAGTCACCGAATGGCGGCGCCACCTGCACAGGAATCCGGAGCTCCTGTTCGCGGTCGAAAATACGGCAGCCTTCGTCGAAAAGAAACTGAAGGAGTTCGGGGTTGACGAAATCGTGACGGGGCTTGGCCGCACCGGCGTCGTCGGCCTCATCCGCGGCAATCTCGGCGCGGGCCGCACCATCGGCCTGCGCGCCGACATGGACGCGCTGCCGATCACCGAGACGAGCGGCAAGGACTGGGCGTCCGAGACGTCCGGCAAGATGCATGCCTGCGGCCACGACGGCCACACGGCCATGCTTCTCGGCGCGGCGAAGTATCTCGCCGAGACCCGCAACTTCGCCGGCCAGGTCGCCGTGATCTTCCAACCCGCCGAAGAAGGCGGCGGCGGCGGTAACGAGATGGTCAAGGACGGCATGATGGAGCGCTTCGCCATCGCCGAAGTCTACGGCATGCACAACATGCCGGGCATGCCCGTCGGCCAGTTCGGCAGCCGCGTCGGCCCGATCATGGCTTCGACCGACGAGTTCACCATCACCATCAAGGGCCGTGGCGGCCATGCCGCCCAACCGCACAAGACGATCGACCCGATCGTCGTCGGCACCCAGATCGTGACCGCCCTGCAGACGATCGCGTCCCGCACCGTCGACCCGCTCGCCTCCGTCGTCGTCTCCGTCACCAAGTTCAATGCCGGTTTCGCCCACAACGTCATTCCGGAGGAAGCCGTGCTCGGCGGCACCGTGCGCACCCTCATGCCCGAGGTGCGCGAGATCGGCGAAAGCCGCATCCGCACGATTGCCGAGGGCGTTGCCCAGATCTACGGCGCGACCGTACAGGTCGCCTACAACCGCAACTACCCGGTGACGGTGAACCATGCCGACGAGACCGGCTATGCCTTGCAGGCAGCAGCCGAAATTGCCGGCGCCGGCAATATCCAGCCGTCGCTCGATCCGATGATGGGCGGCGAGGACTTCTCCTACATGCTGCTTGCCCGCCCCGGCGCCTTTATTTTCATGGGCAATGGCGACACGGCCGGGCTGCATCACCCCGCCTACGATTTCAACGACGACGCGATCCCGCACGGCATTTCCTACTGGGTGAAGCTCGCGGAAACGCGACTTGCCGCCTGAAGCACGGGTGGGAGGCTCCATGCATCAGATCGACAAGATTGACCGACGAATTCTCAACATCCTCCAGGCGGACGGCCGCATCACCAATCTGGAGCTGGCCGATCGCATCGGCCTGTCGCCGACCGCAACCAGCGAGAGGCTGCGCCGGCTGTTGAAGGAAGGTTACGTCTCGGGCTTCGGCGCGAGACTGGACCCGCAGAAGCTCGGCTTCGGCCTGCTGGTGTTCATCGAGGTCATGCTCGACAAGACGACACCCGACGTCTTCGACCAGTTCGCCGCCGCCGTCAAACAGGCGCCGTCCGTGCTCGAATGTCACATGGTGGCCGGCGGCTTCGACTATCTCGTCAAGACGCGGTTCGAGGACATGGCCGCCTACCGCAACTTCCTCGGCCAGGTGCTCTGGACGCTGCCGGGCGTCAAGGAAACCCGGACCTATGCGGTCATGGAAGAGATCAAGAACGACGGGCCCCTACCGCTGGTGTGAGCCTCTGCCGCAAACAAAAAAACGGCCCGGGATCTGCTAGGATCCCGGGCCGTCTGTTTTCCAACTTAGGCCGCGTCCGCCAAAGACGCCATGTCGATGACAAACCGATAGCGCACGTCGCTCTTGACGACGCGTTCATAGGCCTCGTTGATCTCTTGGATCCGGATCGTCTCGATTTCCGAGACGATGCCGTGCTCGCCACAGAAGTCGAGCATTTCCTGGGTTTCCTTGATCGAACCGATCATCGATCCGGAAATGCTGCGGCGCGCCGGCACCAGCGAGAAGGCGTGCACCGGCACGGCGTTCTCAGGAATCCCGACCAGCACGAAATCGCCATCGACCTTCAGCAGGCTGACATAGGCGTTCCAGTCGATCTCGGCCGCAACCGTGCAGATGATCAGGTCGAAGGTGCCTGCCAGCGCCTTGAAGGTCTCGGGGTCGTTGGTGGCGTAGTAGTGGTCGGCGCCGAGCTTCAGCCCGTCTTCCTTCTTGGAAAGCGTCTGGCTGAGAACGGTGACATCCGCGCCCATGGCATGCGCCAGCTTGACGCCCATATGGCCGAGACCGCCCATACCGACGATCGCGACCTTCTTGCCGGGACCGGCCTTCCAGTGGCGCAGCGGCGAATAGAGCGTGATGCCGGCGCACAAAAGCGGTGCCGCGGCGTCGAGCGGCAGGTTCTCCGGGATCGACAGAACGTAGCCTTCCTTGACGACGATGCTGTCGGAATAGCCGCCCTGCGTCGGCGTCTTGCCGTCGGCTTCGACGCCGTTATAGGTCACGACCAGACCCGGCATGTAGTGTTCCAGGTCGAGGTCGCGGGTGGCGCAGGTGGTGCAGGAATCGACAAAGCAGCCGACGCCGGCACGGTCGCCGACCTTGAACTTGGTAACCTTGGAGCCGACCGCCGTGACGATGCCGACGATCTCGTGTCCTGGGACCATCGGGAAAGCCGAGTTGCCCCATTCGTTGCGGGCCTGGTGGATGTCGGAGTGGCAGACGCCGCAATACTTGATCTCGATCACCACGTCGTCGTCGCGCGGTTCGCGGCGTTCGAAGGTGAAGGGCGTCAGCGGCTTCGACGCATCGGTCGCCGCATATCCTCTTGCAATGGCCATCAGTCTGTCCTCATTTTGGGAAAGGGTGCAGGTCCGGAGGGAGCCCGGCCTGACGCATCAGGACTATGAGGGTGCGCACGCTGCAAGCGTTAGAGCGATCCTGCAAAGTTTTTGCACGATCCTACAAGATTGACGGCGGCATCCTGGAGATGGCACGTCGAGACCCTATCTGAGCGTTGCCTCACACGACGCTAAGCCGCTGGAAAGACCTGAGATTATGACAGCCACGCGACAGACTGCCCGCCCCGACATGATCGGCGTCATTGCCCGGTTTGCCAAAACCGACGGCGATCACATGACGCAGATTGCCGGCCTGAGCCTTCATCGCCACGGCGGCGATGCCCCGGTCAATTGCTCCGCCTACCGGCCGAGCCTGGCGATCATCGTGCAAGGGGCCAAGCGCGTGGTGCTCGGCGAAGAGACGTTGATCTACGGCGCCTCGGATTATCTGCTGACGTCGATCGACCTGCCGGTTCTGTCCCAGGTCTGCCAGGCCTCCGCAGAGGAGCCCTATCTCAGCATGGCCTTCACGCTCGACCCGGGCAAGATCCAGGCGCTGCTTGCGTCCCTGTCGCAACTGCCGGCACCCGCCACCTCCGTGCGCGGCATGAGCGTCAGCAAGATCACTGTCGAACTCGAAGACGCGGCCCTTCGGCTCTTGCGCCTGCTCGAACGGCCGGACGATATCCCGGCACTCCTGCCCCTGATCGAACAGGAGATCCTCTATCGGCTTTTGACCGGCCCGCATGGCCACCGGCTCAGGCAGATGGCGACGACCGACAGTCAGCCGCATCAGGTCGGCCGCGCCGTCGCCTGGCTGAAGGAACACTACTCGCGACCGCTCAGGATCGACGATCTCGCCAACCGTGTTTCCATGAGCGTCTCGTCGCTGCACCATCACTTCAAGGCGATCACCGCCATGAGCCCGCTGCAGTACCAGAAGCAGCTGCGCCTACAGGAAGCGCGGCGGCTGATGCTGGAAGAGAGCCTTGACGCCGGCGATGCCGGCCATCAGGTGGGCTATGAAAGCCAGTCGCAGTTCAGCCGCGAATATGCCCGCCATTTTGGCGAGCCACCGATGCGCGACATCGGCCGGGTCCGCCGCTCGCTGCTCGAACGGCTTGCGCCGCAGGCGGAGATGCTGAGCGAAGGCTGACGAGGCCCCCCAGTTCCGCTCGCTGCGGATCAACTCCGCTCGATATCTCTTCTCAGCACGATGGAGGTCGTCAGGTCCTCGACATTGTCCATCGTCGCCACTTCATTGCGAAGCTCATTGAGCGCATTGATCGAGCCAACCTCGACCTCGACGACCAAATCCAGCTGGCCGCTGACGGAGGATACCTTGCGTACGGTGGAGAAACCGGCAAGCCGGTCGAGCACGCCGATCGATGGCGTGCGCTTCAGGGTCACCAGCAGGAAGGCCTGGATGGTGCCCTCGTCCAGCTGGCCGATATCGGCGCGATAGCCGCGGATGACGCCCGCCTTTTCCAGTCGCGTGACCCTCTCGGTCGTCGCACTCCGGGAGAGCCCGATCCGGCCTGCCAGCGACTTCATCGGGATCCGTGCCTCCTGCGACAGGATGCTGAGGATGGTGCGGTCGATCGCGTCGATGTCCTGCATGTCCCCTCCTCCGTGCTCGCCGACAAGATGACGGTTATTATAAACATAGTGCCGGTGCAACCGGCATATTGCCGGATGCATCCCCTCGCCGCTCATGCAAATCTTCTCATCGAGATGAGGATCCCCATGAACGATATGCTGAAGACCACGCCCGACTTTTCGACCGAAGCGGCAGCCGCCCTGCTGAAGGAGCATTATGGCCTCTCCGGCACGCTCTCGCTGCTGGCCAGCGAACGCGACCAGAACTTCAAGGTCGAGGCTGAGGACGGCAGCATCTCCATTCTGAAGATCGTCAATGGCGCCGAGCCCGAAGTCGAAAGCGATTTCCAGACCGCACTGCTCAGCCACGTCGGCACCCATGCCGCCGACCTGCCGGTGCCGCATATCCGGCCGACGCTGTCGGGAGGGAGCCTAGCTTCGACCACGAGCGCACGCGGCGTCACCCACCGCATACGGCTCGTCAGCTGGGTCGAGGGCCTGCCGCTTGCCGAAACCGGGCGCAGCGATGCGGCGCTCCAGTCGCTCGGGCAGATGCTCGGCCGCTTCGACGCATCGCTGAAAGGTTTCATGCATCCGGGCGCGCTGCGCGATCTCGACTGGGACATCCGCCACGCCGGCCGTTCGGCTGACCGGCTGCATCACGTCGCTTCCGCCGAAGAACGCGCGCTGCTCGAGCGCTTCCTTGTCCGCTTCGAAAAGTCCGTGGCGCCGCGCCTTGCGACCCTTCGTGCCGCCGTCATTCACAACGACGCCAACGACTGGAATGTGCTGGTCGATAAAGTCGACCACGACACCATTTCCGGCCTGATCGATTTCGGCGACGCGCTGCATGCGCCTGTTATCGCCGAGGTGGCGATCGCTGCTGCCTATGCCGGGCTCGACCATCCCGATCCGATCGGCGCTGCCGCTGCCATCGCCCGCGGCTTCCATGGCGAATATCCGCTGGCGGAAGAAGAGATCGACCTGCTCTTCGATCTCATCGCCATGCGCCTCGTCACGTCGGTGACGATCTCGGCGTCCCGCCGCGCCCACACCGAGGACAATCCCTATCTGGCGATCAGCGAACGCCCGGCCTGGACGCTGCTGCGCAAGCTCGACCGGATGAACCCGCGTTTCGCGACCGCCATCCTGCGGCATGCGTGCGGCTTCGAGGCAACCCCGGGCGCCCGTGCCGTCGCCGCCTGGATCCGCGAGAACCGCAAGACGCTGAAGCCGCTGCTCGCACGCCCGGCCGCCACCTACCCGGCAGCGCTCGTTCCCTATGGCGACCCGCAGCATCCGATGACCGTGAAGTCGGCAGCCGAACAACCGAATGAAGCCCAGGCGATCTGGGAAGACTATTGCCGCACGCACGGCGTCGAACTCGGCATCGGCCCCTTTGGCGAAGAACGCACAGTCTATGCCGGCGAGATGTTCGTCTCGCGCTTCATCGACCACACCCGCCGCACCCGTCATCTCGGCCTCGACCTGTTCATGGCCGCCGGCACCAGGCTCTACACCCCGCTTGCCGCCACCGTTGTCAGCGTCGAGATCGAGAAAGACCCGCTCGGCTACGGCTGCCTGATAGCCCTTCGCCACGAGCCCGAGGGCTGCCCGCCCTTCGTCACGCTCTGGGGTCATATGGCGCACGAAGCGATGGGACGCATCAAGGCCGGCGACCGGCTGGAGGCCGGCGCGCTGGTCGGCGAGATGGGCGCTCCGAAGGAAAACGGCGGCTGGGCGCCGCACCTGCATCTGCAGCTTTCGACCGACACCAGCCTGACGGCGACCGAAATCCTCGGCGTCGGCGAACCGCAGTTTCTCGACGTCTGGGCTGAACTCTTCCCGGATGCGCGCACCTTTGCCGGCATTGCCGAGGAATTCTACGAGAAGAAGGGCCGCTCGCACGAGGAGATCGTCAGAAGACGCAAGGAACTGCTCCTGCCGAACCTCTCGATCTCCTACGACAAGCCGATCAAGTTCGTGCGCGGCGAAGGCGTCTGGCTGATCGACGACAGCGGCCGCGCCTATCTCGATTGCTTCAACAATGTCTGCCACATCGGTCACGCCCATCCGGCTGTCGTCGAGGCGATGGCCAAACAGGCGGCGATCCTCAACACCAACACCCGCTACCTGCACGACAACATCGTCGCCTATGCCGAGCGGCTGACGGCAACGCTGCCGAAGGAATTGACGGTCGCCGGTTTCGTCAACAGCGGCTCGGAAGCCAACAGCCTGGCGCTCAGGCTGATGCGTGCTCATACCGGCCGGGAAAATGCCATCACGCTCGACTGGTCCTACCACGGCACAACCCAGGAACTGATCGACATCAGCCCCTACAAGTTCCGCCGCAAGGGCGGCAAGGGTCCGAAACCGCATGTGCATGTGGCGACCATTCCCGACAGCTACCATGCGCCGGCGGAGTGGCCGGCCGAGGAACACGGCAAGCGCTTCGCCGAAAGCGTCGCGGAGCTGATCGCGGCGATGAAGGCCAAGGGCGAAGGTCCGGGCTTCTTCATCGCGGAATCGATCCCGAGCGTCGCCGGCCAGGTGTTCCTGCCGGAGGGGTACCTCAAGGAAGTCTATCGTCTCGTGCGCGAAGCCGGCGGCGTCTGCATCGCCGACGAGGTGCAGGTCGGTTTTGGCCGCGTCGGCAGCCATTGGTGGGCCTTCGAGGCCCAAGGCGTCGTGCCTGACATCGTCACCATGGGTAAGCCGATCGGCGACGGCCATCCGCTCGCAGCCGTCGTCACCACCCGCGAAGTCACCGACAGCTTCAACAACGGCATGGAGTACTTCAACACCTTCGGCGGCAACCCGGTCTCCTGCGCCGTCGGCCTCGCCGTGCTCGACGTGATCGAGGGACAGGATCTGCGCGGCAACGCGCTTTCGGTCGGCAACTATCTGATGGATGCCTTCCGCGCCATGCAGGCGCGTTACGAGGTCATCGGCGACGTGCGCGGCATGGGTCTCTTCCTCGGCATTGAACTCGTGACCGATCGCAAGACCAAGGCGCCAGCAACCGAATTCGCCCGCGCCGTCTCCAACGGCGCCCGCCGCCGCGGCGTGCTGATGGGCACCGAAGGTCCGCATGACAACATCTTGAAAATGCGCCCGCCGATGATCTTCTCGAAACGCGATGCCGATCACCTGCTCGCCGTGCTCGAAGAGACCTTCGCGGACGTCGCAAGGACGCTCGGCTAAGGCCGGGTCGAACAGCAGAACAACCAGATGCAATGACCGAGGTGCACGACACGCATCCCGGCAACGAAGACGCATGTCCTAAAACAAGAGAAGAGGAGAACAGGAAATGAAACTCGGAGTGAAACTTGGAGTTCTGGCATTGGCGAGCGCGGCGTTTCTTGCCGGCACCGCCGCCAACGCCGGCATGCTCGACGTCATCAAGGAACGCGGCGAGCTTCGCTGCGGCGTCAGCCAGGGCGTGCTCGGCTTTTCCGCGCCCAACGACAAGGGCGAATGGACCGGCTTCGACATCGATTTCTGCCGCGCAGTGGCCGCTGCAGCGCTCGGCAATCCCGACAAGGTGAAATACGTGCCGCTCTCGACCAAGGAGCGCTTCACCGCTTTGCAGTCCGGCGAGGCGGACCTGCTTTCGCGCCAGACCACCTGGACGCTGTCGCGCGACACCGATCTCGGCATGAGCTTCGTCGGCGTCAACTACTATGACGGCCAGGCCTTCATGGTGCGCAACGACCTCGGCGTGAAGAGCGTCAAGGAACTCTCCGGCGCATCCGTCTGCACCGAGACCGGCACGACGACCGAGCAGAACATGGCCGACTATTTCGGCGCCAACAACATCCAGTACCAGGTGGTCGCCTTTGAAAAGGCCGACCAGACGATCCAGGCTTTCAACACCGCGCGCTGCGACGTCTACTCGACCGACGCTTCGGCGCTTTATGCCCAGCGCCTGACGCTGAACGACCCCGATCGTTTCGTCGTTCTGCCGGAAGTCATCTCCAAGGAGCCGCTTGGCCCGGCTGTCCGCCAGGGCGACGATCAGTGGTTCAAGATCGTGCGCTGGACGCTGTTCGCACTGACCGAGGCGGAAGAACTCGGCATCACCAAGGACAATGCCGCCAAGCTCATCGAAAGCGGCACGACCGCCCAGAAGCGCTTCCTCGGCATTGAGAACGAAGCGGGCAAGTCGCTCGGCCTCGATCCGAAGTGGGCCTATCAGGTGGTTTCTGCCGTCGGCAACTATGGCGAAGTCTTCGAACGCCACCTCGGCAAGGACAGCCCGCTGAAGATCGATCGCGGTCTCAATAAACTCTGGAGCCAGGGCGGCCTGATGTACGCCCCGCCGGCACGCTGATCCGCAAGGGGCAATTCCGGCAAGTCTCCGTTCGGAATTGCTAGACCCAAGGAAAAGCGCCAACGAGACGCCGCGGCCCTCCCCGCGGCGTTTTCGCTTTTACCAGCCTTCTTCCAGCACGCGGCCCAGCATGTCGGCGAAGAAGTCGGCGCTCTCGCGCGACAAGCAGAGCGGCGGCTTGATTTTCAGCACGTTGAGATGATCGCCGGTCGGCTGCATGATGACGCCGAGATCGAGCAGGCGGTCGCAGATCGCCGCCGTCTCTTCGGTTGCCGGCGACAGGGTCTCCCTATCGCGCACGAATTCGACGCCGAGATAGAGCCCCATGCCGTGCACCGCGCCGATCAGCGGGAAACGCTGCCCGAGCGCTTCGAGCCGCGCTTTCAGATAGCCGCCGACCACCTGTGCGTTTTCCGGCAGCCGTTCCTCAGTCAGGATATCGAGCACCACCTGCCCGACGACCGAGCTCACCGGGCTGCCGCCCGAGGACGAGAAGAAGTATCCCTCCTTCTCCAGCGCATCGGCGATCTCGCGGCGGGTGATAACGGCGCCGAGCGGATGTCCGTTGCCCATGCCCTTGGCGACCGTAATGATATCGGGCACGACACCCTGCTCCTCGAAGCCCCAGAAATAATCGCCGAGCCGGCCATAGCCGACCTGCACCTCGTCGGCGATGCAAACGCCACCACGCGCCCGCACCATCGCATAAACAGCGTCGAGATAGCCCTTCGGCAAGGGAATGCCGCCGGCATTGCCGTAGACCGGCTCGCATATGAAGCCCGCGAGCTTCTCGTCCGCCGCGTCCAGTTCGGTCAGCTTCTTGACGACGGAGCGCACATAGCTGTCGGTCGTGTCGGCGCCGCGGAATTCGCCGCGATAAGTGTTGGGCGCGGTGACCGGATGCACCCAGGCCGGGCGGGTTTCGAGCGCCTGCGGATTGTCGGCGATCGAGGTCGACACCGCATCGCTCGCGACCGTCCAGCCGTGATAGGCCTCGAGCAGGCTCACGACATTGCGCGCGCCGGAATAGGCCCAGGCAAGCCGCAGTGCCAGGTCGTTCGCCTCCGAGCCGCTGTTGACGAGGAACACCGTGTCGAGCCCATCCGGCGCGAGGGCGGCAAGCCGCGTCGAGAATTCGGCGACGGAGGCATAGTGGAAGCGCGAATTGGTGTTGAGCAGCGACCATTGCCGCCCGACCGCGGCGGCAAGCCGGGGATGCCCGTGGCCGAGAATGGTGACATTGTTGACCATGTCGAGATAGCTGCGGCCCTCGATGTCGAACAAATGGTCCTTCCAGCCGCGCTCGATCTGCGGCGGTTGCCGGTAATAGTTCTTCTGCGGCCTGGCGAAGTGCTGCTGGCGGCGGGCGAGCAGTGTATCGCTGTGCGGCTCGGGCCCATCGCATTCGAAGCCGAGGATGCCGGCCGGTGACGGGCACAGGTACTTCCACGCCGCCGCCTGATGCGGCATGGCGAAAAGGGGCGGCACGACACCATGCTCGCGGCAAAGCTGGACACGGATCAAGCCGTAGGACTTCTGTTCGCCGGAGACGACGCCGAGCACAGCGCCGGCAACAATAGTCTCCTCAAAATCGCCGCCGGCCTGCACGCCCTCGAGAAACAGGCTCACTTCGGCCCCTTCGAGCACCAGCAATCCATCCTGCCGGACGATACGAGCGGCAAAGGGAGCGACAATCTCGCGCCCGGCCTCCAGGCAGATATCGACATGCAATGCGAAGGTGGCATCGGGCTTCGGTGACCGCAGCTGGGTCTCCGTCATCCGGTATTCGCCGTAGCGCGTCGTCGCGATGCCGATTGCGTGCGCGGCGTGCTGCAGCAGCGAGATCGGCAATCCCTGGTGCTGCCAGCGCTCCTCCGGCAAAAGCGGGCTCAGGATCGAGAGGTCGATCTGGCGCACGTCCGTGGGGCCGAGCCCCGGGATCAGGCTCTCACCGGTCACCCGGGCCGAGACCGGCGCGAAGCCGACGGCCGAAAGAATGGCGTGCTCCATCAACGCCGAAGGCACCGACGAGGCGACCTCGAAGATCTCCCGCTCATGCGCGGCATTGCCTTCGACGTAAGCGTTGTCGGGCTCGCGAGAGAGCTGGTGCTCGGAGCTTGCGACCAGCACCGCAGCGCGCGCGACGATAAGCGGCCAGAGAGCCTTCAGTTCCACCTCGGTCAACGGGCATGCCGTATGAAACGCCTTGACCGCGGGCAGGATGAACCAGGGGTCGCCATCCGCATGATGCAGCAGCGAGGCGCAGGTGACGGCGAGTTCGGCGACCAGCCAGCCATTGAGGATGTCGCCGAAATCGATGACGCCGTCTGGCATCGCCCTGCCGGCCGCGTCGGGCCGGCTGACGACGTTGTCATCGGTGACGTCATGGTGGATCGCCTGGGTCCTGAGGCCAGGGGTGAGTGGCTGCAGCCGCCGCATGGCGCCGACCATGACTTCCGCGATGCGCTTCTTGCGCTGCTGGTCCGCCATATCGGTAAGCAGATGCAGGACGACGGGGCCGGCGCGCCTGAGATCCCATTGCAGTTCCCGCTCGAGCCCCGGATGCTCGAAGTCCTCCAGTGCCGACGCGAGCTGGCCCGCCAGGCCGCCGAGGGCAGCCACGGCTTCGCGCGACAGATGTTTGCGCCGGGTGAGCGGTTCGCCTTCGAGATAGCTGAGCAGGCGAATGCGATAATCCGCGCCGCGGACGGTGACGCTCTCGATCGCCTCGCCCTTGAGAGAGGGCACGACTTCCGCAACGCGTGCGGTCGGCAGACGGTCGCCGAGATGCCGCAAGGCCGCATTCTGCGCTTCCAGTTCCAGCGGCTCGTATTCCGCCCGGCAGATTTTCAGAACATAACGCCGCTCACCCGTGTCGAGGCGGTAGTTGCGGTCCTGCTGGCTGCCGAGTTCGCTGATCGTGCCCGACAGGCCATAGTGTTCGGCGAGTAGCGAACGCGCCTCCTCGGCTCCGACATCGGGTCTCGGGAGCTCGGTGCGAAGCTTCAGCGCGTCCTCAACCATGGTCTCGTCATCCTCCCCTTCGGCGGTCGATCCTCCGAATCGACCGGAATGTTGTCGAGATTAGAGCGGGATCAAGGAAAAGATGTGCGGTTTCCCGTTTACACCCACCCGCAGCCTACTGCGACATGCCTTCCAGCCGATAGCGCGTGCCGGGATAGAGCAGCCGCGCCGTCGTCACATTGCCGGCGTCCGACCAGGTGCGGCGCCGGATCATCAGGCACGGTTCGTTGCGGTCGATGCCGAGCAGCTTGCATTCCCAGAGCTGCGGCGCCACCGCCTCGACGATCTGCTCGGTGCGGGTGATCGGCGCCATTGCGGTGAGATAGGCGTTCGGCGTCATCGCCTGGAAATCCTGTTCCAGATAGCGCGGGCAGATCGCCGGATTGACGAAACGATCCTCGATCTGGATCGGCAGGCCGTTTTCCGAATGCACCATGATCGAATGGAAGACGCGGGCGCCGGTGGCAAGGCCGAGCGCATAGCCGATGTCAGGCGTCGCGACCTCTTCCTTGAGCAGCGTCATCAACGACGTATGGGCGTGGCCACGTTCGTGGATCTCGTCGGCAATGTTGCGCACTTCAAGCAGCGCGGTGCTGCCCTTGTGCGCCGCCACGAAAGAGCCGACGCCCTGCACCCGCGTGATCGCGCCTTCGGTTGCCAGTTCCCTCAGCGCCCGGTTGGCGGTCATGCGGCTGACGCCGAGGTCGGCGACGATTTCGTTTTCCGAGGGGATGCGATGATGGGCGGGCCACTCGCCGCTCTCGATGCGGCTGCGGATGAACTGCTTGACCGCCTCGTAGCGCGGCACCGGGCCGTCTTCGAAAGCGATCGTCTCGTTCCGTTTTCCCAGTGCCGTCATCAACTCAATTCCCGCCTTTCCGCGCCGCCGAACAAATCGTGCGCATTCGCTCTCGAATCTTTTCGTTCATTTCACGCTTGCGCGCCAGCGTAAAATATCTATAGTTCCATATACAACTACGTACAGGAAAATGCACATGGCTAGTTTTCCCGTCAACCGGATCTTTGCAGAGCGGGCTCTCCTGCCCGGCGGCTGGGCCGAAAACGTCGCGATTTCGCTCGACGCTGCCGGTCGCATTGCGGCGATCGAAACCGGCGGCGCCGCCGCTGGTAGCGACGAGCGCACGGCAGGCCCGCTGATCCCGGCGATCGCCAACCTTCACTCCCACGCCTTCCAGCGCGCCATGGCCGGCCTTGCCGAAGTGGCGGGCAGCGGCGACGACAGCTTCTGGACCTGGCGCGAGGAAATGTATCGCACCGTCGGGCTGGTAAACCCTGACGATGTCGAGGCGATCGCCGCCAAGCTCTACATGGAAATGCTGAAGGGCGGTTTCGGCCATGTTGCCGAATTCCACTACCTGCACCACCAGGCCGATGGCACCCCCTATGCCGACCCGGCCGAGATGTCGCTGCGCATTCTCGCTGCCGCCCGCACCACCGGCATTGGCCTCACGCATCTGCCTGTCTTCTACGCCCACGCCAATTTCGGCGGTGTCGAGCCCAATCCCGGCCAGCGCCCGTTCCTGCACGATCCCGATCGCTTCCTGGCGCTCCTGCAGCGTCTTCAGCCGCTATGCCGTGACGCCGGCCATACGCTCGGATATGCCATCCACTCGCTCCGTGCGGCGACGCCCGAGGAAATGCGTATCATCCTTGATGCCGCACCCGTTGCCGGTCCGATCCACATCCATGTGGCCGAGCAGACCAAGGAAGTCGACGACAGCCTCGCCTGGAGCGGCCGCCGCCCGGTCGAATGGCTGCTCGATGAAATGCCGGTCAATGAGCGCTGGTGCGCGATCCACGCAACGCATCTGACCGAAAGCGAACGCCAGCGCCTGGCACGCTCCGGCGCGGTTGCCGGCCTCTGCCCGGCGACCGAGGCCAATCTCGGGGACGGCATCTTCCCGGCGGTCGATTTCATGGCCGAAGGCGGCGTCATCGGCGTCGGCACCGACAGCCATGTGGCGACCAGCGTTGCCGAAGAACTGCGGCTGCTCGAATACGGCCAGCGGCTGCGCGACCGCCGCCGCAACCGGCTCGCGACCGGCCCCGGCGCCTCGATCGGCCGGACGATTTTCGACGCTGCCCATAAGGGCGGCGCCCAGGCGGCCGGCCAGAAGACGGCCGGCATCACCGTCGGCGCGCGCGCCGATTTCGTCGTGCTCGACGGTAGCAATCCCTACATCGCCGCCGCCACCGACAACCAGATCCTCGACCGCTGGCTCTTTGCGCTCGGCGGCGAGACTGTCCGCGACGTCATGGTCGCCGGCGCGTGGAAGATCCGGAACGGACGCCACGACCGGGAGGACGATATCGACCGCGCCTTCGCGCGGGTGCTGATGAAACTGAAGTAATCGTCAAAGCCAAAAATCAAATCAGGGAACAGCTTAATGTCGATCAACAAATTGAAACTCACCCTCGCCGCAACCGGCCTCGTGCTTGCGGCCTCCACCGGCAGCGCCAGCGCGTCCTATTGCGGCGACGGCAAGACCGTCATGTTCGCCGGCATCGACTGGGAAAGCGGCGCTTTCATCACCGAAGTGATGAAGACCATTCTTTCCAAGGGCTACGATTGCCAGGTGGATTCGATCCCCGGCAACTCGGTGACGCTGGAACAGGCAACCGCCAACAACGACGTACAGATTTTCGCCGAGGAGTGGCTCGGCCGCTCCGATATCTGGAACAAGGCTGTCGAGGAAAAGAAGGTCGTCGCCGTCGGCAAGACCTTTGTCGGCGCAAGCGAAGGCTGGTTCGTGCCGGAATACGTCATCAAGGGCGACGCCTCGCGCAGCCTCGAAGCCAAGGCGCCGGACCTGAAGAGCGTCTCGCAGCTTTCCGACCCGAAGATCGTCGAACTCTTCGCCGATCCGGAAGAGCCGACCAAGGGCCGCTTCCTCAACTGCCCGTCGGGCTGGACCTGCGAGGGCGTCAGCTCCGCCAAGCTCGAAGCCTACAAGCTCGGTGAGACCTATGTGAACTTCCGTCCGGGCACCGGCACGGCGCTCGATTCCGCCATCACGTCCGCCTATCTCCAGGGCGAGCCGATCCTCTTCTACTACTGGTCGCCGACCGCGATCATGGGCAAGTTCAAGCTCGTACAGCTTGAGGAGCCGGCCTATAGCGAAGAGTGCTGGAAGGAGCTTTCGAGCGCCAACGGCAAGCGTGACCAGGGCTGCGCCTTCCCGTCGGTGGACGTCTCCTACGGCGTCAACAGCACCTTCGCTCAGGAAGCCCCTGAGATCATCGCCATCCTCGAAAAGGCGACCTTCCCGCTCGAAGCCGTCAACGGCAGCCTCGCCTACATGGCCGACAACAAGGTCGACGCGACGGCAGCCGCCGCCGAGTTCCTGAAGACCAAGGCCGACGTCTGGGGCAAGTGGGTTTCCGATGAAGCCCGTGGCAAGATCGAAGCCAGCCTGAAGTAATCGCAACCCATCGCCGGCTCGGGTTTATCGCCGCGTTTGACGCGGCACGCCTGAGCCGACGATTGGCCACAATACCCGAGGCAAGCGCCGTCGGCCGCCTTTGCGCGCCCGCCGGTCCGAGCAAGGAACGTGTCCGATGTTTCCGGATTCTCTCAATCTCTCCATTCGCGGGCCGGTGAACGATTTCATCCAGGCGCTGGTCAGCGGCTATGGCTGGGTCTTCAAGGCGATCAGCGCCGTCATTCTGAAGGCCGTTCTGTTCATCGAATGGATCCTGCGCGGCCTGCCCTGGTGGGTCGTCATCCTCATCTTCATGGCGCTTGCCTGGCAAAGCTCGAAGCGCTGGACCCTGACGGTTGCCGTCGGCGTGCTTCTGTTCTTCGTCGGCGTGCTCGGCCTCTGGGACCTGACGATGCAGACGCTGGCGCTGATGCTGATGGCAACGATCGTCTCGGTCGTCATCGGCGTTCCCATGGGCATCTTCGTCGCCAAGAGCCGAACCGTGCGCAGCATCACCCTGCCGGTGCTCGACGTCATGCAGACGATGCCGAGCTTCGTCTACCTGATCCCGGCTCTGATGCTCTTCGGCCTCGGCAAGGTGCCGGCGATCCTTGCGACCATCATCTACGCCGTACCACCGCTCATCCGCCTCACCGATCTCGGCATCCGCCAGGTCGACCATGAGGTCGTGGAAGCGGCGACCGCCTTTGGCGGCAGCCCCAACCAGATCCTCTTCGGCGTCGAGCTGCCGCTCGCCACGCCGACGATCATGGCCGGCCTCAACCAGACGATCATGATGGCTCTGTCGATGGTGGTCGTCGCCTCGATGATCGGCGCCCGCGGCCTCGGCGAGCAGGTGTTGAACGGCATCCAGACGCTCGACGTCGGCAAGGGCCTGGAAGCCGGCATCGGCATCGTCATTCTCGCGATCGTTCTCGATCGCATCACGCAAGGTTTTGGCAAGAGCCGGACGGAGGATCCCCGCAATGGCTGATATCGAGATCCGCAACGTCTACAAGATCTTCGGGCAGGACGCCAAGGCGGCGCTCGCCATGGCCAAGGAAGGGCTGAACAAGTCCGAGATCCTCGCCCGCTCCGGCTGCAGCGTCGGCCTCAACAATGTCAGCCTGACGATCGGCGCCGGCAAGATCTTCGTGATCATGGGGCTTTCCGGCTCCGGCAAGTCGACCCTGGTGCGCCACATCAACCGGTTGATCGAGCCAACCAGCGGCGAAGTGGCCTTCGACGGCAGCAACATCCTGGATCTTGATGCAAAAGCGCTGCGCACCTTCCGCATGCACCGCGTCAGCATGGTGTTCCAGAGCTTTGCCTTGATGCCGCACCGCACGGTGCTGCAGAACGTCGTCTACGGCCAGCGCGTCCGCGGCCTGCCCAAGGCCGAGGCCCGCGACATCGGCATGAAATGGATCGAGACCGTCGGCCTTGCCGGCTACGACGCCAAGTTTCCGCACCAGCTTTCGGGCGGCATGAAGCAGCGCGTCGGGCTCGCCCGGGCGCTTGCCGCCGATACCGACGTGATCCTGATGGACGAGGCCTTCTCGGCGCTCGACCCGTTGATCCGCGCCGACATGCAGGACCAGCTGCTGCAGTTGCAGCAGAACCTTTCAAAGACCATCGTCTTCATCACCCACGATCTCGACGAGGCGCTGCGCATCGGTTCGGAAATCGCCATCCTCAAGGACGGCCAGGTGGTGCAGGTCGGCACGCCGGACGATATTCTGCAACGGCCGGCCAACGATTATGTTGCCCGCTTCGTGCAACGCAGACAGGGACGCCCGGAAGCCCATGACTGAGACTGTTACCCTCGACGCGCCGCTGACCTGGCAACAGGTTGCGGCCGTCGCCAACGGCGCCCGGCTGACGCTGTCGGACGCCGCGCGGCAACGCATCGTCAACGCGCGCCGGATCGTCGACGCACTGGTCGAGCGCGGCATCCGCGGCTACGGCATCAACACCGGCGTCGGCGCGCTCTGCGACGTCATCATCGACCGAGAGAACCAGCAGGCGCTGTCGCGCAACATCATCCTCAGCCACGCCTGCGGCGTCGGCGACCCGCTTGCCCGGCCGGAAGCCCGCGCGGTGATGGCAGCCCAGATCGCCAACTTCGCCCACGGCTATTCCGGCGTGCGCATCGAGACGGTCGAGGCGCTGCTGGCGCTGCTCAATGCCAATCTCATCCCCGACATTCCGTCGCGCGGCTCCGTCGGTTATCTCACCCATGCAGCGGCGATCGGCCTCGTCTTGATCGGCCACGGCACCGTCAATGACGGCACGGGCAAGATTGGCGGCGCCGAGGCGCTCGCGCGGATCGGGCTAAAACCGCTCAGGCTCGAAGCCAAGGAGGGTCTCAGCCTCGTCAACGGCACACCCTGCGCCACCGGCCTTGCAGCCTTGGCGCTGTCGCGTGCCGCGCACCTCTTCGACTGGGCAGATGCCGCCGCCGCCATGACCTACGAAAACCTCGGCAGCCAGGCCAATGCCTTCGCCGCCGGCCCGCTGGCGCTTCGCCGCTCGGACGGATTGGATGCGGTCGGAGCAACGCTGCGCATCTACCTCGCTGGCAGCCCGATGCTCGCCGAGACCGCCGGCACCCGCACGCAGGATCCCTTGAGCCTGCGCGCCGTGCCGCATGTCCACGGCGCCGCGCGCGATGCGCTCGCCCAGGTCGCCGAAGTCGTCGACCGCGAGCTTGCAAGCCTCACCGACAACCCGGCCGTGTCGGGCGCGCCTGAGGCGCCGGAGGTGCATTCGCAGGCCCATGCGGTCGGGGCTGCCCTCGGCCTTGCCATGGACAGCCTGGCGGTCGCGGTTGCCGAAGTCGCCGCCATTTCCGAGCGCCGTATCGACCGGCTGGTCAATCCGCTGGTGAGCAGCCTGCCGGCCTTCCTTGCCGGCGACAGCGGTGTTGCCTCCGGCTTCATGATCGCGCAGTACACCGCCGCTTCGCTTGCCGCCGAAAACCGGCGTCTGGCAGCCCCCGCCAGCCTCGACGGCGGCATCACCTCGGCGCTGCAGGAAGACATCCTCACCCACGCGACGCCGGCCGCCTGGAAGGCACTTGCGATCGCCGATAATCTCGAAACGATCCTTTCGATCGAGCTGCTCGCGGCAGCCCAGGCCTATGACCTGCAGCCGCGCGGCCGTGCCGCCCGCACCGGCGCGCTCTACCGGCGCATCCGTGCGGAAATTCCCACCTATGCCGACGACCGGCCGCTCAACGGCGACTTCGCCCGCATGCGCACGCTGATCGAAGGAGGCAAGCCATGAAGGTCCTGCGCGCGAAAGACTACAAGCGCATGCCGTGGAAGAACGGCGGCGGCGAGACAGTGGAGATCGCCGTATTTCCGGAAAAAGCATCGCTCGGCGATTTCGACTGGCGTGTGAGCATGGCGACGGTCGCCAGCGACGGCCCCTTCTCCAGCTTCCCCGGCATCGACCGCACGCTGTCGATCCTTCAGGGCAAGGGTATGCGGCTGATGATCGAGGGGCGCGCACCCGCCTTGATGACCGGCGAGACGGCGCCGCTCCCCTTCCCGGCCGACGCCGCAACCTCGGCGACGCTCGTCGATGGTCCGATCGTCGACCTCAATGTCATGACACGGCGCGGCAAGCTCGCGCACTCTGTTCAGCGCCTGGCGATAGACCACCCGCACAGGACGGAAAGCCTGGGAGGCACGACCCTCCTGCTTTGCCACGGCGGCGCCGTGCGGCTGGCCGCAGGCGAGACCACTGCCGACCTCGCAGCGGGCGACACGGCGGTGCTCACGGGCGCAACCGCCGTCACCATCGAACCGGCGGCCTCTGCCGTCCTCTTCCTGATCACCATCGACAAGCCGGCCGCCTGATCGGGCGCCGGCTCGCATCGTTCAACCGCGCTTGAGATGCAGCAGCGGATAGGGCCGGCCCGCATTGTCGACAGGCGAACGCCCGACCACCTCAAAGCCCATCCGCTGGTAGAAACCGGCGCCCGATACATTCTGCTCGTTGACGTCGACCGTCAGCACCGAATGAAGGCTCATCGCATGCTCGACGAGCCGCCGGCCGACACCTGCGCCGCGCGCGTCGGCGTGGACGAAGAGCGAGTCGATCTGCGCCCCGCTCATGCCCATGAAACCGAGCGCCTGGTCATTTTCGTCCACGGCAATCCAGAACTCGGCGGCCGGCAGATACTGGTCGCGCACCAGCACTTCGATGGCAGCAAAATCCTCCGGTGTCAGGAAATCATGGGTGGCGACAACGGCGCTGCGCCAGATCTCGAAGGTGCGCGGAAAGTCGGATGGGCGGGAGGGGCGGATGGAGATGGTCATGATGCAATCGCTTCTGAAAATGCGGCGGCGGCGAGGCGTTGCCGCGCGTCCGGATGAGGCCAACGCCGTTTTGCGCGGGCGCCAGCCTGTGAAGATGTCCGGTCCTGATCCGGTACGGCCGAGCCGCGCACCTTATCCGCAGCCCCGACGTTCGCAAGCAATCTCTGCACCTGCGGTTTTCAGGCCACGCCGGTTAAGAATTCAGCAACCATATTTCATGTTCCCCGGGGAACAGCACAATTGACGCCACACGATAGTCTCCATGTCACGGTTTTTAACCACACATCAACAAGCGCAGGACATGGGGGACAAGGACATGATCAAAACCGCTTTCGGCGTCAACGTCACCGTACTGGTCTTCTCGATCACCGTGATCGCGATCATGCACTTTGCCCTGTCCCAATATCGCGCAGCCGAAATCGCCAACATCGACCTGCCGGACTACACGACGATCACCTCGTCGATCCACCGCTGAGGCGACCGCCCCGGCCGCGGCATCCGGGCAGCATGCCCGGCTGGTTTCTACGCACACCCTCTCAAGCGCAATCCTCTGCAGGCGCTGCCATCGATGATGGCGGCGCCTTTTTGCATCGATCATCTGCTCCATGTCTGGCCATAGGGAATATGATAGGGAACGCTGACTGAACGAATCGCCGCTCAAGACAGCGTTGGCAGCATATCCAGGAAGGCCCGACATGACGGATCCGCAAAACGAACTGAAACTCAGCGCCTTCACCTTCCACGAACAGGCCGTCCGCGCCTCGGTCGGCGGAAAAGCATTGGCACTTGATGCACTCGAGCTAGGCGGCGAAATCCTGGTGGTCCTCACTTGGCTCGGCAATACCGAGCGCGGCCTGCGCAAGCCGGAATATGTCCTGCCCTTGAGCGCCGTGGCGCATCAGGCGCTGAGCAGCGATGCCGAAGCGAAATACAAATGGGCGATCGGCGCGCCACTGCCGCAATCGCTGTTCGACGGCAGCGCGTCGCGGCAGTTCAGAAGGCAATTCGGGGTCAAGAGCGGACCGGCGCTGACCTTACCCTTGAAGCCGCTGCACCATTGACCTGAAGCAGACTGCCTCCTGCGCGACCAGCGGGTCGCGCAATGGGGCTGTTCGGGTTCCGGGACGGTGCACAGCGGTATGCCGATCCATCGTTCAGTGACGGTTCGTCAAATGAGGGAAGGCAGCATCAACCGGCACCGTCTGGCTGGGCCTTGGCGGGTCCTTCCTCTTTGGCAGATGGAACTGCTTTGCCCATGCATCAATATCGTTTGCGAACGAGGCCGACGAACGGTTCGTAACCTCCATGAACATATAGAGTGCGCGGTTGTACCATTCAGGCGGCTCTACAACATCGTCATCGTCAAACATCGACGTCGCGAAACCCTCTGGCAAACGGGATATGAGCTCGCCACTCCAGGTGCGAAACTCCTCAAGGTTTTGCATAACGTCGTTGTCAAAAAGATGCTGACAGGAGGTGACACGGTCACTCAAAACTTCTCGATGCAGGTTCCTTGCATTGACACAAACCCTGATGGCGAGCGTCAAACTTTGCTTGTCCCAACTTGGCTGGAACGTGTTTTTATCTACAAGTTCGTCGAACAATCGAAACTGTTCGCTGTAGTGCCTGAGTCTACCAGGCAAAAAGTCAGCGACCCGAGCCACGGCTAGTTTGGACGGGAGCATGGAAATCTCGATTGTTTCTCTGTGGCGCTGCTCTTGTTTGGCATCGCTCTTGATCATTTCACTGATCGTGTAGGCCGCCGCGCCTACTGCGAGCAGGCCCGTCAGCAGCGTCTGAAATTCTTTGAGAAACTCGAAGTACCCGTCGCCAGGTTTCCCAAACATTGCCGCGGGCAGCGTAGCGGCAAGTATTATCACCACCACATGCGACACCATTCTCGATCCGCGACCGTCGCTCATCTTATCTCCCCTCCCCGTAGAAGAACCCCTAGTTGCAAAAATAGGGCATGCGGCAGTGCAAGTCACGATCGCTGCGCTCTGGTGGGAGGAGTCCGATGACCAGCTCCCTTGCTGCCATTCATGTCGCCAAGAAGAAGCTCGGCCTGGACGATGACAGCTACCGTGCCAAGCTCACCCACATCACCGGCAAGTCTTCGACCAAAGACATGACCGAGCAAGAACGTCAGAGAGTGCTCGCGGTCTTCCGCAACGAAGGTTTTCAACCGGTGCCGAGCGCGCCCAGGCCGAACGGTCGCGCCAGCTCTCCGGCCGCTTTGCCGGCAAGCTGCGGTTCAACCTGACGCGCCTGGCGCCGATGCTCGAGGACGTCCGCGAGCGCCTAGCGGGCGTGATCCTGGAGAACCTCGACTGGTCGGAGTTCTTCGATCGAAGCGGAGTTGACCTATTCGGTCGGCGGCGGCAAAGGGACGCCGGCATGTGAACTGATCATCTCGAAAGGCACTCAGTGACAGACAACCCGCGACCCTCGGTGAAGCCGACACAGCATTGACTGAGGCGAAACCGGGCTCGACATGAACTTGGTGATGTGACGGCAATAAGCTCTTTGCCGTCGTCCCGCCGTCTCAGGACACAAGACGGATCAAATCACCCGTGTCTTGCGGACGTTTCTTGATCGACGCTATCGGGATGGATGTGGAAAAATGGTAGCGGAGGAGGGATTCGAACCCCCGACACAAGGATTATGATTCCTCTGCTCTAACCTACTGAGCTACTCCGCCGGGTACCGCGTCAGGGCTTCGAAGTGGAAGCCGTCTTGACTGGACGGGCGGCTTATACGGCCCGCTTCCGCCCACTGTCAACCCAAGTCTCCGGGAAAATGTGAAGTTTTCACAACAGCCCGGAAATCAAGGGCTTCAGGCGGCTGCCTGCGCCGAAAGCAGGGCCTTCAGCGCGGCTTCCGCGCCGGCTTCGCGTTCCGATTTGCGAATAAATCCGCCGCCATAGACGCGCGCGTCCTCGCCGACGCCGGAATAGAGCGCGCAGGCCTGGCCGGGCGCGATGCCGGCTTCGCCTTCGGCAAGCTCCACATAGATGCCCTCGTCGTCCATCGCGAGCACAGCCGGCGCCGGCTGGCGGGTGGAGCGCACCTTGGCGAAACACTCAAAGCCACGGGCGGCTGCCGCCTCGACGTCCTCGTCGCCCAGCCAGTTGACGTCGCGCAGGTAGACGCGGCGCGTCTCCAGCGCTTCCTTGGGGCCGACGATGACGCGGCGCGAGCGGGCGTCGAGATAGACGACGTAGAGCGGCTCACCGGTCGCAACACCAATGCCGCGGCGCTGGCCGATCGTGTAGTGCAGGATGCCCTCATGCGTGCCGAGCACGCGGCCGTCGAGATGCACGATGTCGCCGGAGAGTGCTGCATTCGGCTTCAGCTTCGAGACAATGTCGCTGTACTTGCCCTGCGGCACGAAACAGATGTCCTGGCTGTCGGCCTTCTGGGCGACGACAAGGCCCATCTCTTCGGCGAGCTTGCGGGTTTCGGCCTTGGAGAGGTGTCCCAACGGGAAGCGCAGGTAGTCGATCTGCTCCTGCGTCGTCGCAAAGAGGAAATAGCTCTGGTCACGGTCGGCATCCGTCGGCCGGTAGAGTGCCCGCTGGCCGGCATAGCGCGGGTTCGGGCTCGGGCGCGAGCGGATATAGTGGCCGGTCGCCAGCGCATCGGCACCGAGTTCCTTGGCCGTCAAAAGCAGGTCGGCAAACTTGACCGTCTGGTTGCAGGCGACGCATGGGATCGGCGTCTCGCCGGCGATATAGCTTTCGGCGAAGGGATTGATCACCGTTTCGCGGAAGCGCGCTTCGTAGTCGAGCACGTAATGGGGAATGCCGAGCGTTTCGCAGACGCGGCGCGCATCGTCGATGTCCTGGCCGGCACAGCAGGAACCGGCCCGGTGCACAGCAGCGCCGTGATCGTAGAGCTGCAGCGTGATGCCGAGAACATCGTAGCCCCCCCGTTTGAGCAGGCCGGCAACGACGGAACTGTCGACGCCGCCGGACATGGCAACGACGACACGCGTATCTTCGGGCTTGCGGTCAAAATCGAGACTGTTCACGGGATCCAATCCGGCCTTCGGGCGGTAACCTTGCGCCTGCCCTGTTTCACGCTTCATGCGATGCTTTGCCGAGCAACTCTCGGCCCACGGCATCTTCGGCTCCGCGGCGGCCGGCATCAATCGGATGCATAGAGCGCGTCGCGGTACTTTCAGTTCCGCGACATATAGAAACTTGTCCGTCCGGCGGCAAGGCCGGCCGCTGCGGATGACATGCGCGTGCCTGGCCCTAAAGGCGTCAGATCAGCTTCAGCCGCATGGCGCGGGCAATCGCCTGCATGCGGTTGACGGCATCGAGCTTGCGGGTCGCGCTCTTGAAGTAGCTGCTGACCGTATAGGTCGAGATCCCCAGGATGATGCCGATCTCGTCGCTGCTCTTGCCGGCAGCCGCCCAGCGCAGACATTCCAACTCGCGGCTCGACAGCTTTTCGCGTGCGGTATTGCCGGTGTCGAAGGTGCGCTCCAGGCATTCGAAAAGCTGGACCAAAGTGAGATAGAGCGTGGCGCGCTCGACGCCGGCAGGCGCCTCGCGGCGGCCCGAAAGCATGGCGATGAAGGGATCGCCGCCGCTTGTGTGCAGCAGCACCGCGAAATGGCGCGCCATCTCCGGATGCGCCAGCAGCCGGTGCACCATCGCCTCGTCCGCAGGCTTGGCCGCGACATCGAGCAACTCGGCCCCGCCGGTTACCGGCAGCTTGGTGAAACGCAACTTTTCGACCAGCCCGCTCGACTGGAACGTCTCGCAGGCGTCGTATTGGCGCACCAGTTCGGACGGCCAGTTGCTGAGCACCAGCCGCTCGGAAAAGCGCTGCTGTTCGGCAAGCGGCATGCGCGCAATCATGAAATGGCCGAAGCCATAGCGCGCGATCAACCGCCGCATGAGATGCAGAAGTTCGTACTCGGTGCGCACCGTGGCCGTATCGATGTCCGAAAACATCTCCACCGTTTCAGCCTCGCGCAGCAAGGCCGGTTCATGCGATTCCTTCATCTGCGATCACCACATCCCCGGCGCCACCGCACCGGTCGAGAGAAATACAAACAACGCCCCACATCGTCAGGAGCATGAAATTCACCCGGCAGACGAAATAAAACTGCCGCTACCGGCCTGCCCGCGAAAGAAACGCGTCCGGTTGTGAAAAATATGACGATGCACCAAGAATGAATGCGGGAGCGTACATACGACGCTCATCCTTATTTCGGGGCTTCGTTACCAAAAATTTTAGTTAAAGTGAAATGTGGTATTTGCATGGCTCCCATGTCAATTCCGGGAGAATCCGGATTGTTCTCAAGCGTTTCCACAAGTCGGGGAAATATTGCCGCAAGTTTTGGGGGACGCCGCACATGGGCAAAGGCCCATCGGAAGTGTCTCAAATTATGAGCAAATTGTTACTTGACGCTTAGGCAAATGTTAAATGTGGCAGGCTAAGGTCACGGTCATATGGTCTTGAGTTTGTGTAGAGAGTCCCATGACCGAAATGATGCGACCACGCGTGAAATATGTCATCGGCCCCGATGGCAGCCCTCTGACGATTGCGGATCTGCCGCCGGCGAATACCCGGCGCTGGGTAATCCGCAGGAAGGCTGAGGTTGTTGCCGCCGTGCGCGGTGGCCTGTTGAGCCTGGAAGAAGCGTGCGAACGCTATACCCTTACTGTCGAGGAGTTCCTGTCCTGGCAGTCCTCGATCAACGATCACGGTCTCGCCGGCCTGCGCACCACTCGCATCCAGCAGTATCGCCACTAATTTCGCCCATCACAGGGCCATAGGTCGCGCGGCGGCTCCGGGTTCCCCGGGGCCGCCGCCGTCGTTTTCAAAGGTCCCGTGCGGACCGGCATTGGGTGCGTTTCGCGAACGCACTGTGCACCGGCGATGGCCGAGCGGACGATTCCGATTTGCGAAAAACTGCGCTAGCTTCGAAGCAGACAAACCCGTTCACCAAGGAAGGTTGCCATGGAAATCATGCACGAGGAAACCGGATCGCACGGCCGCTACTCGACATCAGTCGAAGGCCATACTGGTGAAATGACCTATTCGCGCACCTCGCCGCAACTGATCATCGTCGATCACACGCTCGTTCCGGATGCCCTGCGCGGCAAGGGCGTCGGCCAGGCGCTGGCCAAGCATGCGATCGAGGAAGCCCGCAAGGGCGGCTGGAAGATTATCCCCCTCTGCCCTTTCATGAAGGCCCAGGCGATGCGGCATCCCGAATGGCAGGATGTCATCCAGGGTTGAGACACCTGCGCCGACGGCCGCGGCACAAATCTTAAATCGAAATCGCGCGCGCCTTGAAAGAACCACGGCGCTGCCGGTCCCGAAATGAGAAGACCCGCCCGGATGCCGAGGCATCGGGCGGGTCTTTTTGTCTTGTCACGATCGTGCCGGATCGGATCATGCCAACCGCATGATCCGTCAAGGATGGAACCATCTGCTCCGAAACGGGCTATCGGCCCGTCCAACGGACAAATCCCCCTTGCCGCATCCGGCTCGGGGTTCAAATCACCCTTTGGACCAAGGCGTTACGGCCCGCTGCGCCGAACTAGGGCGCAGGAGCCGCAGCTATGCCCGCAGGCGGGTCGACGTGTCCCGCTCTTCGAGGGCCGCCGCCTTCGCGTATTCGGCCTGCACTTCTTCGAGCGCGAGTTCGGCAGCATCCTGCTGCGTCTTCAGCTCGCGAATGGAGACCTGAAGATTGTCGGCTCTCTGACGTGCGGCCTTGGCGAAGGTGGGATAGGCGAAGTGCTGGGGATCGGAGATACCCGACTTCTTCTCCTCGAAAATAATCTGATTTTCCAGATCCTTGGTCATCCGTTCGAACTCAGCCATCATCATCTGAAGCTGGTTCAGCTGACGCTGCTTCTCCCGGACCTGAAACTCCTTCAG
The DNA here is from genome assembly GCF_050434285.1 of Ensifer sp. KUDG1. Classification (NCBI taxonomy): domain Bacteria; kingdom Pseudomonadati; phylum Pseudomonadota; class Alphaproteobacteria; order Hyphomicrobiales; family Rhizobiaceae; genus Ensifer; species Ensifer sp. KUDG1. The sequence continues at coordinate 112,304 of NZ_JBNDIG010000003.1, forward strand.
GCGGACAAGGCTCTCACGTGCTTTCATACGCAATACTCCCGTGGATAACGAGACCCCGGTTACTGATTTGCCCGCGAGCCGGCCCGAACAGGGCCGGAAACGAAAAATCTTCAGCGATATTAACAAAAGCCTACCGCTGGTAACCTTTCGTTTACGGGCATCGTTAATCATAGGCGTGATGATTTAAGGCTCCGTAAATGCTGAGGCACGAAATGTGACCGCCCCGGCATTAACGAGTCAGAAGAGTCAGATAACGGGATTTCCTCATGTTTCACATGAGATTAGCCGTTCTGGATTCACGTTTGAAATCAGGAGACTGCTAAAAATATTTAACAAACTCGATACACCTTGCCAGAGGGAATCAGAATTTGTTAACCATTTGGTGGCAGCCTCCAAATCAGGCAACGACTGGATCCGTATCGCGTAAGGGTGCCACGACAACCTTGGGCGGCGGAAAAGGGGAAGAATATGCGGGTTCTATTAATTGAAGACGACAGTGCAACGGCTCAGAGCATTGAGCTGATGCTCAAGTCCGAGAGTTTCAACGTCTACACCACCGATCTCGGTGAAGAAGGCGTCGATCTCGGCAAACTTTATGACTATGACATCATCCTTCTCGACCTCAACCTGCCGGACATGTCCGGCTACGAAGTCTTGAGAACGCTGCGTCTTTCCAAGGTGAAGACGCCCATCCTGATTCTTTCGGGCATGGCCGGCATCGAAGACAAGGTTCGAGGCCTGGGCTTCGGCGCAGACGACTACATGACCAAGCCGTTCCACAAGGACGAACTGGTCGCTCGCATTCATGCGATCGTCCGCCGCTCCAAGGGCCACGCCCAGTCGGTCATCTCCACCGGCGAGCTCATCGTCAACCTGGATGCCAAGACGGTTGAAGTGGGCGGACAGCGCGTCCACCTGACCGGCAAGGAATACCAGATGCTCGAGCTGCTCTCGCTGCGCAAGGGCACGACGCTTACCAAGGAAATGTTCCTGAACCACCTCTACGGCGGTATGGACGAGCCGGAACTGAAGATCATCGACGTCTTCATCTGCAAGCTGCGCAAGAAGCTCGCAAACGCCGCCGGCGGCGCCAACTACATCGAAACCGTCTGGGGCCGCGGCTATGTGCTGCGTGAGCCGGATGGCGCCGAATACGCCGAAACTGCCTGATTCCCTGCCAGGGCTTGCACCGATCCCCGCATGATGCGGGCCCGACATTCGAGAGTTTCGCAAAACCCGCCTATGAGGCGGGTTTTGTTTTGCGTGAAAGAGACCACGCCTACCGGTTTTGCGATGATATTGCCCCAGATCCAGGGCGCACCGCGCCCGTCGCCCTCCCCTTTCCCAATGATCGAAATCCCTGTTCGGCGCACCGGGTTGGCACAACAAAAAAGCCGCGGCAAACGCCACGGCTTGGTTTCGCTGCAAGGATGCCAGGATAAGGCGGCTCAGGCCGCCATCGACTGGCTCGCGAAAACGCTGGTCAGGATCTTGCGGTCGAAAGGCTTCAGCAGGAAGTCGTCGGCACCAGCCCGCTTGCCGGCCATCATCTTCTTCAGGTCCGCTTCGACGACGCAGTAATAAATCCGCACCGACGGGCCGTTCGGCAGCCGGCGAATGTTGCCGATAAGCTCGAGCGCGCCTTCGAGACCTGCGTCGATGATCAGGATGTTCGGGAGTTCCGCTTCACAGCGCACGAGCGCCTCAAGGCTGTTCGACGCCTCGTAAACCATAAAGCCCATGCCGGAGAGGATACGTTTTCCAACTTTCCGGACGACATCCGAGCCGTCGGCAATCATCAAACGTCGCATGTCCAACTCCCTTCGCCACTTACCTATACGCGTATCGGCATTCTTGAAACAACTCTATACAAATTTGGGAAAGATTTCGTTACGGAATTTGCTTAACGAAGCTTTTTCGCACGAGATCAACCCACTGAAAATATTAAGTTTTCCAAGATTCGGGTGACAGTGAAACGCCTATGGCAGATACGTTTCCGCCGGATGCGATGGCACCCGGCGGCTGTCGAGACGTCAAGAAATCGGGGCGCCTGGCGCCGCCGACTTAAACCTCAGGCTGCATCTTGGCGGTGAAGATGATTTCCTCGCCGGTCGAGGTGACGGCGATTTCCATGCCCGCCTCCTCGCCGAGAAGCACCGTGTAATAGGGCTGGATCGAATGGGCATCGACGGCCTCTTCCGGCGTGCCGGAGAGGAGTTCCACCAGCCTTGGAGGCACGCGCATCATCCGGCCCTTGGCAACGAGCGTGAACACGGCGTCGAACTCCGGGTTCTCGAGCGTCACGTCGATCGAGCCGCCGCGCGGAATGGCGCCGTAGGCGATCAGGAAGAGGTTCAGGAGCAGCTTGACCCGGTTCTTGGCAATGATCGCCCGCGGGCCGTGCCAGTTGACCTCGGTCTTCTTCTCGGCCGCGGCAAAATCCTTCGCCGCCTTCTCCGCTTCGCCGGTATCGATCGACGCACCAACCGAACCCGACGCGCCGAAGGCTAGGCGCGCAAACTTCAGCCGGACCGAGGCGTTGAGCGCGCTCGTGCGGATGAGATCCATCGCATCCGCATCGGCGCCGCCCTCGTCGAGCAGCTCCAGGCCGTTGTTGATGGCGCCGACCGGGGAAATGATGTCGTGGCAAACCCGGCTGCACAGAAGCGCGGCCAGATCGGGTCCCGTCAATGTCAGGTTCGGATTCGTTGCCATCTTAGTTCCTTGTTTGGTGCCATCGGCCCTCGCCTGGAGCACGCGCCGTGGTCACGCCGGTAAAGCCTCCTGCGTGAAGACGCAAGTCATGAGCTGCCCGGCGCAGCCGTTCATCAGTGGAACATAATGACACCACATTTGGTAAACCGATTGTTAAGACCATCGGTTCAAATTGCATGGAATTGGTCCAGACCCCACCTGGCCGCGCAGTGATCTGACTGTCGGCCACTGCAAACCCGCAAGCGAGCAAATTTCGCGCCTGACGGAGGATATGATGCATCAGATCATGAAGGCTGCCACATCGGCTGGCCGTGTTGTCCTGGCCACGATGTTTCTGGTCGCCGGCGCCCTGTCCGTCGCGCACGCCCAGTCGGCGAACAACAACAGCCAATACACCATGCAGGAAATCGTCGATGCCGGTCACGGCTTCTTCGGAGAAACCTCCGGCGGCCTTGCCAAGGTCGTCGAACGTGCCTTTGAACGCTACGGCCTGCCGAATGGCTACATTCTCGGACAGGAAGGCTCAGGCGCGTTCATCGCCGGCCTCACCTATGGCGAAGGCGAGCTCAACACCAAGAATGCCGGACAGCACAGCGTCTTCTGGCAGGGTCCGTCGCTCGGTATCGACTGGGGCGGCCAGGGCAGCCGCGCAATGATGCTGGTCTACAATCTGCCGAGCGTGCCGGCGCTCTACAAGCGCTTCGGCGGTGTCTCCGGCTCGGCCTATGTGGTTGCCGGCGTCGGCATGACGGTACTGACCGACGAGAACATCGTCGTGGTGCCGATCCGCACCGGCATCGGCGCACGCCTCGGCGTCAATGTCGGCTACCTCAAGATGACCCAGAATCCGACCTGGAATCCCTTCTAAGACCGTTGCCGGACCTGCCTGTCGCAAAATCCGGCACCATAGACTTGCAGCGCACGAAACGTCATGTTTAGTGCAAGGAAACGGAAGATGGAGCGCCTGCCGTGCCCTTTGTGGCCGGGCAGGCGGTTCGGTTTCCGGTCTAGTTTCGAAACGGCCAGCTCGTGATCCAATTCTCGCTTCTCTTTGCCCTGGGCTTTCTGACGGCGATCATCATCGGTCTCCTGGTCGCACCGGCGATCCACCGCCGTATCGTGCGTTTCGCCGAGGACCGGCTGAAGGCGACGATGCCGCTCAGCCCCCAGGAGGTGCGCGCGCAGAAGGATGCGGCCCGCGCCGCTTTTGCCGCCGAAAATGCCCGCACGCTTCAGGCCTTGAAGCGCGAACGGGACAAGGGCGTGTCTCTGATGCTCACAAACGAGAAGAGCCTGCAGGAAGCCCGTCGCCTCAGCGGCGAAAACGCCGATCTGCATGCCCAGCTTGCCGACATGAACGTCGAGGCGGCAGACATGCGCTCGGCCATCCGCCAGTTCGAACAGCGCCTGGAGCGGATGAAGGCGACGCTCGACAGCGTCGAGCGGGACAACGCCGGCAAGGCCGACGAGATCAGGAAGCGTGACGTTCAGCTCGCCCAGGATGCTGCCGAGACCGACAATCTGCGGATCAACCTGGCCGCACGCGACACAGAGGTCGAGCATCTGAAAAGCCGGATCGCCACACTGCGCGACGAGCGCGAAGCCCTGCGCGGCGACTTGAAGACCGAGACCACCCATGCAAAGGAAATGGAACTCCGCCTGTCGCGCGATGAGACCCGCCTGCACCGGCTGGAAGACAAGCTTGCGCGCGAAATGGCAACCAGCGCCGATCGCGAGAGCGCGCTCGAAAGGCGCGCCGGTGAAATCGAGAGATTGAAGGCCAAGGTGAAGGACACCAACCAGGAAATGCGTGACGCCGCCAAGGCGCTGCGCGCCGCCGGCGTCGCCTTTCCCTTGCGCCGCGACCGCAAGTCGGCATCCGAGCAGACGGGCAATGGTGCTGCAGCACCGGTCGAATTGGCAAACGGGGATTCCGGCTCCATTGTCGCCGCCGACGACCTGCGCAATCGCGCCACGGCCCTTTCGGAGCGCCTGACCAACTCCAAGTCCGCAACCCATGACGAAGCGCTGCGCGACGAAGTCGCAGCAATCGCCGCAGGCATGGTCGCGCTGACGGCGGCGAATGAGGGCGCCACCTCTCCCATCCCCAGCCTGCTCTCGGGCGAGGAAGAAGGCACAGCCAACAGAAAAAGCCTGGCGAAGCGCGTCAAGGATATTCTTCCGCGCGAGTAGGCGCCCGCAGCCGTCGGGGACTGCCTGCCCTCACACCAGCGCTACCCCTCAGATGCGGCCGTTGATCAATGCCACCTGGTGCAATGCGATGCCAGCCGCGGTCGACACGTTGAGGCTGTCGAGCCCCGGCCGCTGGCGGATGCGCGCGGTCTGGATCGCGGTCATCACCGCTTGCGGCAGTCCCTCGCCCTCGGTCCCCATCAGAAGCGCCGTGCGCGGTGCCGGAGGGATTGCGCCGATGTCTGTCGTTCCTGCCGGCGACAGCCCCCAGATCGCAAAGCCTGCATCCTGCAGCCGCTCCAGCATGATGGCGACGGAACCCTCGCGAACGAAGGGCACCGTCAGCACGGAGCCGACGGAAACGCGGATCGCCTTGCGATACATCGGATCACAGCTCGTCTCGTCCATCAGGACCGCGTCGACCCCAAAGGCCGCGGCGTTGCGGAAAAGCGCACCCATATTGTCGTGGTTGGAGATGCCGCAGGCCGCCAGCACCAGGCTCGACGTCGGCAGCGACGCGATCAGCGCATCGCGATCCGGTTCGCCTTCGCGGCGCCCGAGTGCCAGCACGCCGCGATGCATGTTGAAGCCGGCGATCGCGTCGAACACCTGCGCGTTCGCCACATAGACCGGGACGTCAGGCGGGAAACGCCGAAGAATGTCGCCGACGCCCTCCAGACGGTTTTCCAGAAGCAGGAGGGCCTCGGCGGCAAAACCGCGGCCGGCCGCGTGCGCGGCGGCCAGCATGCGTAGCACCACGGTGCCCTCGGCAATGAAGCGGCCCTGCCGCCCCGTCAGATCGCGCTCCTTGATCGAGACGAAACCAGCGATCCGGGGATCGGCGGGATCGTCGATGCGCAGGACGGGCGGGAGGGCGCCGGACATGCCGTCAGTTCGTCCGAACGGTGATATCCGCGACGATGCGGCCGGTGCCGATGTCGAAGACGATCGCACGCGGCTCGGCACCGGGCAGGTTGCCGTAGAACAGCACCTGCGAGCCAGAAAGCGCGACATTCGTCACGGTGAAGCCGGCAGGCAGCGCGGCAACAGCGTTGAGCGGCGCCTCACTCGGAACGACGGCGGCGGACGTCTGGGCCGGCGCTTTCTCATCCGTGCGCGTCAGCTTGTAGACAATCGTTCCAAGGACAGCCATAAGCATGACCAACATGACGCCTGCCGAGACGAGCTGCAGCTTCACCATCTTGCGGCGGACATTTTCCATCGCCGGATCTAGCGGCTTGTCTTCCTGGTCATCGGGCTCGATTGCGGTCATGGCTGGCCTTTTTTCGGATTTTTAACGGAATGAACGACCCCTTTAAACAAGCAACGGCCAATAGGAAAGTCCTGACGGCGGGCGAGGATGCCGCAGGACGGCTCGATTCCTTCCTGACGGACGCACTTTCGGGTGAATTCTCCCGCAACCGTATCAAGGCTCTCATCGAGCAGGGTGCCGTGTCGGTCAACGGCAAGCCGGTGAGCGAGCCGAAGAAGAAGGTGCAGCCGGGGGACATTTTCGAGATCGACCTCCCGGAGCCGGAAGATCCCGAGCCGAAGGGCGAGAACATCCCCCTCGACGTGCTTTATGAGGACAGCGACCTGATCGTGCTGTGCAAGCCGGCCGGCCTCGTCGTGCATCCGGGTGCCGGCAACTGGACGGGCACGCTCGTCAATGCCCTGATCCACCACTGCGGCAGCAGCCTGTCGGGTATCGGCGGCGTCAAGCGCCCCGGCATCGTCCATCGCCTCGACAAGGAAACGAGCGGCGTCATGGTCGTCGCCAAGAACGATGCGGCCCATCGCCATCTCTCCGACCAGTTTGCCGACCACGGCCGCACCGGCCCGCTCGAGCGCGCCTACCGGGCGGTCGTCTGGGGCAGGCCCCGGCAGTTGAAGGGCACGATCGACGCGCCGCTCGGCCGCGCCGGCGACCGAACGAAGCGCGCGGTCAAGCGCGAGGATAGCGACGACGCCCGCGAGGCGATCACCCATTACGAGGTGGTCGAGCGCTACCTCGAAAAGCCCGACGGCACCTCGCTCGCCTCGACGATCGAATGCCACCTGGAAACGGGCCGGACCCACCAGATCCGCGTGCACATGGCCCATATCGGCCATCCGCTGATCGGCGATCCCGAATACGGCGCCGCCTTCAGAACCAAGGCGAACCTTCTGCCGGATGCCGCCAAGGCCGTTGTCAACCAGTTCCACCGTCAGGCGCTGCATGCCTTCATGCTGCAGTTCGAGCACCCGTCGACCGGCGAGACCATGCATTTCGAAGCGCCGATGCCGGACGACATGGGAGCGCTGATCGAAGCGCTGCGCAGCGGAGAGTGAGCGCCCCTTGAAATCCGTCGGAAGAATTCCGATCTAAAGCGTGCCTCTATTCGTGACATTTCCGTCGCTCCGGCGTCACATCCTTGTGAACCGGACTCCTTGAATCATGCTTTCGCCGTACTTATTTTCTACGTTCGTGGGGTCTTGACGAAGACCCACATGCCCGGCTTGCCGACCGGAGGCCGGAGACTAAAAAGGGGGGTGCTTCATATGGCCCGAAACAATTTGCCGACCATTGCCGCTGGAGAAGGCGGCCTTAATCGTTACCTCGACGAAATTCGCAAGTTCCCGATGCTTGAGCCGCAGGAAGAGTACATGCTCGCCAAGCGGTACCAGGAACACGACGACCGCAAAGCGGCGCACAAGCTTGTCACCAGCCACCTTCGCCTCGTCGCCAAGATCGCGATGGGTTATCGCGGCTACGGCCTGCCGATCGGCGAAGTCGTGTCGGAAGGCAATGTCGGCCTGATGCAGGCCGTGAAGAAGTTCGAGCCCGATCGCGGCTTCCGTCTCGCCACCTATGCAATGTGGTGGATCAAGGCGGCGATCCAGGAGTACATTCTGCGCTCGTGGTCGCTGGTCAAGATGGGCACGACCGCCAACCAGAAGCGGCTGTTCTTCAACCTGCGTCGCCTCAAGGGCAAGATCCAGGCACTCGATGAGGGTGACCTGAAGCCGGAGCATGTCAAGGAAATCGCCACCACCCTCAAGGTGAGCGAGGACGAAGTCGTTTCGATGAACCGCCGCCTGTCCGGCGACGCCTCGCTCAATGCGCCGATCAAGGCGAGCGAGGGCGAGTCCGGCCAATGGCAGGACTGGCTCGTCGACGACCACGACAACCAGGAAGAAATCCTGATCGAGCAGGACGAGCTCGAAAGCCGCAGGGCACTGCTTGCGAACGCGATGAAGGTGCTCAACGACCGTGAGCGCCGCATCTTCGAGGCACGCCGCCTGACCGAAGATCCGCTGACGCTCGAGGATCTTTCGGCCGAGTTCGACATCAGCCGCGAACGCGTCCGGCAGATCGAAGTTCGTGCGTTCGAGAAGGTCCAGGACGCCGTGCGCAAGGCAGCGCTGGAGCGCGCCAATTCCCTGCGCGTCGTCGAAGGCGCCTAAGGCAACCGCAGCAACTTAAAGCGGCGGTTCTGCTTCAAGTACGCGAAACCCAATAAAAAACCCGGCGGTTGCTTCCGCCGGGTTTTTTGTATGTTCGGTTCTTGTCGAGCTTACTGGCTGTTGCTCTCGGCAGCCGTACCCGTCGCCGACCAGGCGCGCATGGCCTGGTTGAAGGCATCCGTGCCGCTCTGCCCCTTTTCAAGCGTCAGAAGCGCGCGGCGACCGTTGCGGTAGGTCAGCGGGATATCGATCCAGCTGCGGCTGCGCAGCAGCTGGGTGTTGTTGCCGATGGCGTCCGTCGCATCGTTCAGAGCGATCATATGGAAATCGTCCGTGATCTTGGCCGGAACCGCGATCAAGGCGTCTCCCCGATCCTGCTCGGTCCGCTTCATCGATACGCGCTGGACGCTGTCGATGGCGCCGCCCTCGAAATTCGACGGCAGCGAGAACACGAACTCGATGACGTGGCTTGCCGGCAGCGACGGATCCGCATTTCGCTTGATCGTCATCAGCGCGGTCAGGCCGCGGTCCGGAACGGTGATCTGGGCCTGGATCGCCGGCTCGGGCTTGGCATCGCCGCCGGGCGATTCCTCCTTCACCGACCACGCCACGGTTCCCGGAACGGCCGTGGGCGAAGACTGGCCGAGACGCTCCTCGTAGAGGAACATCTTCTCGCCGGTGGCGAGGGCCACTTCAGGCTGGTTCGGCTGGCCGGCCGGCTGGCCAGTCGCGGGCGCTCCGGCCTGGCCGGCCGTGCCACCCTGACCGCTCGCCGCTTCGACAGGCTTGCCTGCTTCCGTCTGCGGCGCCACGGACTTGCCTTCCTGCGCGGCGCTCTCGCCCGTTGGGTTGGCCGGGCCGTCGTCGGTCTCCGATCCGTCCGCCATCAGGCGCTGCGTGAACTTCGTCGAGTTGTTGTCCGGCGCAACCGTATCGTCATGCGCGGCCGGTTCCTGCGTGGCCGTTTCGCCAGCGGGCTGCGGCGGCGTGCTTTGCTCGGCCGGCGTTCCGCCGATGCTGGACACCGCCGAGCTTATCGACGACACCATGCCGGAAATCCAGGCATTGCCAGCCTCGCGGTTCTGCCAATAGGCAAATCCGCCGCCGCCAAGCACGAGCAGGGCGACGCCCGCAATGACGAGACGCTTTACGCTGAAACGAGACGGCTTCGGCGTGGCCCGGTAGGATGTCGGCCTTGGCGCTGCCGGGGTTGCTTCGCCAGCCCGTTCCGGCTCGCGCGCTGCCGCCGTGGCTCCGGCTCCCGCCGCAGCAGCGTTGGCCGCGTCCTCGAAGCCGAGCAGATCGTCAATATGATCCCAAGCGGTACCGGCGCGTTCCTGCTGGTTCTGCGCCGCCGGTACGGCAGCCGCCTGAACAGGCTTTTCGACCGGCCACGACCAGTCGCTGATCTCCGGTTCGGAAGTCTTCTCGGCCCGCCGCTCTTCGATCGGCGCAAAGGGGTCATTGTCGTCGAACGACCAGCCGCGCACGGGGTCCGCCTTGGGCGTCGCCTCAGGGGCCTGCTGCTCCAGCTCGGCGACCGGATGCATCCCCAAAAGCTCGGGCGCGGTGTCCGGGTCGTGGGTCTCCGTGGCGCGCTCTTCGCCGATGTGTTCGGTGACCGGCGCGACGGTCGAGGTCGGACCAACGGTCTCCCATTCGGGCAGGTCCCACTCGGAGAGGGCCGGCTTCTGCTCAGGACTTGCAGCCGGCGCTTCGTCCCAGGTCGGCTCGTGCGCGGCATGGTGCTGCGTCTCGACCTCCGGGGAAGCCACCGGTGTTTCCTGCGCTTCTGTCACCGGCTCCGAATATTCGGGCGCTTCATAGGCCTGCACGTCTTCGTGCGGCTGAACGACGACGGGACTTTCGTCCAGCGGCGGCGCAACGGCTTCTGCAGGTTCAACGACCGGTTCGTATTCTACCGCCTCGACCGGAGTTTCCTCGACCGGCTCGGCCTCGGGCTCGACCACATGCGTCGGCGTCTCATAGGCCTCGACAGGATGGTAGGGCTCGGCGGCGATTTCCGGTTCCGATGCGGGCTGCTCGGCCGCATCATCGGCAGCGGCCAACGGCTCGCTTTCGACAACCTGTACAGGCTGAGCTTCCGGTTCCGGTTCCGGTTCCGGTTCCGGAACGTGCTCTACTGCTGGCTCCGAGGCAACCGGTTCGACGGTCTCCGCCTCGGCAACCTCGGGCTCGTCGAGCGCCGGCAAGGCCTCGGCGTGTTCGCTGTCGACCTCGGCAATCGCATTTTCGAGTTTCGCCAGCTGGCGATTGATCATGTCGTCCGACGGACGCGGGTTCATGTTTTCGAGTTGGCGGCGCACGGCCGCGCGCGCCTTCTCGTATACCCTGTCCCGCATTTCAGGTGTGTTTTCCGACAGGCCGTCAACGGTCCTGCGAATAACTGCAACAAAATCCGCCATTAGTACTTTCTCATACGCCCAGGTATGTCTTTGCGATCACGACGCAATGTCAGTTCGCCGACACTAGTCCTCAAAGGGGTCCGTCACAAGTATTGTGTCGTCCCGCTCCGGGCTGGTCGAAAGAAGAGCAACCGGTGCACCGATCAGTTCTTCCACCTGGCGGACATACTTGATCGCTTGCGCCGGAAGATCTGCCCAGCTGCGTGCGCCAACCGTCGATTCTTTCCATCCTTCAAGCGTAACATACACTGGCTTTGCCGAAGCTTGCTGCGCCTGGCTTGCCGGCAGATGGTCGATCTGCTGCCCGTCCAGAGTATAGCCAATGCAGATCTTCAGTTCGTCGAGGCCATCGAGAACGTCAAGCTTGGTGAGCGCGATGCCGGTGATGCCGTTGGCGGCAACCGACTGGCGTACCAGGGCTGCATCGAACCAGCCGCAGCGGCGCTTGCGGCCCGTCACGGTGCCGAACTCATGGCCCTTTTCGCCGAGGAACTGGCCGATTTCGTCGGTAAGTTCGGTCGGGAACGGACCTTCACCGACGCGCGTCGTATAGGCCTTGGTGATGCCGAGGATGTAGCCGAGCGAGCCCGGGCCCATGCCCGAACCGGCGGCAGCCTGGCCGGCGACCGTGTTCGACGAGGTGACGAACGGATAGGTGCCGTGGTCGATGTCGAGCAGCGTGCCCTGAGCACCTTCGAACAGGATGCGCGCGCCCTTGCGGCGGGCCTTGTCGAGCAGCACCCAGACGGTGTCCATGAACGGCAGCACCTTGTCGGCGACCGACGAAAGTTCCTGCATGATCGCGTCATGGCTGATCTCGGCTTCACCAAGGCCGCGGCGCAGCGCGTTGTGGTGCGTCAGCAGGCGGTCGACCTTGGCCGGCAGCGTGTCGAGGTCGGCAAGGTCCATGACGCGGATGGCACGACGGCCGACCTTGTCTTCATAGGCCGGGCCGATGCCGCGGCGCGTCGTGCCGATCTTGGTGCCGCTGTTGGAGGCGGCGTCTTCGCGGATGCCGTCAAGCTCGCGGTGCAGCGACAGGATCAGCGTGGCATTGTCGGCGATACGCAGGTTGTCCGGCGTGATCGCAATGCCCTGCTTGCCGAGCTTGTCGATTTCGGCGATCAGCGCGTGCGGATCGATGACGACGCCGTTGCCGATGACGGCAAGCTTGCCGGGACGCACGACGCCGGAGGGCAGGAGCGACAGCTTGTAGCTGACGCCGTCGATCACCAGGGTATGGCCGGCATTGTGACCGCCCTGAAAGCGCACGACGATATCCGCGCGCTCGGAGAGCCAATCCACAATCTTGCCTTTGCCTTCGTCACCCCATTGGGAGCCGACCACTACGACATTCGTCATAATTCTCTTCCTGTTCAGGCGCGCAACCGAGGCTGCGCTGTTCTCAAACCCGCGCATCTATACTGTGTTGTCATCTGGAAAGCGACCCCGTTATGTCGGGCGTTCCGCCCTTTTTGCATGACAAGGCCGGGATTTAGAGCCTATATCTTCCGCTCTCCCGCCATCGCGACAACCGGTCGCCATCCCCATGCAGGTCTGAGCATCGTGAATTCCAGGGCCTACTTCTATCTCTGCATCACCGCGCTCTTCTGGGGCGGCAACTCCGTCGCCGGCAAGATGGCCGTTGGCCACGTGAGCCCGATGATGCTGACGACCCTGCGCTGGGTCTTCGCCCTCGTCGTCATCCTGGTGCTGATGACGCCGCAGATCCGGCACGACTGGGACAAGATCCGCAAGCACTGGCTGCAGCTTCTCGCCTACGGCGTGGTCGGCTTCACGACCTTCAATGCCCTGCTCTACTCGGCGCTCAAATATACGAGCGCCATCAATGCCGTCATTCTCCAGGCCGGCATCCCGATGCTGATCTTCCTCTTCAACTTCGTGCTGTTTCGAACGAAGGCGTCGATCGCCCAGGTGATCGGCTTTACCGTCACCCTCGTCGGCGTTCTGGTGACGGCGGCCCATGGCGACGTCACCAGCCTGCTGTCGCTCGAATTCAACTTCGGCGATGCGCTGATGATCGCGGCCTGCGTCGTCTATGCCGGTTACACCGTGGCGCTGCGCTACAAGCCGACGATGCACTGGCAGAGCTTCATTGCGGCCCCCGCCTTCGGCGCGCTCTTGAGCGCCATTCCGCTGTTGTTCTGGGAGATCGGCACGGGCACCGCGATCGCGCCCGATACCACCGGCTGGATCATCGTGCTCTATGCCGCGATCTTCCCATCGCTGATGTCGCAGGTGCTTTATGTCCGCGGTGTCGAGATGATCGGCGCCAACCGCGCCGGCCTGTTCATCAACGCCATTCCCGTTTTCGGCACGCTGCTGTCGGTGATGCTGATCGGCGAGACCTTTCACCTCTTCCACCTTGTCGCGCTGCTCCTGGTGCTCGGAGGGATCGCGATCGCCGAAAAGGGTCGCCCGCGCTAGCCGGAGCCTCGCGCCTGCCGGGTAAGTTTCTGGCGATGCAATCGCTAGAACTCGGGAGGTGACTTAAGGCTTGATTAGCAGATGGATGTTTCTGTCGCCCCCAGGATTTTCCTTGGGGCTAAGGCAGTGAAAAACATTAGAATTTCGACACGTATCTACTTATTGACGGCGATGGCGCTGGTCTTCATGGCGGCCGCCATGGCCTATAAGACTCAAGTTGCCAACGCGGAAGTCAGCGACGAACGCCGGCAGATGCTGCGCAACGTCACCGAAGCGGCGATCTCGACGATCGCAAGCTTCGAGGAACAGGAGCGCAGTGGCACGCTCTCGCGTGAGGAGGCCCAGAGCCGCGCCATTTCCGCGGTCATGGCCATGCGCTTCGGCCAGGACGGCTACTTCTTCATCAACGGCTTCGACGGCATGATGATCGCTCATCCGCTCGCCAAGAAGCTCGTCGGCACCGACGTGCGCGGCCTCAAGGATACCAACGGCAAGGCCTTCAACGTCGAGCTTATCGCGTTGGCACAGAACCCGGGCAACGGCATCGTCAACTACTACTGGGACAAGCCCGGCCACGAGGAGCCGGTCGAGAAGTACTCCTATATCCAGGGCTTCAAGCCCTGGGGCTGGGGTGTCGGCACCGGCGTTTACGCCGACGATCTCGCCGCCAAGTACAATGCGTCGCTGCTGATGACGATCATCACCACGGCGATCGCCGCGATCGCGACGCTTGCCGCCGCCATGGCGATCGGCCGCTCGATCAGCCGGCCGATCAACCGGCTGAAGGACGTGATGCTCGAAGTGTCGAACAATGACACCCGTTCGGAAGTCCCCGATACCGACCGCCGCGACGAGATCGGCCATATGGCCGACGCGCTCGTCGTGCTGCGCGCCTCGGTGATCGAACGCAATGCTCTCGAGGTTCGCCAACGCGAACAGCAGGTGGCGCTCGACGGTGAGCGCAGCGCCAACGAGGAAATGCAGCAGGCGACCGCCCGCGCGCAGGCCCATGTCGTCAGCACCATCGGCGGTGCGCTCGAGCGGCTGGCGAGCGGCGACCTCACCACCCACGTGCCGGATCTTGGCGCCGACTACGAAAAGCTGCGCCAGGACTTCAACACCGCCGTCGCCGCACTTCGCTCGACGGTCAGCGCAATCGCCGATTCCACCTCTGTTGTCACCGGCAATGCAAATGAGATCAGCCGTGCAGCCAACGACCTGTCGCAGCGTACCGAGCAGCAGGCAGCGTCGCTCGAAGAAACCGCAGCCGCGCTCGACGAAATCACCTCGGCGGTGCAGAACTCCACCAACCGTGCCGAGGAGGCGACCCGCATGGTCGCCGAGGCTCGCAAGGGTGCGGCCACCTCGAGCGAGGTCGTTCGCGACGCCATCACTGCCATGGGCCGTATCGAGAACTCGTCTTCGAAGATCGGCGAAATCATCGGCGTGATCGACGACATCGCCTTCCAGACAAACCTTCTGGCGCTGAACGCCGGCGTCGAAGCGGCGCGCGCGGGGGATGCCGGCAAGGGCTTTGCCGTCGTCGCGCAGGAAGTGCGGGAATTGGCGCAGCGCTCGGCAACGGCCGCCAAGGAGATCAAGGGCCTGATCACCGCGTCGGGCGTCGAGGTTTCGGCCGGCGTACGGCTGGTCGAGGCGACCGGCTCGGCGCTCGGTGACATCGAGCGGCGGGTCAACGAGATCAACGACCGTATCGTCGCGATTGCGACGGCAGCGCGCGAACAGTCGGTCGGGCTGCGGGAGATCAACACCGCCGTCAACCAGATGGACCAGATGACCCAGCAGAACGCTGCCATGGTCGAGCAAACCTCGGCCGCAAGCCAGACACTCGCCGGCGAAAGCAACGTGCTTTCCGGCCGGCTTGCCCAGTTCACCGTCGAGGAAAAGGTATGGCGGCCCGCGACGCAGCGGGCGGCCTGATCCAGCACAAAACGAAAATGGCGCCGATCGGCGCCATTTTCATTTTAGACGAGGTGCCGCTCCATGTAGAGCGCGTCGTCACCGTAACTCGAAAGCTTCTGTGCCAGCCGTTCGTCCATGCGGACCTCAAAGCCCTGTCTTTCCCAGAAGCCGCGGGATCCGTTGACGGAAACGAGCGACATCGACCGGAACCCTTCCGTGCGAGCGACATCCGCAAGCATCGGCAACACGCCGCCCCCTGCCCCGGAGCCGCGCATTTCCGGCAGGAGCGCGAGGTCATGGATGTACCACGTGTCGGCGGCCTCAGGGATTTCGCCAAGCATGCTGTTCAGCGACGGCGGCGCACCGCGAAGCCATGGGTGGCTCAGCACATAACCGCGCGACAGACCTTTCGCATCCAGCATGAAACAACCGGCAGGGCTGAGTGCGATGCGGTCGGCGAGAACGGCGTCATCCTCAGGAAAGGCCTGGTGAACCACGAGCTGGATCTCCGATACGGAGGCGAGGTCGGGCAGGCTTGCCTCGCGCCAGCGGAATGTCATTTCGGTCATTTCTCGTCACATGCGTTCGAAACAGGAAAACGCACCGGCGGTCAGCCGGTGCGTCCTCGATATGTCCCGTGAGTGGGTCGGCAAAGTGGCAGACGGTGCTGCCACTTGCTGGGCTGGCGTCAATCTATGTTGAAGACCAGCGGCTTTGCCTGGCGAATTGCCGGATTGGCACGCAGCTTGTCAAGCACAACCTCGGAAACCGCGCCATCGACGTAGAGCAACGCGATCGCGTCGCCGGCTTCCTTCTCGCGGCCGAGCTGGAAGTTGGCGATGTTGACGCCGGCATCACCGAGCGTCATGCCGATGAAACCGATCATGCCGGGTACGTCGGTGTTGGTGATGTAGACCATGTGGCTGCCGACATCCGCATCGAGGTTGATGCCCTTGATCTGGATGAAGCGCGGCTTGCCGTCCGAGAACACCGTGCCGGCAACCGAACGGGTCTGGTTCGCGGTCTTCACCGTCAGCTTGATGTAGCCGTCGAAGACGCCGGTCTTGTCGCGCTTGACCTCGGACAGGATGATGCCCTTCTCCTTGATCATGACCGGCGCCGAAACCATGTTGACGTCGGCGACCTGTGGTCGGATCAGACCGGCAAGCACGGCACTCGTCAGCGCCTTGGTGTTCATACCGGCGGTCGAGCCGTCATAAAGGATCTCGATTTCCTTGATCGCGCTTTCCGTCACCTGGCCGACGAAGGCGCCAAGCACGTCGGCAAGCCGGATGAACGGCTTCAGGATCGGCGCTTCCTCAGCGGTGATCGACGGCATGTTGATGGCGTTGGAGACGGCACCCTTGACCAGGTAGTCCGACATCTGCTCAGCCACCTGCAGCGCGACGTTCTCCTGGGCTTCCGTGGTCGAAGCGCCAAGGTGCGGCGTGCAGACGACGTTCGGCAGGCCGAAGAGCGGGCTTTCGGTCGCGGGCTCGACCTCGAAGACGTCGAAGCCGGCACCGGCGACATGGCCCGACTTGATGGCTTCGGCAAGCGCTTTCTCGTCGACGAGACCGCCGCGAGCGCAGTTGACGATGCGCACACCCGGCTTGGCCTTGGCAAGCGCTTCGGCGCTCAGGATATTGCGGGTCTTGTCGGTCAGCGGCACGTGCAGGGTGATGAAGTCGGCCTGGGCGAGCAGTTCGTCGAGCTCGACCTTGGTAACGCCCATTTCCTCGGCGCGCTCCTTGGAGAGGAACGGGTCGTAGGCGAGAACGTGCATCTTGAGGCCGATGGCGCGCGAGCAGACGATGGAGCCGATGTTGCCGGCGCCGATGACGCCGAGCGTCTTGCCGGTGATTTCGACACCCATGAAGCGGGACTTTTCCCACTTGCCGGCCTGCGTCGAGGTATCGGCGGCCGGAAGCTGGCGGGCAACGGCAAAGAGCAGCGCAATCGCATGTTCGGCGGTCGTGATCGAGTTGCCGAAGGGCGTGTTCATCACGATGATACCGCGGCGCGAGGCGGCCGGGATGTCGACATTGTCGACGCCGATGCCGGCGCGGCCGATGACCTTGAGGTTGGTCGCAGCTGCGATCAGCTTTTCGGTCGCCTTGGTGGCCGAGCGGATGGCGAGGCCGTCGTAGTTACCGATGATTTCGGCAAGCTTGTCCTTGTCCTTGCCGAGCTTCGGCTGGAAATCGACTTCGACGCCGCGATCGCGAAAAATCTGGACGGCGGTTTCCGACAGTTCGTCGGATACGAGAACGCGAGATGCCATGAAAGGCCTCCTTAAAGATCAGGTCTGAATGGAAATGCGAATAGCCAGCTTCGCTCCCATCGGGAGCGAAGCGGATCACTCAAATCAGTGTGAGATGCGGGCGAAGTTCATTGTCCTCACCCTTGTCCGATCAGGCCGCGGCCTGTGCCAGCGTTGCCTTCTGGGTCTCGAAAGCCCAGGTCAGCCACGGCATCAGCGCCTTCATGTCGGCCGCCTCGATGGTGGCGCCGGCCCATATGCGAAGACCGGACGGTGCATCGCGGTAGTGGCCGATGTCGAAGGCAACGCCTTCCTTTTCGAGAAGCGCAACCACGCCCTTGGCAAAGGCTGCCTGTCCGTCGGCGTCGAGCGCGAGCACGTCCTTGTCGACGATCTTCAGGCAGACCGAGGTGTTGGAGCGGGTCTCGTCCTTGACCGCCAGGTTGGCGATCCAGTCATTGGCGGCAACAAAGTCGAAAATCGCCTGCGCATTGGCGTCGGCACGCGCCATCAAGCCCTTGAGCCCCCCGACCTGCTGCGCCCAGACGAGCGCATCGATGTAATCTTCGACGCAGAGCATCGACGGCGTGTTGATGGTTTCACCGGTGAAGATGCCTTCGATCAGCTTGCCGCCCGAAGTCATGCGGAAGATCTTCGGCAGCGGCCAGGCCGGAACGTAGGTCAGCAGGCGTTCGACGGCGCGCGGCGACAGGATGATGACGCCGTGGGCGCCCTCGCCGCCCAGAACCTTCTGCCAGGAGAAGGTGACGACATCGAGCTTGGCGAAATCGAGGTTCTGCGCGAAGGCAGCCGAGGTCGCGTCGCAGATCGTCAGGCCCTTGCGGTCTGCCGGGATGAAGTCGCCGTTAGGCACTCGCACACCCGAGGTCGTACCGTTCCAGGTGAAGACCACGTCGCGGTCAAAATCGACCTTGGAAAGATCGGGAAGTTCGCCATAGGCGGCTTCGAACTTGCGAACGTCGGCGAGCTTCAGCTGCTTGACCACGTCGGTCACCCAGCCGGCGCCGAAGCTTTCCCAGGCGACCATGTCGACGCCGCGCGGACCGAGCAGCGACCAGAGCGCCATTTCGACGGCGCCGGTATCGGAAGCGGGCACGATACCGATGCGGTAATCAGCCGGCACTTCAAGAATGTCACGGGTAAGATCGATGGCCTGCTTCAGCTTCGTCTTGCCGATCTTGGCGCGGTGCGAACGACCGAGCGGAGCATCGGAGAGAGCGTCGAGCGTCCAACCGGGGCGCTTCGAGCAAGGGCCAGAAGAGAAATGGGTATTGTTCGGACGGAGGTCCGGCTGTGCAGGCTTTGCCATGTGCTATCCTTCCAGATAGATAGCCCTTCGTTGGGGAAGGGTGTCCCGCCGTCGTCGATATTGAGGGCGGGACCGGAAGTCAAGCGCTTTGTCGCAATCGACAAAATTTATGGCGTCGCGAGCAAGATTCGAAAAAGCACACGGCCGCCGCCGAGCGATTGTTGCCAGACGCTGCCTTCATGTGGGCAACAGGCTGAATCACCTGAGGAAGGAACGCGGCAAACCTGCCCGATCTTCCCTTGGCCGATCGTGTTAGAACGAGAAGCGCAGGCCCGCCCGGATTTCGTGACGCGAAAGCCCATCGTCGAACCCCTTGTCGCCCCGCGCGCCGGCCAGCGCTTCGGCACCAAAGCCGAACATCTCGCCATCGGCGATGTGGGAGTAGCGGTAGCCGACATCGAGCTTCAGCTGATCGCTGAGATCGTAGGAAACGCCGGCCATCAGGGCATAGGTAAACCGCCAGCTATCGCGCCCCTCGTAGGGGGTGGAGCCGGCGGCACCAGCGCAGGCGCCGCCGCCGGCAACGCAGGTCGCCCGTTCAACTGCCGTATCCCAATTGAGACGCGTTGCGCCGAGACCGGCGCCGACATAGGGGGTAAAGCCGGCGAGCGTGCCGAAATCGACATAGGCGTTCGCCATCAGGCCAAGAGCGGAGTAATCAGCCGCGGTTGAAAATGCGCAGGACGTTCCCGCCCCCTGCCCCGCGCACGGGGCGGTCGACGATGACGAACCGTTGAACCGGCCCTCAAAATACTCCGCCGTCAGGTCGGCACGGAACGTGTCGGTAAACTGGTAGCCGACGCCAAGCGAGCCTGCGAACGGCTTGTCGAAACGGGCGTTGTCGAAAGTGGTGCTGTCGTATGTCGACGTGCCTGCATCGAAGGTTCGGTAATAGGGATCGCCCTCGCTACGCCAGGGCGCATAACCGATATCGCCGCGCAGGTAGATCGCGCTGGCGCCAGCGGCTTCTTTTTCGATGGTGATCTCCGGCGCATTCAGGAGCTCCTCATCGGCAGCGAATGCCACGCCGGAAAGGAGCAGGCCGGCACCAAAAGCGGCCCCGCAGAACCCGTTTCGCCAATCCATGCCCATGCCCTTTCACCACTGCTATCGGTGCGGGATGGCGCACTGCCGTCACCGCTTCGTTCAGCGTTAACTATTGGCAGCTACTGGTTAACCCCTGGTTAACCATGCCCGTTAGGAAACCAGCAAAGATTGGCGGCAACGAAAAAGGCCACCCGAAGGTGGCCTTTTGTATCATCTGGTCTGGTCGATCACTTGTAGACGATCGGCTCCGGCTCGTAGGGCACTTCGCAGACACTGCCGAACGAGTAGCGCAGACCGGCGCGTGCCTCATGGATGTAGAAGCCCTTGTCGAAGCCCGGGCCGCCACCATTGGCGTAGCCGAACATGTCGCCATCGTCGACCTGGCGGAAGCGGTAGCCAACGTCGGCCTTGAGGTTGCAGGTGAGGTCGATGGCCGTACCGGCCATCAGCGCATAGGTGAAGCGCCACTTGCTCTCGCCGTCATGACCCGTCGTCGGGTCGCATTGGCTGGGATCGGCGATGCTGCAGCTGGTGTTGCGCAGTTTGTCCCACTTGACGTGGGTGGCACCGATACCGGCACCGACGTAAGGGGTGAAGGCGCCGTAGGTGCCGATGTCGACATAGGCGTTGGCCATCAGGCTCCAGGCGGAAACCGAAGTTATGTCACGCGATCGGCAAGGACCAGCCACGCTGCCGCAGCCACCCAGGGTCGAACCGGCAAAGTCGGCATTGCCCCAGTAGTCGGCCGTGATGTCGGCGCGCAGATAGTTGTTGAACTGGTAACCGACACCGACGCCGGCGACCCAGGAATCATCGATATCGGCCGTTTCGAAATTGGTGATGGAGCCGCCGGGCCCCCCTTGGTAGTAGTTCGCACCGCGCAGGTTGTTCCAGGCGTAGCCAACGTCGCCGCGCAGATACCAGCCGCTGGTCTGGATGACCTCGACCGGCTGTTCCGGCACCGGCTCCATTGGCGGTTGATACACATCTGCAGCGTAAGCTGCCGTGCCGCTGAGCAATATAGCAACAACGCCACTCAAAATTCTCTTCATGGCCCACTCCAATACATTTCGTTGCTTGGCTCACCATGAAACCGGTGCCCAAATCCCGTTGTTGGTTATGGATAATGAGGAGCAAAGGTTAAGTTCCGATTAACTACAATCGTTTACCGAGTTTGTTAAACATCGGGTCTATTCTTGTAGTTGTCGTGCGACGTTACTGACGGCAACGGAGCATCCGTAAGACACACCTAAATAGTTTGGCAGGACAAAGCGCTAGGTTGCGCATGGCTGGAAGCACTTGCTCGGCAAGCGACGCGCCCGCGCGGGAAAAAGTCTCCGACGCGGCGCATGGCTGACGCACCATCCGCACAAAAAAGAGGCCGGTGCAACGCACCGGCCCTGGAGGGAAACCAAAGGTCTGACGTTTAAGCCGCGTTGCGCACGCTGCCGATGACGTTGACCAGTTCGTCGACGATGCGCTCGACCTGGCCGCGATCGTCGCCTTCCGCCATCACGCGGATCAGCGGCTCGGTGCCGGACGGGCGGATCAATAGACGACCAGATTTCGCAAGCTCCGCCTCCGCGTCCGCAATCGCCTGGCGCACGGTCGCGTCTTCAAGCGGCTTGCCGGCGGAAACACGAACATTCTTCAAGACCTGCGGCACCGGCTCGAAGCGATGGCACACTTCGCTGACGGCCTTGCCCTGGCGTTTGATCACCGCAAGGATCTGCAGTGCGGCAACGAGACCATCGCCGGTCGTGCCGAAGTCGGACAGCACGATGTGGCCCGACTGCTCGCCGCCGACGTTCAGGCCGTCCTGGCGCATCTGCTCGACGACGTACCGGTCGCCGACCTTGGTGCGGCGCAAGTCGATGCCGCGCCCCTTCAGGTAGCGCTCGAGACCGAGATTGGACATGACGGTGGCCGCAACGGCGCCACCGCGCAGCATGCCGTCCTCGGCCCAGCTGTCGGCAATGACGGCCATCAGCTGGTCGCCATCGATGACGGTGCCGTTCTCGTCGACGATCAGCACGCGGTCGGCGTCGCCGTCGAGCGCAATGCCGATATCGGCGCGCACTTCATGGACCTTCTTGGAAAGGGCAGCCGGATGCGTCGAGCCGCAGTCGAGGTTGATATTGAGACCGTTCGGCTCGGTGCCGATGCTGACGACCTCGGCGCCCAGTTCCCAAAGAGCGGTCGGAGCCACCTTGTAGGCCGCGCCATTGGCGCAATCGATGGCGATCCTCAGACCCTGCAGCGTGACGTCGCGTGGCAGCGTGCGCTTTGCGTGTTCCAGGTAGCGATAGATGTCGCCATCGACGCGCTTCGCCCGGCCGATGTCTTCGGATTTTGCCAGCTGTCCAGAGAGGTCCTGATCGAGCAACGCTTCGATCTTCTGTTCGATATCGTCGGAGAGTTTGTAGCCATCAGGGCCGAAAAGCTTGATGCCGTTGTCCTGGAAGGGATTGTGGGACGCCGAGATCATCACGCCGATATCGGCGCGAAGCGACCGGGTGAGCATGGCCACGCCCGGCGTCGGGATCGGCCCGAGCAGGAAGACGTCGAGACCGGCGGCGGTGAAGCCCGCCACCATCGCGTTTTCGAGCATGTAGCCGGAAAGACGCGTGTCCTTGCCGATCACCACCCGGTGACGATGGGCGCCATTGCGAAAGATCGTACCGACGGCGATGCCGACCCGCATCGCCAGGTCCGGAGTCATCGGAAACATGTTGGACTGGCCGCGAATACCGTCAGTGCCGAAATACTTGCGCTTCATAAGAGCTCCATCGTTCTGCCGGGTCAGCGCTGGCTTTGCCAGCTTCGCCTGTCTGCGGGGTGCGCGACTGGGTTTCATTGACCGGACCTCATTTCATATCGGCGGTTGCCGTACGCCTCGGATCGTCATGCCCATCTATGGCCATGCGATCGCAACACATGAGTCTTCTTGACACAAAAGCGCAGCAAACGGCAGCGAGCCTAGCATCAGAAATCATTACATCCCGTTACCAAATGCCAGGTAGAAAATCGCCAACGAAAAACCGCCGCTCCACTCAAGGAACGGCGGCTTCAATACATGGCCGACAGGTGTCGGTTATTGCGGCTGCGGCTCGAACCCGCCTTCGGACTCTTCGCCCTTGTTGCCCGCCGAACCTTCCTTCTTGGGACCAGCCGAAGGAACGGCCGAGCCACGATGCGGCGGCGTGTCGTCGCCGAGATCGCGTGCCGGCTTCTCGCCGCGGATCAGCGCCTTGATTTCTTCGCCGGTCAGCGTTTCGTATTCGAGCAGGCCTTCGGCAAGCGCCACGAACTCGTGGTTCTTCTCCGTCAGGATCTTGCGGGCGGTCTCGTAGGCCTCATCGATCAGACGACGGATTTCGTTGTCGATCTTCTGGGCGGTCGCTTCCGACACGTTCTTCTGCTGGGCAACGGAGTGGCCGAGGAAGACTTCCTGCTGGTTCTCGCCATAAGAAACCTGGCCAAGCTGGTCGGAGAAACCCCATTGCGTCACCATCGCACGGGCAAGCTTGGTGGCCTGCTCGATATCCGAGGATGCGCCCGAAGTGATGTTCTCCTTGCCGAAAGTCAGTTCTTCGGCGACGCGCCCACCCATCATGATGGCAAGACGCGAGACCATCCACTTGTAGCTCATCGAGTAGCGGTCGCCTTCCGGCAGCTGCATGACCATGCCGAGCGCGCGACCGCGCGGGATGATCGTCGCCTTGTGCAGCGGATCGGCCGAGGGAACGTTGAGCGCAAGGATCGCGTGACCGGCTTCGTGATAGGCGGTCAGCTTCTTCTCGGCCTCGGTCATCGCCGACGAACGACGCTCCGCGCCCATCATGATCTTGTCCTTGGCATCCTCGAACTCGAGCATGGTGACAAGACGCTTGTTGCGACGGGCGGCCATCAAGGCAGCCTCGTTGACGAGGTTCATGAGGTCGGCACCGGAGAAGCCGGGCGTACCACGTGCGAGCACCTTGAGGTCGACATTCGGCGCCAGCGGCACGTTGCGTACATGCACCTTGAGGATGCGTTCGCGGCCGTTGATATCCGGGTTCGGCACGACGACCTGCCGGTCGAAGCGGCCCGGACGCAGAAGAGCCGGGTCGAGAACGTCAGGACGGTTGGTCGCCGCGATCAGGATGATGCCTTCATTGGCTTCGAAGCCGTCCATCTCGACTAGCAGCTGGTTGAGCGTCTGTTCACGCTCGTCGTTGCCACCGCCGAGGCCGGCGCCACGATGGCGACCGACGGCGTCGATTTCGTCGATGAAGATGATGCAGGGTGCATTCTTCTTGGCCTGCTCGAACATGTCGCGCACACGGCTGGCGCCGACGCCGACGAACATTTCGACGAAGTCCGAACCGGAGATCGTGAAGAACGGCACGTTGGCTTCGCCGGCAACCGAGCGGGCCAGCAGCGTCTTACCGGTACCGGGAGGGCCGACGAGCAGCACGCCGCGCGGAATGCGACCGCCGAGGCGCTGGAACTTCTGCGGGTCGCGCAGGAATTCGACGATTTCTTCCAGGTCCTGCTTGGCTTCGTCGACGCCGGCGACGTCGTCAAAGGTGACGCGGCCATGCGCTTCGGTCAGAAGCTTGGCCTTGGACTTGCCAAAGCCCATGGCGCCACGCGAACCGCCCTGCATCTGGCGCATGAAGAACAGCCAGACGCCAAGGATCAGAAGCATCGGAAGCAGGGTACCGATATAGCTGAGGAACCCGGACGAACCGTCGGTTTCCGGGCGAACCGTGACCGTCACGTCCTTGGCTTCAAGGCGCTCGGTGAGCGCCGTATCGACTGAAGGCGCGTAGGTCTGGAAGGTTGCGCCGCTTTCGGAATAGCTGCCGATCACTTTCGAGCCGGTGATCACGACTTCCTTGACGCGGCTCGCATCCACGTCTTTCAGGAACTGCGAGAACGGAATCTCGCGCGAGCCGGTGCGCTCCGTCGGCTGTTGGAACATGCTGAACAGCGCGATCAGCAGAAGCGCTATGATTGCCCAAAGGGCAAGATTACGAAAATTAGGGTTCATCGAACTCCCCGGAACCTGTCACGACCCGCGCATTTCGCGAGCCGCTGTCTTGCTCCCTAACATAGGGTTCTGGTGACGTATTGCCAAGGCAAACCGCCGGCTACCGTTCCATTTCTGTCAACAGATCGTGAACCGGCGGCGGAGGATAAGGCTCTCGTCCGAACAATCCGGCGATCCGATCGGCCATGATCCGGTCGAAACTCGGCAAAAAGGTGTCGTAGAGCCCGATCCGCGGCTCGATTGTGACAGATGCGACACTTTCGCCGTTCCCAGACAGGACCTTCGGCGCCGCAAGCGATGCCCGGCCGGCAACGCCCGGTGGCAGGCCTGCGGCAATAAGTCTCTGCTGTTGTGGCCCGCCCCTGCCTTCTGCCGCGACGGAGATGGGCGTGCTTGCGCCGTTGTGCACATGGAAGCGGCCGTCCCATGTTCCGGTCTTACCGCCCGCAAGCGTCAAAGTCGGTAGGCCCCGCGCCTCGCGATAGAGGTAAAGTCCGCTTGCGCGCAGGTCGAACACGCATCGTCCGGCCGTCATCCTGCCGGGCGTTGCTTCTTGCAGAAACGCGGCTACCCGCTTCACCGTGTCGGCTGCGGGGATATGCGCGCGGCCGCCGACGACGGCCACCAGCGCGAGCAGCGCCCGCTGCCAATCGACGTTGTCGCGATGGTTGGCGAGAGCAAGCGGGATCTCCACCACCAGGCTCGCATGCACGCGCACCTGGCGGGTGAGTACGCCGGCAGCCCTTGCCGACGACCGGGCCCTGGCTCCAGCATCCCATGCCCCCTCCTCCGCTCGCGGCGATTGCGCCAGTTCAGTCCGGACGCGGACCCGCTCGAAAGTCGGATTGGCGTTGCTCGGATCATCGAACCAAGTCACGTCGCGCGTCGCAAGAAAGGCGCGGATCGACGCCCGATCAAGACTAAGGAACGGCCGCAGCACCCAGACCCGGCGGTCGTAAAGGGTGGCGCTCGCCATGCCGGAAGCACCCGGCCCTTGCGCCCTTTGCGTCCGCATCAGGATCGTTTCGCACTGGTCGTCGCTGGTGTGGCCGGTGACGATGCAGCCGGCCTCAAATCGCTCAGCGGCATTTGCCAGCAACCGGTAGCGCGCCACGCGCGCTGCCGCCTGAATGCCGGTCGGCGGCTTCGCGCCATCCCAGCGCATGATGAGGTGTGGGACGTCGATGCTTGCGCAGAACGCAGCAACACCGCGCGCTTCCTCGGCCGATTCCGGCCGCAGCGCGTGGTCGACCGTACATGCGGCCAGGGAAAATCTCTTGGGTTCGGCTGCCTCGATCGCCTCGTTCAGGGCGAGAAGCAAGCCCTTGGAATCGCTCCCACCGGACACGGCGACGAGGATGCGCGTTGGGCGAAGAAAGGAGGCAAGAAATCGTTTTGCCGTTTCGACAACGGCTGTCGGCGCGGGAGCCTCAGCAGCCAAAGCGGCTCTGCTCGCTCGTCACCTTCGCCTTCACCGCAGGCGAGGCCTTGGGATAGCGCTTGTTGACCTCGCCCAGCGTCGCGCAGGCGGTTTCCTTGTTGTCGAGCGCGCCGAGCGACATGCCGAGCTTCAGAAGCATTTCGGGCGCCTTCGGCGATTTGCCGTGGGCCTGATGCGCGTTCAGGAAAGTCTTTGCGGCGTCGCTGTATTTGCCTTGCGAATATTGGGCTTCGCCCAGCCAGAAGCTGGCATCGGCTGCCTTGTCGCCCTTCGGAAAGGCGGCCAGGTAATCGCCGAATTCCTGTTCGGCGGTGCTGTAGTCGCCCGAAAGCACATGACCGTAGGCCGACTGGTAGAGGTCGCCTGGATTGTCGAGAGACGCGGTCTGCTGGCTACCGGGATTGCTGTTCAGGCCGCCATCGGCGGGTGCGCCGGAATCAACGCCGGGAAGCGTGGCGTTTGCGCCAGGCCGCCCATCGGTCGTCGCTGCGACCGGATTGCCGTTCTCGTCGAAGACGATCTGCCCGAGTGTCGACGGCGGAGCCGCACCATTGCCGCCCTGGCCTGCTCCGGGCGAAACGCCGGAAGACGCCATGTCGTTGCCGCCGGCGCCCGGCGCCATGGTCTGGCTATCCGTCACCCCCGGGGTGACGGACGCCTGATCGCTGGTTTTCGGCGTCTGCAGAGCGCCGCTCTTCTTGGGGGAGGCCTTGCCGCTTTCCAGATCCTGGAAGCGGAACTCGTTGTCCTCCTGGAACTTCCGGATCTGCTCCTGCATCTGCAAGAGCTGGAAGCTCATTTCCTCGATACGCCCGTTGAGCGAGCGGATCTGTTCTTCGAGCTGGCCAATCCGTGCGGTTTCGGCCGACTGCACCTTCACGACGGGCAGGTTCTGCACGCCGCTGTTGGTCTCAGCCGTTCGGGCCAGCAGCCCTGAAAGAGGCATGGCGTTCGCCGTCTGGCCGAGACCCGCAAGGGTCGCAAGACCGATCAGGCCCGCCACGACAAATTTCTTCATTTCATTTGTCCTGTTCGAATACCGGTTGTCCCACCCTTGACCAGGGGCCCGCAATACATCTCGCCGAGTCATCTGGGTGATTGCCGCACAGTTTTCCAATTGCCCTGAAAAAGCAACGGAGTTCGGCCAAAGTGTGGTAAAAAAGCAAAGGGCGGCCGAGGGCCGCCCTTTTAATTTAGCGATCTGTGATCTCCGGAACACGCAGCGCCTCCTCAGATCACGTCGTGATTCCGGGCCACGCGATGCGCGGGGCCGCGGCATCATTACATGCCAGCGCCACCGAGAACGGTAACGGCGCGGCGGTTCTGCGACCAGCAGGAAATGTCGTCGCAAACGGCGACCGGCTTTTCCTTGCCGTAGGAGATCGTCTTCATGCGGTTCGACGGAACGCCCTGGCTGATCAGGTAGTCGCGGGTGGAAGCCGCACGGCGGGCGCCGAGCGCCAGGTTGTATTCGCGCGTGCCGCGTTCGTCGGCATGGCCTTCGATGGTGATAGCGTAGTTCGGGTACTTGGCGAGCCACTGGGCCTGACGAGCGAGCGTCTGCTGCGCGTCGGCGCGGATCGAGGTGGAGTCGGTGTCGAAGAAGATGCGATCGCCGACATTGACGGTGAAGTCCTGCTGCGAGCCCGGCGTTGCCGAACCGGCGCCACCGAGACCGAGTTCGCCAGCACTGCCCGGCAGGTTCTTCTTCGATGCACAGCCAGCCAGGGCAAGCGTCATGACCAGGGCGATCATGACCGGGTTGCGAGCGATGGTCTGCATGCGGCCTGCGGCCGGGGTGTCAATTCGGCTCATACGCCGGTCTCCTTGAGAAGTGTCTGAATTCACGGTTGCCAGACTGTAACCGGAAGCGGTTAATCGCTATTCAACAGTTATGGTTAACAAATCGATAATTTCGGCTCGGGCCCTGCTAGACCAGCACTTTGCGGCGAGAAAGCGGCATCATTGCCACATTTTCCCGCCGCAAATCGGATCTGCCTGCAGCGGGATCAGGAAATAAGGACGCGGCTTTCCGCGGGCCTCCCACCCTCAAGTGGACGAGAGGCGATCACGGTTATGGCTTTGGATCGCGAGACCCAAAGCCATCGTGAACTACTCGAGCAGCGGCGACCAGGCCGGGTCGGATGCGAAGCCCTGCGTCTGGATCAGTTGCTCGTTGTAACCCGACAGATCGATCGAGTAGAGCTGCGGTCCGCCCGAACCGGCACCCTGACGGAAGAACATCAGCACGCGGCCGTTCGGCGCCCAGGTCGGGCCTTCGTTGTGGAAGCCGGTGGTCAGGATACGTTCGCCCGAACCGTCGGTCTTCATCACGCCGATCGAGAACTTGCCGCCCGACTGCTTGGTGAAGGCGATGAGGTCGCCGCGCGGAGACCAGACCGGCGTCGAATAGGAGCCGTCGCCGAAGGAGATGCGGCGCTGGCCGGAGCCGTCGGCACCCATGACGTAGATCTGCTGGCGGCCGCCGCGGTCGCTTTCAAAGGCGATCTGGCTGCCATCCGGCGAATAGGACGGCGCGGTGTCGATCGCCGCGGTGTTGGTGAGGCGCGTCGTGGTGCGCGAGCGCAGGTCCATGGTGTAGATGTTGGCGTTGCCGTCCTGCTGCAGGCTCATGATGACCCGCTGGCCATCCGGCGAGAAGCGCGGCGAGAAGGTCATGCCGGGGAAGTTGCCGACCACCTCGCGCTGTCCGGTCTCCAGCTGCAGCAGGTAGACGCGCGGCTGCTGGTTTTCGAACGACATGTAGGTGACTTCCTGGCGGTTCGGCGAGAAGCGCGGCGTCAGAACGATGTCGTTGGAATTGGTGAGCGCACGGGCGTTGAAGCCGTCCTGGTCCATGATCGCGAGCTGACGCTTGCGTGCCGTCTTCGGGCCGCTTTCGGCGACATAGACGATGCGGGTATCGAAATAGCCCTTTTCACCGGTAACGCTCTGATAGATCGCGTCGGCGATGATGTGGGCCACGCGGCGCCAGTTTTCCGGCTGGGTGAAGAACTGCTGGCCGGTCATCTGCTTGTTACCGAACGTATCCCACAGGCGGAACTCGGCCTTCAGCCTGCCGTCGCCTTCCTGCGTCACGCGACCGGTGACGAGCGCTTGCGCGTTGATGACCTTCCAGTCTTCGAAACGCGGCGTCGCATCCGGATTGCTGATCTTCTCGATGAAGGCGCCCTTGTTGATCGGCGCGAACAGACCCGAACGCTTCAGGTCGGCTGCGACCACGTCGGAGATCTTCTGGCCGAGTTCGCCCTGGAGGAAGTCGGTAACAGCAATCGGCAGCGGTTCGACGTTGCCCTTGTTGATGTTGATTTCAACTTCAGCGTTCGCCGGCGTCACCGCCGCCACGACGGCGACTAACATGCCCGCGGCCACCATCATGGCGCGGATAAGAGAGACCTTGATCATAGAGACAAGCCTTTCAGCTTCGTACGAAGGGTTTGCAGGGGTGGTTTGCTATCCGGCATGGGTTCCAATCCCGGCAGCTCTAGAGTGCGAATTCCGAGGGGTCGAAGTTCAGCACGAGGGTATTCCATCCTTTTTCGCCCTCATATTTTTCAGGCGGCAGGTTCTGTAGCGGGGCCGAACGGCGGATCGCGCGCAAGGTGCTGCTTTCAACGGCGCGGCGCGTACCTTCCGGACCGCCGGTTGCGGTAACCTCGGGCGTGCCGACGATATTGCCGGCCTGGTCGAGCTGCACGCGGACCGTGACGCGGACTTCCTCGACGCCGGTCAGGCCGGGGGTCAGCGACCAGTTGCCCTGGATCTGCCCCTTCACGCCGTCGATTTCGTTGGCGCTCAAGCCCACGCCGATCGTCTTCTTGCCGCCAAGGGCCGCCTCTTGCGTCGAGCGCTTGGCGCCACCGGCGGACGGATCCTGCCGATTGAGCAAAGCGGCGATCTCGTCGGCGTTGAACTTGCTTTCCTCGGTGGAGGCAGCTTTCTTCTGTTCCTTCGGCGTTGCCTCGTTCTTGCGCTCAGGCGTCTTGGCGCTCTGGGCGGGCTTTTCGACCTTCGGCTTCGCAGCCGGCGTCGGCACCTTCTCGGGCAAGGCTTCGGCTTCCGGGTTTTCGGCCGGCTTTTCTTCAGCCGGGGCCGGATCGGGCTTCGTCTCCGGCTTCACTTCCTGCTTGGGTTCCGGCAGGGCCGCAACTTCGGTCGCAGGCTCGGAAGCAGGTTTGGACTCCTCGACTTTCTTGATCTCCTGCTCGACCGGATCGGGCGTCGGCTCGGGCTTGTCGTTCTTTTCAGGCGAGGCCGTGGCTTCGCTCTTCGACGGCTTGGCGTTCGGCGTTGGCGGGGTCTTCAGGTCGGTATCGTTGTCGCCGACATTTTCAGCCGGCTGGTTCGTCTCCGGACGCTTGGTCGGAACCGGCGACGAATGCTCCTTCTTCGGTGCCTTCTTGTCGCCCTGCTGAACCTGCGTCATCTCCGAATAGGGAACGATGTCGACAGGCAAAGCCTCGACGTCGGCGACCTGGAAGTCAGCCGGGCTGCCAAGCGACACCAGCGCCCAGGTCAAGACCATGGCGTGGAGGACAGCAGATGTAGCGAGACTGCCCTTCATCGTGGACGATCACTTTTCCTGTTCTTGCAGCGTGACGAGGCCGAGGTTCTTGAACCCGGCGGCAGAGATGCGGGCCATGACCTTCATGACCGTGCCGTAGTCGGCATTGGTGTCGCCGCGCACATAGATGCGCTCATTGTAGCCGGTGGTGGCAATAGCCTCGAGCTTCGGCACGACTTCATCGATGGCGATCGCGGTTTCCTGCAGGTAGATCTCGCCGGCCGGGTTGACCGAGACCGTGATCGGCTGCGTATCGGAATTCAGCGCCTTTGCCTGCGTTTCCGGCAGATCGATCGGCACGCCGACCGTCATCATCGGTGCGGCCACCATGAAGATGATCAGGAGCACGAGCATGACGTCGACGAACGGCGTCACGTTGATTTCGCTCATCATGGCTTTCTTGCCGCCGCGGCGACGACGTCCGCCACCCGAACCTTTGGCTCCGCCAACCGACATACCCATCAGCGTGGTCTCCGTACTCTCTGGCGATTACTGCGCGGCCTGGCGCGGGTTCTGGAGCTTCTCGTCGATCTGCCGCGACAGGATGGCGGAGAACTCGTCGGCGAAAGCTTCCATGCGTGCCGACAGCTTGCCGGCGTCGGCCGAGAACTTGTTGTAGGCGATAACCGCGGGGATAGCGGCGAGAAGGCCGATCGCGGTGGCAAGCAGCGCTTCGGCAATACCGGGCGCCACGACCGCAAGGTTGGTCGACTTCGAACCGGCGATCGCCTGGAACGAGGTCATGATACCGACGACCGTACCGAAGAGACCGATGAACGGCGCTGCCGAACCGATGGTCGCGAGCGAGCCGAGGCGGGCCTCCAGCGATTCCGATTCCCGGGCGAGCGTCACGTCCATGGCGCGGTCGATACGCATCTGCAGGCCGATCGGCGAACGGGCACCGCGCTCGAAGCTCTTCTTCCATTCGCGCATGGCGGAGACGAAGATCGCGCCCATGCCGGCCGTCTGGCGGTCGGCGAGCGTGCGGTAGAGTTCTTCCAGCGACTGGCCGGACCAGAACACCTGCTCGAAGCTGTCGAGCTGGCGACGGACGCGACCGTAGTTGAGCGTCTTGTCGACGACGATCGCCCAGGTCCAGACGGAGGCTGCGACCAGCCCCAGCATGACCAGCTTCACGACGAAGCCCGCTTGCATGAATAGCGACCAAAGGCTCACATCGTGTGTTGCCGCGGCCAATCCAACCTGTTCCATCGTCTTCAGTCCCCGAATCCAAACACCCGGCAAGAGCGGTTCATGCTCGTGACCGGGTAGCCCAAACGTCCTGTTTGCAAGAGTGCCCGGCACCGCCGCAGATCGCACCATCGCGACCTTAATTAGCTTTAGGTTGCCTTCTCTCCGTCAATTTTGGTCAAAGGATGACGTGCACTGCACAAATCCTGATGCGATGATTAAGACACCATTATGGTTAAGAGACCGTTACCGTTGTGTGTCTTTACAGCGTCACCTTCGGGGCGGAACTTACCCGCTACCGCCACGTTTCTTGACCACGACCCGATCCTCGACCGGACGTTGCGACAAGTTGCCATTCTCGCGATATCCTGACCTTGATGACATCGGGCATGTCGATCTCCAGACAGGCCACAGGCCGTGGACCATCCAATCGCGCTGCGGGTGATGAGAATGACCGAAACGGAAGACACCGCCACCAAACGGAACAAGGGCAAGCCGGCCCCCGGGACATCGAAGGGTGCCGGGGCGACACCCGCGAAGTCCCGTCCGGCCGCCCCTGAAGAGACGGTGGCCGGCATAACGATCACGCACCCCGAACGGCTGCTGTTTGACGGCGGCATCAGCAAACTGGATCTTGCCCGCTATTACGCGGTGGTCGCCGATCGCATGCTGCCCTACGCCGCCAGACACCTGCTGTCGCTCGTGCGCGCCCCGCAGGGGCTGAAGGGACCGCGCTTCTACCAGAAGCATGCCGGGGATGGTTTTCCCGAAGAGATCAAGGAAATGGCGATCACCGAGAGTTCCGGCGAAACCGAAAACTACATGTACGTGCACGATACCGCCGGCCTGGTCGCCGCGGTGCAGATGGGATCGCTCGAATTCCACATCTGGGGTTCGCGGGTCGATGCGCTTGAAACACCGGACCGGCTGGTCTTCGACCTCGACCCGGACGAGGGCCTTGATTTCGGCATGGTCAAGACCGCAGCGACGGCGCTTCGCGATGCGCTCTCCGCCATCGGATTGGCGTCGATGCCGATGGTTACCGGCGGCAAGGGCGTGCACGTGATCGTGCCCCTGGCCGAGCACGCCACCTGGGCGCAAGCCAAGGCCTTTGCCAAGACCTTTGCGCAAGGCTTTGCCGATCGCGAACCGGACAAGTTCATCGCCACCATGTCGAAGGAAAAACGGAAAGGGCGGATCTTCATCGACTGGCTGCGGAACGAACGTGGATCGACGGCTATCACCCCCTACTCGACCCGTGCGCGAGCCGGTTGCCCGGTCGCCACGCCCGTCAGTTGGGAGGAGCTTGCCGGTCTTGACGCCGCCAATAGCTTCCACATCGCCGACAGTCTCGAACGGATCGAACGCGGCACGGATCCCTGGCGGGACTTCGCGAAGGCGAAGCAATCGCTCACCAACGAGATGCTGAAGCAGCTCGGCGTGGAAGCGGCGGACTAAGCCCCGCACGCGTCCCGGGCGTGCCGGCCTAGCCGGCGCTCTCCTTGGCATGCTGGAACTTGTAGGCCAGCGCCTCCGGCAGCCGCCGCGGGCGGCCCTGAGCATTGATCACGGCGATGATCACCTTGGCAGCGATCAGCAAATGTTCGCCGCGGCGAATTTCCTGCTGCAGCACCATCTTGGCGCCGCCGGCCTTCTCCGTGACGGTCGTGATCTTCAGGATGTCGTCCATGCGCGCCGGCGCCTTGAAGTCGATTTCCATGCGATGGACGACGAAGACGAGGCCCTCGCTGTCGCCCTCGATCGCCAGCGTCGCCTGTTCGACGCCGAGCAGCCGCAGGAAATCGGTGCGGGCGCGTTCCATGAAGTGCAGGTAGCGGGCATGGTAGACGACGCCGGAAAAGTCGGTGTCTTCGTAATAGACGCGCTGGATCAGCTGATGGCCGTTTTCGGTCAGTTCGCCTGCAAGCGAGATCAGGGACATACTTTTCTCCGAAAGAATTTCCCGTTTCCTGTGCAGGAACAAAAAGCCGTTTGCAAGCATTGCAGCCTTGTCACAATCCTATCCTATCACGTGACGGACTTCCTTTGCGATCAGGAGAACGTGCATGAAGATTGCGATTCTCGGCGGCGACGGTTTCGTCGGCTGGCCCACGGCCCTTCATTTGTCCGATGCCGGTCACGACGTTCATATCCTCGACAATCTCTCCCGCCGATGGATCGATACGGAACTGGGCGTGCAGTCTTTGACGCCGATGGATTCGATCCAGGAACGCACCCGCATCTGGCATGCCGAAACCGGCCGCCGCATCCATTTCAACCTGATCGATCTTGCCCGAGACTACGAGCTTCTGAAGAACTGGCTCGCCGAACACCGTCCGGATGCGATCGTGCATTTTGCCGAGCAGCGCGCCGCCCCCTATTCGATGAAGAGCGACCGCCACAAGAACTACACGGTCAACAACAACGTCAACGCCACGCACAATCTCCTGAACGCATTGGTCGAGCTCAGCCTCGACGCCCATCTCGTCCATCTCGGCACCATGGGTGTCTACGGTTATTCGACCATCGGCGCGGCGATCCCTGAAGGGTACCTGCCTGTCGGCATCGAAACGATGGGCGGCGAGACCGTCAGCCAGGAAATCCTCTACCCCGCCAATCCCGGCTCGATCTACCACATGACCAAGTGCCTGGATCAGTTGCTCTTCCAGTTCTATGCCAAGAACGACGGGCTCAGGATCACCGATCTGCACCAGGGCATCGTCTGGGGTACCCACACCGAGCAGACGCACCGCCACCCGCAGCTCATCAACCGCTTCGATTATGACGGCGACTACGGCACCGTCTTGAACCGCTTCCTCATCCAGGCGGCGATCGGCTATCCGCTGACCGTGCACGGCACCGGCGGCCAGACACGCGCCTTCATCCATATCCAGGATTCGGTCCGCTGCATCGAGCTGGCACTCACGAACCCGCCGGCGCGCGGAAGCCGCGTCGAGATCTTCAACCAGATGACCGAGACCCATAGGGTGCGCGACCTCGCCGAGATGATCGCCACGATATCGGGCGCTCAGATCGCCTGGCTGCCGAACCCGCGCAAGGAAGCCGCCGAGAACGAGCTCGTTGTGCACAACGAGAAATTCCTGAGCCTCGGCCTCAACCCGACGCGGCTGCAGGATGGGCTTCTCACGGAAATCGTCGATGTCGCCAAGAAATTCGCCTATCGTGTCGACAGAACGCGCGTGCCCGCCGTCTCCGCCTGGACCAAGGACATCGCGCCGCTCATCAACCACGACCCAGAGGGCAAGCGGCTGAAATCCGTTTCATGAGATCGACCGATCCTTCGGAGGGGCTCCGCCCCTCCTCGCCTCCCCAAGCCGACCATGCCTATGTGACGCTCGTCACCAATGCCGACTATGCGCTCGGCGCCCGCGCGCTGGCGCGCTCCATGAGGCTGACGGACACGAAGGCCGATATCGTCGTGCTCCATACCGGCGGCGTTTCGCGCGAGGCGCTGGCGCCGCTCGCAGAATTTCAATGCCGCCTGGTCGAGACCGACCTGCTGCCGCTTTCCGACGCCTTCAACGAACGCCACCAGCGCCGGAACGTGCATGACAAGGCGCCCTTCACCAAGGGCCGCAAGCCCGACTTCCACTCGCCGCTCGACAACTTCTGCAAGCTTCGGCTCTGGCAGCTTGGCGAATACCGACGCTGCGTCTTCATCGACGCCGACGCGATCGTGCTCAGGAATATCGACCGGTTGTTTGCCTATCCGGAATTCTCCGCCGCCCCCAATGTGTATGAAAGTCTTGCGGATTTTCACCGGCTGAATTCAGGCGTCTTCGTCGCCGAACCGTCACTGGCGACCTTCGACAGAATGCTCACTCGGCTTGACGCGCCGGACGCCTTCTGGCCGCGCACCGACCAGACCTTCCTGCAAGCCTTCTTCCCGGACTGGCATGGCCTGCCGGTGACGATGAACATGCTGCAATATGTCTGGTTCAACCTGCCGGAACTCTGGGACTGGAGCGCGATCGGCGTGCTGCACTACCAGTATGAAAAGCCCTGGGAGAAGGATCATCCGCGCCGGGAGGCCCTGCAGCCGCTGATCGATCTCTGGCACGGCTATCTCACAGGAGAGGCTATTCCGGACATCGCATCGCTCGCCAACCCGGCCCGCCGATGAGCCGGGTGCTTGTCTCCGGCGGCACAGGCTTCGTCGGCCGCTTCATCGTCGAGCATCTGCTACAGGCCGGGTACGAGGTGGTGGTCGGTGGTCGCACGCGGCCCGCCGGCACCTTCCTTGGCGGACCTATCGATTTCGTGCCCCTGTCGCTCGATCCGACGAGCGATCGCAGCGCTGCTTTCGCCAATGTCCAGTGTTTCGTCCATGCCGCCTTCCAGCACATCCCCGGCCGATATCGCGGCGGCGAAGGCGACGATCCCGAGGGTTTCCGCCGCGCCAATCTCGATGGTTCGGTTCGCCTGTTCGAAGCGGCACGCGAACAGGGCGTGGAGCGCTGCATCTTCCTGTCGAGCCGCGCGGTGTTTGGAGCACACCCGGCGGGCACGGTGCTGACCGAGGGGTCGGCCTGCCACCCCGAGAGCCTCTATGGCACGCTCAAGCTTGAGACGGAGCGGCAACTGGAACTGCTCAGCACGAACGACTTCAAGACAGCGAGCCTGCGCGTCACCGGCGTCTACGGAGCGCCGGGCAACGGGGCGTCGCACAAATGGCAGGCCCTGTTCGACGACTATCTGCAGGGCCGCCCGGTTGCGCCGCGGGCCGGCACGGAAGTGCATGGCGACGATGTCGCAGCCGCCGTGCGCCTCGTGCTTGAAGCGGAAGCACGCCGCCTACCGGCTTCGGTCTTCAACGTCTCCGACATCCTCGTCGACAGCCGTACCATTCTGGAAATCTTGCGTGAAATCACCGGTTGCACGAACGACCTGCCCGAACCGGCCGCATTGGCTGATTTCAACGCGATGGACTGCGACCGCTTGCGCGCGCTCGGCTGGACGCCCGGCGGGCTGCCGCGGCTGCGCGAGACGATCGAAAAGCTGCTCGGCTGAGGCGCTGTGCAGAGCCGTTCTGTGTCGATCAAGGACTCCTTTAAGGAGTGTTAATTTACAATTTAACACCACAGGTTGCCCTCGAAAATCCGCGCTATGTTGGCTGTGCGGAGCGGTTCCGCTCCGCGCAAAAGCTCAACCCTCCCGTCGATCGACGGCGCTTCGAAGGAAATCAATCATGCCTATCGAGACGTTGAATCCTGAAGTCTGGAAGCTTGTCGGCACTTTGAACGGTGAATGGAAAACAAATGGCGGCAATGATTTTGGCTGGGGTACGGTCAAGACCTCATCGCAAACCTTGACCGCAAACGCCTTGCTTTCGGTCTACAAACTGATGCGCGGCAACCAGAACCTGACGCGTGACTACTATCTCGTCGTCGGGGATGTCTATCACGGCATCCAGGGCTCGCCGTCCAACCCGTCATCCAACTGGGTGTCGGTCGGCTTTTACGCCAATCAGATGAAGCTGCGCCTAGAAACGAACTCGTCGCAGGCGCGGCTGGTAACCTTCGGGCCCAACAGCACCGTCGAGCAGGCGACGATCAGTTTCTCGATCGGCGGCGAACTCAGCGCCGAATACAGCAAGGAAGGTCCGAAGGGCGGCGCCTCGCTCAGCGCCAATGTGGGTGTCAGCTTCACCGCCTCCGAGGTTTCGTTTGCGGCACGGCCCGCAACGCAATCGATCGAGTGGCAGGCGCGGCTGCCCCATGTCGGCTGGGTATCGCCAGGAGTACCGGCAAATCCCGGCCGTCCTTCCTATGCCGGTTACATCTGGAATGCAGCCGCGATCATCGAGGTCCCGCAAGGCGCAACGCCCAACTTCAAGGGGCGCTTCGAGGTGGACTTCGAATTCAACTGGACGCGCGGCATTCGCAAGCGGTCGTTCACGCCCGAGATCGATCTCGTCTACCAGTCCCTTACGAGGACCGGCACCAGCGACATCGAGGTCGTTCCGGCGCTGCCGACGATTCTGGAGACCTTGCGCTCTCTGGCCTCTTCGACCGGCCGGGACGGCAAGACCGACACCTTCCTGGCGGCGCTGGAAAACTCTCGCGTGATCGATGCCCTCGGCGACAGCAATCTCGACCAGATCGTCATCGCGCCAACCAACTTGGCCGTCCAGACTTACTTCGACAAGCATCCGCAAATCGCGCTCGAGGCGGTTTCACCGGCAAACCAGGCCTGGCTCGATAGCTGGGTCGCCGAACGGATCATCAGCACACCGCCCGGCTCGGTTGAACTGGCAACGCTCAGCCCGTCGGTGAAGAGCATGAGCGAAGGGGAATGGTACCAGTGCGCCGACGGCCTGCTGTTGGTCACCGACACCTATGAGGTCGCGTCCGGCCTGCGGGGCGCACTGCGAAGCGGCGCCATCCGGGCCGCCTGATAAGCCGTGACGAACGGGCGCCCTGCTCGGCTCAACAGAGCGAGCGGGCGGGAGCAAACGGACCTGGCGTCGTCTTGACGCCAGGTTCTTTCAGGCCAAGATCGTCAAGCCCGGAAATTACCGCTCAACCGAGATCGATCACCACGATCTCCGGCGGCATGCCGAAGCGAACCGGCGCAAGCGAGCAGCCGAGACCGCCGGAAACGATCAGATTGCAATCGTTCTCGGTCACATGACCATAGGCGTAGCGCTCGCCGAAACGCGAGGGCACGACCGGCGCATAGCCGAGAAACCGCACCTGGCCGCCATGGGTATGGCCCGACAGCGTCAGCGCGACGCGCGATGGAACGCGCGGGAAGACATCCGGCTCATGCGCCATGAGGATGACCGGATCGGCATCGCTCACCTGGGCGAGCGTGCCGCCGAGGTCGTCCAGACCACCCATGTGCCTGCGCTTCCATTTTTTACCGGGCAGCAGCGCAAGCTGATCTTCGAGGCCGGCGACCCAGAAACCCTGCCCGTCCTTCTCGAAGCGGGCAGCCCGGTTGCTGTAGACGTTGATGCCGACGTCCTGCAGCGCCTTGTGCCCAAAGGTCGGTCCGCCGCCGTTCTTCTGCGCCGTCCTGTCTTCCCACCAGTCGTGATTGCCCATGACGGCGTGCACCCCGAGCGGTGCCTCGAGGACTGCGAGCGCCTTCGACCATTCGCTGGAATGCACATAGCTGGTGACGAAGTTCATGCCGGCCACATAGTCGCCGAGCAGCAGCGTGATATCGCCGCCAAGCGAGTTGGCCTGCCGGCAAATCGAAGCGATGCGGCTCGCCGGCATCCAGGGCTCGCAGGCGTGGATGTCGGTAAGCACCACGAGGCGCAGCTTCAGCCCAGGCGTCCAATTGGGCGGCGTCAATTTGTATCGCGTGACGTTCAGCCGGGCCAATGGTTCGACGGCAAAGGCGTAACCGCCAAGTGCTGCCATACTGGCGATACCGCCGCCGACCAGTTTCAACAATCCGCGTCGGCTGATCATCTAGTCGTCGTCCTCTAATGTCAGGCGAAACTGGGTCGCCTCCATTTCCTTGGGGGGATTAAGGCCGATATGTTTCCAGGCATTGGCGGTCAAAATACGGCCGCGCGGTGTGCGTTGGATGAAGCCCTGCTGGATCAAATAGGGCTCGATGATATCTTCGATGGCATCGCGCGGCTCCGAAAGGCCGGCGGCGATGGTTTCGATTCCGACAGGACCGCCGCCGAAGTTCTGCGCGATCATGAAGAGATAGCGCCGGTCGAGCTGGTCGAGGCCCATATTGTCGACGAGCAGCCGCGTCAGCGCCTCGTCGGCGAGTTCCTTGGTCACGGCTTCGGCGCGCGCCACTTCGGCGAAGTCGCGCACCCGACGCAACAGCCGGCCGGCGATGCGCGGCGTGCCGCGGGCGCGACGGGCGATCTCGCGGGCGCCGTCGTCGGTCATGCCGAGCCCCATCAGCCGGGCGCCGCGCCGGACGATCGATTCCAGTTCCTCGACCGTGTAGAAATTGAGCCGCACCGGAATGCCGAAACGGTCGCGAAGCGGCGTCGTCAGAAGGCCAAGCCGGGTGGTCGCCGCCACCAGCGTGAACTTCGACAGATCGATCTTCACCGAGCGTGCCGCCGGGCCTTCGCCGATGATGAGATCGAGCTGGAAGTCTTCCATCGCCGGGTAGAGGATTTCTTCGACCGCCGGATTGAGCCGGTGGATTTCGTCGATGAAGAGCACGTCGCGCTCTTCGAGATTGGTGAGCAGGGCGGC
The DNA here is from genome assembly GCF_050434285.1 of Ensifer sp. KUDG1. Taxonomy (NCBI): domain Bacteria; kingdom Pseudomonadati; phylum Pseudomonadota; class Alphaproteobacteria; order Hyphomicrobiales; family Rhizobiaceae; genus Ensifer; species Ensifer sp. KUDG1. The sequence continues at coordinate 152,555 of NZ_JBNDIG010000003.1, forward strand.
GAGATCGCCGGCCTTGGCGATAACGGGGCCGGAGGTCGAGCGGAAATTGACGCCGAGTTCCTTGGCCATGATCTGCGCCAGCGTCGTCTTGCCGAGACCCGGCGGGCCGACGAAGAGCACATGGTCGAGCGCCTCGCCGCGGTTCTTTGCGGCCTCAATGAAGATCTTCAGGTTGGCGCGCGCTTCCGCCTGGCCGGTGAAATCGTCCAGCGTCTGCGGGCGCATGGTCGCATCGATGTCTTCACCGCGCTTTTCCGGCGTTATCAGGCGTGCGGCGTCAGTCATGCGTTCGTTCCATTCGGTCGGGCAGCTCAGCGCTGCAACCCGTCATCATGCCGGGCACGATGCGTTCTGCCTTCTGCACCCGGCCAAGGCAAGCGTTCATCGCGCCAGTTCTTTCAGGCCAAGGCGAATGAGCTTGGCGCTGTCGCCGCCTTCGCCGCCGTTCTTCAGGGCCGCTGCGACGGCATTGGCTGCCTGGTCACGCGAGTAGCCGAGGTTGGTAAGCGCCGAAACCGCATCGGAAACCGGCGCGGAGGCGACGCCTTCGCCAAGCTCCTGCTTGAGGCCGATCGACGCCGACATCTCGCCGGCAAAGGACGGCGCCTTGTTCTTCAGTTCCGTGACGATGCGCACCGCCACCTTGGGCCCGACACCGGGCGCACGGGAGACGGAGGTCTTGTCCTGCAGCGCGATCGCATTGGCCAGTTCGCCCGGCGTCAGGGTGGAAAGCACGGCCAGCGCCACCTTCGAACCGACCCCCTGTACGCTCTGCAGCAGGCGGAACCACTCCCGCTCCAACGCCGTCAGGAAGCCGAACAGCTTCAGCTGGTCCTCGCGCACATAGGTCTCGATGAAGAGGATGGCCGCCTCGCCGGCAGACCCGAGCCTGGACAAGGTGCGCGCCGAGCAAAAGGCAACGTAGCCGACGCCATGCACATCGAGCACGACGTGATCCTCGGCGATCTCGTCGATGGTACCCTTCAATTTGCCGATCATGTGGCGTCTCTCGCGGTGGGCTGTGATGGTCACCGGACCATCGGAAATTATCGTCTCTACAGCGCCGCGCGTCTGACGAGACGCGCTAAGGACGCTGTAACACTTTATGACGGGCGCAACTACGCCATCAATGCGGCAAGCCGGCTCGTCACCGATTGCCGGTTGTGGGCATGGCAGATGGCGATCGCCAATGCGTCCGCCGCGTCGTTGCCCTTGAACTCGGCCTTCGGCATCAGAACCTTCAGCATCATGTGGATCTGCTGCTTCTCGCCGTGGCCGACGCCGATCACCGCCTTCTTGACGGCGTTCGGCGCATACTCGGCGACCCTCAGGCCCGCGCGTGCCGGCACCAGCATGGCGATGCCGCGCGCCTGGCCGAGCTTCAGCGTCGCCGTCGCGTCCTTGTTGACGAAGGTCTGCTCCACCGCCGCCTCATGCGGCTGATAGCCGTGCACCACCTCGGCAAGCCCGTCATGCAACTGGCAAAGTCTGGAGGCGAGATCCATGTCGCCATCGGAGGTCACCGTGCCGGAAGCGACGAAACGCAGCGAATTGCCGAGCGTCTCGATGATGCCCCAGCCGGTACGGCGGAGCCCCGGATCGATACCGATGATACGAATCGTGGTCTGCATGGATTTCACCCTATGATGTCAGCCCGGACGCTGCCAGCAAAAAGTGAACAAAACAAAAACATACGCACAGTTGAGACGCGGACTCAGGTTTTCTTCGGCAGCGCCCTTGGATTGAGGAAAATTGAGCTTACATAGCCTTGCATCAATTTCTCTCAATGAAGGCCTTTGCCATGGCGACTTTCTCCGTCCTCGATCTTTCCCCGATCACTGAAGGCGGCAGCGTCGCCCAATCGCTGGAGAATTCGCGCCGACTGGCCCAAGCAGCCGAAGAGAACGGCTACAGCCGTTTCTGGCTGGCCGAGCATCACGGCATGAAGGGCATTGCCAGTGCCGCGACCTCGATCGTGATCTCGCATGTGGCCGCCGCCACCAAGACCATCCGCGTCGGCTCCGGCGGCATCATGCTGCCGAACCACTCGCCGCTTGTCATCGCCGAGCAGTTCGGCACGCTTGCGGCCCTCTACCCCGGCCGCATCGACCTCGGTCTCGGCCGCGCGCCAGGCACCGACATGCGCACCGCCCAGGCGCTTCGCCGCAACATGGAGGCGAGCGGCAACAACTTCCCGAACGACGTCGTCGAACTGCAGGCGCTGCTCGGCCCGGTCGCCGAAGACCAGAAGATCATCGCCGTGCCGGGCGCCGACACCAACGTGCCGATCTGGCTGCTCGGCTCCAGCCATTTCAGCGCCCATCTCGCCGGTATGCTCGGCCTGCCCTTCGCGTTTGCCTCGCATTTCGCACCCGACATGCTGCTCTCGGCGCTGGAGATCTACCGCGAGCGCTTCACCCCCTCCGAGACCCTTGCCAAGCCGCAGGTGATGGTCGGCGTCATGGGGGTCGCCGCCGAAACGGACGAGGAGGCGAACTACCTCTTCACCTCCATGCAGCAATCCTTCGTGGCCCTGCGGCGCAATGCCCGCGGACAGTTCCCGCCGCCAGTCCAGTCGATGGATGGGCTGTGGAGCTATGACGAGAAAATCTTCGTCGACCATTCGATGATGTATGCGATCGTCGGCGGGCCCGAGACGATCCGGCGCAAGATCGAGGCGTTCCTCGAGCAGACGAAAGCCGACGAGCTGATCATCTCCATGCCGATCTTCGACATGGACGCGCGGCTGAATTCGCTTCGCCTCTTCGCCGACGCCCAGCGCGATCTCGCCAAGGCGGCCTGAGGCGGGCCGATCAGATCGCCCCGAAGGCGGGCGCGATCTCTTCCAGATTGGCAAAGAACCGATCCGGCCCGAGCCCTTGCAGGAAGACCGGGTCGGCATAGCCCCAGGCAACGGCCCCTGCCGCCACACCGGCCTTTCGCGCCGCCTCGATATCGCGCGCCTCGTCGCCGATCGCCAGGATGCGAGCCGCATCGAGGCCGGAGTGCCTGATCGCGCGCTTGAAGTGCTGCGCCTTGCCGAAGAGCGCGGCCCCGCATTCGAAGAGGTTGACAGTCGCAGCCGCTTCGCCGAGCGCGGCACGAATACCCTCTTCCGCATTCGAACTCACAATCGCGATGCCGATGCCTGCCGCCTTCAGTTTCCAGAGAAGCTGAACGGCGCCCGGAAACAGCCGGACGCTTGCGGCTTCCGTTGTCATGGCCCGGCGCATGAAGGTGGCGATCTGCGGCAATTTCCAAACGGGCACGCCGAGCTGCGCGATGATCTCGCGGCTGCCCATCGCCCGCAACGACTGGAACTCCTCGACCGAGAGCTCGCGGAAGCCGTAGCGCCGCGCAGCCGCATTGCACGCCGTCATGAAGCTTGCCGCCGTATCGGCCAGCGTGCCGTCAAAATCGAAGATTGCGAACTGATAGGTCATCGGGCCATCCAAAGAAAAACCCGCGCCCTTTCGGACGCGGGTAGGAAATCTTCAAGCGACGGTCGCCCCAATCAGGCCGACAGCTTCGCCAGGATCTCGTCCGACACTTCGAAGTTCGAGTAGACGTTCTGGACGTCGTCGTCGTCTTCAAGGATGTCGATGAGCTTCATCAGCGACTGTGCCTTTTCTTCGTCGACCGGAACGGTGTTCTGGGCCTTCCAGATCGCCTTGACCGTTTCGGCTTCGCCGAGCGTGTCTTCGAGCGCCTTGGAGACTTCGCCGATCGCTTCGAAGCCGCAGATGATCGTGTGGCCGTCCTCATCGGTGGTGACGTCGTCGGCACCAGCCTCGATTGCCGCGTCCATCACCTTGTCGGCGTCACCGACGGAGAGCTTGTAGGTGATCTCGCCAACGCGATCGAAGGAGAAGGAGACCGAGCCGGTTTCGCCGAGCGCGCCGCCGGCCTTGGTGAAGGTCGAGCGCACGTTGGAGGCGGTGCGGTTGCGGTTGTCCGTCAAGGCTTCGACGATGACCGCGACGCCGCCCGGGCCATAACCCTCGTAGCGCACTTCTTCGTAGTTCTCCGAGTCGCCGCCGGACGCTTTCTTGACGGCGCGCTCGATGTTGTCCTTCGGCATCGACTGCGCCTTGGCGTTCTGGATCGCCAGGCGCAGGCGCGCGTTCATTGCGGGATCGGGCATGCCGGTCTTGGCGGCAACCGTGATTTCGCGCGCGAGCTTGGAAAACATTTTCGAGCGCACCGCATCCTGACGGCCCTTGCGGTGCATGATGTTCTTGAACTGTGAATGGCCAGCCATGGCACCCTCTGCATGCATTAATTTGAATGGAATGGGGCGCCTTATAGTTTTATTGCCGCTTTCCGTCCAGCCGGGGGGCGGTTTTTCAGTTGGCCGAGACCTGCGCGCGGCTGAGGAGGAAGCTGTGCCCGTCGTCACGACGACAGGAAAGACCGGTGCGTTCCGACACGCAGGAGAACGGCCCGCGCGACCAGCTTTGCCCATAGTCGAGAACGGTTCCGACCGAGCAGCAGCTCGGATCGCCGACGGCGTGATTGAGCGTGGCGGCTCCCGCCCGGCCCAGGGTCGCCCTGACATAACGCGGCGCGACGATATCGCAGGCGAGTTCCGGACCGCCGTCGGCGGGCTGATAGACGGACGTGCCGCCAGCCGGCGTATAGATGCAGCCGATATTGCCCGAGGGCATCGCGAAAATCTCCTGCTCAGAAACTGGTTGGACCGCGATCTCCGGTTGGCTTTGCGGCTGCTGTCCCTCTGGAGACGGCATGCGCGGCGGCGGCACGCCACCGGCCTCGGCAAGAGTCGAAAAGGAGAGAAAGAGCGATACGCCAACCACGAGCAACTTCATCGGGCGATCCCAGGATGTTCAAACGCCCTTGAGAATATAAATCAGCGGTTTGCTTGGCAAGGAACGCAGGGATACTTTGATACTGGCGCTGTCGGCATACCGCTTGTCGTAGTCGTCGCCGAACATGTCGAGGAAAGCCTCGATCGGCGGGCCGCGGCGATGCATCGGCAGAATCAGCGACGAGCGCAGCCGGCTGACGACCCGGCTCATGCTTTCCGCCCCCATGGTCAGGCCGCCATCGACAGGCACCATCAGCACATCAAGCCGGCCGATCTGGCCATAGTGGCTGTCGTCGAGCTCATGGTGCAGATGGCCCAGATGCCCGATGCAGAGATCCGCTACCTCGAAGATGAAGATCGAGTTTCCGTCGTGCTCCATGGCGCCGCCACCGGCACGAATGTCCGTCGTCACGTTGCGGATGTAGGCGTCGCCGACCACGAGGTCGTGGCGCGCCGGTTGGCCGCTATCGCTCCAGCCGTGCAGCACGGTCTTGATCGCGGGATCCGGCGTCAGCGTGTAGTGGCTCGAATGCGCCTTGTTCATGGTCGCGACCGTCGGTGGCGCCGACGGCGCATACCAGCCGCTGTAGTCGGTTGCGATCGAGACGCCGCCGGGCGTCTCGATCAGGAAGGTGGAATGGCCGAGATAGCTGATCGTCACTTCGCCGGCCGTCGTCTGCCCCTTGGTGGTGGCAGCAGGCGTGAAACTGGCGAATGTGGCCTGGGGGATCGTCTCGGCGATCGCCTGGCATTGACTGACGGGGCGCGGCTGTTGCTGCGCATGGGCGACCGATGGCCAGAACGCGTGGATGATCCATATGGCGGCGAATGTGTAGACAAAGTACCGGAGCATCAGCCTTCACCTCTCTCACTTGCCGCCCGACCTCGGGCCCTGGGGGCACGCGGCAGGCAGGTATTGAACAGCGAATGGAAGCCTTTGCCTTCGCTCGACCGAACGGTGGCGTCACGGGGCCGGGAGAGAATTGCTCAAGGGCCTGGCCACGTCCAGTTACAAGCGGCAGGCGGTGCTCACGTTTACGTCACCGACCCCAGGGGACGATCAAGAAACGATAACCTCTTCAAAGCCAAATGCCCCGGCATTGCTGCCGGGGCATTTGTCCGATTGTCGAGAGGCCTGCGTTACTCGGCCGGGTGCGGCGCCGGCTCGCTCACCGCCACCTTGCGTCGCCGGAACGACCGGAGCGCGACGTAGAACACCGGTGTCAGGAACAGGCCGAGGAACGTTACCCCGAGCATGCCCGAGAAAACCGCGGTACCCAGCGACTGGCGCATTTCGGCGCCCGGGCCGGTCGCGATCATCAGCGGCACAACGCCGAGGATGAAGGCGAAGGCGGTCATCAGGATCGGGCGCAGGCGCAGCTGGCTCGCTTCCACCGCCGCCTCGATCGGCGTCTTGCCCTCGTCTTCGCCCTGCCGCGCGAACTCGACGATCAGGATCGCGTTCTTGGCCGCAAGGCCGATGAGAACGATCAGCCCGATCTGGGTCAGCACGTTGTTGTCGAGCCCGCGGATGAACACGCCGACCAATGCGGCCAGCACGCCGAGCGGCACGATTAGAATGATCGCCAGCGGCAGGACCCAGCTTTCGTACTGGGCCGAAAGCGCCAGGAACACGAAGACGACCGACAGTGCGAAGATGAACACCGCGGTGTTGCCTGTCTGGCGCTCCTGGTAGGCGAGTTCCGTCCACTCGAAGGTCGTGCCCTGCGGCAGGATCTGGGCGGCGAGCGCCTCCATCTTGTCGAGAGCCGTGCCCGTGGAGACACCGACCGCGGGGTTACCCTGGATCGGCACCGAGACGTACATGTTGTAGCGCTGCACCAGCGTCGGACCGGCCGTATCCTGAATCTCGACGAGTGTACCCATCGGCACCAGCGCACCGGTTGCCGAGCGCACCTTCAGCGCCAGGATGTTGTCGCGCTCCACGCGGTATTGCTGGTCGGCCTGCGCCCGCACCTGGTAGACGCGGCCAAAGGCGTTGAAGTCGTTGACGTAGGATGTGCCGAGGTTGATCGACAGCGCTTCGAAGATGTTGGGGATCGGCACGTTGAGCGTGCGTGCCTTGTCGCGGTCGATCGCCAGGAAGTATTGCGGACTGGAGGCCGAGAAGGTGGTGAAGACCCCGGTCAACCCGTCCGTCTGGTTGGCAGCACCCATCATCTGGTAGGCAAGTCCGAGCGCGCGGCGCATGTCGGAGCTCTGGCGGTCCATGATCTGCATCTTGAAGCCGCCGGAGTTGCCGATGCCGCGCACCGAAGGCGGCGGCACGGCGATGATGAAGGCTTCCTGGATGCTCTGCAGGCTGCCATAGAGCTGGCCGATGATCTGGTTGGCCCCCTGCCCGTGCTTCAGCCGCTCCTCGAAGCTTTCGAAAGAGGCAAAGACCACACCCGAATTGGACGCGTTGGTAAAGGTCGCACCATTGAAGCCGGCAAAGGCAACGGCGCTCTTCACGCCCGGAACGTCCTGGATGATCTTCGACGCCCGCTTGACCACAGCGTCCGTCCGGTCGAGCGAGGCGCCGTCCGGCAGCTGGATAACGACAATCGCATAGCCCTGGTCCATGGTCGGCACGAAGCCGCGGGGCACGATCTGCGCCATGTACCAGGTGGCCCCGAGCAGCCCGACGAAGACGAGAAGGGACGCGGCCAGCGCCACCTTCGTCGAGACGAGCTTGCGCACGACCCACGCATAACCGGCCGCCATGCGGTCGAAGCCGTTGTTGAAGCCGTTTGCCAGCGCCTTGCCGAACCGCGTCAGCGGATTGCGGCTTTCATGATGGCCGTTCTCGTGCGGCTTCAACAGGATGGCCGCCAGCGCCGGCGACAGCGTCAACGAGTTGAAGGCGGAAATGACCGTTGCGACCGAGATCGTCACGGCGAACTGCAGGTAGAACTGGCCGGCGATACCGGGGATGAAGGCCGTCGGCACGAAGACCGCGGTCAACACCAGCGAGATCGCGATTACGGCCGCCCCCACCTCGTCCATGGTCACATGCGAGGCCTCGCGCGGGGTCATGCCGCGCGCGAGATTTCGTTCGACGTTCTCGACCACCACGATCGCATCGTCGACGACGATGCCGATCGCCAGCACCAGGCCGAACAGCGTCAGCATGTTCAGCGAGAAGCCGAAGGCATAGAGGAAGGCGAAGGTGCCGACGAGCGACACGGGGATGGCGACGATCGGGATGATCGCCGTTCGCCACGATTGCAGGAAGACGAGGACGACGATGGCGACGAGAATGGCCGCCTCGGCGATCGTTTTGTAGACCTCGTTGATCGACTCCGAGATGAACTCGGTCGGGTTGTAGACGATGCGATATTCGAGCCCGTCGGGGAAGTCCTTGGAAACGTCGGTCATCACCTTCTGGATCTGCTCGGCGGCGTCGAGCGCATTGGTGCCCGGCCGCGAGAAGATGCCGAGCGCCACCGCCGGGCTACCGTCGAGATAGCTGTTGTTGACGTATTCGCGGGCGCCGAGCTCGACGCGGGCGACATCCTGCAGCTGCACGAGACGGCCGGTTTCTGTCGCCTTGACGATGACGTAGCGGAACTGCCGCGCATCGCTGAAGCGGCCATCCGTCGTGACCGTATACTGGAACGCGCTGTCGCCCGGCGCCGGCGGACCGCCGATAGACCCGCCGGAGACCTGCACGTTCTGCTCGCGCAGTGCCTGCACCACGTCGCCGGCCGTCATGCCGTAGGCCGACAGTTTCTCTGGATCGAGCCAGACACGCAGCGCATACTCGCGCTCGCCGAACAGGATGACGTCGCCGACGCCGTCGAGCCGCACGAGCAGGTCGCGGATGCGGGTGCGCGCATAGTTCGAGACGTAGAGCTGGTCATAGCGTTCGGTCGGTGAGAGCAGATGCACGACCATCATCAGGTCGGGCGAACTCTTGGCCGTGGTGATGCCGATGCGCCGGACTTCCTCGGGCAGCCGGGGCTCCGCGATCGACACGCGGTTCTGCACCAGCACCTGCGCCTGGTCGAGGTCGGTGCCGAGCTTGAAGGTGATCGTCAGCGCCATCGAACCGTCGGCGGTCGAATAGGAGGACATGTAGAGCATGTTCTCGACGCCGTTGATTTCCTGTTCGAGCGGCGTCGCGACGGTGTTGGCGACGGTATCGGCGTCGGCGCCCGGATAGGCGGCGCGAACGACGATGGTCGGCGGCGCAATTTCCGGATACTGCGCCACGGGAAGCTGAAAATAGGCGATGCTGCCGACGATCAGAAGCACGATCGAAAGCACCGATGCGAAGATCGGCCGGTCGACGAAGAAGTGAGCAAACCTCATTGCGCTGCCCCCACGCTTGGGCCTTCCGGCGGCAGCTGGACCGTCTCGGGCTTCACCTTGGTGCCGGGACGCGCCCGCATCAGGCCGTTGACGACGATAGTTTCGTCACCCGTCATGCCCGAGCGGATGACCCGGTAGCCATGCAACCTCGGGCCAAGCCGAACCGGCTTGGTCACCACGGTGCCGTCGCCGGTCACCTCGTAGACGATACGCTCGTTCTGGTCGGCGCCGATGGCTTCGTCCGGAATGAGCACGGCCTTGTAGGTGTTCGAGCCTTCGATCTGCACGCGCCCGAAGAGGCCCGGCTGCAACACGAGGCTCGGGTTATCGAGACGGGCGCGCACACGCATCGTGCCGCTCTGCGGGTCGACGCGGTTTTCGGCAAAGTCGAGCTTGCCCTTGAACGGCTCCTCCTTCGAGTCGGCGATGGTAACCAGCACCTCCAGCGAACCGCCGCCTTCCTGCAGCGCGCTGCCGCGCTCGCGCGCGACCCGGGCATAGGAAAGCAGCCGCCGTTCGTCGACGTCGAAGTAGAAGTCGATCGGGTCGAGTGACACGATCGTCGTCAGCACCGTCTGGTCGGCCTGAACCAGGTTGCCTGTCGACAGCAGCCGCCGGTCGACGCGGCCGCTGAGCGGCGCGGTGATGGTGGTGTAGTCAAGGTCGAGCTTGGCGCGCTCGACCGCCGCTTCCGCGCCGCGCACAAGCGCCTGCGCCGACAGGAATTCGCGGCGGTGATCGTCGAGCGTCGAGACCGAAAGCGTGCCGGTGCCCGTCAGCGATTGCGTCCGCTTGAACTGGGCTTCGGCGAATTCCAGCGAGGAGCGTGCCGATTCCAGTGTCGACTCGGCCTGGGAGAGGGCCGTGCGATAGGGGCGCTGGTCGATGACGAAGAGCTTGTCGCCCTTCTTCACCAGGGCACCATCGGTGAAATTGACCTCGTCGAGATAGCCGCCGATGCGGGCGCGAACCTGCACCTCGTCGACGGGCTCGAAACGGCCGATGAACTCGTCGCTATCGATGACGTCCCGCACGACCGGCTTGGCGACGGTCACGACGGGCAATTGCGCGTCCTGCGCCTGGGCACCAATTGCGGATAGAAGGGAAAGAGAAGCGCCGACGATCATCGGCAAATGCCACTGAGACAACATGCATGCCCTCCGAATGCACTTGGATCACGAGGGGCAGCCAATCGACCAAACCACCGCAATCGCTTTGAATATTCAGAGCGGGGCCCGTGCGCAAAACAGCCGCATTACCCGTCCCGCTCCGCACAAATCCTCGGATCGGCAGCGATCCGAGAGGCAAAGTCACACAAGCAATCAAATGATACAGCGGCCTTGCGCCCTTCGGCCCGCGAACGCTGTCAGGTCAAAACCGCCCGCAGCGGGCATCAGCCCGAAACGCGGCGACAACAGCACATGCCCGCAATCCAGGACTGCGGACACCATTCATTCTGCAAAAACCCACGAATACATCACGCCCCGGCCCGGCGTGATTTCGCGATAACCTGCCATCATTTGATGGGGTTGTCACCTTGAAAAAAATCAATTCCGATAAGGCGATACGGGACAACCAAAGGTGCCCGCGCGCAGCTTTGCACTGCGACTCAGGACGCCGCCTGCCCTGGCTTTAAGACCAGAAATCCGGGATCGTTTCCGCCAGTCTCGGCCCAAGTCGCAGCGGCGCGATCTTCTCGGCAAGCCCGGTGCGATCGGAAATCTCGACGCCGAGGCCGCAGATGGTGGCCGGACCCGACGCCGCCTCAAAACGCCCCTTCGGCATCTTCGAGATGAAGCGGTTGAGCGGCTCTTCCTTGTCCATGCCGAGCGAGGAATCGTAGTCGCCGCACATGCCGGCATCGCTCATATAGGCGGTACCGCCATTGAGAATCTGGTGATCGGCGGTCGGCACGTGCGTATGCGTGCCGACGACGAGGCTGGCGCGTCCGTCGACGAAATGGCCGAAGCACTGCTTTTCGCTTGTCGCCTCCGCATGAAAGTCGAAGACGATCGCATCCGCCTGCTCGCCGAGCGGGCAGGCATCGAGGATCGCCTCGGCCGACTTGAAGGGATCATCGAGTTCGGGGTGCATGAAGACGCGGCCCATGACGTTGGCGACCAGCACGCGGGCGCCGTTGCGGGCAAAGAACAGGTTGGAGCCGCGGCCGGGCGTGCCGGCCGGATAGTTGGCCGGGCGCAGGAACTGGTCGTGCCGCTCGCAGAAGACCACCGCCTCCTTCTGGTCCCAGACGTGGTTGCCGGTGGTCACCACGTCAGCGCCGGCGTTAATCGTCTCGAGGAAGATGTCTTCTGTGATGCCGAAGCCGCCGGCGGCGTTCTCGCCGTTGACGATGACGAAGTCGAGCTTGAGGTCGCCGATCAGTCCCGGAAGCCGCTCCCAGACCGCCGTACGGCCCGTCTTGCCCACCATATCTCCCAGAAACAGAAGCCTCATGCTCGCTCAAATCCTACCAGGGCAGCTCCGGCGGAAGCGCGTCAGCGGTAGTTGCGGCCGGACCTGCGTAAAACAAAGAGGTAGAGCGTCTACACGATCCTGGCCCGACAGGAAACGCCCAAGATCGATTCCGCCGGAATCGCGAACCGATCGTCGGTCGCGACCTGCACGATTTCAAGGCGCAGGGCCGTTCCTCGGCTTCGTCGGTGATCTAGAAATGCCGGAACCCGCTCTCGGTGAGCACGGCATCCAGCGCCACATCATGCGGTTCGGCCGGCACGGTGGCCACTTCCTGGCAGTCGAAGGCGATGCCGATCAGCTTCGGCAGGTGCCCCTTGTTGCGCAACCGGTCGATCGCCCGGTCATAGTAGCCGGCGCCGTAGCCGATCCGGTGACCGGTCGCATCGAACGCCGAAAGCGGCACGAGCATGATATCCGGGTCGAGCACCGGTGCATCCGGGCCAGGCCCGGTGGTGCCGAAGCCGGTGGCGATGATGTCGACACCATCGAGCAGCTCGCGAAAGACGATCGTCTGCTTGTCCATGATCACGGGCAGGCAGAGCCGGGCCCCGCGGCTTTTCAGCCGTGCCATCAGCGGCCGGATATCGACCTCGGAGCGGATCGGCCAGAAGCCGGAAACGATGTGACCGGGATCGAGCGCAATGACGTCGCCCGCATGGTCGGCCATGGTCAGGCTCGCCTCGATCCGTATCTCCGCGGGCATCGCATCGCGCAATGCCAGCCGCTCATTGCGCAGCGCCGCCTTCAAGTCCTTCGGTGACATCGTGCCCTCTCCTGCCTCATGCCATCGTCGCGGACGAATTTTCTTCCCGAAATGGCACAACCCGTCACTTTCTCGCCGATTCCCGGCTCAATCACCAGCCTATACACCCGATGTCACCCAGACATAGTCACCCGCTTCGCCGCTTTTGCCGCGGTTTGCGACAGCACGGCCAGCATCTTCCCGGTTCGGCACAGCATTAGCGTTCCGTTCATCATGGACGACGGTTCCGCTTTCACGCATCGGCGACCGCATGCAAATAAAGACGCGATTTCAAATAATTAGCAGGAACTAATGCCCGCGTTCGATGTATGGACGCGCTCCTGCAGGCAGCAGTGGAAAAGCCGACGTCCATGAAGGACCAGATGAAAGAACTCGAACCGTTGGAACTGCGTTGCCTGACGCTCGCCGCCCGCGGCCGCACGCGCCAGGATATGATGCGCGAAACCGATATTCCCCTCGACCGGATCGACCGGGCGCTGGAAGACGCCATGCGCAAGCTGCAGGCCGGCAATCTGGCCGAAGCCGTCTTTCGCGCCGCAAGGCTCGATCTCATCTCGTAAGGATTGGCGCGGGCCTAGAGCATCCAGTGCGACCGATAGACCGCCTGCTCCAACATCCGCTCCCGCCGTCGAAGGTCGAAGTCGACTGCGGGGATCCCGGCGTCGCGCAGCAGCAGCGGCCTGTCCGCCGGCACCTCGGCGGGCGCCTCGACAAGCAGCAAATCGGCGGCCCATTGCCTGGCCCTGCGTCGGGCGGCAGCGAATGTGTCGGAAAAGGCGAGAACAGCAAGCACGCTCATGGCAGGGACTCGGGCCTAGGATGATCTGACAGAACGATCTTCGTCCTCGCATTGACATCTGACAAACGAATTGCAAGCATGACTGTCATCAGAAATTCTGATGGTTGACGCCATGCCTCTCCCCCTTGATAGCGATCTGCTCAGAACCTTTCTCGCGGTCGTCGATACCAGCAGCGTCACGCGCGCCGCAGACATCGTCGGGCGTACCCAGTCGGCCGTCAGCATGCAGATCAGGAAGCTCGAGGATGTGCTCGGCGACGCCCTGTTCGAGCGCCACTCGCGCGGTGTGGTACTGACGCCGCAAGGACTGCGGCTCGTCGACAATGCCAGGCGCATCGTCACCCTGCTCGACGACACCGCCGCCGCGCTGCGTCAGCCGGCACTCGACGGCGCCGTCCGGATCGGGCTGCCCGAGGAATACATCAACTCGACCCTGCCGAAGGCGCTCGGCAGTTTCGCGGCCATCCACCCGGGCGTCGAAGTGACCGTGCAGCAGGGCGCCTCGATGACCAATGTCGCGGCGCTGGAGGCCGGCGAGATCGACCTTGCCGTCGTCTTCGAGCCCGGCGGAAAGACGAGGAACGAGGTGCTGATGATGGATCCGACCGTCTGGGTGACGTCGGAGCAGCACCGGACCGACGAGCGCCGTCCCGTACCGATCGCGACCTATACCTATCTTGAAGGCGGCTGGTGCGACGACCTTGCCCAGCGCAATTTGAGGAAATGCCGCATCGACAACCGCGTCGCCTATGTCAGCCGCACCAGCGGCGGCCTGATGGCGGCGGTGGTGTCCGGCCTTGCCATCGCGCCGCTTGCCCGCAGCAGCATCCCGTCCGGCTGCCGCGAACTGACGGCCGATGACGGCTACACCGTGATCGATCACTCGAATGTCGTGCTGCGGATTTCAAAGGCCGGGAACGGCAAGGACCGGATCGTCGAGGCCATGGCCGACGCCATCCGTCGGGCCTTTGCCGGGGACTGAACAAGCAGTCGAAAGGAGGGAGAAGTGCGATCCACACAACCGATGGATAGTTTACGATCCCGGGTGCCTACAAAGTAGGTGGGCGCCATGTGTCCGGACCCACGAGCCCGGCCAGGGACGGCTCCCTAGAGATCGAGTATGGCCCCGGGGATTGTGGTTCCTGTCGGGAAGCGCAGACCGCATCCAATATATAAAGTGTCTCGGTGCTTCGCGCCAGTGGCTCGCCACCGAAACCTTGTCAGGGCGAAACCTTGTCAGCTCGACGTGGTCGGGGTGCGGCCGTTCAGCTTGGCGGCAATGCCGTGGATCTGCTGGGTCACTTCGCTGAGCGCCGAGGCCAACGCTTCCTCGTTCTTCAACTGGTCCGAAAGCGCTACATCGCGGCCGTTGGTCAGGTTGCCGACCTCCGCTTCGAGGTTCTTCAGCCGGCGATTGACCTCGCTGAGCTCGTCCATGACCATGATGCCGGCCATGACGGTCAGGCGCAGATCGCCGATCTCGCCGAACTGGGCCTTGAGGTGTCCGACATACTGATCGAAATTGGTGGCAAGCTCGATCAAATGATCTTCCTGCCCTTCCTCGCAGGCCATCCGATAGGCCTTGCCGTCGATCGAAACTGTCACCTGCGCCATGTCGCTTGTTCCTAGCGGTCGAGCACCGCCCGAATGGTTTCCATCGCCGTCACGAGGCGACGGGAAACCTCACGGTTGACCTCCTCGAGCCGGTTTGCCCGGAACTGCGACTGATCGAGCTCCTGCGCCAGTCGCGACCGGTCGGTGTTGACGCGTCGCACCTCGCCCTCGAACTCGCTGAAGTCCCGCTCCCTGTCAAACCGACCGTCGATCGCATTCTCCAGGGATTGCACTGCGTTTCGCAGTTCGTCGATCGCCGCTTTGACAGTCTTTGCCGGCATGTGTTCCGAATACCTCGCCCATGAGGCCGAATCGCCCGAATCCCGTCCGCCGCTTCGGCTCGATCTTTTTTAAACCTATTACGTAAGTCTCAACAATGCCAAGTACAGCAAACAACAGCGGAAGCTGTGGATGGATTGCGTAGCCGGCTTTCTTCAACGGCAGTGCAGCAGGCATATTGCATTGCAGAACAAGCACTCGGGCAGGGACCGAAGCAAGCTGCCGTCAAATGGCCGCGGAAGCCCCGTATTTATTGACTCGCACGGCGCACCTGCTATGTGTCAGCCGCTTCTTGCGCGGTCTTTGGAGGATAGAGACCGTTCCCTGACCACCGAACGCAAACGGAACAGTCATGATCTCTCGCGAAAAACACGACCGGATGGCAAATGCGATCCGTTTCCTCTCCATGGATGCCGTCGAGAAGGCAAATTCCGGCCACCCTGGCCTGCCCATGGGTGCAGCCGACATAGCGACAGTCCTCTTCACGCGCTATCTGAGCTTTGACCCCAAGAACCCCTCCTGGCCGAACCGCGACCGCTTCGTGCTGTCGGCCGGCCACGGCTCGATGCTGCTCTACTCGCTGCTCTATTTGACGGGCTACGAAGACATCTCCATCGACGAGATCAAGAACTTCCGCCAGCTCGGCGCCCGCACCGCCGGCCACCCGGAATACGGCCACGCCGCCGGCATCGAGACGACCACCGGTCCGCTCGGCCAGGGCATTGCCAATGCCGTCGGCATGGCGATCGCCGAGCGCAAGCTGCGTGACGAATTCGGCTCCGACCTGATGGAGCACTATACCTACGTGCTCGCCGGTGACGGCTGCCTCATGGAAGGCATCAGCCAGGAAGCGATTTCGCTCGCCGGCCACCTGAAGCTCAACAAGCTGATCGTCTTCTGGGACGACAACAACATCTCGATCGACGGCCCGATCTCGATCGCCGACTCGACCGACCAGCACGCCCGCTTCCGCGCCTCCAACTGGAACACCATTGCCGTCGACGGCCATGATCCGGACGCGATCGCCACTGCGATCGACCAGGCGCAGAAGTCCGACAAGCCGACGATGATCGCCTGCAAGACGACCATCGGCTTCGGCGCCCCGAACAAGGCCGGCACCCACAAGGTTCACGGCTCGCCGCTCGGCGCCGAGGAAATCGCCGCCACCCGCAAGGCGCTCGGCTGGGAAGCTGAAGCCTTCGTCGTTCCTTCCGACGTGCTCGATGCCTGGCGCCTGGCCGGCCTGCGCTCCACCAAGGCCCGCAAGGAATGGGAAGAGCGTCTCGAAAAGAGCGAGGCCGAGAAGAAGGCACAGTTCGTTCGCCGCTTCTCCGGCGAACTCGAAGGCCGCCTGTCCTCCGCCATCGACGACTACAAGAAGAAGCTCGCCGAGACCAAGCCCTCGCCGGCAACCCGCAAGGCTTCCGAGGACGCGCTCGAAGTCATCAACGGCGTTCTGGCCGAAACCATCGGCGGCTCGGCTGACTTGACCGGCTCGAACAACACCAAGACGAGCCAGACCAAGTCGATCACCCCTGACGACTTCTCCGGGCGCTACATCCATTGGGGCGTTCGCGAGCACGGCATGGCCGCTGCCATGAACGGCATGGCGCTGCATGGCGGCGTCATCCCCTATTCCGGCGGCTTCCTGATCTTCTCGGACTATTGCCGTCCGTCGATCCGCCTGGCCGCCCTGATGGGCATCCGCGTCATCCACGTGCTGACGCACGATTCCATCGGCCTTGGCGAAGACGGCCCGACGCACCAGCCGGTCGAGCACATGGCAGCCCTTCGCGCCATCCCGAACCTGTTGATGTTCCGCCCGGCCGACGCCACGGAAACGGCCGAGTGCTGGCAGCTGGCGCTCGAAAGCCACAACCGTCCGTCCGGCATCGCGCTGACGCGCCAGAACCTGATGGCCGTTCGCACCGAGTATGAGGAAGAAAACCTCTGCGCCCGCGGCGCCTATGACCTGATCTCGGCCGCCGACGCCAAGGTCACGATCTTCGCCACCGGCTCGGAAGTCGAAATCGCCGTCAAGGCCTGCCAGACGCTGACCGCCAAGGGCATCTCGACCCGCGTCGTCTCCGTTCCCTGCTTCGAGCTTTTCGCCGAGCAGAGCGAAGACTACCAGCAGGCGATCATCGGCAACTCGCCGGTCAAGATCGCCGTCGAAGCCGGCATCCGTCAGGGCTGGGATCACTTCATCGGCAGCGATGGCACCTTCATCGGCATGTCGAGCTTCGGCGCTTCCGGCCCCTACAAGGAGCTTTACAAGCACTTCGGCATCACGCCTGAGGCGGTGGTTGCCGCCGCGGAAACGAAGCTCGCCTGATCAATCTGCGGGGCGCGCCGAAAGGTGCGCCCCGCTTTTTTTGTACCACGTCAGTCAGACAGGGAGAGACCCATGACAGTGAAAGTCGCCATCAACGGTTTTGGCCGCATCGGCCGCAACGTGCTCCGCGCGATCGTCGAATCCGGCCGCACCGACATCGAAGTCGTTGCGATCAACGACCTCGGCCCCGTTGAGACCAACGCTCACCTGCTGCGCTATGACTCGATCCACGGTCGCTTCCCGGCCGAGGTCAAGGTCGAAGGCGACACGATCACCATCAACGGCGGCAAGCCGATCAAGGTGACCGCGATCAAGGATCCGGCAACGCTGCCGCACAAGGAACTCGGCATCGACATCGCGATGGAATGCACCGGCATCTTCACCGCGCGCGACAAGGCTGCAGCCCACCTGACGGCCGGCGCCAAGCGCGTCATCGTCTCGGCCCCGGCCGACGGCGCTGACCTGACGGTCGTCTACGGCGTCAACCACGACCAGCTGACCAAGGACCACCTGGTCATCTCCAACGCATCCTGCACGACGAACTGCCTGGTTCCGGTCGTCAAGGTCCTGAACGATACCATCGGCATCAGCCATGGCTTCATGACCACGATCCACTCCTACACCAACGACCAGCCGTCGCTCGACCAGATGCACAAGGATCTGTACCGCGCCCGCGCTGCCGCTCTGTCGATGATCCCGACCTCGACCGGCGCTGCCAAGGCCGTTGGCCTGGTTCTGCCGGAACTGAAGGGCAAGCTCGACGGCACGTCGATCCGCGTTCCGACCCCGAACGTCTCGGTCGTCGACTTCAAGTTCGTCGCCAAGCGCAACACTTCGGTCGAGGAAATCACCAACGCCATCAAGGCCGCCTCCAACGGCGCGCTGAAGGGCGTTCTCGGCTACACGGAAGAGCCGCTCGTTTCGCGCGACTTCAACCATGACAGCCACTCCTCGATCTTCGCGATCGACCAGACCAAGGTCGTCGAAGGCAACTTCGTGCGTATCCTCACCTGGTACGACAACGAGTGGGGCTTCTCGAACCGCATGGCCGACACGGCGGTCGCGTTCGCCAAGCTCATCTAAGACAGATGTTTCGCGCCCTCTCCTCAACGACGGTCCGCTGGCGTCCGCTGGAAGGGGAAGGGCTCGAACACTTGACGCTGACGAAAATCGACACCACCGACGGCGCGGTCATCCGCGCCGTCGGCGTTCTGATCGGCAGCCGCGGCGGCGCGCCCTATGGCGTGCGCTACCGGATCGACTGCGACGACAGCTGGCACGTGCGCAAGCTGATGGTCGACACGACAGACGGCCGCAGCCTGCACCTGCGCTCGGACATTCCGGGCGAATGGGCAACGGCACGCGGCACGCCCCTCCCCGAATTCGACGGCTGCATCGATATCGATCTCGCCGGCACGCCCTTCACCAACACCCTGCCGATCCGTCGCCTCGGCCTTGGGAGCCAATCCGGCGCCGCCAGGCTGAAGATGCTCTACGTGCCGTTCGACACGTTTCAGCCCGTTGTCGACGGTCAGCACTACACCTGCCTCGATGATTTCAGGCTCTATCGCTACGAGGCCGAGGATCGCAGCTTTACCGCGGACCTGCCTGTGGACGAGGACGGCCTCGTCATCGACTATCCAACCCTTTTCCAAAGACTATCACCGGAGACCATCTGATGACTTTCAAGACCCTCGACGATCTGACCGACATCGCCGGCAAGCGCGTTCTGGTGCGCGTCGATCTCAACGTGCCGGTCAAGGACGGCGTGGTCACCGACGCGACCCGTATCGAGCGCGTCGCGCCGACCATCCGCGAGCTGTCCGAGAAGGGCGCCAAGGTCATCCTGCTCGCCCATTTCGGTCGCCCGAAGGGTGAACCGGTCGCCGACATGTCGCTGAAGACGATCGCAACGGCCGTCGAGGACGTGCTCGACCAGCGCGTTCACTTCGGCGCCGACTGCATCGGCGACAAGGCAGCGAACGCGATTGCCGACATGAGCAACGGCGACGTGCTGCTGCTCGAAAACACCCGCTTCCACAAGGGTGAGGAAAAGAACGAGGCCGAGTTCGTCAAGGCGCTCGCGGCCAATGGCGACATCTACGTCAACGACGCGTTCTCGGCAGCGCACCGCGCCCATGCCTCGACCGAAGGCCTTGCCCATCACCTGCCGGCCTATGCCGGCCGCACCATGCAGGCCGAACTGGAAGCGCTGGAAAAAGGCCTCGGCCAGCCGAAGCGCCCGGTCGTCGCCATCGTCGGCGGCGCCAAGGTCTCGACCAAGATCGACCTGTTGCAGAACCTCGTGACCAAGGTCGATGCGCTCGTCATCGGCGGCGGCATGGCCAACACCTTCATCGCTGCCAAGGGCATCAATGTCGGCAAGTCGCTCTGCGAGCATGACCTCGCCGACACCGCCAAGACGATCATCGCCGCTGCCGACAAGGCCGGCTGCGCCATCGTGCTGCCGGAAGACGGCGTGATTGCCCGCGAGTTCAAGGCCGGCGCCGACAACGAAGTGGTCGACATCAACGCCATTCCGGCCGATGCCATGGTTCTCGACGTCGGCCCGAAGTCGATCGCGGCCGTCAACGCGTGGATCTCCAAGGCCGAAACGCTGGTCTGGAACGGCCCGCTCGGCGCCTTCGAAATCGCGCCATTCGACAAGGCGACCGTTGCCGTCGCCAAGCATGCGGCTGCCCGCACCCGTCAGGGTTCGCTGGTCTCGGTTGCCGGCGGTGGCGACACCGTCGCGGCGCTGAACCATGCCGAAGTCGCCGACGATTTCAGCTACGTCTCGACCGCCGGCGGCGCGTTCCTGGAGTGGATGGAAGGCAAGCCGCTCCCGGGCGTCGACATCCTGAAGCAGAAGTAAGACATACAACCGGCGCGTGGGAAGCACTCTCACGCGCCGGCAATCAAGAAAAAACCTTATTTATTCAAACGATTAAAAAATTTTAAATCGTTTCAGTCGATTTTCTCGCCATTTTCCTGGACAATTTCACCTGTTACTCGCGCTCCTGTTGGGAGCGTGGCGGTTGCCCCGTGCGCCGTCGGCCCTGCAACTGTTTCAGTGTTCGCCTGATCCCCACGATCGGCGCTGTCTAGGGAGAGAAAAAGCATGACGGAAAAACTGGAAGACATCGCCGTCGCCATGGTCGCCAATGGCCGCGGACTGCTTGCCGCCGACGAGTCCACGGCAACGATCAAGAAGCGCTTCGACACGATCGGCCTCGAATCCACCGAGACCTCCAGGCGCGATTACCGCGAGATGCTGCTGCGCGCCGAAAAGGCGATGCGCAAGTACATCTCCGGCGTCATCCTCTACGAGGAAACCCTGTTCCAGCATGCGGTCGACGGCACGCCGCTCGTCGACATCATCCGGGCCGCCGGCGCGATCCCCGGCATCAAGGTCGATGCCGGCGCCAAGCCGATGACCAACTTCCCGGCCGAAACCATCACCGAAGGGCTCGACGGCCTTGCCCAGCGGCTGGCGAGATATCACGAGGCCGGCGCACGCTTTGCCAAGTGGCGCGGTGTCGTCTCCATCTCCGATACGCTGCCCACCGCCGGTGCGGTGCGCGCCAATGCCCATGCGCTCGCCCGCTATGCCGCCCTCTGCCAGGACGCCGGCATCGTGCCGATCGTCGAGCCGGAAGTACTGATGGATGGCGCGCCGGGCGACCACTCGATCGATCGCTCCGAACATGTGACCGAGTGGACGCTGCGGACCACCTTCGAGGAATTGGCGGCCATGCGCGTCAAGCTCGAAGGCATGATCCTGAAGCCAAGCATGGTGATCGACGGCAAGAAGGCCCGCAATGCCTCCGTCGCCGAAGTGGCCGAGCGCACCATCCGGGTACTGAAGCGCACGGTGCCTTCGGCTGTACCGGGCATCGCCTTCCTCTCCGGAGGTCAATCGACCGAGGAGGCGACCGCCCACCTCTCGGCAATGAACGCCAGCCACGACCTGCCCTGGAAGCTCACCTTCTCCTATGGCCGCGCCCTGCAACAGGAAGCGCTGAATGCCTGGCACGGCAAGGCCGACAACATCGGCGCCGGCCAACGCGCCTTTGCCCATCGCGCCGAGATGTGCAGCTTGGCGGCGAAAGGGACGTGGAAGAAGGAACTCGAGAAGGCCGCCTGAGCCAGGTTGACCGCATAGGAGGGGCCGCTGTCGGCCCCTTTTCATTGCAAAGGCTTGACGCCTGCAACGCGACGGCTTCGTCGGCGCCGTGGAACTTGTCACCCGGACAAGTTCGGGTCTTTGTGCGGTGTGTCGGCTGTCTTAAGCCTTGACATCAGAGCCGACACGATGAGCGCCAGCGGCGCTCCACCAGCGAAAGCCACGACATGACCTCTGACACCGCGCCGAAATCCGTTGCCTATGTCACCGTCGACGTCTTCACCGACGAGCGCTTTGCCGGCAACCAGTTGGCGGTCATGTCCGACGCCCGCGGCTTGAGCGATCGTCAGATGCAGGCGATCGCGACCGAATTCGGCTATTCCGAAGTCACCTTCGTGCTGCCGCCGCGCGACCCTGCGAACACCGCAGAAGTCCGGATCTTCACGCCGACGACCGAGATCCCCTTTGCCGGCCATCCCAATGTCGGCACGGCCTTCGTGCTCGGCCGCCAAAAAGAAATCTTCGGCCGCGCGCCCGGCGAAATCCTGCGTTTCGAGGAAAAGGCCGGCCTCGTCGAGGCCACGTTGCTGGTGGAGGACAGTGTCGTCGTCGGCGCCACCATCGTCGTACCGCGCAGCCTGACCGTCGGCCCAGAATTCGACGCCGACACCATCGCGGCCTGCGCGTCGCTCGCGCCTGAGGCCATCAGCAGACGCGTGCACGCACCGAGCCGGCTTTCCGTCGGCCTGCCCTTCGCCGTCGCCGAAATCATGGATGTCGCGACACTGTCGTCTGCCCAACCCAATGTCACCGCCTTCCAGGCGGCCAATGCGCGCTACAAACCCGAGGAAGACAGTTTCAGCCTGTTCCTCTACGCTCGCTCGGTGGAAGCGCCCTGGCAGATCCGGGCGCGCATGTTCGCACCGCTCGACAATGTCAACGAGGACCCGGCAACCGGTAGCGCCTCGGCAGCGCTTTCCGCCTATCTCGTCTCGCTCGCCCCGGAGCAGGATATCGATGTCGAGATCACCATCGAGCAGGGTGTGGAGATGGGGCGTCGCAGCCTCATCGGTGCGCATGTCCGAAAGCAGGGTGGCGTCGTTCGCAAGGTCAGCCTTTCCGGCCATTGCGTCAGCGCCATGCGCGGCCTGATCGAGCTCTAGCGCTTTTTTAACGACTCAGGCGCGGTCGCGCTCCGGCAGAAGCTTCAAGATATCGGCAAACATATCCTGCCATTCGGCGTCTTCCATCTCGAGGAAACCGAAGCCGCGCAGCAGGAAGACGCCTTCCGTTGCCAGAAACATCATCCGCGCCCTTCGGCCCTCCTCCGTCGACAGGTCGAGACCGTCGAGGCGAGCGCGATACCAGGCGCGGTTCTTCGCCATATGCTCTTCCCGCTGCAGCAGTGCGGCCATCATGCCGGAAGTGCGGGCATTGTCGGCCGTGTTCATCCGGGCGGTCACCGCCGCATGGGCGCGCATCGCCTTGATCGGATCAGGATCGTCGCCGCCTTCCGCCGTTACCGCGGCATCGAACTCGTCGAACCAACGCTGCATCATCGCGTCGATCAGGCCGTCCTTGTTGCCGAAGCAATATTGCACGCCGCCCTTGGTGATGCCGGAGGCCTTGGCGACGGCATCGATCGTCAGCCCGGCCGCGCCAACGGAATTCACCACCGCCTCCGCCGCATCCAGCACCTTGTCACGATCGATTGTTCGTCGTCGTCCCATCTTGACTTCCTATTTCAAATCCATACGTACGTATTCAAATAAACAACGACCCTGATTTAAACAAGGCCCAGCCCCCATTTCCCAGTGGCGGCCACCGAGGTGTACCATGCTTCCGCAAAATCGCTGGCTCATTCTAGCCATAGTATCGAGCGCACTTTTTCTGATCGTCGTCGACATGACGGTGCTCTATACCGCCCTGCCCCGTCTGACCCATGACCTCGGCGCCACCGCGTCGGAGAAGCTCTGGATCGTCAACGCCTATGCCCTGGTCGTCGCCGGCCTTCTGCCCGGCCTCGGCACGCTTGGCGACCGCCTCGGCCACAAGAAGCCCTTCATCGTCGGTCTTGCCGTCTTCGGCATCGCCTCGCTGATCGCCGCCTATGCGCCGACATCGGCGATCCTGATCGGCGGCCGCGTCCTGCTCGCTGTCGGCGCCGCCCTTATGATGCCGGCGACGCTGTCGATCATCCGGCTCACCTTCACCGACGAACGGGAACGGTCGCTGGCGATCGGCGTCTGGGCGGCGATCGCTTCCGGCGGCGCCGCAATCGGCCCGGTGCTTGGCGGTTTCCTGCTCGAATACTTCTGGTGGGGCTCGGTCTTCCTCATCAACGTGCCGGTCGTCGCGGTAGCGCTGCTGCTCGGCCTCGCCGTGCTGCCGAACAGCGCCGGCAATCCGAAACACCCCTGGGACGCGATCGGTTCGCTGCAGATCATGGTCGGCCTCATCGGTCTTGCCTATGCCGTCAAGGAAACGAGCAAGCGCGAGCCGTCGCTGGAAGCGGGTCTTGCTGCCGCCGTGATCGGCGCGATCGCGCTCCTTCTCTTCGTGCGTCGCCAGCGCCGCAGTCCGCATCCGCTGATCGATTTCAGCCTCTTCCGCAATGCGGTGTTTTCCTCCGGCGTCGCCGCAGCGCTGGTGGCATCCGCCTCCATCGTCGGCATCGAACTGGTGCTGAGCCAGCAGTTGCAGCTGGTCGAGGGATTTTCGCCACTTCAGGCCGGCTTCTTCATCCTGCCGATCCCGCTTGCCGCCTTCGTCGCCGGGCCGCTGACCGGTACGTTGCTGCCGCGCCTCGGTGCCGAAGTGGTGCTGCGCTCCGGCCTCATCCTGGCGGCGCTCGGCCTCGGCGGCTACCTGCTCCTCCATGAAACCGGCGCGCTCGCCCAGGTCGCCACCCTCGTGGTTCTCGGCCTCGGCATCGGTGCGTCCATGACCGCCGCCTCCAGCGCCATCATGTTCAACGCCCCGCCGGAACGAGCCGGCATGGCAGCATCGATCGAGGAGGTCTCGTTCGAGCTTGGCGGCGCGATCGGCATTGCCGTGCTCGGCACCGTCATGTCGGTCGTCTACACCGCTTTCCTCGTCCTGCCGGAGGGGGCTGCGATCCCGGCGATGGCACGCGACAGTCTCGACGAAGCCCTGCTTCTCGCCGAGAAGCTGCCGGCGGATGTGGCGAGCGAACTGGTGACCCGTGCCCGCCTCTCCTTCGAAGGAGCGTTTACCGCGGTCGTGATGGTGGCGACAGCCATGCTGTTCGTGACCGGAGCGGCCATCTGGTGGCTGACGGCCGGGCGCGTCAGCGCCCCTCAGGGATCCCGCCAGGGTCACCACTAGCAACTGCGAGCCGCCGGAAGGCAACGACTGTCCGGCGGTTCAGCGCAATCCGGCCTCGCATTTTGCGATCGCTTCGACCATCGCCTGGAAACGAACATGGTGGCGAACGGCGTCGAGGTCGGAATCCTGCTTGAACCAAAGCAGCTGGTAGCAGGAGCTCTGCGGCAGCAAGGTCTCGAGAAGATCGAGCGCCGCGTCGATATCGCCGAGGATGCAATAGACGCAGGCGGTGTTGTAGCGGGCGACCACGTCATCGGGATCGATCGCCAGCGCCCGCGCTGCCCATTCGCGCGCACGGTCGGCCTCGCCCATATGGGCAAGCGCCAGCGCGCCGCGATGGGCCGGGCCCGAGTTTTCCGGATTGAGCTCCAGCGCTCGCTCCGCCCGGGCTATGCCGATGCGCGCCCACTGCTTGCGTTCGGAGTCAAGGCCGAGCGTGCGATAGGCGCTCATCAGGTGGATCGGCGACAGGTAGTCGTCCGGACGG
Organism: Ensifer sp. KUDG1; assembly: GCF_050434285.1. Lineage (NCBI taxonomy): Bacteria > Pseudomonadati > Pseudomonadota > Alphaproteobacteria > Hyphomicrobiales > Rhizobiaceae > Ensifer > Ensifer sp. KUDG1. The sequence goes on from NZ_JBNDIG010000003.1 coordinate 177,929, forward strand.
ATGTCGGCGGCGCGTTTGAAGAACTGGATCGCCATTTCGAAGGCGCCCTGCATGAACAGGAAGCGGCCATAATGGAAGTTCGCCTCGTAGAGCCCGGCATCAAGCGTCAGCGCCTGCTCGAAGGCGGCAACCGCCTCCTCGCATTGGCCGTCCTGGTGAAGCACCAGACCACGGGATGCATGGGCCTCCGCGAGGTCTGGATCGAGCGCCAGCGCCCTGTCGGTGATGGACAGGATGCCTTGCAGCGGAAACTCGTCCTCGTGCCAATCACGCAGCGCCGACTCGCAATCGGCGATGCCGGCATAGGCGCGGGCAAAATCCGGATCGAGTTCCACCGCCTTCATGAACATGCGCCGCGCGAGCAGGAGATAGGAGCGCGTCCAGGCATGCGAAAACTGCCGGCCGCGCAGATAGTAGGTGTAGGCTTCGACACTTGTCGTCGGGTCGCTCTCGATCGCCCGCCGTTCCGCCGGCAACAGCTTGATCTTCAGCTGGTCGACGATCGCATGGGTGATTTCGTCCTGGATGGCGAAGATGTCGGTCAGGTCGCGGTCGTAGCGATCGGCCCAGAGATGCGTGCCGGTCAGCGCATCGATCAACTGGCCGGTGATGCGCACCCGCGCGCCCGCCTTGCGTACGCTGCCTTCGAGGATGTAGCGCACGCCCAGTTCCTGGGCCACCTGCTTCACCTTCACCGACCGCCCCTTGTAGGTGAACACCGTGTTGCGGGCGACGACGTGCAGCTTCGATATCTTCGAAAGATCGGTGATGATGTCTTCGGTGATGCCGTCGGAGAAGTATTCCTGCTCCGGATCGTGGCTCATATTGGTGAAGGGCAGTACGCCGACCGAGAGCCCGTAGCCATCGTCGAGCACCACCGGACACGATCCGTTCGGCGCCGACGCGACCTTGGTCGGTGCACCGAGCGCCACCGAATAGACATGCACGCCGGCGGCGATGTTCTTCAGCGTGTGTTCGCCCTTGTCGATGAAGCCGACATCCAGGCGCGCGCCGACATGGTCGCGCACGGAAGCCGAGACGGCGATGCCGGAAGGTTCAGCGAGGCCTTCGAGGCGCGCCGCGACATTGACGCCATCCCCGAAGATGTCGCCATCTTCGACGATGATGTCGCCAAGATGCACGCCAATCCTGAGTTCGATGCGTTTGAGCGGCGAAACGCTTTCATTGCGCAGCAGCATGCCGCGCTGGATATCGACCGCGCAGGCAACAGCGTTGACGACGCTGGCAAATTCGACGAGCAGGCCGTCGCCGGTGAGCTTGACGATGCGTCCCTTGTGACGGGTGATCTTCGGATCGACGAGTTCGCTCTTGTGCCGTTTCATCGCGGCCAACGTACCGGTCTCGTCAGCGCCGATCAGGCGACTGTACCCCACGACATCGGCAGCGAGAATGGCAGCAAGCCGGCGTTCCAAGAAACCCTCGAAGTCATCTCCCGAATGAGGCTCGCACTTTAGCGCTTTCTTTCCCATCTGTCCTGCGCCCTTTTCTGGTTGAAACGACAGGTTTCGCAACCAAGGTAGCGGTGAGCCGAAGGCGATGGAGTTCCAAAGGTAACGGGGAGTTGCGGTGCTTGGGCCGGATCAGGGGCGGATCAACACCGTCACCATCATCATCACGATGGCGAAGACCGCGATCTTCCAGAAATCGCGACGGCGGCGCAGCCCCGGAATGCCTATCGGCCAGAGGAGCTGAATGGCCATGATCAGAAGCAGAAAAAGGGCGATCGCCTTTTGCATGTTGCCCTCGTCTACCGGGAGGCTGCCTCGACCGGTGAAGCGTTCGCAACACCGGCACTCTTCGTCGCACGCAGCACCGCCTCCCCCGAGGACTAGCGATACGTTGCGCCTAGCAAAAAGGGCTAGTGTTTCCGCGGGCGATTTGCAATGACCGGCCGCCGCATGTTGCGTCATTCGTCTCCGATCGAAGGACAAAACCTGCGGCAACGCCAGGCGCTGCAATCACAAACCGGCTGGCAATTCACCAGGCACCGCCCTAACTTGCTGACGGCAGAACGAATTTCGGATGAATGATGAGAAAGAACCTGCTCCCTGTCGCCGCCCTCCTGCTCGGCACGCTGTTTCTCTTTCTGGGCAATGGTCTGCAGGGGCTGCTTCTTCCGGTGCGCGGCACCGCTGAAGGTTATCCCACCACCATCCTCGGCCTGATCGGCACATCCTGGGCTGCCGGCTTCGTGCTCGGCTGCTTCTTTGCGCCCACCGTCGTCAAGCGCATCGGCCACGTGCGCGCCTTCAGCGTCTTTGCATCGCTGATCGCGATCGTCGCGCTGCTCACCGGCATCCTGATCGACCCGACCTGGTGGCTGATCCTCAGGGCCTTGACCGGCTTTTCCACGGCCGGCACCTCGATGATCATCGAAAGCTGGCTGAACGAGCGCGCCACCAACGAGAGCCGCGGCGTCATCTTCTCGCTCTATATCGCCATCACGCTCTTCGGCGTCGTCGGCGGCCAGATGATGATCCCCTTCGGCGATACGTCGACCAGCATCTTCTTCATGATCTGCGGCATTCTCTACTGCGTCGCCATGCTGCCGACGCTTATGTCCAAGGCCGCCTCGCCGCAACCGTTGAAGAAGGTGAGCCTCGACCTGCGTGGCCTCTACAAAAACTCGCCGGTTTCCTTCCTCGGCATTCTGCTCGTCGGCATCGCCAACGGCGCCTTCGGCACGCTCGGCGCCGTCTTCGGTCGCCAGGCCGGCCTTTCCGACAGCACCGTCGCAGCCATGATGAGCGTGGCGATCTTTGCCGGCGCCGTCATGCAGTTGCCCGCCGGTCGCCTCTCCGACCGCATCGACCGGCGCTACGTTCTCGCCGCGCTTGCCGGCATCGGCGCCCTTGCCGGGCTCCTCATCTTCCTGATCGAGCCGAGCCAGGTCTGGATCGTGCTGACGCTGATCGCGATCTACGGCGCTGCGGCCAACGCGCTCTACCCGATCGCCGTGTCGCACGCCAACGACTTCGCGACGGCCGAAGACTTCGTCAAGGTGTCCGGCGGCCTGCTGCTGCTCTACGGCATCGGCACCATCATCGGCCCGACGATCGGCGGCCCGGTCATGACTGCGGCAGGCCCCTACGGCCTGTTCATGATCACCGCCTGCGCCCATATCCTGATCACGGCCTATGCCATCATCCGCAGCCGGATGCGCGCACCGGTTCCGGTCTCCGACCGCGACGCCTTCTCGCCGGTCAATGCCGGTGCGCCGACGACGCCGGAAAGCCTGCAGCTTTCGCCGCGCGCAGCCCCGTTCGAAGAAGCACACAACGAACCGGACAAGCGTCCGGAATGGGAGGATCAGTCGGATGAGCCTGTTTGACGACGACCGGCCGCAGAAGAAGGTGGCCCATGAAATCGGCAGCGATCTCGCGCTGCTGTCCGTCGATGAGCTGACGCAGCGCATCGCGCTTCTAACCGAAGAGATTACCCGGCTGGAGGCGGAGCGGACACGCAAATCCGCCAGCCGGTCGGCCGCCGAGAACCTGTTTCGCTGATCCGGCGGCGTAAGGTCGCACCGCAGCAAAACGGAGCGCGTTTAACGCCGCATTAAGCATTATCTGCGATTGTCAGGGCATCCGGAGCTTTCCGGTTTCAGACAATTTCTCCGACTGGCGAATGGGTCTGATTTTTCTCCCTGTTTTACCTTGAGAGCCGCTTTCCGCGGCTCTTTTTTTGTTTTGGCATAGGTTTTTCCAAAGAACTGTGGAGATTAACCCTTTCTTAAGAATGCCCTTGCGCGAAATGCGCTATCGGATCATTCTTCAAGCATAGAGACGGGCAAGGATTTATTTCCCATAACCGTCCCCTACCTGACTGTCGTGATGCGTTTGAACCAGGGAAAACAGGTCATGTCCGAGAGAGGATTGAATACGGTCAGTTTCGCAGGACACGCGGCGTCCTCGGCACAATTCAAGACACTCTATTCGGAAGGCATGGGACTGGTCGAAGAAACGGCCACCTATCTTGACGGACCCGGCCGCGCCGCTTCCAAGGTCCTGCCGCGCATGGCATCGGTGCTTTATGCAGCCGAATCCATGCGACTGACCACCCGCCTGATGCAGATGGCCTCCTGGCTGCTGCTGCAGCGCGCCGTCAACAACGGCGAGATGAGCCGCGACCAGGTGATGTCGGAAAAGAGCAAGGTTCGCCTCGACAGCTTCAACGTCGACAAGGCTGCTCCGGGCTGGGCCGAGCTGCCGGAATCCTTCCGCGACCTGATCGAGCGGTCGCTGCGCCTGCAGAACCGCGTCGCCCTGCTCGACCGCGAAATCTATCGCCCGCACGAAGCGGCCGCGATCGTCCCGGACAACCAGAACGGCGTCAAGGCGCAGATCAAGCTGCTGCAGACGGCCTTCGGAACCAACTGACGCCGCGCGCAAAGAACAAATCTGAGAAACCAAACCCGCCGCAACAGCAATTGCCGGCGGGTTTTTCTTTGCGACCGGCAGCGGCGGCGGCCGCCCGTCGCCACCGGCAAACAGCGACTTATCGGACATGATCCTCACCGAAGCCGACTTGGCTCCCTTCCGCGACGCGAACGGACTTGCACATCTGGAACCACTTCCCGGGTTCCTCGAGAGCGCTGCGGCGCTACTCAGCCCCGGACGCGTCGTCCTGCCAAGCCAGATGTTGACCCCAACCCAAAAAGCCTTCGAGACCGAATGGAACGCCTTCGATTCCAGCAGGCCGCGAGAGACGCTCCAGGCGATCCCCGTCCTTGCCTTCCGACGACACGTCCCTGTTCTCAACCCAGCCGTGGAATGGCGCGGACTGGTCCATCAGTGCTCCGGATTCTATTGCCAGCAGATGAGGATGATCGCGACGCGCCTGAGGCCGACGCCGGCGATCGCTGCGCATTTGAACGCCATTGTCCGAAAACACTATGACGCGGACGCCGGTTTCCTTCATCCCGACAATCTGCGCGCATCGCAGATCGTCTCTTACATCGAAACGCTGGCACGCCTGGGCCTCGACTGCGACGTTTCCTGGAGAAGCCTCACCGAGGGCGCCTATCCGATCGACGCCACGCAAAAGCATCTCGATCTTCTGACGGAAGAGGCGTTGCCGCTTGCGGAAATCGCCGACTGGTCGGATCAGGAACCGCGACATAACGCCGTCATCCTGCTCCTTGCCTGGAACAGCGACTGAACGCCGCTGCCCGCAGCGCCGCGCCCGGCGTATCTCCCAAAACCAAGACAGCAAAAAGCCCGGGCCAATGACCCGGGCTTTTTGAAATGCCGAAGAGGCGTTCGATTAGAGGCCGAGGCCTTCGAAGCGCTTCTTGAACTTGGAGACGCGGCCGCCGCGGTCCATGAGCTGCTGGTTGCCGCCCGTCCAAGCCGGGTGCGACTTGGGGTCGATTTCCAGGTTCATGGTGGCGCCTTCAGAACCCCAGGTCGAGCGGGTTTCGTATTCGGTGCCGTCAGTCATGACTACCTTGATGACGTGGTAATCGGGATGGATGTCTGCCTTCATAACGATCTTCCTAGAGTTCCAGGGTCCAATTGTCGCAAGGCATTGCGACTTCGAGACCGAACACGTAAATGAAGCCGCGTACCGGCTGAACGGCCACGGCTTCCCAATTCGATGCCGTGCCTATACATCAAGGTCTGCGGGATAACAAGTGCCGCACGGAAGACTCATGGGCAATCCCTTCCTCCGTGTTTGGCGAAAGGGGTCAAGTGTCGTCAAGAGAAAACCAGGCGCCAACGCGCAAATCCATTCGCCCGCTCGCCACGCTGCTTCCCTATCTCGCGCGCTACCGTCATCTGGTCGTCGGAGCCAGCATTTCGCTGATCCTTGCTGCCGTAACCACGCTGGCGCTGCCGCTCGCCGTCAGGCGGATGGTCGACAACGGCTTCTCCAGTCCCGATAGCGGCTTCATCAACACCTACTTCGCGATGCTGATGATGCTCGCCATCGTGCTCGCGCTGGCGAGTGCGGCGCGCTACTACTTCGTGATCACGCTCGGCGAACGCATCGTCGCCGACCTGAGGCGCAGCGTTTTCGACCGCGTCACCCGCCTTTCCGCCTCCTTCTTCGACGTCAACCAGTCCGGCGAGATCGTCTCGCGACTGACCGCCGATACGACGCAGGTGAAATCCGCAGTCGGCGCCACCGCCTCGGTCGCGCTGCGCAACCTGATCCTGTGTCTCGGCGCTATCGGCATGATGGTCTATACCAGCCCCAAGCTTTCGAGCCTGGTGCTGATCGCGATCCCGATCATCGTCTTCCCGCTCGTCGGCTTCGGCCGTTCCGTCCGCCGCCGCTCGCGCCAGGCGCAAGACACGCTCGCCGCCGCCTCGGCCTATGCCGGCGAGGCGATTGCCGCATCGCGCACAGTCCAGGCCTTCAACGGCGAAGGGCTTGCCAACAGCCACTTCGGAGCCGCCGTCGAGGATGCCTATGGCGCGGCGCGCGCCGCGATCAAGGCGCGCTCGGTGCTGACCGCTTTCGCCATCACCATGGTGTTCGGCAGCGTTGTCGCCGTGCTCTGGTTCGGCGCGCACGACGTGCTGTCGGGCAATCTCTCCGCCGGCACGCTCAGCCAGTTCCTGCTCTACTCGGTCTTTGCCGCGGGCAGCCTCGGTTCGCTCTCGGAAGTCTGGGGCGAGCTTTCGCAGGCAGCGGGTGCTGCCGAGCGGCTGAACGAGCTTCTGACCGAAGTCCCCGAGATCCAGGCGCCGGAAAATCCGGTCGCCATGCCGGTGCCGGCAACCGGCGCCATCGCCTTCGACGACGTTCATTTCGCCTACCCCTCACGGCCCGACTACAAGAGCCTCAACGGCCTCAGCTTCAACATCGCGCCCGGCGAGACCGTTGCGATCGTCGGACCGTCCGGTGCCGGCAAGAGCACCGTCTTCTCGATGCTGCTTCGCTTCTACGATCCCGCCAAGGGCGCGGTGAGCGTCGACGGCGTCGATATCCGCACGGTCGACCCCAAGGATCTGCGCGACCGCATTGCGATCGTGCCGCAGGACGTGACGATCTTCGCCTCGTCCGTGCATGACAACATCGCCTTCGGCATGCCGAAGGCCAGCCGCGAGGCGGTGCGCGCCGCTGCCGTCGCTGCGCAGGCGGACGAGTTCATCGGCAGGCTCGACAAGGGCTACGACACCTATGTCGGCGAACGGGGCGTTACGCTTTCCGGCGGCCAGCGCCAGCGCATCGCCATTGCCCGCGCGATCCTCAAGAACGCGCCGGTGCTGCTTCTTGACGAAGCAACCTCTGCCCTCGACGCCGAGAGCGAGACGCTGGTCCAGAAGGCGCTCGACAGCCTGCTGCACGAGCGCTCTACCATCATCATCGCCCATCGGCTGGCGACCGTGCTGAAGGCCGATCGTATCCTGGTTCTGGACCATGGCCGCATCGTCGAGGAAGGAACCCACGCCTCCCTCATCCGCCAGGGCGGGCTCTACGCCAAGCTGGCGCGGCTGCAGTTCAACCATGGCGCAGAGGCCCTGTTCGTCAACGCGCAGAGCTAAACGCACTGCACGGCGCGAAAGCATCCTCCGATTTGCCGTAAAGCGGTTGCCGACGGGAGGCCGAGCCCTATTGTTATGGGGCCGGCCGAGGAGGCCGGTATCGCTTTCTGCTGAATTGATCGGGAGGACTACCGCATGGCATTTTCGCACCTGACCCGGCGTGCCGCTCTGGCGCTGGGCCTGATGGCACTGACGGCGCTGCCCCTTGGCTCGACGGCACTGGCACAGGACTTCCCCGACCGGCCGATAACGCTCGTCGTTCCCTTTGCCGCCGGCGGTTCCACCGACGTGGTTGCCCGCATCGTCGCGCAGAAAATGTCGGAGGACCTCGGCGAACAGGTGATCGTCCAGAACGTTGCCGGCGCCGGTGGCAATCTCGGCGCAGACAATGTCGCCCGCGCCGATCCGGACGGCTATACGATCCTGATGGGCACGGTCGCCACCCACGCGCTCAATCCGCTGATCCTCAAAACCAAGCCCTACGACCCCGAAAAGGACTTCGCGCCGATCTCCCTGCTCGTCGTCGTGCCCAACGTGCTCGTCGTCAATCCGGAACTTCCGGCCAAGGACGTTGCGGAACTGCTGGCACTCCTGAAGGCCAAGCCCGACGAGTATAGCTACGCGTCTTCCGGCAACGGCACGCCGCTGCACCTCTCCGGCGAACTCTTCAAGAAGATGGCCGGCGTCAGCATGCAGCACATCCCCTACAAGGGCGCAGGCCCGGCGCTGAACGACGTCATCGGCAACCAGGTGCCGATCATGTTCGACAACCTCCCCTCCTCCTCCAGCCACATCAAGGCGGGAACGCTGAGGGCGCTTGCGGTGACCACGGCGGAACGGGCACCGTCCTTCCCGGATGTGCCGACGGTCGCCGAGGCCGGCATTCCGGGCTACGAGACCTACACCTGGAATGCGCTCTTCGCCCCCGCCAACACGCCTCAGCCGGTCGTCGCCCGCCTCAACGAGGCGGCCAACAAGGCGCTGAAGGATCCCGCCGTCGTCGAACGCATGAAGGAATTCAGCGCCACGATCGTTGGCTCGACCCCGGTAGAGCTGGAAGCGCATGTGAAGGCCGAGCTGGCGAAGTGGACGCCGGTCGTGCGCGACGCCAACGTTCAGATGGATTGACGATCAGACCGAGCGGTGCCGTCATCCGTTGCCACGCCCTTCTCCCCGTACGCGGGGAGAAGGGACGTGTGGCGCGCTCCGCGCGTTTGCGTCAAACACACACGGTGTCCCTCGGATTGAACCCGGATACACCACCCCACACTCGAACGTCGCCTCTTCGCGCTTGGCAAGGAGAGGGCTATCGTGAGGGGCCGCTCCAGCTAACAACCACGTCACGCCCCGGCAGCACCCCGCCCCGCAGCCCGGCCGGAAAAGATGCAGCCGCCGAGAAACGTGCCTTCGAGCGCATTGTAGCCATGCATGCCGCCGCCGCCGAAGCCGGCGACTTCGCCGGCAGCGTAGAGACCGGGTACCGGCTCGCCCGATTGCTCCAGCACCTGGCCTGACAGGTTGGTTTGGAGCCCGCCGAGCGTCTTGCGGGTCAGGATATGCAGGCGGACGGCAATCAGCGGTCCGGCCTTGGGATCGAGCAGCCGATGCGGCTTGGCGGTGCGCAGCAGCCGATCACCGCGATAGGCGCGGGCGCCGCGGATCGCGGTCACCTGCGCGTCCTTGGAGAACGGATTGTTGATTTCCCGGTCGCGCGCCTCGATCTGCTGCCGCAGATGCTCCAGCGACAGCCGGTTCTCGCCGGTCAGTGCATTCATCGCCGGCACCAGGTCGTCGAGCCGATCACGCACGATGAAATCCTCGCCCTTGTCCATGAACGCCTGGACCGGCCCTGGCGGGTTCTTGCCGAGCCGCTTTAACAGAAGGGCGACGCTCTTGCCGGTGAGATCGGGATTCTGCTCCGAACCGGAAAGCGCAAATTCCTTCTTGATGATCGCCCGCGTCAGCACGAACCAGCTGTAGTCATGGCCGCTGTCGCGGATCGCCTTCAACGTGCCGAGCGTATCGAAGCCGGGCATGGCTGGCGCCGGAAAACGGTTGCCGTCGGCGTCGCACCAGAAGGACGAAGGCCCCGGCAGGATGCGGATGCCATGGTCCGGCCAGATCGGATCGAAGTTCTTCAACCCCTCGGTATAGTGCCACATGCGATCCGCATTGATGACCGCGCCCCGCGCCTGGCTGGCGATCTCCAGCATGCGACCGTCGACATGGTGGGGTACGCCGGCGACCATCGTCGCCGGCGGTTGGCCGAGACGCTTGCGCGGCCAGTTGCGGCGGACTAGATCGTGGTTTCCGCCGATACCGCCTGACGTGACGACGACCGCGCCTGCCGAAAGCTCGAAATCGCCGACGATGTCGCGCGAGCTGCGTTCGCCGCGCCCGACCGGATCGTCCTTGAGCAGCGCACCGCGCGCACCCGTCACGCGGCCGTCGGTGGTCACGAGCTCATCGACCCGGTGCCGGAAACGGAAGCGCACGAGACCGCGGCTTTCCGCCTCCCGCGTCAACCGGATGAACGGTTCGAGCACTGCCGGGCCGGTGCCCCAGGTGACGTGAAAGCGCGGCACCGAATTGCCGTGCCCGTGGGCAAGGCCGCCGCCGCGCTCCGCCCAGCCGACGACCGGGAACCAGCGCATACCGAGCGAGTGCAACCAGGAGCGTTTCTCGCCCGCGGCAAAATCGAGATAGGCTTCCGCCCAGAGCCGCGGCCAGTGATCCTCAGGACGGTCGAACTGCGACGAGCCCGCCCAGTCCTGCCGGGCAAGCTCGCGGGTGTCGCGGATACCCATGCGGCGCTGTTCGGGGCTATCGACGAAAAACAGACCGCCCAGCGACCAGAAGGCCTGTCCGCCGAGGTTCTGCTCCCCCTCCTGGTCGAGCACGATGACCCTGCGCCCGAGTGCTGCCGCCTCCGCTGCGGCGACAAGCCCGGCAAGGCCCGCGCCGATAACCAATACATCGCAATCCATGAAATGCTCTCCCCCTCGCATCCCATCCGGCACCCCACGCCCTGACACGCAAAAGTTGCCGCAGCCATCGAAATGGCCGCAGAAACTGTTACGCGTACGTCAAGGTCAATTCAAGGCCGGACTGGCGTCACCGACGACGGGACGCTCGCGGGGCCGAAAGCTTACTTCTCCGTCAGCTTGAGCTCGATGCGGCGGTTCTGCGCCCGCGCTTCCGGGCTTTCGCCCGGCGCGATCGGCTGGTACTCGCCAAAGCCTGCAGCAACCAGGCGGTCCGCCGGTACGCCCTTCGAGATCAGGAACTTGACCACCGAGGTCGCGCGCGCCGACGAGAGCTCCCAGTTGTCGGCAAAACGCCCGGCGCCGGAAAGCTGCACATTGTCGGTGTGGCCGTCGACACGCAGCACCCAGTTGATCTCGGCGGGGATTTCCTTGGCGAGATCGAGCAGTGCGGTGGCGAGCTTGGCCATTTCCGCCTGCCCCGCCGGATTGAGGTCGTTGCCGCCGGACGGGAACAGCACCTCCGACTGGAAGACGAAGCGGTCGCCGACGATGCGGATGTTTTCGCGGTCGGAGAGAATTTCCCGAAGGCGTCCGAAGAAGTCCGAGCGGTAGCGATTGAGTTCCTGCACCCGCTGGGCCAGCGCCACGTTGAGGCGTCGGCCGAGATCGGCGATCTTGGTCTGCGACTGCTGGTCCTTGGCTTCCGATGCCTGAAGCGCCACCTCGATGGCGGCAATCTGGCTGCGGAGCGCCGCGATCTGCTGGTTCAGGAGTTCGATCTGGCTCATCGCCCGCGCGCTGACTTCGCGCTCGGTCTCAAGCTCAGAGCCGAGACGGCCGATCTTCTGGTTGGCGGCGTCCGAGCTGCCAGCACCCTGGTCGAGCAGGGCCTGAAGCCGCGAGCGTTCGCCCTCGGAGGTGGCGAGCGACGCCTGCAGATTGGCAAGGGAATCCTCGAGATCCTGCTTGCCGCTCTTTTCGAGCGCCAGAAGCTGGGTCAGCTCGTTGATCTGGCTGTTCAGTCGCGTGAGTACCTCGTCCTTGCCGCTGATTTCACGGCTGAGCAGAAACTGTGCGAGGACGAAGACGGTCAGCAGGAACATGATCGACAGCAGCAGCGTCGACAGCGCGTCGACGAAGCCCGGCCAATAGTCGATCGTGCGCTGAGAGCGGCCTTTTCGCGCGAGCGCCATGGATCATTCCCCTCCGGTCTCTTCCACGCGCGCCTTGGCCGGCACGGCCGGCTTGTCATGCGCAGACGACCGGTCGGAGATGCCGACGCGCGAAGCCAGCTTGTCGAGCGTCTTGCGCATCGCCTTGGCTTCGTCCTGTTGAGCTTCGATCCAGTCCCGCAGCATCTGCTGTTCGCCGCGCATGTTCTTGACCAGCCCCTGAATGCCTTCTGCAAGGCTTGCCATGGCGGCGGTCGTGCGCTGGTTCGCGCCGCCCTCATGGTTAAGGCGGACGAGCTGGTCGGTGAGCCTTTTCAGCTCCTCGACCGGCGCGCCGGCGGGCAGGTCGAGCGCCGGCGAAAGCTCCGAGCCGACATCGGTCACGGAGGAGAGCCAGTTTTCAAGCTCGGTGTAGAAACGGTTCTGCGCCCGCCCGGCCTGCAGATCGAGAAAGCCGAGGATCAGCGAACCGGAAAGGCCGAAAAGCGACGTCGAAAACGCCGTGCCCATGCCGGTGAGCGGTGCCGACAGGCCGTTCTTCAGCGCCGAGAGAATGTCTTCCGTCGTACCCGATCCGGCATCCAGGGACTGGATGACCGTATTGATCGAGCCGATCGTTCCAAGCAGACCCCAGAAGGTGCCGAGCAGGCCGAGAAACACCAGAAGCCCGGTCAGGTAACGCGAAATGTCGCGCGATTCGTCGAGGCGGGTGGCGATGGAATCGAGGATCGACCGCAGCGCCGTGGTCGAGATCGCCGTCTGGCGACCGCCGATCAGGGCCCGCATCGGCGCGAGCAGAACCGGGTCGCGGCCGACCTTATCGGCACTGCCGGCGGCACGGAACGAGTTGAACCAGCGCACTTCGGGACGCAAGCCCAGCACGTGGTTGAAGACGAGCAGGATGCCGATCAGCAGGACGCCGAGGATCAGGCCGTTGAGGCCCGGATTGGCGAGAAAGGCATTCTGCGCCTGGCGGAAGAGGATCGCACCCACGAAGCCGACGATGATCAGAAAGACCACCATCGTCCAGAAATAGTGCATGGGGCTCGAGAGCTTATGCGGGTTGTAGCCGTCTTCCATGCCTTCCCGACCGTTCCATCCGGACAGATGCAGTTTCGTCATGGGTATGAGTATCTCCGCTTCACTTGACGGAACGACGCCGCGCCGGCCCGGAGCCTATCGCATAATTCCTGAAACCGAAATCGATTCAAGGGCCAATTTGTGCATGCAGCCGCGATGATGCCGCCGCCTGCAGGTCGCCAGTTAGGCACGGGCCTGTGGCGGTGTCGTGTTGCTCCGCCGCGCTTCGCACTAAAAACAAAGCCCCCGATGCGGGCTGCGCGTCGGAGGCTTTGAAACGAAAGGGATGACGACTTACTTCGTCGGCACCGGGCGATGAACGACTTCCGTCAGCGCCTTGACGATGTATTCGTTGCCGCAAATGACCGAGCCGTCGTCGACCGGACGGGCGCCGCCGTTGATATCGTGCGTCCAGCCACCGGCTTCGCGAATGAGAAGCACGCCGGCGGCAATGTCCCAGGCGGCAAGGTCACGCTCCCAGTAGCCGTCGAAACGGCCGGCAGCGACATAGGCAAGATCGAGTGCAGCCGAGCCCATGCGGCGGATGCCGGCGACTTCGCCCATCACGTGACGCAGTTCGATCAGGTACTTGCCGTGGTTGCCGCGGCCGAGATGCGGCGTGCCGGTGGCGATCACGGCATCGGAAAGATGCTTGCGCGCAGCAACCCGCAGACGACGGTCGTTGAGGAAGGCGCCACCGCCGCGCTCGGCCGTGTAGAGTTCATCGGTCGCTGGGTTGAAGACGACGGCGCCGACGATCTCGCCCTGGCGCTCCAGTGCGATCGAAACGGCGAAATGCGGAATGCCGTGCAGGAAGTTGGTGGTGCCGTCGAGCGGATCGACGATCCAGCGATGGGCGCCGTCGGTGCCGATGATCTCCTCGCCTTCCTCGCCGAGGAAGCCATAGGTCGGGCGAGCCTTCAGGAGTTCTTCGCGGATGAGCTTTTCGGCCTTGCGGTCGGCCTGCGAAACATAGTCGCCGGGTCCCTTGAGCGAGACCTGCAGGTTCTGGACTTCCCCGAAATCGCGGGACAACGACTTGCCCGCCTTGAAGGCGGCCTGAACCATGACATTGAGAAGTGCTGAACGGGCCATCTGGCGATCCCTTGAAAAACGAAGGCCGATCGAACGCGTTCGATCGGACGTTGAACCTGCTTGACGAAACATAGGCGCATTGCCGGCCCCAAGGGCAAGCTGCAAACCGTGTTCCGTCGTCAAAAAACCGAGTGAAGTCTCACTCCGCTCGCGCATTGCAGCCACTGTCGTGGCGCCACGAGCAAAACCGCGGCTTCAGAACCACAAAAGCCCCGCGAGTTCAAGCGAAATAGCATGTTTGCCGGCCGCCGGCGACGGGATTCCGCCGCGCTCAGCTCCGGCGATACTTGTTGGCCGCACTCAGCGCCTGCTTCTGCTGCTCTTCGTTCAGGCCGAGGTAGAAGTCCTCGAGCGCATCGTCCTTGAGACCGGCGCGGCGCGACAGCACATACCATTTCGCCGCCTCGACCGGATTGGGCCGCGTGCCGATGGCATTGACATAGAGATGCGAGAGGCGGTTCTGCGCCACCACGTTGCCGCCCTCGGCAGCCCGGCGCATCCAGCCGAAGCCGTCCTCCAGGTTCCGCTCACCGGCAATGCCTTCGATCATCCAGATGGCGATGTCCAGCTGGGCGGTGTCGAAGCCCGCCCGCGCCGCACGGATCAGCCATTCGCGGGCACGCGCCCGCTTGCTTTCCTCGATGCCGTCGACATTGACCAGGATCTGCGACAACGCATATTGCGCGTCCGCAATGCCTTGCTCGGCCGACTTCTCGTAATAGGGCATCGCCAGCTTCAATCCCTTCGGTCCGGGATTGTCGGCAACGAGCGTTTGCCCATAGTTGAACTGCGCCGAGCCGTTGCCGAGATCGGCCGACTTCTTCATCAGCTCTTCGGACTTCTTCCGGTCACGCTTGGCGTAGCGCCCCTCCATCAGGATCAGGGCATATTTGAACATCGCCGCCGGATCGCCTTTTTCCGCCGCCTGGCCATACCAGAAGGCAGCCTGCTGCGGGTTGCGCACGACGCCAAGCCCCTGCTGCAGGATTTCGGCAATCAGCGTCTGCGCCGCTGGATCGCCGAGCTGCGCCCGCGGCAGCGCCAGATCCATCGCGGTCAGGTAATAGCCGCGCTGGAACGCGCCATAAGCCTCGTCGACCTTGCCGGCGAAGGGCTTTTCGGCCGGAAGCGCCGGCAATTCCGCACCCATGCGATCGAAAACGCCCACGCCTCCAGACGGCGCCGTACCGTCTCCCGGCTTCTTTCCCGAGGCCGCGTTCGACTTGTCGCCAGTCTCTGCCCCTTCGGGCATCGCCGCGCCGTTGAAGGGTGTGATGCGGCCGCGTTTTTCGACGCCGGCATCACCGCCGTCGCTCGGCTGCTCCTGCGCATGCGCCGGCAGCGCCAGCGCAACGGCCAGGGCGACAAGGGAAAGACCCCTACTCAATCTGGAAGACGGACGGTTCAACATCGAAACGTCTTAATCTTCAAACCGTGGCGCTTTTTCGTCAAGCAACGCGTTGACCGCGGCAACGACGGAGGGCGCCTGTCCCGGCTCACCGAAGACGGCTAGACGAAGCGCCACGAACTCGGCGCCGGTCTCCGCCACGGCAAGCGCCGATTGCGGATCGGTGCCGCCCATGACGATGCAAGGGATCTCGATCATCGACGCCCACCATTCGGCAAGCGCCAGGTTCTTCGAATGCGCCTCCGGCTTGATGTCGCCATCGGTCTTGCCGAAGAACACGTAGTCCGGACGCACTTCGCCGATCTCCAGCGCATGGTGGCGGTCGGCCGCGTTGCCACCGCCGACGATCAGCTTCGGCGTATGCTTCTCGACCGCCTCGCCGAGCACCTCGGCATTGCCGGTAACATGCAGACCATCCGCCTTGGCGCGACCAGCCACGCGCGAGTCGCCCGCGATCAGCGCTGCGGCGCCCGCCTCCTGGATGACCGGAACCAGGCGCTCGGCATGCTTCTGGAACTCGGCGTCGTCGAGCCCGTATTGCGGCACGATCACCGAGGCGACGTCGCCACCCTTGAGCGCGTCGGCGAGCACCTTGGCACGTTCCGCCGCATCGGGCATGTCGGGCGCGATAAGCACCAGGCGGCAGCGTTCTGTTGTCATGCTCAGATATCCATTTCCGGCTGTACCGCGTAAGCCGCGAAACCAGCGCTCGATTTCATTTCCGAAAACCGATAGACGGAGACTGCAAAAGGATCAACAGCCACCCATGCTTCCGGATCTCGACTTCTACCTTATCGCCATCCCGGCCGTTCTGCTTGTCGGCCTCAGCAAAGGCGGCATGGGAGAAGCGCTTTCGCTCATGGGCGTGCCGATCCTGTCGATGGCGGTGTCGCCCGTCCAGGCCGCGGCCCTGCTCCTGCCGATCCTGATCGCGATGGACCTTGTATCGCTCTGGATGTGGCGCAAGCATGGCGACCGCAAGACGCTTTTCATGCTTTTGCCCGGCGCCATTGCCGGCATCCTCATCGGCTGGGCGACCTCCGCCTACGTCTCGCGTGACCTGCTCCGCCTGATCATCGGCCTGATCACCGTGCTCTTCGTGCTTCGCTACGTCTACAACATCTGGCGCATGCGCCTCGGCATCACCATCGCGCCGAAGACGCAGCGGCCCGGGCCGGCAGCGCTTTGGGGCTCGTTCGCCGGCTATGGCAGCTTTGTTGCGCATGCCGGCGGCCCGCCCTTCCAGATCTATGCGCTGCCGCTGCAACTCGATCCGCGCGAATATACCGGCACGATCGTGCGCTTCTTCGCGATCCTCAACGCAGTGAAGCTCATTCCCTATTTCGCGCTCGGGCAACTGGATCTCAGCAACCTGAAAATCTCGGCGACGCTCTTTCCGCTGGCGATCGTCGCGACCGTGTGCGGCGCCTTTATCGTTCGCCGCATGAAGCCGCAGATCTTCTATCCCTTCATGTATAGCATGGCCTTCATCGCGGGCTCGAAGCTGCTCTGGGACGGTATCGTCGGCCTCGCCGCGGCCGGCTGAGTCGCCACCCAAGTATTACGGAAATATTGCAAAGCAAAATTAGCGTTTCGCACCGCACAAAATTCTTGCTGCCTTGCAAAAATTCGCCTAACGTCCGCCCATGACCATCGCGGACCCTTTCGATGCCATTGCGGACCCGAACCGGCGCCACCTGCTGGAGGAATTGCGGCGCGCGCCGAAAACCGTGAACGAGCTGGCCGAAGGCTTGCCGATCAGCCGTCCTGCCGTATCGCAGCACCTGAAGGCCTTGCTGGACTGCAATTTGGTCTCGGTCTCGGCGAGCGGCACGCGGCGGATCTACGCGATCAACCGGCCGGGGTTTGACCGCCTCAACCTCTGGCTCGACCAGTTCTGGTCTTGAGCTCTGAAGCGACGGCCCGGAAACAAGAGGACCGGGCGTCAGGCCCGGTCCAAAAGTCCGTATATTCCACTGTGGGGGATTGGTTCTAAACCTTGTTGCGCCTACTCAGAGGGGAGATGGCGCTTCCCGATGGTTCTGGGAAATACCGTTGATAATCAGTGAGTCGAGGAGCGAAGCCTTTCGATTTCGTCCTTGATGCGCAGCTTCCTTCGCTTGATATCGGTAATCAGTTCGTCTTCCACTGACGGCTGATTCATCGCTACGTGGAGCTCCTGCTCCAGGGCGCCATGTTTTTTCTCAAGCGTTGCAAGATGAGCCTCAACAGTCATTTGGCAGTCCCTTCCTTTTGCTTGCATCCGGCACGCAAATGCCGGATGTTTCATGGTTGTAACCTTACTACTGTGCCACGCCATTTTTCATTTGTCGAAGGCGAAATGATGACGACGGATAACTTCCCGTTACCGCCCAAGATGTGATAGAGCGGCGCATGAAATTCCGGTTCGAGGAGGACTTCGCAACCGGGCTGATGGGGATCGCTTTGCATGCCGGACCAGGACCAGGCCGAACTCAGACTGACCGCAGCGCGGCTGAGGCAGGAACATGAAGACTATGATGCTGCCATCAACGCCATGATCGAGACGGGCTGCGACGCGCTCAGAGTCCAGCGCATGAAGAAGAAGAAGCTGGCGATCAAGGACAAGATCAGCAAGATCGAAGACCAGATCATTCCCGATATCATTGCCTGAAGCAGAACAGGATAGACGTGATCGACACCACGACCCCACCCGTCGCCATCATCATGGGAAGCCAGTCGGACTGGGAGACGATGAAGAATGCCGCCGATACGCTCGACGCGCTCGACATTCCCTATGAGGCACGCATCGTTTCGGCCCATCGCACGCCCGATCGGCTGGTCAGCTTCGCCAAGGGCGCCCGCGACGAGGGCTTCAAGGTGATCATCGCCGGCGCCGGAGGTGCAGCGCATCTGCCCGGCATGTGCGCCTCGATGACGCCGCTGCCGGTCTTTGGCGTCCCCGTCCAGTCAAAGGCGCTCTCCGGCCAGGACAGCCTGCTGTCGATCGTCCAGATGCCGGCCGGAATCCCGGTCGGCACGCTCGCGATCGGCCGCGCCGGCGCCGTCAATGCAGCACTCCTTGCCGCAGCCGTCCTTGCGCTTGGCGACGAGGACCTCGCAGACCGCCTCGACGACTGGCGTGAACAGCAGACCATTGCCGTTGCCGAGTATCCGGTGGACGAGGCATGACCACCATCGGCATTATCGGCGGCGGCCAGCTCGGCCGCATGCTGGCGATGGCAGCCGCCCGACTGAACTTCCGCACCGTCATCCTCGAGCCGCAGGTCGACTGTCCGGCGGCCCAGGTGGCGAACGACCAGATCGTCGCGGCCTATGACGACGAAGCCGCGCTCGGCGAGCTTGCCGCCGTCAGCGACATCATCACCTACGAATTCGAGAACGTGCCGGTCGGGGCCGCCGAGCGGCTTGCCGCGAAACGTCCCGTCTTCCCGCCGCCGAAGGCGCTGGAAGTCGCCCAGGACCGCCTCACCGAAAAGCAGTTCATCAACGGCTGCGGCATTGCCACGGCACGCTTCCATGCCGTCGACAGCCAG
Source organism: Ensifer sp. KUDG1 (assembly GCF_050434285.1). Lineage (NCBI taxonomy): Bacteria > Pseudomonadati > Pseudomonadota > Alphaproteobacteria > Hyphomicrobiales > Rhizobiaceae > Ensifer > Ensifer sp. KUDG1. Next base: position 196,724 of record NZ_JBNDIG010000003.1, read on the forward strand.
GCCGACCTCGAAGCGGCGCTTGCCGATTTCGGCGGAACCGGCGTCCTGAAAACCCGCCGCCTCGGCTATGACGGCAAGGGACAGCGCGTCTTCCGCTCGACGGCAGACAGCCCGGCCGGCGCCTTTGCGGCACTCGGCGGCGTACCGCTGATCCTCGAAAGCTTCGTGCCCTTCGAGCGCGAAATCTCGATCATCGCCGCCCGTGCGTCCAACGGCGCCGTTGCCTGTTTCGATCCGGCGGAAAACGTGCACCGCAACGGCATCCTCCACACCTCGACGGTCCCGGCGGAGATCGGCGCTGCGACAGGCGAAGCGGCACGGGTTGCCGCCAAGGCGATCCTCGATGCGCTCGGCTATGTCGGCGTCATCGGTGTCGAGTTCTTCGTGCTCGCCGACGGCAGCCTGATCGTCAACGAGATGGCGCCACGCGTGCACAATTCCGGCCACTGGACGGAAGCCGCCTGCGTCGTCTCGCAGTTCGAGCAGCATATCCGTGCCGTCACCGGACTGCCGCTTGGCAATCCGCGTCGCCATTCCGACTGCGTCATGCAAAACCTGATCGGCGACGACCTCGACGCGGTCCCCGCATGGCTTGCGGAGGATGACGTGCTGGTGCACCTCTACGGCAAGACCGAGGCCCGCACTGGGCGCAAAATGGGCCACGTCACGCGGCTCGTTCGCGGCTGAGGGCCATAGAAATGCGGGGCAAGACGCCAAAATGGGGCGTCTTGTGGTTGACACACCAGGGGTGACACGGTATTTGCCATCCCACCTTAAAGGAGCGCGCTCACGGGCGCGCTTTTGATTGTTAGAGATACCGGGCGAATTTTCATTCCCCGAAACCTGCGGATCAGGAAAATGAAGATCAAGAATTCGCTCAAGTCGCTCAAGACCCGCCACCGCGAAAACCGTCTGGTTCGTCGCAAGGGCCGCATCTACATCATCAACAAGTCCAACCCGCGCTTCAAGGCTCGTCAGGGCTGAGACCCGTCAGGGGACTTGGGAACAGCGCTCAGGCGATGTCCCAGAATTGATTTGAAGTTATTCCGTGGCGAGCTAACATGCTCGCCATGCGAGTTTTTAGACCCTTGATTCTGGCGTGTTCCGCCCTGCTCGCCACCTCCACGGGAGCTGGCAACCTCTCCTTCGCGGCGGAAGCCTCGACCCAAACGGAAGCAACCAGCCTCACCACCCCGAAGCAACGCCTCGACACACTGTTCGCCGACCTGAAAAAGGAACGCGACCCTGACAAGGCACGCGAGCTTTCCAACCAGATCCGCATGGAGTGGCAGGATTCCGGCAGCGCCACGGTCAACCTGCTGATGCAATGGGCCGACAAGGCGATCTCCGACAACAAGCAGCCGGCCGCTCTCGATATCCTCGACCAGGTTATCGCCCTTGCACCCAACTATGTCGAAGGCTGGAACCGCCGCGCGACCTTGCACTATACGATGGGCAACTACCGGAAATCGATGGCCGACATCAACCGCGTGCTGTCGATCGAGCCCCGCCACTTCGGTGCGCTTGCCGGCATGGCGGCAATCCTCGGCGCCTCCGGCAAGGATGAGCTTGCCATGCGTGCCTGGGAACAGTTCCTGGACATTTATCCCGCCGATCGCAAGGCGCAGGAACAACTGGGCGAACTTGCCGAAAAACTCGCCGGCAGCAAGACCTGACAACGCGCGATCCGGTCGATTGCCTAGCCCGTCAACGCTCCTCCCCTCCGACAGAACGTCGCTTCTGAAGATCGCGACAGCGGCGCGCCGTTTCGTCGAGCCCATCTGGGAGGAATGGCATCGCCATGCCGGAGCCGACCGCCCAGCGATCGCCGCGGTGCTCGTTGTCGACCGCATGGACAACCGCTACAACAAAGACAACCGGGATGCGGCGCTGCCAGAGTTTGTGCTGGCCCGCAAGCGCGCTGTGGACGACATCTGGCCGCGATGGCAAAGGATAAACCTCGGCGGCCCCAAGGGTTCGGTCACGCCTTGAAAGACGGGCACCGGAAGACAAATAGAAATGATGTTCCCAGTCACGCTCCTGTTCCTTGCACTGATACTCGCCGGCGTCGCCTACAGCCTCTGGCACGCGCGTGGCTTCGCCCGGCGCTTTCCCAATGTCGGCGAACTGATCGATATCGGCGGCTACCGCATGAACAGCGTGCACCTGCCCGCCGGCGGGCAAGCCGACCTCCTGCCGGTCGTCTTCATTCATGGCGCGAGCGGCAACCTGCTCGACCAGTTGCATGCTTTCGCAACCGCGCTTGATGGTCGCGCCGAGATGCTGTTCGTCGATCGGCCGGGCCATGGCTATTCCGAGCGCGGCGGGCCGGAAAACGACCTGCCCGGTGGCCAGGCGGATGCGATCGCAAGGCTGATGGACAAGCGCGGCGTCGGTCGCGCGGTGATCGTCGGCCACTCCTTCGGCGGCGCGATTGCGGCGAGCTTCGCGCTCAATCATCCGGACAAGACCGCCGGCCTCCTCCTGCTGGCGCCGGCCACCCACCCCTGGCCCGGCGGCATCGACTGGTACTACCGCCTGACAGCCTTGCCCTTCGTCGGCTGGCTCTTTGCCCATACGCTGGTAACGCCACTGGGACAGCGACGCATCGAGGGCGGTACGCACTCGATCTTTTCGCCCAACCCGCGCCCGGCTGACTACATCGACAAGACCGGCCCGCATCTGGTGCTGCGTCCCTCGACCTTCCTCAGCAACGCCCGCGACATCGCCAATCTGCACGGCTATCTGACTGCTACCGCGCCCCGCTACCGGGACATCGCCGCGCCGACCGTGATCATCACCGGCGACAGCGACGGGATCGTTCTGGCCGATATCCACTCGCGCGGGCTGGCGCGCGATATCCCCGGCGCCGAACTGCACTGGATCGGCAATCTCGGCCACAAACCCGACTATGTGGTCACCGACGTCGTCGTTGCCGCGGTCGAGAAACTGGCCGGCAAGCCCGGCGATCTCGAAGCGGCAGTCAAGCGCGCCGAAGAAAGGCTCGCCGCCGCCAAGTCGCCCTGATCGCGCCAGGCCATCCGTTGGGGATCTGGCCGGTTTTGCCGGGGCGCCCGTCATCCCACGACCTGCCCCATCATCAACAAAACACGAGACCCCAGGAGCGGGATCATCGCTCCTGGGGTCTCGTTGCAGTCCGAAAAAGAGAGAGGGCGTCAGACGCCGCTCATGCCGTCCGAGCCGATATAGGCGATGCGCAGCATGTTGGTCGCGCCGGGGGTGCCGAGCGGCACGCCGGCCGAGATGATGATGCGTTCGCCCGGCTTGCCGAAGCCTTCCGAGGCTACGATGCGGCAGGCGCGGTTGACCATGTCGTCGAGGTCGGTCGCATCCTCGGTGACCACGCAGTGCAGGCCCCAGACGACCGAGAGGCGGCGCGCCGTCTGCACGATCGGCGACAGCGCGATGATCGGCACCTGCGGCCGCTCGCGGGCGGCGCGAAGGCCCGTCGTGCCCGACGAGGTGTAGCAGACGATGGCAGAGAGCCGCAGCGTCTCGGCGATCTGGTGGGCAGCGAGCGAAATCGCGTCGGCGCCGGTTGCTTCCGGCGGCGTGCGCTGCGCGTAGATGATGCTGGAATAATGCGGGTCGCGCTCGACGTTGCTGGCGATCGACGCCATGGTCGAAACGGCTTCCACCGGATACTCGCCCGAGGCCGATTCTGCCGAAAGCATGACAGCATCCGCACCTTCGAACACGGCCGTCGCGACGTCGGAGACTTCGGCGCGGGTCGGGACCGGAGCCGAAATCATCGATTCCAGCATCTGGGTGGCAACCACTACCGGCTTGCCGGCGCGGCGACAAGCGCGCGTCAGCTGCTTCTGCAGGCCGGGCACCGATTCCAGCGGCATCTCGACGCCGAGGTCGCCGCGGGCGACCATCAGCGCGTCCGAGAGTTCGATGATCTCGTCGATGCGGTCGAGCGCCTGCGGCTTTTCGATCTTCGACATCAGGCCAACGCGGCCGCGGGCGATCTTGCGAACTTCGGCCAGGTCTTCCGGACGCTGCACGAAGGAGAGCGCCACCCAATCGAATTCGCCGGTCGCCAGAACGGCGTCGAGGTCGGCGCGGTCCTTGTCGGTCAGCACGCCCACAGCGAGCAGCGTATCAGGCAGGCTGACGCCCTTGCGATCGGAAATCCTGGTGCCGGCGACAACGGTCGTGACGATGCTCTTGCCGTCGGTCTTCTCGGCCTTCAGGTGGAGCTTGCCGTCGTCGATCAGCAGGCGGTGGCCGGGCTTGACCGCTTCGAGGATCTCCGGATGGGGCAGATAGACGCGGGTGTTGTCGCCAGGCTCGTCCTTGTTGTCGAGCGTGAAGGTCTGGCCGACCTTGAGATCGACCTTGCCTTCGGCGAACTTGCCGACGCGCAGCTTCGGTCCCTGCAGGTCGCCGAGAATGCCGATCGGCCGGCCGCAGCGCGCTTCGACCGCGCGGATGCGCTGCACCAGCGTGCGCATCACGTCGTGGCTCGCATGGCTCATGTTGATGCGGAACAGATCGGCCCCGGCCTCGTGCAGCTTCTGGATCATCTGCTCGTCCGAAGACGCCGGTCCGAGCGTTGCGAGGATTTTGACTTTTCTGTTCCGCTTCATCAATTCTGGCTTTCCTGCGTGCCGGACGGATCCGAAAGCTGAACCATCCAGCTTCCCTGCCGCCCCGTGTCGTACTCTTTGAATCCCATGCGCTGGAAGCCGCGGGCAAAGCAGTCCTGCACGCCCGTGATTTTGAATTCGTTCTCGGCGACGCACATGTTGACGTCACCGGTCCAGCGACCGCCACGGGCCGCATCTTCCGCGTAAAGATAATAATAACGTGACTGAAGCTCGCCCTCGATCAGGGTCGCGCAGGTGTTGGCAGGCACCTGCCACCAGCCTTCCGTCATCCAGCCGTCCTTGGCCCGGTAGCCGATGGCTACGCCGACCAGTGTCTGGGTGCCGTTGCATACGCGAAAATCGGCGCGTGCATCGCTGGCGAAAAGAAATGAGCTTGATGTCGCCAGGAGAAACAGGAGGATGCCTCCCAGTGTCGTCAGCCCCGGCTTCGCTTTGGAAAAAGGATATCTGGACACGGTTTCCGATGGAACTCCGTTTTGATTTGCGTGGCACTTTCTTGCGACGGGCAGCCCCGAAAGTCAACGCAACTCTAATCGATTACAATCGGTAAATTGCTTTCGGATTTCGTTAAACAGTTGCGTTTTTCTTGCGATTGACGCCCACGCGTGCGATCAGCGAGACGGGACGCTGAAACGGACTGGAAGGGCATGCAACACTATTCTCCCTATGAGATTATCGAAGCCAAGCCCACAACCGGGCTCGTGCTCCTTGCCGATCACGCCATGAACCGGCTGCCTGCCGAATATGGCAGTCTCGGCCTTCCCGCCGCAGCCTTCGAGCGGCACATCGCCTACGATATCGGTGTCGAAGCGCTCGTGCGGCGCCTGTCGGCGATGCTCGACGCGCCGGCCGTTCTCGGCTGCTTCTCGCGCCTGCTGATCGATCCCAACCGCGGTGAGGACGACCCGACATTGATCATGCGGATTTCCGACGGAGCGATCATCCCGGGTAACCACCCCATCACCGAGCAGGAGTGGGAAAACCGGCTGAACCGGTTCCATCGCCCCTATCACCGCGCCGTCTCCGAGACCATCGGCCGAAGCGCCGAGGCGCATGGCGCAGCACCGCTGGTCATCTCAATCCATTCCTACACGCCGGCCTGGAAGGGCGTCGCCCGTCCCTGGCACGCCGCCGTGCTCTGGGACAGCGACGGCCGCGCCGTGCTGCCGCTGATCGACAGGCTCGAGGCGCCGGGCGATATCGTCGTCGGCAACAATGAACCCTATGACGGCGCGTTGCGCGGCGATACGATGTTCAGGCATTGCATGGTGCCGGGCATTGCGCACGCCCTGATCGAGGTGCGGCAGGACCTGATCGCCGACGCTGAAGGCGTTGCCGCCTGGGCCGAGCGGCTGGCGCCGATCCTGGCAAGCCTGAACGCCATGCCCGAGTTGCATCGCTACGAGCGGCACATCTCGCGCACCGGCGCCTATGATGAAGAGGACGAGCGACCATGACCGAACTGACCCCGGAGCAACAGACCGCCTTCGAGGCCGCCGCCTTTCGCCGGCTGGTCAACCACCTGCGCGAACGCAACGATGTCCAGAACATCGACCTGATGAACCTCGCCGGCTTCTGCCGCAACTGTCTGTCCAACTGGTATCGCGAAGCCGCCGAACAGGCGGGCGTTCCGCTTGCCAAGGAGGAATCGCGCGAGATCATCTACGGCATGCCCTATGAGGAATGGCGCGAGCGCAACCAGAGGGAAGCATCGGCCGAACAAAAGGCGGCGTTCGAGCTCAACCGGCCCAAGGCGGAATGACGAAAGGCGTATGCGGGCTTCCACCCGCACTTCGCTCGAACGCGTGAGCCGCTTGAAAATGATGGCTGGATCGCGCCGACACAAACCGTCGTGATCAAGGGATTAGGGTCTTTTCGGCCGCCTCTGCCACGGAAATGACCGCGTTGTTGCGCAATCACCCTTGACCTTGGCGGCCGTTCGCGGCACGTCACGGCACCCAAGAAATTCCATTCCCCCTATCAAGGAGAAGACCATGTCGGATGCTCACGGCGTCGCACGCGATCAGCTTCGTGCTTTCATCGAACGGATCGAACGCCTGGAAGAAGAAAAGAAGACCATCGCGGACGACATCAAGGACGTCTACGGCGAAGCCAAGTCCACCGGCTTCGACGCCAAGATCCTGCGCAAGGTCATTTCGATCCGCAAGCAGGATCACGACGAGCGCATGGAACAGGAAGCGATCCTCGACACCTACCTCCAGGCGCTCGGCATGGTGCCGGCGGCCGACGAGGAATAAGCAGGACCTTTTCGAGGCCGCCGCCAGGCGGCCTTCGCTTTCCGCGCGGGAACGCCGCGGCGGAGGCGCGCATGCAGCCGGAGCCGGCATGAGGCGAAGGCAGACGACAGACACGAAAAAGCCCGCCAGGTCGGCGGGCTTTTTCGTGTCTGGTGCTTGGTGGAAGCTCAGTTGGTGCTGAACTTCTTCACTTCCATGAAGTTGACGGCATTGCCGCTGAAGCGGGCCGTGTCGACGTTTGGTCCGGCGCTGCTGGAGAAGCCGGCCGCATAGACCGTCGTCGGGGCAGTCCGCAGGGACTTGCTGACGAAGCGCGGCGCCTTCACCGGCTTGGAAAGCGTTGCGACGCGGCCGGTCGAAAGCGCCCATTCGGAGATGATCTTCTGGGTCAGCTTCGGTTCGGCGCGCACCGACGAGCGGGTCGCGGCATCGGCGTCGTTCTTCTTCGGTCGGCCGCCCTTGGCCGGCGCTTCCGCCTGCGTGTCAAACGCGCTGTCGAAGATCGCGGCACGCGCATTGGTGCCCGACTGCGGCGCGTAGGCTGCCATCTCGATCGGCTGCGGCTGGGCGACGGGCTGGCGTTCAGCCGGCGTCGGCTGGGCCAGCGCCACACGGGTCTTGGCTTCGGCCGCCACATCACGCGGCGGTTCTGCGGATGCCACGACCGGGCGCTCCGCGAAGGAGGGGATCACGACCTGCGCATCGGCAACGGCGGCAAGGGCAGCGTCGCCCGCGGGCCGCATGGCAGGAACCGGCACGAAACCGAGCGCCTGCATGTCCGGCTCGGCATCGGCGGATGCGACGAGCGTGTTCATGTCGCGGCGGTCAAGCATTTGCGGGACCGGAACCTTCATCGAACCGAGGTCGGCAAATTCGCTCGGCGTTTCCGAGGTTGGCGGCAGGGCTGCAGCAAGCGCTTCCTGGGCCGGGTTCTTCTCCGGCGCGACGAGAGCCACGGCTACGCCAGCATCGGCAGGCGCCTGCTTGAAGGCGGGCCGCACGGCCGGAACCGGCGCATTGATGTTCTGTTCGGCAGCAACCGTCTGCTCGGCGGCGACAGAACCGGCAACACCGGGCAGCGCTTCCTGAGCGGCGGGGGCAGCAGCCGTCTGCACCTTGGCAGCGGGCGCAGCACCACCTTCGTCATCGGTACCGGGGCCGGCTGCGATTGCCGAGGGTTCTTCATCCTCGTCACCGCCACCGCCAAAGAGCATGGCAAACAGGTTGCCGCGACGCTTGCCGCTCGCCGTATCGCCCGGACCGGTATCGCCACCGCCAGCGACCTGGATCGCCGAAGCCCCGACGCGACGCTTGTAGTCGGCAACCGCCTGCTCATAACCCGGAAGCGGCTTGCCATCGGACGGCAAATGCATGGTCTTGCCGTCGGGGAAGAGGCGTGCCAGTTCGGCGCGGCTCATGCGCGGCCAGGCGCGAACGCCACCGACGTCCATGTGGACGAAAGGCGAGCCGGATGTCGGGTAATAGCCGACGCCGCCCACCTGGAACTTCACGCCGATTTCGCGCAGCGTCTTCAGCTTCACATCCGGCAGATAGAAGTCCATCGCCTTGCCGAGCATGTGCTGGCTCTTCTTGGCGACACCCTTCGAGCGCGAACGCAGCATGCCGTTGGTCGCCGGCGAACGATAGGCCGAAACGACGTGGATGTAATCGCGCGAGCCGCTCTTCTGGTAGACTTCCCAGACGAGATCGAGCAGGCGCGGATCCATCTTCGTCGGCTCGTTGCGGCGCCAGTCGCGCAGGAAGCGGTTGATTTCCTGCAGGCCCTTGGCGTCATAGCGGCCATTGCGCTTGAAGGTGATCTGCGCCTTTTCCTGGGTATGAATGAAATAGAGCTTCAGTGTCCGGGTCTGGCCTGCGGCCTCTACGGGAGGAGCAAAACCAGGCGTAACGAGGGCAGCCGCAAGAGCAACGGATGTCAGAACCTGCGGCACCCGGCGGGTGACCGCCGCGCAGACTCTCGCTAAGGAGCCGAGCGGCTTCTTAAAACCGAACAAATTTGGCATTCAATCCCCGTCCGACGGACAACCGTGCTTCGCTGTCTCAGATGACTGTCAAATAAGGTGACAGCATGGCAAATTTGCCACAGTCGTCACCGCCCCTTATAATATAGTGAATACTTCACTAACAAGGTCTAAACGGCGGTGACTGAATAGCACGGCTAATGAATCGTGAATGCGTCGATTTTATGCCGCCTCTCTCAAAGGGTTATCGGGATCGATGCCATAATCCTTCAGCTTGCGGTAGAGGGTAGACCGGCCGATACCGAGCTTGCGGGCCACCTGGCTCATCTGGCCGCGGTAGAATTTCAGCGCAAAACGAATCAGTTCCTCCTCGACTTCCGCAAGCTTGCGCACGTCTCCGCCCTCGTCGACGCTGGCGATCGCGTTCTCCATGCGTGCGTCGCCGGAGGCCTCTGCCTCCATGGATTTCGCCGCACTCGCAAAGTCCGGGTAGACGCTCGACACGGTCTCGCCGCCAGCCGCCGCCCGCTCCGGACCAGCCTCGCCCCAGGAGAAACCGGCGCGATCGGAAACCACGTAGCCGGGGATCTGGGTGGCGATCTGCGGGAAATCCTTCACCGTCAGCTCGTTGCCCTCGGCAAGCACGACGGCGCGGAAGATCGCGTTTTCGAGCTGGCGGATATTGCCCGGCCAGTCATAGGCGGTCAGAAGCGCCAGCGCGCCGCTCGACACCGTCAGCGGCTGGTTCAGCCGCTGCTCGGCGGCGAAGCGCTCGACGAAGGAGCGCACCAGCACCGGGATATCTTCCTTGCGCCGGCGGAGCGCCGGAATGGTGATCGGGAAAACGTTGAGGCGATAGTAAAGGTCCTCGCGGAACCGCCCTTCGCGCACTTCGTTGATCAGGTCCTTGTTGGTGGCCGAAATCAGCCGGACATTGACCTTCTGCGGATGGCGTGCGCCGATCGTCTCGACCTCGCCCTGCTGGACCGCGCGCAGAAGCTTCACCTGGACTTCCAGCGGCAGGTCGCCGATCTCGTCGAGGAACAGGGTTCCCCCGTCAGCATCGACGAACTTGCCCGTGTGCTTTTCGGTCGCGCCGGTAAAGGCGCCCTTCTCGTGGCCGAAGAGGATGCTCTCGACCAGATTGTGCGGGATGGCGCCACAGTTGACGGTAATGAAGGGCTTGCCCACCCGGTCGCTTGCGGACTGGATGGCGCGCGCCACCATTTCCTTGCCGACGCCGCTCTCGCCTTCGAGCACGATCGGAATGTTCGACTGCGCGGCGCGGCGCGCAAGGTCGATCACCCGGATCATCGCCGGGCTTGCAGAGACGATGTCGTCGAAGCCGACGGCGCCGCCGCGCGGACGGCGCGAGGTTTTGACCTTGCCGTCACGGCTCGCCATCTTCAGCGCGTTACCGATTGCCACAGACAGCCGCTCCGGAGAGACCGGCTTGACCAGGAAGTCGAAGGCTCCGGCCTGCATTGCGTGCACCACGGTCTCGATGCCGCCCTGTCCGGTCTGCACGATGACAGGCGTATCGACGCCGCGCTCGGCCAGCGCTTCAAGGAAGCCGTGGCCGTTCATTTCCGGCATCAGGAGATCGAGCAGGATGACATTGATCATGCCGCCCTTGCGCTCCAGCAGTTCCAGGCCGCTGCGGCCGTTATCGGCGAGATGCGCCACATGACCGAGACGCTCGATCATGTTCGTCAGCAACCGGCGCTGCACCGGATCGTCATCAATGACCAGAATGTGTGATGTCACGGAAGCCTCCTGCTCTGGACACGCGGTACTCTTTGGCCAACCTCATGTGCCAAATCACGTCAGGCATCTGTGCCATAAAGGGCTGAACATCATGTTTTGAGAAATGCTTGCATTTTATCCATTGCCGGCGATAGCAATGGGGCCCATATCGCTTGCCTCTTCCTGTCACGAACGAGAGAAATCCGACGATGACCTTCCGCCCCTTCGCCCCCGAGCAATTTGTTGTCCGCGCCGCCGCCGGCCAGAGCCATGGCGCCGCTGCCGACCTCGGTGACCTGCCCTCCTGGCGGCTGGAGGATCTTTATGCCTCCGCGTCCTCGGATGCGTTTCGCAACGACATGAAGAAGGCCGATGCCGACGCGATCGCCTTCGAGACCAAGTGGAAGGGCAAGCTCGCAGACGCGGCGACGAAGAGCGGTGACGCCGGCATCGGCGCGGCCGTGCGGGAATTCGAGGCGCTCGAAGACATCATGGGGCGCATCGCCTCCTTTGCCGGTCTCACCTATTTCTCCGACACCTCCAAGCCCGAAAACGGCAAGCTTTACGGCGACGTGCAATCGAAGCTCACCGACATGTCGGCGCATCTCCTGTTCTTCTCCTTGGAGCTGAACCGGATCGACGACGCGATCCTCGACAAGGCGCTCGAAACAGATGCGCTCGCCGCCCATTACAAGCCATGGCTGACCGATCTGCGCATGGACAAGCCCTACCAGCTCGACGACAAGCTGGAGCAGCTTTTCCTGGAAAAATCGATGACCGGCGCTGCCGCCTTCAACCGGCTGTTCGACGAGACGATGGCAAGCCTCACCTTCACGGTCGACGGTGAAACGCTGCCGCTCGAGGTCACCCTGAACCTGCTGCAGGACCCGTCGAGCGATGTTCGCAAGAAGGCGGCGATGGCGCTGGCCGAAACCTTCAAGGCCAATATCCGCACCTTCACGCTGATCACCAACACGCTCGCCAAGGACAAGGAAATCTCCGACCGCTGGCGCGGCTTCAAGGATATCGCCGACAGCCGGCATCTGGCCAACCGCGTCGAGCGCGAGGTCGTGGACGCGCTCGCCGAAGCGGTCAAATCCGCCTATCCGCGCCTGTCGCACCGCTACTATTCGCTGAAGGCCAGGTGGCTCGGCATGGAACAGATGGATTTCTGGGACCGCAACGCACCGTTGCCGGAAACGCCGAATGCGCTGATCTCCTGGGATGAAGCCAAGGACACGGTGCTCTCCGCCTACAATGCCTTCGCTCCGGAAATGGCCGATATCGCCCGCCGCTTCTTCGACGAGCGCTGGATCGACGCACCGGTGCGCCCCGGCAAGGCGCCGGGCGCCTTCGCCCACCCGACAGTCCCCTCGGCCCACCCATACGTGCTCGTCAACTATATGGGCAAGCCGCGCGACGTGATGACGCTCGCCCACGAACTCGGCCATGGCGTGCATCAGGTGCTCGCCGGCGGTCAGGGTGCGCTGATGGCTTCGACCCCGCTGACGCTCGCCGAAACGGCGTCCGTCTTCGGCGAGATGCTGACCTTCCGTGCGCTGCTCGACCAGACGAAGGACAAGCGAGAGCGCAAGGCCATGCTGTCGCAGAAGGTCGAGGACATGATCAACACGGTCGTGCGGCAGATCGCCTTCTACGAATTCGAGCGCAAGGTGCACACCGCGCGCAAGGAAGGCGAGCTGACTGCCGACGATATCGGCAAGCTGTGGCTGTCGGTACAGAACGAGAGCCTGGGCCCGGCCATCCGGATTTCCGAGGGCTACGAGACCTACTGGGCCTATATCCCGCACTTCATCCATTCGCCCTTCTACGTCTATGCCTATGCCTTCGGCGACTGCCTGGTGAATTCGCTCTACGCGGTCTACCAGAACGCCGAACAGGGCTTCCAGGACAAGTACTTCGAGCTTCTGAAGGCCGGCGGCACCAAGCACCATTCCGAGCTGCTCGCCCCCTTCGGCCTCGATGCCACCGATCCGTCGTTCTGGGCACAGGGACTGTCGATGATCGAAGGGCTCATCGACGAGCTCGAGGCGCTTGATAAGGCCTGATCCGGACACAGGTCCGGATCGCGGCGCGATCGACAAGACGACTTTATGAGCGACACCGCACCCTATGTGCTGTTCCGGGACGACAGCGAAAACCGCACCACGGTTTTCGCATCGCCTTCGCGCGTCATAACTGCGCGCACGAAGGCCGAATTTGTCCGCGGCCTTGCCGAGCTTGAACGCGCGCACACATCAGGCAAATGGATCGCCGGTTTCATGTCCTATGAGGCCGGCCATCTCTTCGAGGAGAAGCTCGAAGGCTTTGCCGAGGAAAATCGCAAGACGCCGCTGATGTCCTTCGGCATCTTCGATGCGCCGAGCGAGGACCATCCCCTCGCCGGGCCGCAGCGGCGCACCGAGAACGAACCCTTCCTGAGCGAGCCCCGCGCCGGCTGGGATTTCGAGACCTACCGCGAGCGTTTCGACCGCCTGCACCAGCATCTGCGGCAGGGCGATTGTTACCAGGCAAACCTGACGATGCCGATCCGCGCCCGCTGGTCCGGCGACCCGCGGGCCGCCTTCTGGTCGCTGATCGACCGGCAGCCGGTCAAGTATGGCGCGCTCGTCGCCCTCGACGGTCCGGTCCTTCTATCGCGCTCACCGGAGCTCTTTTTCCGCGTCGACACGGACGGCTGGATCGAGACCCACCCGATGAAGGGCACGGCCAAGCGTGGCGCCACGGCCGCCGAAGACCTCGAAATCATCGCCGCCATGCGCGCCGACGAAAAGACCCAGGCCGAAAACCGGATGATCGTCGATCTCCTGCGCAACGACATCTCGCGCATCACCGAGGTCGGCACGCTCAGCGTCCCAAAACTCTTCGACATCGAGACCTATCCGACGGTGCACCAGATGGTGAGCCATGTCCGGGCGAAGCTCCTGCCGGAGATCACCCTCAAGGACGTCTTCGCAGCACTCTTCCCCTGCGGTTCGATCACCGGGGCGCCGAAGATGCGCGCGATGGAAATCCTGCACGACCTGGAAGACGGCCCCCGCGACGCCTATTGCGGCGCGATCGGCTTCATCGCCCCGAACGGCGTGATGCGCTTCAGCGTCGCGATCCGGACGATATCGCTCTTTGATAATGGCGATGCCGTCTTCAATGTCGGCGGCGGCATCGTCTTCGACAGCACCGCCCAATCCGAATACGAGGAATGCCTGTTGAAGGCCCGCTTCGCCGTCGGCGACGATAGGATCGCGCTCGGCGAAGGCGATGTCGCGCCCGTCGGCAATGCGGTCATCCGATGACGGATTTCTCGCTGATCGAAACCCTGCGCTACGAGCCCCAAGTCGGCTTCGTCCGCTTGCGCCTGCATCTTGCCCGGTTGGTCCGCTCCGCCCGCCGTCTCGGCATCGCGGGTTCAGGTGGCGCGCAGGCTGCGCTGCTTGCGGCGGTCGATGCGGCCGCCGGCAATGCCGGAACCGCGCTTCGCGTGCGCCTCGAGCTGTTCCCGGACGGCCATATCGAGGTGAAGACCGCTCCCTTTGCGCCGCTACCCGAAGATACGCTCTGGCGGGCGCGGATTGCCACCGTCAGGCTCAAGTCGAACGATCCACTGCTGCGCTACAAGACCAGTCGCCGCGCCACCTATGAGGCAGCCCGCAACGAGTTTGCGGCGAGCGAGGCCGACGAGGTTCTGCTTCTGAACGAGAGGGACGAGGTCTGCGAAGGCACGATCACCTCCGTCTTCCTCGACGACGGCAGCGGCCTCCTGAAGACGCCGCCGATCGCCTGCGGCCTGCTTGCCGGCGTGCTGCGTACCGAGCTTATCTGCCAGCGCCGCGCGCGGGTCGCGCGGCTCTCGCGTGACGACCTTGTTCGCGGCAACCTCTATGTCGGTAATTCGCTACGGGGCCTGATCCGGGTGAACCTCCTGGTCTGAGCCGGGAAGCGTGTAGCGGCGGACGCGATCTCGGCCGTCGCGCTTGGCAAGATAGAGCGCCTGGTCGGCGCGCGCATAGAGATCGCTGACGCTGTCGCCGTCGCGATATTCCGCAACGCCGACAGAACAGGTGTAGAAGAACTCAGGAATGTTCTCGAGCGGCCGCGAGCTTCTGACCCGTTCGAGCAGGCGGTCGAGGATGCGATTGCCCTCGCTGATGGTCGTATCCGGCAGGATCAGCATGAATTCCTCGCCGCCGATCCGTCCGAAACAATCCGAACGGCGAACGAATTCCTGCATCTGCCGGGCGAAATCGAGCAGCACCTCGTCGCCGCGCTGGTGCCCATGGCGATCGTTGATCGCCTTGAAGTAGTCGATGTCGATGATCGCGACGCAGCCCCACATATGCGGGTTCTCGGCGCAATTGGCGATGAATTCGGTGAGCCGGCCCATCGTGTAGCGACGGTTGGGAACGCTCGTCAGCTCATCCACCTGGGCGGCCCGAAGCGCGAAGTCGCGATCCTGCCTGAGCTCGCGCTCTTCCGCATGGATGGCCGTCACGTCGACGGCGATGCACAGCATGCAGCCATCCGCGTCCACCGTCTCCGTCATCCACATCCAGCGACCGTCATGCAGGTCGGTTTCCATGGCGCGGAACGGAACCTTGCCACGCCGATGCATCGTCGAGGCGATCCAGGCATCGATGTCTTCGGTCTTGAGGATCGTTCCGTGGCCGGCAGCGTGGTTCCGGCGCATGATTTCCTCCCAAGTCGGACTCTCATCCGGGCCGACGTGGTAGGCTGCGCGGAATGCCGGATTGGCAAACCGCAGGCGATCATGCTGGTCGTAGAGCGCGATCAGCACGGGTGTTTTGCTCTGTAAGGCCGCAAGAGCCTTGAGATGACTACCGGTCACGGTCTGTCACGCCTCCGGGTCGGACAACTATCAATTATGGCGCGAAGCGGATGCTTCTAGCGAAGCTATAGCACGAACAGCTTGTGGCAAGCGTTTCATCGTGCGAAACGATAGGGATATGGTTAAATCACAGCCTTGGTGCGGCCGCTGAGCATGAAGCATACGCCTTACGACGGTTCTTCAAAACCTTTCACCATCGGCCTTGCCCAGCTCGACCCCGATCGCTGGATCGAGCCGGACGAACAGCTGCAGCACTACCTCTGCGAAAAGAAGCGGCTGCTTGCGCAGGCGCGCGATACCGTGTTCGCCGCCGCTGACGGAACGCAGGACGCGCAGCGCGAACTGCTCGACGTTCTGCTCGACTACCTGCCGGCCGCCTACCCGGAGATCTACCGCCGCGACGGCGACCGCATGATCGTCGGCGGCGAGCCCGTGCCGCTCGACGGCGATGAGCCGCTGGCCGTTTCGGGCTCGCTGGTCCAGGACGATCTTGCCATCATGCAGAAGACCGACGACGGCTGGCGCCTCAACGCCGCCTATGTCGCCTTTCCTTCCTCCTGGTCGCTCGCCGAAAAATACGGCCGCACCATGAACGAGATCCATGGCCCCGTCCCGGGCTTCGAGCATGGCACCCGCAATGCCGAGCTGATTGCCCGCATGTTCGACAATCTGCCGCCGGGCCGTTTCGTCGAGCGCTTCAACTGGGCGGTCAATGTCGACGGCGCGCTGCACCTGCCGAAATCGAAGTCCGAGGGCATTGCCGCCAGTGCCATCGAGATGACCGAGGAGCGTACCTTCATCCGTATCGAACGGCAGGCGCTGCGCAAGCTGCCTGAGACCGGCGCGCTGGTCTTCACCATCCGCATCTATTCGGACCCGCTGGCGATGCTGCGCAAGCGGCCGGATGCCGCAGCGCTGGCCGCGTCCTTCGTCGAACAGCTGCGCGCCCTGACCTTGCCGCAGGCCGCCTACAAGGGGCTTGTCAGCAAGCGGGATGGCCTGATTGCCGCACTGCTGACGATCGCCGGTTAAGCACACTCTCAAATAGCGGTTGACCGGCCGGCTCTTTATTGTGACAGCAATCTATGCTCTACAGCGCCGCGTGCCCCACGGGCACAGCGGCCGTTTCGGCACACTCGTACGAGCCAGACAGCGGCCACAGCCGCTTCCTCACGCTTAGTCACCCACCGCCACAGGGAAAGTTTTCTCAGGAGTAAGACAAAAATGGCAGATACCACCTATCCGGTTTACGGCGAGATCACCGGTCCGATCGTCATGATCGGTTTCGGCTCGATCGGTCGCGGCACCTTGCCGCTGATCGAGCGCCACTTCAAATACGACAAGAACCGGTTGATCGTGGTCGAGCCCCGTGAGGATGCCGCCGACAACGAGATCTTCGAACGCCACGGCGTTCGTCACGTTCGCGCGCATGTGACCAAGGACAACTACAAGGAACTGCTGAAGCCGCTCCTGACCGAAGGCGAAGGCCAGGGCTTCTGCGTCAACCTGTCGGTCGACACCGGCTCGGTCGATCTGATGAGGATGTGCCGCAAGCTTGACGTTCTCTACATCGACACGGTCGTCGAGCCGTGGCTCGGCTTCTATTTCGACAGCGAAATGGACAATTCCGAGCGCACCAACTATGCGCTGCGCGAAACCCTGCGCAAGGAAAAGGAAAAGAACCCGGGCGGCACGACCGCGGTTTCCACCTGCGGCGCCAATCCGGGCATGGTCTCCTGGTTCGTCAAGCAGGGCCTCCTCAACCTCGCCAACGACCTTGGCGTGAAGTTCGAAGAGCCGCATCAGGACGACCGCGAAGGCTGGGCCAAGCTGATGAAGAAGGTCGGCGTCAAGGGCGTGCATATCGCCGAGCGCGACACCCAGCGCACCAAGAACCCGAAGCCGTTCAACACCTTCTGGAACACCTGGTCGGTCGAAGGCTTCATCTCCGAGGGCTTGCAGCCAGCCGAACTCGGCTGGGGCACCCATGAAAACTGGATGCCGAAGAACGCCAAGAAGCACAAGAAGGGCTGCAAGGCGGCGATCTACCTGGAGCAGCCGGGCGCCAACACCCGCGTGCGCAGCTGGTGCCCGACCCCCGGCCCGCAGTATGGCTTCCTCGTGACCCACAACGAAGCGATCTCGATCGCCGACTTCTTCACGGTTCGCGACAAGGACGGCGAAGTCACCTATCGCCCGACCTGCCACTACGCCTACCATCCGGCCAACGACGCGGTTCTGTCGCTGCACGAAATGTTCGGCAACGGCGGCAACGCCCAGCCGGTGCACCACGTCCTTGACGAAAAGGAACTGGTCGACGGCGTCGACGAACTCGGCGTGCTGCTCTACGGCCACGACAAGAACGCCTACTGGTTCGGTTCGCGCCTGTCGCTCGAAGAAACCCGCCGCATCGCACCTTACCAGAACGCCACCGGCCTGCAGGTGACCTCGGCGGTTCTCGCGGGCATGGTCTGGGCAATCGAGAACCCGAAGTCCGGCATCGTCGAAGCCGACGAGATGGACTACAAGCGGTGCCTCGAAGTGCAGCTGCAGTACCTCGGCCCGGTCGAAGGTCACTACACCGACTGGACCCCGCTCGACGGTCGCCCGGGCCTCTTCCCGGAAGACATCGACACCAAGGATCCGTGGCAGTTCAAGAACATCCTCGTTCGCTAAGCTGCTGAGACGTAAGCGCATCCGGCCCGGGACACGAACGTGCCCCGGGCCTTTTCATCTCTGGCGGAAAAGCCGGAGGCCGCGGCCTGCCGCTCTTGCTTTCAACTCATGATCGCGGCATGGTCTGCCGGAATGAAACAATCCGCTCGACCCAAACGCGGGGGAAATCGCCTATGAAGCCATTCGCCGTTCTGACCCTAATCGCAACCGCGGCGGCGCTTGCCTCCTGCCAGTCGTCGCCACGGATCATCGATGACGGTGGACAGCCGGCACGCCAGGCATCAGGCGTCGAGGGCTCCTGGGTGGACCCGAACGGTATCGTCTCGACATTTGCCGGCGGAACGTTCTCCACGCGCACGACCGACACCAATCAGCTGCTCGCCTCGGGCAACTACGTCAAGACGAGCCCGACCCTTGTCGAGATCAACATGACCTCGCTGGTGCGCAACACCCAGTCGAAGGTCGCCTGCGCTCTGGTCACCCAGAACCAGCTCAATTGCACGACCGATGCCGGGGCACAGTTCTCGCTGGCGCGACGCGGCTAATACAGCAAACCGGAAACAACAAAAGCCTCCACCCGGAGGCTTTTTTCGTTTCAGCGCCACGACTTAACCTTAACGGTAAACCCGACGACCAGGGCATGGTTTTAACGCTTGAAGTCGCCTCCAAGTGATGAAAACATCCGGCCCGGCAAAGCCACCCCGATCGTGGGGACCGGACCCGTTTCGACGGCCGGATGCGGTCGGACGACAATAGGCAAAAAACAGGAGAACATCATGATCAGACACGTGCGGACCGGCCTGATGACCGCGTCCATTCTTGCCCTTTCCTCGGGCGCAGCCTTCGCCGATTATGAATTGAACATCCTGCATATCAACGACCTTCATTCCCGCATCGAATCGATCAACAAGTTCGATTCCACCTGCTCGGCAGAAGAGGAAGGCAAGAACGAGTGCTTCGGCGGCGTCGCGCGCCTGAAAGCGCTGATCGACCAGAAGCGCCAGGACCTCTCAGGCAAGAACGTGCTGCTCTTGAACGCCGGCGACAACTTCCAGGGCTCGCTGTTCTTCACCACCTACAAGGGCCTGGCGGAAGCCGAATTCCTCAACCTGATGAAGTTCGACGCGATGACCGTCGGCAACCATGAATTCGACGAGAGCGAAGACGGCCTTGCCGGCTTCCTCGACAAGATCGCCTTCCCTGTTGTCACCGCCAACGTGCTGCCGAGCGTCAAGTCGAAGATCGGCGACCGCATCAAGCCGTCGCTCGTGCTCGACGTCGGCGGCCAGAAGGTCGGCATCGTCGGCGCGGTTGCCAACGACACGCCGGAACTCTCCTCCCCCGGTCCGGACATCCTGATCGGTGACGACGTCGCCACCACCACGGCAGCCGTCGAGGAACTGAAGAAGCAGGGCGTCGACAAGATCATCGCACTCACCCATGTCGGCTATCCGCGCGACCTCGCGGCCATCGCCAAGATCCCGGATGTCGACGTCGTCGTCGGCGGCCACTCGCACAGCCTGCTCTCCAACACCGATGCGAAGGCCGAGGGTCCTTACCCGACGATGGTCGACAACCCCGGCGGCTACAAGGTTCCGGTGGTCCAGGCCGGCTCCTACACCAAGTATCTCGGCGACCTCGTCGTCACCTTCGACGACAAGGGCGTGGTCAAATCTGCCAAGGGCGACCCGATCCTCGTCGACAGCTCGGTCAAGCCGGATGAGTCCGTGCTTGCCCGCGTCGCCGAACTCGGCAAGCCGATCGAAGAGCTGCGCTCGAAGATCATCGCCAAGACCGAAGCGCCGATCGACGGCTCGCGTGAGAATTGCCGCGCCAAAGAGTGCGAGATGGGCAGCCTGCTTACCGACGCCATGCTCGACCGCGTCAAGGGCCAGGGCGTGACCATCGCCATCACCAACGGTGGCGGTCTGCGCGCTTCCATCGATGCCGGCGACGTTTCGATGGGCGAAGCCATCACCGTGCTGCCGTTCCAGAACACCGTTGCGACCTTCCAGATCAAGGGCGACGGCATTCGTGCAGCCCTTGAAAACGGCCTCAGCAAGCTCGAGGAAGCCGGCGGCCGTTTCCCGCAGGTGGCCGGCATGAAGTTCTCCTTCGACAAGTCGAAGCCGGTCGGCAGCCGCGTCGTCTCGGTCGAGGTGAAGGAGGGCGAGGCCTATGTCCCGCTCGATCCGGCCAAGACCTACTCGCTCGTCACCAACAACTACATGCGCAATGGCGGCGACGGCTACGACGTCTTCAAGACGCAGGGTGAAAACGCCTACGACTACGGTCCGGGCCTCGAAACCGTGCTTGCCGACTACCTCGCCGCCCACCAGCCGTTCAAGCCTTATACCGACGGCCGCATCACCGAGGTCGCTTCGGCCGCAGGCGCTGCGACGACCGAACAGCCGGCAACCGAAGCAAAGCCAGCGGCCGACGCCACGGCAACCCAGCCGGCAACAAGCGCTGGCGGCACCGCGGCGGCGAGCGGCCCGCAGAAGCATGTGATCGCCAAGGGCGACACGCTCTGGGACCTCGCCAAGGCCTTCTACGGCGAAGGCGCACTCTGGAAGAAGATCTCCGACGCCAACGGCAAGCCGGCGCCGCGCGCCCTGCATGTCGGCAAGGAACTGGAGATTCCGGCAAAGTAAGACAATTTGCCTCTCTTTTCAGGGCCGGCGCGGGCTTCCCCGCGCCGGCTTTTCTTTTTAGAAGGACTGGAAACCGAAGGAACGAAAGCGGCGTCCCGATGCGGGGACCCGACGAGGATGAAGATGACCGATCAGCTTGCCGTGACCACTCCTGCCAACCACCCTTCCGTCAAATCCGGAAAGGTCGGCATCCTGCTGGTCAATCTCGGCACCCCCGACGGCACCGACTACACCTCGATGCGCCGCTACCTGAAGGAGTTTCTGACCGACCGCCGGGTGATCGAATGGTCGCGGCTGTTCTGGTACCCGATCCTGTTCGGCATCGTGCTCAACACCCGCCCTGGCAAGGTCGGCAAGGCTTATGAGACGATCTGGAACAAGGACCTGAACGAAAGCTACCTGCGGACCTACACCCGCAACCAGTCCGAACTGATGGCCAAGTCCTTCGCCGACCAGCCCAACGTGATCGTCGACTGGGGCATGCGCTACGGCCAGCCGTCGATCGCATCGCGCATGGACGCGCTGCAGAAGGCCGGCTGCGAACGCATTCTCGTCTTCCCGCTCTATCCGCAATATGCCGCCGCCACCACGGCCACCGTCAACGACAAGGCCTTCGAGGCGCTTCTGAAGATGCGCTGGCAGCCGGCGCTGCGCACCGTCCCGCCTTACCACGACGACCCCGTCTACATCGACGCGCTGGCGACGTCGATCGAGCGTCACCTGGCGACGCTCGACTGGGAGCCGGAAGTGGTGCTCACCTCCTTCCACGGCATTCCGAAGAGCTACTTCGACAAGGGCGACCCCTACTACTGCCAGTGCCAGAAGACCGCGCGGCTGCTGCGCGAGAAGCTCGGCTGGTCGAAGGACAAGCTCCAGGTCACCTTCCAGTCGCGCTTCGGGCCCGAGGAATGGCTGCAGCCCTACACTGACAAGACGGTCGAAAAGCTCGCCCAGGATGGCGTCAAGCGCATCGCCGTGCTCAATCCCGGCTTCGTCTCCGACTGTCTGGAAACGCTGGAAGAGATCGCCGAGCAGGCGGCCGAGAGCTTCCATCACAATGGCGGCGAGAAGTTCACCCACATCCCCTGTCTGAACGACAGCGCCGAAGGCATGGCCGTGCTCGAACACGTCGTGCGCCGGGAGCTTGCCGGCTGGCTTTGAGCCTCCCGCTAGCCCACTTGAAAACGGCACGCCGATCACCACCTCAGGATGAAGGAGCCGCGCGCGCGCCCACCGGCGAGTGCGCCTTTCTAACATTTTGAATTTACGCGCAATCCGCGGAAAACCGATTCCGAATGGAAACGGAATACGCTAGACTGCAGCCACAGGTCGAGATTGCAATTTAAGGGGGTATATCTTGGGCGGAATGGATATCGTCGTCATTGGCTTCGTGGTGCTTATCATCCTGGTCCTCTTCATGGGGATCAAGACGGTGCCCCAGGGCTACCGCTATACGATCGAACGCTTTGGCCGGTACACGAAAACGCTTGAGCCTGGTCTCAACCTGATCGTTCCCTTCATCGACCGGATCGGCGCGAAGATGAACGTGATGGAACAGGTGCTCGACGTACCGACCCAGGAAGTCATCACCAAGGACAATGCCAGCGTCTCGGCCGATGCCGTCGCCTTCTATCAGATCCTGAACGCGGCGCAGGCCGCCTACCAGGTCGCGCACCTGGAAAACGCCATCCTGAACTTGACGATGACCAACATTCGCTCGGTCATGGGCTCGATGGATCTCGACGAGCTCTTGTCCAACCGCGATACGATCAATGACAGGCTGCTGCATGTCGTCGACGAGGCCGCCAGCCCCTGGGGCATCAAGATCACCCGCGTCGAGATCAAGGACATCGCGCCGCCGAAGGACCTGGTCGATGCCATGGCGCGGCAGATGAAGGCCGAGCGCGAAAAGCGCGCCCAGGTGCTCGAAGCCGAAGGTGCCAGAAACGCGCAGATCCTACGCGCCGAAGGCGCCAAGCAGTCGGCGATCCTGCAGGCCGAAGGCCAGCGTGAAGCAGCCTTCCGCGACGCCGAAGCGCGCGAACGTCTGGCGGAAGCCGAGGCGAAGGCGACCAGGATGGTCTCCGAGGCCATTGCGGCCGGCGACGTGCAGGCGATCAACTACTTCGTCGCGCAGAAGTATACCGAAGCGCTCGCTTCGATCGGCACCGCCAACAACCAGAAGATCGTGCTGATGCCGATGGAAGCCTCGGCGCTGATCGGTTCGCTCGGCGGCATCGGCGCCATCGCCAAGGAAGTGTTCGGCAACGGCGACACCACGCCGGCGAGACCGCGCCAGTCGACGCCGCGCACCACGCCGGCCTTCCCGGCCGATCCCTCGCAAGGGAAGTAACCCATGATCGAACGCGCCATTCAAGAACTCGGGCCCTGGAGCTGGTGGGTTCTGGGCTTCGTGCTTCTGGCAGCCGAGCTCGTCGCGCCCGGCGTGTTCCTGATCTGGATCGGCGTCGCGGCCCTTGTCGTCGGCATCCTGTCCCTCCTCCTTTGGGAGGTCGGTTTCTGGATTTGGCAGGTTCAGCTGGTGCTTTTTGCACTGCTGTCGGTGGCGGCCGTTCTGCTCGGCCGCCGCTTCGTTCTCTCCACCTCCGAGACATCCGACGAGCCGCTGTTGAACCAGCGCGCCGAAAGCCTCGTCGGCCGCACGGCGGTGTTAGAGAAGCCGATCGCCGAGGGCCGAGGGCGGATCCGGCTCGACGACACGTTCTGGATCGTCGAGGGGCCGGACCTGCCGGCCGGCACGCGGGTGCGCGTCGTTTCCACCAACGGCCGCAACCTGACCGTCGAAGGCGTAACCGCAAGCGGCTGATGCCACGACGTTTTTTCCGCTTGGAAACGATTGCTTAACCACGTCGCTTTACGATTGCGAAAGGATTGCAATCAGGCTCGTGGACAAACGGCATATGGTGCCAGGCACATCTCGCTCGACCAAAGGAGACGCGCGGCGTTCAGCCTCGCTGGCGTTACTGCTGGCTGGCACGGCGCTGCTTGTCCCGGCGTCCCTGAACGCCCAGACCGCCACCACCGCGCCGGCGACGACCTATACTGCCGGCACGGCACCGTCAGCCGTCCCGGCCACGACACCCGCGATCACCGATCCGCAGACGACCGGCGCCGTCAGCGCCGACGATCTGACACCGGCTTCAAACGAGGATTACCTCCGCCTGAACCAGCGCGAGCCGACGCTCGACGGCCTGCGGCTGCGGGCCTATGACCCCGAATACGATCGCGCAGCGGGCATTCGCCTCGGCACCTTCACGCTGCGCCCTGAAATCAGCGAGACCATCAATCACGAATGGCGCAAGGACGGCGACACCAAGACCAACCGCGGCTATCTCGAAACAGGAATTCGCGGCACCTTGACGTCGGACTGGTCGCGGCATCAGCTGATCGTCACCGGCGAAGGCGTACTGCAGAACAACATCTCCGGCGAGGGCGAGGAAGAGCCGCGCGCCAATGTCGATGCCGAATTGCGCCTCGATCTCTGGGACGAAACGATCGCCCGTCTGCGTGCCGGCTATAGCTTCGAGCGCGAAGACGCCGACGACCCGAACGCGATTTCGAACGCCAAGGACCAGTCCGCCGTCAACACCTACCGCCTTGGCGCCGCCATCGAGCGCGACTTCGGCGTGATCCGCGGCTCGGTCGGCATCGATTTCGACCGGCGCACCTATGGCGATGTCGAACTCGAAAACGGCACGAACCTGTCGGTCAAGTATCGAAACCGCAACACCGGCATGCTGACGGCCCGCGTCGGCTACGAACTGTCGCCGGCGCTGATCCCGTTCATCGAGGGCTCCGTCGGCAAGTCGCTCTACGACCTGCGCCAGGACCCGCTCGGCTTCGAACGTTCCTACCAGACCTATGCCGGACGCGGCGGTATCGAGCTCGACCTCGGCGAGAAGCTCTATGGCGAGCTCGGCCTCGGCTACGAGACCTACAATTTCGAGGATGGCCGACTTGGCGATCTCAGCGGCCTTTCGGTCGATGGCCGTCTCAACTGGTCGCCGCAACGCGGTACCGACGTGCTCTTCGCCGTTTCGACCGACCTCAACCCGTCGACGACGCCGGGTGATGCCGGCTCGATCGACTACAACTTCACCAACATCATCACCCACCAGATGCGCTCGGACCTGGTCGCGCGACTGACGAACAACCTGACGCTCCGCAACTACCCTTCGAACGCCCGTTCGTCGGACGAGACCACCTGGCGCACCGGCGCCGGCCTCACCTACGACATCAACCGCTACCTGGCGCTGACGGGCGATGTCAGCTACGAGCGTACCACCCGCGATCAGGGCGACACCACCGACATCACTCGTGTCGGCGTCGGGTTGACGCTCCGCCGCTGAGGCAATCCGATCATCAGATAAAAAAAGCCGCGCCCGATGGGCGCGGCCTTTCTGCCTTCGAGAAGAGAAAGCCGATTACTTCAGGCTGCCGAGCAGGCTCTTCAGCGGGCCTTCGACGGTCGGACGGATATCGCCACGCTCGAGCGCGAAGGCGACGTTTGCCAGGATGAAGCCGTCCTTGGCGCCACAGTCGTAGGTATCGCCACGGAAGTGGTAAGCGGCGAACTGCTGGTTGTCGGAAAGCTTGAGCATGCCGTCGGTCAGCTGGATCTCGTTGCCCGCACCGCGCTCCTGCTTTTCGAGAATCGGGAAGATCTCCGGCTGCAGGATGTAGCGGCCGTTGATGAAGAAGTTCGAGGGAGCCGTACCCGGTGCCGGCTTCTCGACCATCTTGGTGATCTTGAAACCTTCGCCGACCTTATCGCCGACGCCGACAATACCGTACTTGTGCGCCTGGTCCGGCGCGCATTCCTCAACGGCGATGACGTTGCCGCCGCTCTGTTCGTAGAGCTCGACCATGCCCTTCAGGCAGCCCTTTTCACCCTTCATGATCATGTCGGGCAGAAGCAGCGCAAACGGCTCGTTGCCGACGAGATCACGGGCGCACCAGACCGCGTGGCCAAGGCCAAGCGGCGCCTGCTGGCGGGTAAAGCTGGTGGTGCCGGCCTTCGGCAGGATGCCGTCGAGAAGGGCGATCTCGGCCTTCTTGTTGCGCTCGCGCAGCGTCTGGTCGAGCTCGACCTGGATGTCGAAATAGTCCTCGATGACGGCCTTGCTGCGGCCGGTCACGAAGATCAGATGCTCGATACCGGCTTCCAGCGCCTCGTCGACCACATATTGAATGACCGGCTTGTCCACCACCGTCAGCATTTCCTTCGGCACGGCCTTGGTCGCCGGCAGGAAACGGGTGCCCAGTCCTGCGACCGGGAACACGGCTTTGCGGACTTTACGCTTGTCGGTCATCGATACCTCCTTGAAAGGATTTCACTCATAACTCTTGCCGAATGGTCCCGGACGTCAATCCGTCCCGAACCATACAGCGCTCCGTAATGGAGCCGCAATCTCTATGCCGTCAGCTGAACACAGCATGAACCGACGAAACAAATGCATATGCGAACTCCACGACCAAGGCTTGACATTTTCTGTGGCCGAAGACGCCACCACATTTTCATGGTAAAGGGTTTGTTGACCACGTTTCTGTAGATTCGTTGCAATCCGGCAATGCAACAAGCGCGGCCGGATCCGAACCAGGAGCCGCCGACGACTGCCCCCACCGTCGAGGCTGGCCCCAGACTGCCACCTTGCGGAGTGATTCGGGCCATGACGGCCGAAACTCCGCAGAGAAACGGAACCGACAGCTGATGATCAGAAACCGCAGGACGTTTTTCCGTCATATCGCAGCCGCCCTCGTCCTATCCGCCGCCACCCTCGGCACCTCCCCCGCGCGCGCCGATACCGGGTTCCAGAACTGGATCAACGAGTTTTACGCGACCGCCGCCCAGGCAGGCATCACCAAGGCAACCTACCGCCAGGCCTTTGCCGGCGTGAAGTCGCCCGACCAGACCGTGATCGACAAGGCCAACTACCAGCCGGAGTTCAAGCACAAGATCTGGGAATATATCGATTCCCGCGTGAACCCCTACACCAAGCGCGTCGGCCAGGAGATGGCGACCAAGCACGCCCGCACGCTGAACGCGCTGGAGAAACACTTCGGCGTCGACAAGACCATTCTGCTCGCCATCTGGTCGATGGAGTCCAACTACGGCGCCGTGCTGGAAAAGGACGACCGTCTGCACTACGTGCCGCGCGCGCTCGCCACCCTTGCCTATGCGGATCCGAAGCGGTCGAACTATGCCAAGAAGCAGCTGATCGCCGCGCTGAAGATCCTGCAGAAGGGCGATATCACCCCGCGTGAGCTGACCGGCTCCTGGGCGGGCGCCATGGGCCACACCCAGTTCATCCCCACGAGCTACCTGCTCTATGCGGTTGACGCAGACGGGAACGGTCACCGCGACATCTGGAATTCCGTACCGGACGCGCTGGCCACCGCCGCCAACCTTCTGAAGAAGAACGGCTGGCAGCCGGGCGAGACCTGGGGCTACGAGGTCGCGCCGCCGGCCAATGCCGCGAAGTATTCGGGCCAGACGAAAACGCTCAAGGAATGGGCGTCGCTCGGTTTCATCAGGCCGAACGGCAAGGGCTTCCGCAATGGCAGCACGCGCGCCGAGCTCAAGCTGCCGAGCGGCGGCAACGGCCCCGGCTTCCTGATGACCAAGAACTTCTTCGTCATCAAGCGCTACAACGCCTCGGACAGCTACGCGCTTGGCGTCGGCCTGCTCGCCGACCAGATCGCCGGCTACCAGGGAATGCAACAGCGCTGGCCGCGTCCGGACGGATCGCTTGATATCAGCGAGAAGTTCGAGCTGCAGAACCGCCTGAAGGAGCTTGGCTACTACAGCGGCGAAGTCGACGGCAACTTCGGCTCCGGCTCGAAGGCCGCGATCCAGGCGTTCCAGTCGAAGAACGGGCTGGCGCCGGATGGAGAGCCGACCCAGATGCTGCTGCGGGCGCTGCGCAACTAGCAGGCTCGAAACGGTTTCACGATCTGCGTATCCGTGAGATAAAAGACCGAAAAGGCGCGCTGCATTCCCTGCGGCGCGCTGATCCGTGACAGCGGCCAGGCGCCGCCGGAACACGTATGAACGGGCAGAAAAGCAGATGACGAGCAAGCGCAGCAGGCAACAGGGCCGGACGCCGTTCGGGATTGCGACGATCATGATCGCGCTTGCGGCCATGCTCACCGTCAGCCTGTTCGCCAGCTTTGCCGAGGCGCAGGAGCGGGTGCAGCGGCGCAATCTGTTCCAGATGCTCTTTGGCGGACTGAGCCGCGAGCGGCCGGTCTATGAGGACCGGGACTATTTTCCCGAACAGCCGCGCCCGAAGCGCCAGCGCCAGCCGCAACAGCGCCAGAAGGGCCTGGGTCAACAGAAGCAGAAGCCGAAACCTGCCGACACCGCTGCCCCGGCGCCCGTGGTGGTGGAAAAGGCGCCGGATGCCAAGAAGGTGCTCGTCGTCGGCGACTTCATGGCCGGTAGCCTTGGCGACGGCCTGAAGACCGCCTTCGAGATGACGCCCGGCATCACCATCGAGACACGCGCGAACGGCTCGTCCGGTCTCGTGCGCGAGGACTATTTCAATTGGCCCGGCACGCTGCCGGGCTATGCCGGCGAAGTGAAGCCGTCGGTCATCATCATCAGCCTGGGCGCCAATGACCGACAGCAGATGCAGATCGGCAGCACCAAGGAGAAGTTCCGCTCCGACCTTTGGACGGAAGAATATCGCAAGCGCGTCAACGCGCTGGCAGCCCTTGCGCGCAAGGAAAAGCTGCCGGTTCTCTGGGTCGGCATGCCACCATTTCAGTCGGCCGCCATGACCGCCGACATGGTCACCTTCAACGGCATCTACCGCGAGGAAATCGAGAAGGTCGGTGGCCAGTTCGTCGACATCTGGGACGGTTTCGTCGACGAGGCCGGCAAATTCGTGCTGACCGGGTCCGACATCAACGGCCAGCAGGTGCGCCTGCGCGGCGCCGACGGCGTCAACCTCACCAAGGCCGGCAAGCGCAAGCTCGCCTTCTATGTGGAGAAGGACATCCGCCGGCTGCTCGGCGATGCCGCCGCGACCGACAAGAACGTACCGGGCGCCGACGAACTCAAGGACCTTGTGGTGACCGCACCGCTCGGCAACGAGGATATCGTCAAGACCCAGCCGATCGGGCTGACCGATCCGGCGCTCGATGGCGCCGCGTCCCTGCTCGGCAGCGCAGCACCGGACAAGGGCAACGGCAAGAGCCCGCGCGACCTGCTGGTGGGCAAGGGCGACGTCGCCGCCGCCCCGGCCGGTCGCGTCGATGACTTCCGCCTGTCGAAACCGAGCACGGTGATCAGCAACCCGGTGATCCGCAACTAGATCGACGAACAGTCGGCCTTCTGGCCGGCCACAAAAAAAGCCCCGCATCGCTGCGGGGCTTTTTTCATGCTTGGGAGTGAACTTGCTTAGCGCGGCAGGGTCGTCGAGCCCATCAGCGCCTCGTCGATCGCGCGCGCCGCCTGGCGGCCTTCGCGGATCGCCCAGACGACGAGCGACTGGCCGCGGCGCACGTCGCCGGCGGTCCAAAGCTTGTCGACCGAGGTCTTGTAGTCACGCTCGTTGGCAACGACGTTGGTCGATCCGCGGCGGTCGGTGTTGAGCGTCAGCTTGTCGCCGAGGTCCTTGATCACGCTGTTGGTGAAGGGACCGCTGAAACCGATGGCGATGAAGGCGAGATCGGCCTTGATGATGAACTCGGTGCCGGCGACCGGCTTGCGGCGATCATCCACCTGGCAGCACTTCACGCCGGTCAGGTTGCCGTCCTCGTCGCCGATGAATTCGAGCGTCGCCACCTGAAACTCGCGGATGGCGCCTTCGGCCTGGCTGGAAGAGGTGCGCATCTTGGTTGCCCAGAACGGCCAGACGGCGAGCTTGTCTTCCTTTTCCGGCGGCTGCGGACGGATGTCGAGCTGGGTCACCTTTACGGCCCCCTGGCGGAAAGCGGTGCCGACACAGTCGGACGCGGTATCGCCACCGCCGACGACGACGATGTGCTTGCCGCCGGCAAGGATCGGCTGCGACGGCCAGCCGACGCTGTCGATGTTTTCGCGGCCGACGCGGCGGTTCTGCTGCACGAGATAGGGCATCGCGTCATGCACGCCGGCGAACTGGACGCCCGGGATGCCGGCGTCGCGCGGCGTTTCGGAACCGCCGCAATAGAGCACGGCGTCGTGGTCGTCGAGAAGGCGCTGCATCGGCACGTCGACGCCGACATTGATGCCGCAATGGAAGGTGACGCCTTCACCCCGCATCTGATCGACACGGCGATCGATGAAGTTCTTCTCCATCTTGAAGTCCGGGATGCCGTAGCGCAAAAGCCCGCCGGGCTTGGTCTCGCGCTCGTAGACGTGAACCTCGTGGCCGGCACGGGCAAGCTGCTGGGCCGCTGCCATGCCGGCAGGTCCCGAACCGATGACCGCGACCTTCTTGCCGGTCTTGGTGACGGCCGGCTGCGGCACGATATAGCCCATCTCATAGGCCTTGTCGGCGATCGCCTGTTCGACCGTCTTGATCGCGACGGGCGTGTCTTCGAGGTTCAGCGTGCACGCTTCCTCGCACGGCGCCGGGCAGACGCGGCCGGTGAACTCCGGGAAGTTGTTGGTCGAATGCAGGTTGCGGATCGCCTCGTCCCAGTTGCCGTTGTAGACGAGATCGTTCCAGTCCGGGATCTGGTTGTGCACCGGGCAGCCGGTCGGGCCGTGGCAATAGGGGATGCCACAGTCCATGCAGCGCGCGGCCTGCTTCTGCACTTCCGGTTCTGACATCGGAATGGTGAATTCGCGAAAATGGCGGATGCGGTCGGAGGCCGGCTGGTACTTTGCCACTTGCCGGTCGATCTCGAGAAATCCAGTTACCTTACCCATCGTATCATCCTGAAAGCTTTGCGTCTGAACAGGCGCTTTTGACAAGCGCGCGTGAAGGACCCCCGCACCGATCTGCGATGAACCGGGAGCCTTGGTCACCGGGGCCTCCTATTCGGCCGCCTCTGCCATTTTCATGCGTTCCATATCCTCGAGCGCACGGCGGTATTCGACCGGCATGACCTTGCGGAATTTCGGCCGGTAATCCGTCCAGTGGTCGAGGATCTCCTTCGCCCGGGGCGAACCCGTGTGGTGAAGGTGATTGGAGATGAGCTGATAAAGCCGCTCCTCGTCGTGGCGTGTCATGTCGCCGGACACGTCGACCATGCCCTTATGCATGATGTCGCCGCCGTGATGGTGCAGCTTCTCCAGCATGTCGTCCTCTTCCGGAACCGGTTGCAGCTCGACCATCGCCATGTTGCAGCGACGGGCGAAGTCACCTTCCTCGTCGAGCACATAGGCAACACCGCCCGACATGCCGGCCGCAAAGTTGCGACCCGTGCCGCCGAGCACGACGACGACGCCGCCGGTCATGTATTCGCAGCCGTGGTCACCCACGCCCTCGACGACCGCGACAGCGCCGGAGTTGCGCACGGCGAAACGTTCACCGGCCACGCCGTTGAAGTAGCATTCGCCCGAGATCGCGCCGTAGAGCACGGTGTTGCCGACGATGATCGACTCCTGCGGGACGATCGTCGCGTTTTCCGGCGGACGGACGATGATGCGACCACCCGAGAGACCCTTGCCGACATAGTCGTTGCCGTCACCCACGAGATCGAAGGTGATGCCGCGTGCCAGGAACGCGCCGAAGGACTGGCCGGCCGTGCCCTTGAGGGTCACGTGGATGGTGTCGTCCTTCAGGCCCTTGTGGCCCCAGCGCTTGGCAAGCGCACCCGCAAGCATCGCGCCGGCCGACCGGTCGACGTTCTTGATCTCGGCTTCGATCTTGACCGGAGCCTTGGTTTCGAGCGCGACAGTTGCTTCCTTGATCAGCTTGCGGTCGAGAACGTCGTCGATCGGGTGCTGCTGGCGCGTGGTCCAGTATGTCTCTTCCTTCTTGGCTTCCACCTTGTGGAAGATCTTAGAGAAGTCGAGGCCGTTGGCCTTCCAGTGGGCAAGCGCGCTGTCCTTTTCGAGCAGCTCGGACGCGCCGACAATATCGTTGAGCTTCTTGACGCCGAGCGACGCCAGGATCTCGCGCACTTCCTCGGCCACGAAGAAGAAGTAGTTGATGACGTGCTCGGCCGTGCCTTTGAAGCGCTTGCGCAGCACCGGATCCTGGGTCGCAACGCCGACGGGACAGGTGTTCAAGTGGCACTTGCGCATCATGATGCAGCCGGCGGCGATCAGCGGTGCGGTCGCAAAGCCGAACTCGTCGGCACCGAGCAGCGCACCGATAATGACGTCGCGACCGGTCTTGAGACCCCCGTCGACCTGAAGGGCGACGCGCGAACGCAGGCCGTTCAGGACCAGCGTCTGCTGGGTCTCGGCAAGGCCAATTTCCCAGGGGCTGCCGGCATGCTTCAGCGACGTCAGCGGCGAAGCGCCGGTGCCGCCGTCGAAGCCGGCAACGGTGATGTGGTCGGCGCGCGCCTTGGCAACGCCGGCGGCAACCGTGCCGACGCCCACTTCCGAGACGAGCTTGACCGAAACGTCGGCTTCCGGATTGACGTTCTTCAGATCGTAGATCAGCTGCGCCAGGTCTTCGATCGAATAGATGTCGTGGTGCGGTGGCGGCGAAATCAGGCCGACGCCCGGCGTCGAGTGCCTGGTCTTGGCGACCGTCGCATCGACCTTGTGACCGGGCAGCTGGCCGCCTTCACCGGGCTTTGCGCCCTGCGCCACCTTGATCTGCAGCATGTCGGCATTGACCAGATACTCGGTCGTCACGCCGAAGCGGCCGGACGCGATCTGCTTGATCGCCGAACGTTCCGGGTTCATCGAACCATCGGGCAGCGGCAGGTAGCGATCGCTTTCCTCGCCGCCTTCGCCGGTGTTCGACTTGCCGCCGATCCGGTTCATGGCGATCGCCAGCGTCGTATGCGCCTCGCGGCTGATCGAGCCGAAGGACATGGCGCCGGTGGAGAAGCGCTTGACGATGTCGACGGCCGGCTCGACCTCGTCGATCGAGATCGGCTTGCGGCCAAGGGCCTCGGCGCTCTTGATCGTGAACAGGCCACGAATGGTGTTCATGCGCAGCGCCGAGGTGTTCACCATCTCGGCGAATTCGCGGTAGCGGTCCTCTGCGTTGCCGCGAACTGCGTGCTGCAGCGAGGCGATTGCGTCGGGCGTCCAGGCATGGCTTTCGCCGCGCATGCGGAAGGCATATTCGCCGCCGATGTCGAGCGAGTTGGCGAGAACCGGGTCGGCACCGAAGGCCGCCTTGTGGCGGGCGACGGTTTCGGCGGCGATCTCTTCGAGGCCGATGCCTTCAATCGTCGTCGCCGTGCCGAAGAAGAACTGATCGACAAGCTTCGACGACAGGCCGACGGCGTCGAAGATCTGCGCGCCGCAATAGGACTGGTAGGTCGAGATGCCCATCTTGGACATGACCTTGAGGATGCCCTTACCGACCGCCTTGATATAGCGGTAGACCACTTCGCTGCCGTCGACTTCCTTGGGGAACTCGCCGCGCTTGTGCATGTCGGTGAGCGTATCGAAGGCGAGGTAGGGGTTGATCGCCTCGGCGCCGTAGCCGGCGAGCAGGCAGAACTGATGCACTTCGCGCGGTTCGCCGGATTCCAGCACGATGCCGACGGACGTGCGCAGACCCTTGCGGATCAGGTGGTGGTGCACCGCGGCGGTCGCCAGCAGCGCCGGGATCGCCACGCGGTCCGGACCAACCTGACGGTCCGACAGCACGATGATGTTGTAGCCGCCCTTAACCGCCGCTTCCGCGCGCTCGCAGAGCCGGTCGAGCATTTCGGGCATACCTTCGGCACCGCGCGAAATGTCATAGGTAAAGTCGAGCGTCTTGGTGTCGAAACGATCCTCGGTGTGACCGATCGAACGGATCTTTTCGAGATCGCCATTGGTCAGGATCGGCTGGCGCACTTCAAGACGCTTGGCATGCGCCATGCCCTCGTGGTCGAGGATGTTCGGCCGCGGGCCGATGAAGGAGACGAGGCTCATCACCAGCTCTTCGCGGATCGGGTCGATCGGCGGGTTGGTGACCTGCGCAAAGTTCTGCTTGAAATAGGTGTAAAGCAGCTTGCGCTTGTCTGACATCGCCGAGATCGGCGTGTCGGTGCCCATCGAGCCGATTGCTTCCTGGCCGGTCGTCGCCATCGGCGACATCAGGATCTTGGTGTCTTCGAGCGTGTAGCCGAAGGCCTGCTGGCGGTCGATCAGGGACACGTCGCGACGGAGCGCACGCGGCTCCACCGGCTTCAGCTCCTCGAGGATCAGCTGGGTGTCTTCGAGCCACTTGCTGTAGGGGTGCTTCTGCGCGAGCGAGGACTTCACCTCCTCGTCGGAGATGATGCGGCCCTGCTCCATGTCGATCAGGAGCATCTTGCCCGGCTGCAGGCGCCACTTCTTGACGATCTTGTCTTCGTCGACCGGCAGCACGCCGGCTTCCGACGCAAGGATGACGCGGTCGTCAGAGGTAACGATGTAGCGGGCCGGACGCAGACCGTTGCGGTCGAGCGTCGCGCCGACCTGGCGACCGTCGGTAAAGGCGACCGCGGCCGGGCCGTCCCACGGCTCCATCAAGGCGGCGTGGTATTCGTAGAACGCCTTGCGCTCGGGCGACATCAGCTGGTTGCCAGCCCACGCCTCGGGGATCAGCATCATGACGGCATGCGACAGCGAGTAGCCGCCCTGCACGAGGAACTCGAGCGCGTTGTCGAAGCAGGCGGTGTCCGACTGGCCCTCGTAGGAGATCGGCCAGAGCTTGGAGATGTCGTCGCCGAAGAGCGGCGAGGATACAGAGGCTTGGCGCGCCGCCATCCAGTTGACGTTGCCGCGCAGCGTGTTGATTTCGCCGTTGTGCGCGACCATGCGGTACGGGTGCGCCAGCTTCCAAGACGGGAAGGTGTTGGTCGAGAAGCGCTGATGGACGAGCGCCACCGCACTTTCGAACCGCGGATCTGCCAGGTCCTTATAATAGGCGCCGACCTGATAGGCGAGGAACATGCCCTTGTAGACGATCGTCGAGGACGACAGCGACACCGGGTAGAAGTTGCTCTCCTCGCCCTTGTATTCGTCATAGATGCGGTTGGAGATCACCTTGCGGAGCGTAAAGAGACGGCGCTCGAACTCGGGGTTCGTGGCGGCGTCACGGCCGGCGCCGATGAAGATCTGGACATGGCGCGGCTCGGTCGCGGCGATTTCCGGCGCCTTCGACAGCGACGAATTGTCGACCGGCACGTCGCGGTAACCGATGAGCACCTGGCCCTCTTCGGTAACGACGTCCTTGATCACCTGCTTGAAGTGTTCGACCAGCGCATCGTCCTGCGGCATGAAGATGTGGCCGACGGCATATTCGCCTGCCTTCGGCAGGGTGATGCCTTGCTTGGCCATCTCCTCGCGGAAGAAACGGTCGGGAATCTGCACGAGGATGCCCGCGCCATCGCCCATCAGCGGGTCGGCGCCGACGGCACCGCGGTGCGTCAGGTTTTCGAGCATGAAGAGACCGTCGCGCACGATCTGGTGGGACTTCTGACCCTTCATATGGGCGACGAAGCCGACACCGCAGGCGTCATGTTCGTTGCGCGGATCGTAGAGCCCCTGTTTTCGCGGCAGGCCAGTCGGGAATGCGGGCGTTTTTTCAGCCGTCGCAACGCTGTGTGCGAGGTTGAGCCCAGATTGCTGTGATGGCGAATGATCCGTCATCGTTTTCCCTCCTGTTGAACCCGGCACCGCCGGGCATGGCACCGCCCGCGCATGACTCTTCGTTGCGTGCAAAGACACGCCGAAAAGCCGGGGCACTCATCGTCTCATGATCCTGATCAGGTCGCAAATAAGCACGGCATCATCAGGCACTGATGTCTGCGACCATCCTGACGGCAGGCGATAACAACCGGATGAAATCCGGTTAATCCTCCCGCTTCGCACGCCGGCTGCCACTTTTTTAGGCACTCACGGCGATTGTTCCGGTCCCTAGACCGAAATAGGACAGCAAACCTGTCCTATTTCATGTGCTCTATGCCAGAAACCACCCCCCTCCGCAAGAGGCACATCAGCAAATAATGGAGAAGATTTTGCCGAACATTGCCGGAAATTTCCGGCTTTTATAATTTAATTACGGCATATCGTCGTTTTCTTCATTTTGGTTTCAAACTGGTCTCCTGTTGGCCTTTCGGCCTCTCACCGTGATTGATCCGGCTATAAACTCGGCTAAGGTCGGCAAAAGCCGTCGAAATGACGGTGAAACAGGGTGAGAAGTGATGATTTTTTCGTCTGATAACTGGGCTGGCGCCCATCCCGCGATCGCCGAAAGCCTGATGGCGCATGCCAGCGGCTACGCATCGGCCTA
This sequence comes from Ensifer sp. KUDG1, assembly GCF_050434285.1. Lineage (NCBI taxonomy): Bacteria > Pseudomonadati > Pseudomonadota > Alphaproteobacteria > Hyphomicrobiales > Rhizobiaceae > Ensifer > Ensifer sp. KUDG1. Next base: position 232,900 of record NZ_JBNDIG010000003.1, read on the forward strand.
TGGCACCAGCGAGCTTGACCGGAAGGTGGAAAAGAAGTTCGCGGAGATTTTCGAAAGGGAGGTCGCAGTCTTCTTCGTCGGCACCGGGACGGCCGCCAATTCGCTGGCCCTGGCGACGGCCAACCGCGCCGGCGGCGTCGCCTTCTGCCATCGCGAGGCCCATGTCATCGCCGACGAATGCGGTGCGCCCGAGTTCTTTTCGCATGGCGCCCGACTGAAACCCGTCGACGGACCGCGGGGCAAGATGGAGGCCTCCCGCCTTGAAGCCGAGATCCGCCGCTTCCCGCTCGACAACGTCCACGGCGGCCAGCCCAGTGCGGTATCGCTGACGCAGGCGACGGAAAGCGGCACGGTCTATTCGCTCGCTGAGATCGAGGCGATCTCGGCCGTCGCCAAGGCGCACAAACTACCGCTGCACATGGACGGTGCGCGCTTTGCCAATGCACTCGTCAGCCTGGGCACGACGCCCGCCGAAATGACCTGGAAGCGCGGCGTCGACCTCGTTTCCTTCGGCGGCACCAAGAACGGCTGCTGGTGCGCCGAGGCGCTGGTGCTGTTCGACCTCTCCAAGGCGCATGAGATGCACTTCCTGCGCAAGCGCTCGGCCCAGCTCTTTTCCAAGTCGCGCTTCGTCTCGGCGCAGTTTGACGCCTACTTCGCAGGCGATCTCTGGCTGAACCTCGCCCGGCACGCCAATGCCATGGCCACACGTCTCGCCGAAGGCATTGCCGCCTCAAAGACGAGCCGGCTTGCCTGGCAGGCCGATGCCAACGAGGTCTTCGCCATCATCAGCAAGGATGTGGCGACGAAGCTCAGGCACGATGGCGCCGTCTTCTACGACTGGCCGGTGCCGCACGATCTTGAGGGCAAGCTTGCCAAGAACGAGGGCCTCTATCGCCTCGTCACCAGCTTTGCGACCAAGGCCGAGGACGTCGACCGCTTCGTTGCCGGTTGCTGAGCAGTATCAGCCTTGCCTTCAACTCTGCCCTTGCAGGGTCCTCAGATTGGCGAGGATTTCGACCGAGAGCGCCGCACTCAGCTTTCGGTCGACGCCCTTGCTCGGCACCAGCACGAATTCCACGTCTTCGAGCGGCGGCAGGAGACCGGCCGGGATTTCCTTCAGCCCTGACGGCACCATGCTGCGCGGCTGCACGAGCACGCCCATGCCGGCCCGGGCCGCCGCCGTCAGGCCGCTGAGGCTGCCGCAGGTGCACACGATCCGCCACGGCAGGCGGTTCCGGTCAAGCACTTCGAGCGCGACGCTGCGGGTGATGCTCGGCGGCGGAAAGGCGATCAGCGGCAGCACCTTGTCACGCTTGATCCTTTCGGGATCGCGCGCCAGCCACACCAGCGGCTCGCGATAGACGAGCTCGCCCCTGATATCGCCGAGCCTGCGCTTGGCGAGAACGAGATCGATCTCGCCATTGTCCTGCATCTGGTAGAGCACGCCGCTCAAGGCCACCGTGAGCTCCAGATCGACGGACGGATGGGCCCGGACGAAATCTTCCAGCACCGCCGGCAGCCGGCTCATGACGAAATCCTCCGAGACGCCGAGACGCAGGCGGCCGCGCAGGCTGCTTTCGGCAAACAGCGCCCTCACTTCGCCGTCGATCGCCAGCATCGAGCGCGCATGGGAAAGCAGCGCCTGGCCATCGGCGGTCAGCGAAACCCGGTGTGTATCGCGGGCAACGAGCGTGCGCCCGAGAGACGCTTCAAGCCTCTGGATATGCTGGCTGACCGTCGATTGCCCGAGCGACAGCTTCTCCGCCGCAAGCGTGAAACTGCCCATCTGCTCGAGGGCGACGAAACTGCGCAACTGCACCAGATCCAACATACTCATCTAATTCCGTGATAACTGTTATTCCTTGCATCCTGCTTCACAATGAGCGATCCCGGCAAGACGTTCGTTAACGAGCAAGTGAGCTGAGATGCGCCGCTACCTTCCCGATACCTTCACGATCCTGCTTCTGGCGACGGTGCTGCTTGCATCCGTCCTGCCGATCCATGGCGAGGCAACCGAGTGGTTCGGACTGGCGACGAAGGTGGCCGTCGGCATGGTCTTCTTCCTGCACGGCGCGCGCCTGTCGCGCGATGTGGTGATCGCCGGCATCCTGCATTGGCGGCTGCACCTGACGATCCTTGCCTCGACCTTCGTGCTCTTCCCGCTGATCGGCCTTGCGATCGGCTTCGTGCCGGATTCGATCCTGCCGCAGTCGCTCTATACCGGCATCCTCTTCCTCTGCGTGCTGCCCTCGACGGTGCAGTCGTCGATCGCCTTCACCTCGATGGCCGGCGGCAACGTGCCGGCGGCGATCTGCTCGGCGTCGGCCTCCAACATTTTCGGCATGTTCCTGACGCCGCTGCTCGTCGGGTTGCTGTTTTCCGCCGGCGGCCACGGCACCGTCACGCTCGACGCGGTCAAACAGATCCTGTTGCAGCTGCTCGCTCCCTTCGTCATCGGCCAGATGCTGCAGCCCTTGATCGGCAACTGGATCCGCGCCCGCAAGGGACTGTTGGCGCCGGTCGATCGCGGCTCAATCCTGATGGTCGTCTATCTGGCCTTCAGCCAGGCGGTGACGTCGGGCCTGTGGCAGACGTTCTCGCTGACCGATCTCGGTGTGCTCGTCATCATCGAAATCGTCATGTTGGCGCTTGTGCTCGCGGTCACCATGTATGGCAGCCGCTTCCTCGGCTTCGACAAGGCCGATGAGATTGCCATTACCTTCTGCGGCTCGAAAAAGAGCCTGGCGAGCGGCGTGCCGATGGCAAGCGCCATCTTCGCCGGTCAAAACATCGGCGCGATCGTGCTGCCGGTCATGCTCTTCCATCAGATCCAGCTGATGGCCTGCGCCGTGATCGCGCAGCGCTATGCCGCCCGGAAAGCGGCGGCTTCCACGGTGCCGGTGCCGGCCCAGCCCTGATCCAGCCCCGATTGATCCGACAACAAAAAACGGCGCCCTGACGGACGCCGTTCTTTGTGGGAGGTCTGTTTCGTGCCCTGGTCGGGCATGATGTTTAGAGGGTCTGAGCCTCGATCTGCTTCGGCTGCGATGCAACGGACGCGATCTCGATCCGACGGGGCTTGGCGGCTTCCGGGATCTCGCGGGTAAGATCGATATGCAGCAAGCCGTTCTTCAGCGAAGCCGACTTGATCTCCACGTGATCGGCGAGCTGGAAGCGGCGCTCGAAGGCGCGCTTGGCAATACCGCGATGGAGAAACTGGCTTTCTTCGCCCTTGTCCTCGGCCTTTTCGCCCTTGACCGTCAACGTGTGTTCACGCGCCTCGATCGAAAGCTCGCTCTCGTCGAAACCGGCAACGGCCATGGTGATGCGGTAGGCATTTTCGCCGGTGCGCTCGATGTTGTAGGGCGGATAGGTCTGGGCTTCACCGGGCTGGCCGAGGCTGTCGAGCATGGTGAACAGGCGGTCGAAACCAACCGTGGAACGGTAAAGGGGGGAGAAATCGAAGTGACGCATGGTGTCCTCCTTGGAGCAACGTTTGCGATGTCTGGTCGGCCACCCCATTCTGGCAGTGGCAGGACCGGTGAACGGACCCGTCTTCGGCGCCCGTGACCCTGATTTGGGGAGGCGATTTGACGACTTCAAGACGCCCCCGCCGACGATTTTTCCGTGAACCCGACATGAACGCTGGCTTCGGCTGCCGTTCAGCCCGGCGGGACTAAAACGAAACCCTGGGCCGCAACGCCCAGGCTGAAGTGACATGTCCCTTCCCCTTCAGCGGCCGGAAACGGTGATCGTCCGGATTTCACCCACCGTTTCCGGCTTTTTTCTTTGACGGCGAAGACCCTGCCGCCTATCCCTTGATGCTACCGATCAACACGCTTTCACCTCCGGCCACGACCCCATGACCTCGATCCTCCACGCGACACCGGACAATCCGATCCCGGACAATCATGTCGCTGGCTTTTTCGATGGCATCGGCGGCCGCAAGATCCGCTATGCGATCTTCAAGACGAAGCAACCGGTGGCGCGCGGCACGGTCGTGCTGCTGCAGGGCCGCAACGAATCGATCGAGAAATATTTCGAGACCATTTCCGACCTGACCGCGGCCGGCCTCTGGGTTGCCACCTTCGACTGGCGTGGCCAGGCAGGCTCCGAGCGGCTGCTGACGCACTCCGGACGCGGTTATGTCGACCACTTCTCCGATTACGAGCGCGATCTCAGCACCTTCCTCGAACAAATCGTGCTGCCCGATACCCGCCTGCCCTTCTCGATCGTCGCCCATTCCATGGGCGCGCTCGTCGCCTTGTCGCTCGCCCCGATGCTTGCAAGCCGCATCGACCGGCTGGTGGTGCTGGCCCCCTTCGTCGGCCTTGGCGGCCAGGCGCTCGGCGAAAAGAGCATTGCGACGGTTGCGACCTTCATGCGCCTGGTCGGCCTCGGCGCCCTGCCGGCACATCCCGACAAGGGCAACCGCCCCTTCGAAAACAACGTGCTGACAGCGGACCGTCGCCGTTACGCCCGCAACATCGCGCTGACCGACGCGCATCCGGAACTGAGGCTCGGCCCCCCGACGGCGCGCTGGCTGAGCGAGGCTTTCCACGCCATGCGCCGGATCCTCCGCCGCGACCATCTGACCCGCATCACCTTGCCGACGATCATCCTGGCACCGACGGCCGATCGGCTGGTGCCTCATGTCGCCGTCGAATGGCTGGCGCGCAACTTCCGCGCCGCCCAGATGATTCCGATCGATGGCGCTCGCCATGAACTGCTGCACGAGGCGGACCGCTATCGCGCCCAGGCGATAGCGGCGATCCTCGCCTTCGTCATCCCCGAAGAAGGCGACGCGCGCGAAACCACCGCCGCCTGAAGCCAGCGCGCGCGCTCCCGACAACGCCGCACGCCCGATCGGACGTACGAACGCCTCTGTAACACTTTGATTTTACGGATGTCCGCGCCCGCTGCGCGAGGCGCAGGGCGCATCAGCCCTTCAGGATTTCCAGCGCCTGCGCGTGCAGTTCCGCATTGCCAGCCGCAATGACTTCGCCGCCCATTTCCGCCGGGCCGCCCTGCCAGTTGGTGACGATACCGCCGGCCTGCTCGATCAGCGGAATGAGCCCGCCGACATCATAGGGTTTCAGCCCGCATTCGATCACCAGATCGACATGGCCGGCAGCCAGAAGCGCAAATGCGTAGCAATCGCAGCCATAGCGGAACAGCCGCACCTTGTTTTGCACCGCTTCATAGCGGGTCTTGAACGCGCCGGAATAGAGGTGCGGCGAGGTGGTGAAAAGCACCGCGTCGTCCAGCGACTTGCAGGCGCGCGTCGAAAGCACCTGCTCGCCACCCGGTCCACGGTAGATCGATTTCGTGCCGTCGGCGAAGTAGCGCTCGCCGGTGAAAGGCTGGTCCATCAGGCCCATGACCGCATCGCCATTGCGATAGAGGCCCACCAGCGTGCCCCAGACCGGCAGGCCGGAAATGAAGGCGCGCGTGCCGTCGATCGGGTCGATGACCCAGACATATTCGCGGTCGAGACCGACATTGCCGTGCTCTTCGCCAAGAATGCCGTGCTCCGGAAAATGCGCCTCGATCAGCGCACGGATCGCCGCTTCAGCCGATTGGTCCGCTTCCGTCACCGGATCGAAGCCGCTTTCGAGCTTGTTGACGACGCTGGTCCCGATCCGAAAGCGCGGCAGGGTTTCCGCCTTGGCGGCATCTGCAAGACGATCGAAGAAGGCGCGGTCAGGCAACATGGCGATCTCTCTGAAAAACATGGAGGAAGGTACGTCCTGAATAGACGAAATTTGTCGAAAGGCAAACGACCGAGCACGCCCATCAGCGGGCGGCGTCGGCGTCAGGGCAGGAGCGTTTCGCACTGCACCACGGCCGCCTTACGCTTCAAACGCGGCTCTGCCGAATTCAATCGGTTGATTCGCCGTTTCCGGCTGAAAAACTTTTGACGCAATGCAAAAGTTTTCACCGGCAAACTTGACATTTGTGCAGCGCAATAATATGGTTTTCCTACAGTCACCTGTGACTGTAAATACCCTCCTTGGGTGTTTCCTCCCTAGACTTGACCGCGCCGTTGGCGCGGTTTTTTTTGAACCTCCCCGACAGAAAATACCAAGCGCCGCCAGCACCTTGCTGGACGTCACCCTTGTCCGTTCTTCCTGGTTTCTGGGAAAGGCTACTCGGCCGCCAGCGGCAGATAAGCGCCGTAGTCTTCGACGTGGCGGGCAAGCGAGCCGATGAAGGTCGTGAGGTCGGCAACCAGCGAACCGAAGCCGGGTTTGCGCACCAGCGTCGTTTCGTCGACATAGAGTGCCCGGTTGATCTCGATCTGCAGCGCGTGCAGCCCGCGCGTCGGCCGGCCGTAATGCTCGGTAATGAAGCCGCCGGCATAGGGCTTGTTGCGCACGACACTGTAGCCGAGTTGCTGCAGCAGATCGACGGCGGCACGCGAAAGCTCGCCGGCAGCACTGGTGCCGTATCGATCGCCGATGATGAAATCCGGTCGCTGGGCGCTGCCCGGCAGATGCACGTTGCCCGGCATCGAATGGCAGTCGATCAGCACCGACAGGCCGAACTGCACATGCGTGCGGGCGATCAGCTTGCGCAAGGTGGCGTGATAGGGCTTGTAGATCGTCTCGATCCGCGTCAGCGCATCCTCGACCGGGAACCGCCCGCGATAGATCTCCATATTCTCGGCCACCAGCCGCGGGATCGTTCCGAGCCCGCCTGCAACGCGCATCGAGCTGATGTTGGCATGCGGCGGCAACGATCCCTCGAACATGCGCGGATCGAGCTCATAGGGCTCGCGGTTGACGTCGAGGAAGGCGCGCGGGAAATGTGCAAGCAGCAGCGGCGCGCCGAGGAACGTCGCGTTCTGGAACAGCTCGTCGACATAGTGGTCTTCCGACCGGCGAATCGAAAGCGCATCGAGCCTGGACTGGTCGAGGAAACTCTGGGGGTAGGACCGGCCGCTATGCGGCGAATTGAACACAAAGGGAATGCGCTGGATTGGAGGTTCAAGGACCTCGAACAGTTCCCTCTCCGCAATTTCCCCCATCTGAACCCTTTTTTACCATATGCGGTACTTGCAATTGTCATCATGTTGCCAGTTGGCCCGCTCTGTGTCCATAGTGGCCAATCACAGCATCCCGGGGAATTGACGTCCCGCGTTCACGAGATATTTACCGCGTTGCGGTTTGGATAAAACGCCGCAATCTACGCGCAATGAACTGAATAAAGAGAAGCACGGCCCAATTCATGACTGCGAAAATCCTTCTTGCCGAAGACGACAACGACATGCGCCGGTTCCTGGTGAAGGCGCTGGAAAAGGCCGGCTATAAGGTCATGTCCTATGACAACGGCGCCAGCGCTTACGACCGGCTTCGCGAAGAACCGTTCTCGCTCCTTTTGACCGACATCGTCATGCCCGAGATGGACGGCATCGAGCTGGCGCGCCGCGCGACGGAACTCGACCCGGACCTCAAGGTCATGTTCATCACCGGCTTTGCCGCGGTTGCCCTCAACCCGGACTCCAAGGCGCCGAAGGATGCCAAGGTGCTCTCCAAGCCCTTCCACCTGCGCGACCTCGTAGACGAGGTCAACAAGATGCTGGCTGCTGCCTGATCAAGACAGTTTTCCACAGGCGCGCCGTTCCGCGACTGTAAAGAATGCGACTTCGGACCGACCGCCGCGATCCACAGGGATCTCCGGCGGTCTTTTCGTTTCAATGCCTTAGCGGAAACCCAGCAAATCCGGGATCTTGCCGGTGTCTCATCGACGCCGTTCCCGTGGGGAAAATCGCCGCCTTTAAATTTCTGTCAAAAAACCTTCGAAAACCCTATTGACGCGACAACGGCTTTTGTGGTCTATGCGCCACATCGGATGGGCGTGTAGCTCAGCGGGAGAGCACTACGTTGACATCGTAGGGGTCACAAGTTCGATCCTTGTCACGCCCACCATTCGAATTCAAAAGGCCTTTCGAGAAATCGAAAGGCCTTTTCTCGTTTCCCCTATTTCTTCCCCCTTCAGCTTGCGCATTCGCAAAGGCGTCGATCAAAGCGCTGCCCACCACTTTGCCCACAGCCGGCGCTCAGACTTTGGTCCGACAGAGGTCGGCAAAGGTCCGGGGCGCATTGTCGAATCGGTTTCGCGGTGACTTGATGCCGATGCGCCCGGAAGCAAGCCCGCCTCCTGGACGCAACTGGTCCCAGGGCGATGCCCCGTAGCCCCAATACGCCGCTCTGGGACCCCGTTCCTCCTCCACATGGCTGACACTGCCTGCTGTCGCGGCCACCCGAGCCATGGGTCGGTCCTCCGTCACGAAAATTTGTGGCTTGCGTCATGGAAGGCACGTCTTGTCGCCCTAATTTCGGGCTGCAATCTCAACGCTTTGCCAAGCGCCAAGCGCAAGGCCGAGCAAGCCACCGAACAGACGACGGGCAGCACCCTCGCACACCTCTCCAGGGACGAGTGTGCTGCCGAACCGAGCACCTCTCCATTCGAGCGAAAGGAACGGATCATGCCGGCAGTCAAGAATATCGTGCTTGTACACGGCGCCTGGGGCGATGCCTCCCATTGGCGCCACGTGATCCCGCCTCTGCACGCCAAGGGCTACAGGATCGCGGCGGTACAAAACCCGCTGACCTCGCTTGCCGACGATGTCGAGCGCACCCGCAAGCTGGCGGAATCGCTGGAAGGTCCGACACTGCTCGTCGGCCATTCCTATGGCGGCGCGGTGATCAGCGGCGCCGGCCACGCGTCCAACGTCGTCGGCCTGGTCTATGTCGCCGCTTTCGCGCCGGATGAGGGCGACAGCCTCGGCAGCATCTTCGCAAGGCGCGATCCGCCGTCCGGCGCCGCCAGCATCCGCCCCGACAAAGACGGCTTCCTCTGGCTGGCGCAGGATACGTTCCGTGAGAGTTTCGGCCAGGATCTGAGCGAGACCGAGGCTTTGGTCATGGCGGTCGCGCAAAAACCGATCGCCGGGCGTTGCTTCGAGGACAAGGCCGGGGCTCCCGCCTGGAAGACGAAACCCAGCTGGTACCAGGTCTCGCGGCACGATCACATGATCCCGCCCGAAACCGAACAATGGATGGCCGAGCGCATCAAGGCGAAGAAGATCATCACGCTCGACGCCAGCCACGCCTCCCTTGCCTCGCACGCCAAGGAAATCGTGGCGCTGATCGACGAGGCGATCGCCTCGCTCGGCTGAACGTCCGGAAGCGCAGCGTCCCGACACGAGCAACCCCGTCGGCTCCGAGCCGACGGGGTTCCCCTCTGTCTCATTGGACGTCAGGCATAGGCGCGGCGCCGGCGCTGTCGCGTGGCGCTCGGCCCGCGCGAAAACGTATCGAGATCGATCGCCGCCCCTTCCGGTGCCCGGCACACCTCCTCCGGATGCCGGTCGCTCGCCTCGACGGCGAAATGGATCGCGGCGCTCTCATTGGTAAAGAGGCCGCCGACGAGGCCCTTGCGGTCGGATACGACCCACCAGCCGTGCCGGTCGCGGCCGACGACGAAACGCGCCCGCGCCAGGAAACCACGGCGGATCTGCTGCATACTGCCCATGATCGAACAATCCTTGTTGAGGAAAAGGCGGCCTAACCGGCGATCCACGGCAGTGCGGCCTGGATGCCGTAGGCAAGGCCGAGCACGATGGCGAGCCGGATGCCGATGCCGAGAAAGGCATCGCGAACGGCGCTGTCCTTGGGCGGAAGGTGCTCGGCGCGCTCGCTGCTTTCGATGCGCCGGCGCCCGGCAGCGCGCGCGGCAAGATGGGGAAAACGGGACATGGTCGTTCCTTTCGGGTGAGATGGATGCGGGCAGCGAGCGCCGCCGCGGCAATCGGGCATGCAGGATCCGGGTGAGGACGTGCCGTCAGCCGGCGAGCGCGATGCGCACCCCGCGGCCGATCAGGGTGGAGGCTGGAAGCTCGGTCAGCGGTTCGAGCGCCGCACGGATTTCCGCCGCCGTCTCCGGCGCCACTGCTGTCAGCGGCAGGCGCACCTCCGGGCTGAGCGCCCGCACCAGGTGCAATGCGTATTTCACGGGTCCGGGATTGGTCTCGCGCTCCAGCGCCGTGAGCAGCGGCCGCAGGCGCTCATGAAGGGCGAGCGCCGCTGCGACATTTCCGGTCGTGACGGCCTGATGCATGGCGACCACCAGCCGCGGCACGACATTGGACGCCACCGAGATGGTGCCGCGGCCGCCACAGAGATTGAACGGCAGCGCCGTCTGGTCGTGACCCGAGAGCTGCTTGAGCCTGGTCTTCAAGGCTGGCGACGACGACAGGAAGCGGCCGACGTCGCCGGTGGCGTCCTTGATGCCGACGACATTTTGAAGCTCCGCCAGCCGCTCGATCGTCCGCGGAGCGAGATCGACCCCGGCGCGCGAGGGCACATTGTAGATGATGATGGGAAGGTCCACCGCTCGGGCGACCGCCTCGAAGTGGCGATAGAGCCCCTCCTGCGACGGCTTGCTGTAGTAGGGCGCAACAACGAGCGCCGCATCGGCACGGAGGGCCTTGGCTTCCGCGGTCAGTTCAATCGTCGTCGCGGTGCTGTTGGTACCGGTTCCGGCGATAACCGGGATCTTGCGCTCCGCCACCTCGACGCAGCGCTCGATCACCAGCGCCCGCTCGGCACGCGACAGCGTCGGCGCTTCGCCGGTGGTGCCGCAGGCAACGATGCCGGAAATGCCGTGGCGGATCTGCCATTCGACCAGAGACATCAGGCCGACGACATCGACCTTGCCGTCCCGGAACGGCGTGACGAGTGCTGTGATCGCCCCTTCGAGGCGCAGCGAATTCATGTTCATGGAAGTATCCTTCAGGTGGAAAGTTGGCCGCGGCCGGCAGCGGCCGCAAGCTGGTGGCAGCGGCAAGAGCGCAGGAAGGCGCCAAGGATCGCCGCGGCAAGGTCGGCATGTCGCGCCTTGAACGTGATCCGGCCGGCGCCCGGTGGCTGATAGCGCAGCGCGCAGGTCCACAGGCCGAACTCGTGATTGAGCGTTCGAAGGCACAGTTTCGCCTCGGTCGCCGACGTCAGCTGGATGACGGCATCGACCAGTGCATCGGCGGCCATCAGTTCACGGAACCGGCGCGACGGCCATTCCCCAACCGCCAGATCCGGCATGTCCGCGATCACCCGTACCGCCTCCCAGACATGGTGCTCGCGCAGGCGGCGAACGGCGGTCAGCCGGAGGATCAGCGCATCGAGCGCTTGCGCAACCGTTTCGCCGGTCAACTCCGGACCCACATCGACCTTGCGCGGGGCCGGAAGAATATGACGACGGATGTTGAAATCCTGGAGAGACATGGCACGCATCCCTATTCGATGCGGCAAGGCTAGACCCGGCAGGCGTCCGGTTTCGATTGCGACTTCGGGCGCCCGGCATAAGATTTCCGTAAAGCGCTTCGGTGGGTGTTGTGGAAGACGCCGGCCGCGGTCTAGATTTGGTTTCCGAACAGGCGAAAGCCCGGCGCGACAGCGCGCGCGGCGTCGAAATAATCTGACGCAAAAGATGACGCGCACGCAATTTTGCGCTAGGTAGCCCATTCGGTGGCGATCAGGGATCGCCATTCCCGAGCAATACCCCTTGTCCGTGAAGGAACATGCCATGCCTGCCTATCGCTCACGTACCACCACCCACGGCCGTAACATGGCCGGCGCCCGCGGCCTCTGGCGCGCGACGGGCATGAAGGACAGCGATTTTGGCAAGCCGATTATTGCGGTGGTGAACTCGTTCACCCAGTTCGTGCCGGGCCACGTGCACCTCAAGGATCTTGGCCAGCTCGTCGCCCGCGAGATCGAGGCTGCCGGTGGCGTCGCCAAGGAATTCAACACCATCGCCGTCGACGACGGCATCGCCATGGGCCACGACGGCATGCTCTATTCGCTGCCGTCGCGCGAGATCATCGCTGACTCGGTCGAGTACATGGTCAACGCGCACTGCGCCGACGCCATGGTCTGCATCTCCAACTGCGACAAGATCACCCCCGGCATGCTGATGGCCGCACTTCGCCTCAACATCCCCGCCGTCTTCGTTTCCGGCGGCCCGATGGAAGCAGGCAAGGTCGTGCTGCACGGCAAAACGCACGCGCTCGACCTGGTCGACGCCATGGTCGCCGCAGCCGACGACAATGTTTCCGATGAAGACGTCAAGGTCATCGAGCGCTCCGCCTGCCCGACCTGCGGCTCCTGCTCCGGCATGTTCACGGCCAACTCGATGAACTGTCTGACCGAAGCCCTCGGCCTGTCGCTGCCCGGCAATGGCTCGACGCTCGCCACCCACGCCGACCGCAAGCGCCTGTTCGTCGAAGCCGGCCACCTGATCGTCGACATCACCCGCCGCCACTACGAGCAGGACGACAACAGCGTCCTGCCGCGCAACGTCGCCTCGAAGAAGGCGTTCGAGAACGCCATGGCGCTCGATATCGCCATGGGCGGCTCGACCAACACCGTGCTGCACATTCTCGCCGCCGCCCATGAGGGCGAGGTCGATTTCACCATGGCGGACATCGACCGCCTGTCGCGCAAGGTGCCCTGCCTGTCGAAGGTCGCACCGGCCAAGAGCGACGTGCACATGGAAGACGTGCACCGTGCCGGCGGCATCATGTCGATCCTCGGCGAACTCGAAAAAGGCGGGCTCATCAACCGCGATTGCCCGACGGTGCACAGCGCCACGATCGGCGACGCCATCGACCGCTGGGACATCACCCGCACCTCGAGCGAAACGGTTCGCAATTTCTTCCGCGCGGCACCGGGCGGCATCCCGACCCAGGTCGCGTTCAGCCAGGAAGCCCGCTGGGACGAACTCGACACCGACCGCGAAAAGGGTGTCATCCGCTCGGTCGAACATCCCTTCTCCAAGGATGGCGGCCTCGCTGTCTTGAAGGGCAACATCGCCATCGATGGCTGCATAGTGAAGACCGCGGGCGTCGACGAGAGCATCCTGAAGTTCTCCGGTCCGGCCCGCGTTTTCGAAAGCCAGGACGCGTCGGTCAAGGCGATCCTTGCCAACGAGATCAAGGCCGGCGACGTCGTCGTCATCCGCTATGAAGGCCCGAAGGGCGGCCCGGGCATGCAGGAAATGCTCTATCCGACGAGCTACCTGAAATCGAAGGGCCTCGGCAAAGCCTGCGCGCTGATCACCGACGGCCGCTTCTCCGGCGGCACCTCGGGTCTTTCGATCGGCCACGTTTCGCCCGAAGCGGCCAATGGCGGCACGATCGGCCTGGTGCGCGAAGGCGACATGATCGACATCGACATCCCGAACCGCACGATCAGCCTGCGCGTCGACGAGGCGGAACTCAGCCGCCGCCGTACCGAGCAGGACGCGAAGGGCTGGAAGCCCACCGAACAGCGCAAGCGCAAGGTGACGACGGCGCTGAAGGCCTATGCGGCTTTCGCCACCTCCGCCGACCGTGGCGCCGTGCGCGACCTCGGCGAGCACTGACCAGCCACGTTCTGGCAGCGCCCGAGCGGCGCAAGAAACAACGAAGGGCTCCCGCGCGGCGGGGGCCCTTTTCTTTGATCTCGTCCTAGGGATTGGCCCGGCTTTGCCGGACAGGAACCATCTGTTATTTTAGTTTACCCTAAAATCATACAGGTGGATCATGGCGGACGAGTCTGGATTGCTCGGCACCTGGAAGATGCTTTCCTGGACGCGCGAGGTCGTCGCCACTGGCGAGGTCAGCGATGCCATGGGTCCTGACCCCATCGGTTATCTCTCGTATTTTCCGGATGGCCGGATGACTGCCGTCGTGGTGAAGCGCGATCGGCCGCAGCTCAAAGGGCTCGTGCCCTCTCACGACGAAAAAGCGGCACTGTTTGATTCCATGCTCGCCTATTCCGGCTCCTATTCACTCAAGGACGGCCGGATCATCCATCATGTCGAGGCAAGCTGGAACCCTGCCTGGGGCGTCTCCGACCTGATCCGCCCCTTTGTCCTGCAAGGCGACAAGCTGGTGATCTATGGTGCGCCGGGCGTGGACCCGGCAACCGGCGAGGAGGTCATCTACCACCTCGAATTTCGCAAGATGTGACCAGCTTGGCCACGGGCGTCAGAGGTGACGCGTCTCGGCCGGCGCGTGGAACCAGTTGTTGTTGCGCCCGTCCATGTACTGCACCGGTGCTTCGGCCAGCACCGCCGGGTCGAGATCGTCGAGGCAGGCGACGTTGACGGAATAGTAGGCGCCGCCGATCTCCTCGATGTAGCCGTGACCGAAGGCGGCAACGCCGCAGGTCCTGCAGAAGCGGTGATGCACGCTGTTGCTGCCGAACTGGTAGTCGGCGAGGTTGGCTTCGTCGCACTGCAGCCGGAAGGCGTCGGGCTTCACGACCACCCCCCAGTAGCGCCGCTTCCAGCAAATCGAGCAGTTGCATTTGCCGGTGCCGGCATCGAGGTCGATATCGGCCTCATAGCGGATGTTTCCGCAATGGCAGCTTCCTTTGTAGGTCAGTTTCATAGCTGTCGCTCCTGCTCGCGGGCCGGTCAGCCCCCATATTGCCGCCCACCCGGCAGGCGATATGCCTGCCGGGTGAAGCTCATGCAATGCAAGTGCCATATTGACAACATATTGTCAATTATGAACCGGCACGCGTCAGAGATGACGGACTTCGGCGGGCGTTTGATCCCATCGGTCGTTCCGGCCATCCAGATATTGCACCGACACCTCGGCAAGGACCGATGGATCGACATCGTCCAGCGTGGCAACATTGACGCTGTAATAGGCGCCACCGAGTTCCTCGACATAACCATGGCTATAGGAGGCGATGCCGCAGGCCGGGCAGAAGCGGTGGTTGCCCACCTTGGCGCCGAACTGATACCGGCCAACCTGATCTTCCGGCGACAGGAGGCGAAAATCTTCCGGCTGGACCTGCGCACCCCAGTAGCGGGCCTTGCCGCAGAACGAGCAATTGCATCGCGTCGTCCCGGCATCGAGATCGAAAGTCGCCTCGTATCTGAGCTTGCCGCAATGGCAACCGCCGCTGTAAGTCCTTCTCGCCATGCTCTCATCTCCCTTGCTAAAATGGCTTGCTGAAACAACTGCATCATGACAACATGATGTCATATAAACATTCACACGACGCTGGTGCTGTCAACATGAAAGATCCTGATCGGACACCCGCCGGAGACGCCTTTGCGGAGTTCGCCATATCGGTATTGCGGCTGGCGGGCCCCCTGACGCAGGCCGGCGACGCGCTCGCCAAGCCTTCCGGACAAACGAGCGCCCGCTGGCAGGTGCTGGCCGCGGCAAACCATGCGCCGATGTCGGTGGCCGATGCGGCACGCGCGCTCGGCCTTGCGCGCCAAGGGGTGCAGCGCATCGCCGATCTCCTGGAGGCCGAAGGGCTGATCGCCTACAGGGACAACCCGACCCACCAGAGGGCGAAACTCATGGTCCTGACCGCGGCGGGAGAAACGGCGCTGCACGCCATCAAGCAACGGCAGGCGGCCTGGGCGGATGGCCTGGGCGGCGCGCTCGGCGAAAGGCGGCTACGCCAGGCTTCCGCCTTGATCGCCGAGGTGATCGAGGTACTCAGGGAACGCCCCACGCCAGAGCCGTCCGAGGACTGACCGACTGTCGGTCAGGCCAGCCTCAGGAGATCCGCACGCAGGCGGTCCGGACCACCGTCCCCGAACACCGGATCGAGCGCCTCATGGAGGTCCCGCCAGATCGGCACAGCGCGCGCCAGCAGCCCCTGCCCCTCCGGCGTCAGCCGCAATCGGCGCGACCGCCGGTCGTCGGCATCCGGGAAGCTTTCGACCAGGCCGCGCCGTTCGAGCGGCTTCAGCGCCGCCGTCAAGGTCGTCCGGTCCATGGCGAGAAGCGATGCCACCGAGCCCATATTGGGCGCTACCGGGCGGTTGAGCGACATCAGCAGAGAGAACTGTCCGTTGGTGATATCGAGCGGGCGCAGCCCCTCGTCGAACCGGCGGGCAAGGGCGCGCGCGGCACGCTGCACATGCAGGCAGAGGCAGGTGTCCTTCACATGCAGGGTGGTATCGAACGAAACGAGCGGCATTTTTGACATGACCGATTAATGTTGATATCAACGTAAATAGTCAAGTGCAACGTTGGAAGGAGGAACGGGCATGAGACAGGACCACGCAGTGGTATCGCCTGGAGAGTGGCTGAAGGCGCGCAGAGACCTGCTTGCGCTGGAAAAGGAACACACCCACGCACGCGACAAGGTCAATGCCGCCCGGCTGGCCTTGCCCTGGGTGAAGATGGAAAAGACCTACGTCTTCGATACGCCGGCGGGCCGCAGATCACTTTCCGAGCTTTTCGACGGCCGCAGCCAGCTCATGGTCTACCATTTCATGTTCGGCCCCACCTGGGAGGCCGGCTGCCCCGGCTGCTCCTTCCTGGTCGATCACTTCGCCGGCATGCTGCCGCACCTGAACCATCACGACGTCACGCTGGTCGCCGCATCGAACGCGCCGCTGGTCAAAATCGAAGCCTACAAGAAACGCATGGACTGGCATTTCCCCTGGGTCTCGGCGGAAGGCAACGGCTTCAACCATGACTTCCACGTGGCCTTTTCGGCAGACGAACTCGCCAGTGGCAAGGTCGGCTACAATTTCACCGACATCGAAAGCGCCAATGCGCATGAGGAACTGCCCGGTCTTAGCGCCTTCCAAAAGAGCGAGGACGGCACGGTCTACCACACCTATTCGTCCTATGCCCGCGGGCTCGAGGAACTGGTGGGCACACTGATGCTGCTCGACCGCGCACCGAAGGGCCGCAACGAAGACGGTACGATGGACTTCGTCCGGCGCCACGACGAATACGACCGGGAACCGGGCCGCAAGGCGGGCTGACCTTCGCATCCGCCGCGGGCGGAACTTTTCGCCCGCGAAATCGTTGTGAGAACGCTCGCGTGCCGGGCCGATTGCCTATGCCCGGACGAACCCTGTGCCCAACAAGGAAATCCCGTGAGAGCAGAACCGGAAGAACCGCACCGCTGGCTCGAGCAATTGCTGGGCGACTGGCACGTTCGCACGGCCGGATCCGATGGCGAGCCCGACGGCAGCGGCCCCTGGACCGAACATGTCCGGTCCCTCGAGGGCCTTTGGATCGTCTGCGAAGGTCAGGGAACGATGCCGGGTGGCAGTTTCGGCCAGACGCTGATGACGCTCGGCTTCAATCCGCAGACCGGGCGTTACGTCGGCACCTGGATCGGATCGATGATGAAGCACATGTGGATCTATGACGGCGAACTGGACGCGGCCGGCACGTCCCTCTCCCTTTCCTGCGAAGGGCCGGATTTCGAGACCCCCAACCGGACCGCGCGTTACCGTGATGTCATCACGCTTGACGGTCCGTCCCGGCGGCTACTGACGGCGCAGATGCAGACAGCGGACGGACGCTGGAAAGATTTGATGACCGCGGAGTACCTGCGCCGGGATTGAAAGCGGTGCTGGCGGCCGACCTTCGGCTTTGCGGTCACACGTCCCGTCAGGCTGACCCGGCGACAGTTCATTCGAACAGGCAACCAAGCGGCGCGAAATACGCCGCGCCAAGGCAATCGGAGGAAGGCAATGGCAGATCACGGCAAATTCGTTTGGTACGAGCTGATGACGACCGACATGGCGGCCGCCGAAACGTTCTACAAGGACGTCGTCGGGTGGAATGCCGCCGATTCCGGCATGGCCGGCATTAACTACACCCTGTTCAACGTCGGCGAGATTCCGGTGGCCGGCCTGATGACCATGCCGGAAGGCGCGCTTGAAATGAACGTGCCGCCCGCCTGGCTCGGTTACATCGGCGTCGACGATGTCGATGCGACCGCCGCCAGCATCGCCGCCAAGGGCGGCAAGGTGCACCGGGCGCCGGACGATATCCCCGGCATCGGGCGTTTCGCCGTCGTCACCGACCCGCACGGCGCGGTGTTCTCGGTCTTCAAGGGGACGGGCGATCCACCGCCGGTCACAGACCCGATGGCTCCCGGATTGATCGGCTGGCACGAGCTTGCCTCCGGCGACCTCGACACTGCCTTTCCCTTCTATTCCGAGCTCTTCGGCTGGACCAAGGACCAGGGCATGGACATGGGCGAGATGGGCATCTACCAGATCTTCGCCCATGGCGGCGCCCCGATCGGCGGGATGATGACCAAGCCGAAGGAAGTGCCCGCGCCCTATTGGCTCTACTATATCAACGTGCCGGCCATCGATGCCGCCATCGAACGCATCAAGGCTGGCGGCGGAAAGATCGTTTTGGAGCCTATGGAAGTCCCCGGAGGGGCCTGGATTGTTCAGGCGCTCGACCCGCAAGGCGCCCTCTTCGCACTGGTCGGGCCGAGGCGCTGAGACTGTTGCATGTCTCCTTAGATCCTCCTCGATTTAAGGCAAAAGACACGCAGCAGGTCAAAGTGCCATGGCAACCTTTGAGGGTTTGATGGGACGCGAGGCACGCCAGGCGCAGCACAGATCACGTTGCCGTGAAGAGTTACAGAAGTAAAATCACGGCAGACCAAGTCCAGGCCCGCTTTCGGCAAGAAAACGGGCCTGATTTATTACGATCATGGACCGGAAAGCGAACACCGAGGCCACCAAAGCCATGGCCTGCCCTGCGCCGGGCGCATCCCTCGGTTGCGGAATAGCCCCTAGTATTTCAGGGTATTTCAAGCTTATTTAACATCTTATACGATAACAGGGGCGACAAGCACACTGATTTCGGATGGGTTTCTTGTCGGGCGACAAGAATTTGTCGTGACTGTCGAGACGACGAGCGACGACATGAGTGGAGCAACTTCGCGCAGATGAGCAATAAGGGCAGCAGCTATGCGTCCCCTCAGATGGGCGTCGGGGAAGCACGCACGGCCAAGGCCCTGCGACGCAAGCTCCAATGGCTGGTGGCCATTGTCGTTGCCTGCACGGGCATTCTTGCGACCGAAATCATCGCCGCGTCCTACAGCGATTTCGTCATCGCGCGCCGCAATCTGACGGAAGTCATGGCCTTTTGCCGCGTCCTCGACGCCGCGAACTACCTCTCGGCCGAACGTGGTCCGTCGAACGGCATGCTTGGCCTCGGCGTAGCGCCCGGGTCCACCGTTCAGGCGCGGCTGGCGGAGTTTCGTACCCGCAGCGACGCGGCACTCGCCGAGATCACCGCCGACATCGACAATGCCAGCCGTTCCGAACCGGCCGGCGCACTCTCGCCCATCCTGGTCGAGGTGCACCGTCGGCTGATGCTTGCGCGTGCGGAAGTCGATCGCATTGCGGCCCTTCCGCCGGAAGAGCGGAACCTGGCCGAAATCGAAGGGTCGATCGAGGCCATGTTCGGCGTGATCGATGCGCTCCGCCCCGCGATCGACTGGAACATTCAGCGCCTGACCAATACGGACCCGAACCTTGCGGGCATTGCTCTTGCGGCCCAGATGCTCGCCAATCTGCGTGAAGACGGTGGTCGCCTCGGCTCGCAGGTCATGGCGCCCGTTGCCGTCGGCAAGCCGCTCGCGATCAAGAACCTGGCCGACAGCGAGCGCACACGTGGCAGGCTGCAGGAGGTCTGGGCGATCGTCGGCAAGCCGGGCGCGCTTCCCGGCCTCGATCCGGCGAAGATCGGCGATCTCGCCAAGATCGACCGCGAATTCTTCGGCGAAGGTTTTGCGATCATCGACAACATCGTCGCCGTCGGCAAACGCTCTGGCAACTACCCGCTGACCGCCGAACAGCTCACCGACATTTTCGTCCCGAAGATGAAGCCGCTTGAGGATCTGCGTCGCGCCTTCATGGATTCGACCGTCGAGCGCCTGTCGGCCAACAAGACGCGCGCGTCGATCAAGCTCGCCGTCGCGAGCCTTGCGACCTTCTCGCTTTTCCTGGTGCTCCTGGTGTTGATGCGCCGCGCCCGCTCGCTGGTCTTCGAACCGCTGCTCCTTGCGCGCCACAGCATCATCGAGCTTGCCAACGACCGCCCGATCCCGCGCCTCCAGGGCAAGGGCGGAGAAGGCGAAATGGGGCGCCTGTTCGATGCGATCGACATCCTGCGCCAGCGCCTCGACGAGCGCACGCTGCTGATGCAGCATCTCGAGCGCCAGGCGGAAACGGACGAATTGACCGGCCTGCTCAATCGCCGCGCACTGGAGCTGATCGGCGGCGCAGAGGACACGGACGGCAAGGATCAGGACGCCTGTCTGATCCTGATGGATATCGACCACTTCAAGCAGATCAACGATACCCACGGCCACCTGATCGGCGACATCGTGCTTCAGGAAACCGCACGCATCATCCGCAATTCCGTGCGCAATTCCGATCTCGTCGCCCGTTTCGGTGGCGAGGAGTTCGCCGTGATCACGCCCGGCGACAGCATCGAATCCGCGCTTGCCCTTGCCGAAAGGATCAGGGTCAACCTCGCACGCGAACCGATCGTCCTTGCCGACGGGCAGAAGCTGAATGTTACCGCCAGCTTCGGCGTGGCCGAGGGCCGGAGCGCGGACGGTGGCTGGAAGCACCTGATCGAACTTGCCGATACGGAACTCTATCGCGCCAAGTCCGAAGGCCGAAATCGCGTCTGCGGCCAGCCGGACGAAGCCGCGCACTCGCCGTTCAAGGCGATGAAATCCGCGCGCGCTTAGCCAGGAAATCGAGCACTACCCGCACACGCGCCGGCAGGGCTCCACCCTGCCCGTGGAACACCGCATGGAAGGCCTCGATGTCGCCCGGGTTCAAGTGCTCGGCAACCGCCGTCAGCCGGCCGCAACGGATATCCTCCTTGACCGTAAACGTCGGCAGTCGCGCCAGGCCGACGCCGGCGAGCGCAAGCTGGCGCAAACCCTCGCCGTCACTCACGCGGACCTGCTCCGTCGGTGCCAGCGTGATCGGCTCCCCGTTCGACAGGAGTGGCCAGCCATCGATCGAACGGGCGTAGCTATGGCTCAGCCTGTTCATCGCTTCGAGATCCTCAACACGCTCGGGCGTGCCGAACCGTTGAAGATAGGACGGCGCGCCGACGATCGTCATCGACGTGCTGCCGAGCTTGCGGGCGATCAGGCTTGAAGACTTCAGCGGACCGGCGCGCACGGCAATGTCGGCCCGCTCCGCCATCAGGTCGACCACGGCGTCGGTCTGCAGAATATCGAGCGAGACCGACGGAAAGGCCGAGAGAAACTCCGGCAGCACCGGCATCAGCACATGCACCGCATAGGAAGCGCTGACGTTCAGACGCACGCGACCCTCCGGCGTCTCGCCTGAACCCGCCTCGCGCTCCGCCTCGTCGATATCGGCAAGGATGCGCACCGCCCGCTCGTAGAAGGCGCAGCCCTCCGCCGTCAGTTGCAACCGCCGCGTCGAGCGGTTGACGAGCCGGACGCCGAGCCTTTCTTCAAGCCGCTGCACGAGCTTGCTGACGGCCGAGGGGGTCATACAGCAGACCTTTGCGGCGGCCGAAAAACCGCCAAGTTCCACCGCCTTGGCGAAAACCGCCATCTCCCCCGAACGATTGATCGACAAGCGCGACATGTGACTTCAACTCACAAATGATGTTCTTTCATCATGTCTACATCGCAAATAGCAACGACACCACCTTCTCCTCGTGGGCGAGCGGACATCCGGTCTCGCAAAGGCCAACCATCGAGGAGTTTGACGACATGGAATACAGACGGCTTGGATCATCGGGACTGAAAGTGCCTGCCTTGAGCTTTGGTGCCGGCACGTTCGGCGGCAAGGGGCCGCTCTTTAGCGCCTGGGGCAACAGCGACGCTTCGGAAGCCAGGCGGCTGATCGACATCTCGCTCGAGGCCGGCGTCAACCTCTTCGACACCGCCGACGTCTATTCCGACGGCGCGTCCGAGAGCGTGCTTGGTGCAGCCATCAAGGGCCGGCGCGATGCCGTGCTGCTCTCCACCAAGATGGCATTGCCGATGGGCGATGGACCGAACGACGCCGGCACGTCGCGCACGCGCCTCGTCAAGGGCGTCGACGATGCCTTGAAGCGGCTCGGCACCGACTATATCGACCTGTTGCAACTGCACGCCTTCGACGCGGGAACGCCGGTCGAGGAGGTGCTTTCGACACTCGACGGTCTCGTCACTGCCGGCAAGCTGCGCTACGTCGGCGCCTCAAACTTCGCCGGCTGGCAGCTGATGAAATCGCTGGCGGTCTCCGAGAAACACGGCCTCGTGCGCCATGTCGCCCACCAGGTCTACTATTCGCTGGTTGGACGCGACTACGAATGGGAACTGATGCCGCTTGGTGCCGACCAGGGCGTCGGCGCGCTGGTCTGGAGCCCGCTCGGATGGGGGCGCCTGACCGGTAAGATCCGCCGCGGCAAGCCGTGGCCGGAAGGAAGCCGCCTGCATGACACAGCCGCCTTCGGCCCGCCGGTCGATGACGAAAAGCTCTACGATGTCGTTGACGTGCTCGATCAACTCGCCGAGGAAACCGGCAGGACGATCCCGCAGATCGCCATCAACTGGCTGCTGCAGCGCCCGACGGTCTCGAGCGTCATCATCGGCGCCCGCAACGAAGAGCAGCTTCGCCAGAACCTCGGCGCCGTCGGCTGGTCGTTGTCGCGGGAACAGATCGCCCGGCTCGACGCGGCGAGCAATACGACTCCGGCCTACCCCTACTTCCCCTACTACCGCCAGGAGGGTTTCGCGCGGATCAATCCGCCGATCGTCTGATCGTCAGGCAACCGCTTTCGCACGCCGCGCACTGGCGTGCGAAAGCGTTGCACCGCCTCGATTTTCCAGGCACGCTTTCGCGCTTGCATTCTCGATTTGCATTGCACAAACTTCGTGGCGATGGGGGCACCAGACCTTCCACGAAGGGGATCAAATCCGGCATGTCTATCAAGGCCAGTATCTATCACCTGACCCACTACACCTATGACCGTCCCGTCAGGCTGTCGCCGCAGATCATCCGGCTGAAGCCCGCCGCTCACTCCAAGACAAAGGTGATCAGCCACTCGCTGAAGGTCTCGCCCGGCAACCATTTCGTCAACCTGCAGCAGGACCCCTACGGCAACTACCTCGCCCGCTTCGTCTTTCCCGATCCGGTGAGCGAGCTGAAGATCGAAGTCGATCTCGTTGCCGACATGACGGTCTACAACCCCTTCGACTTCTTCGTCGAGGAAGAGGCCGAGCATTGGCCCTTCCCCTACCCCGAAGATCTCAGCGACGATCTGAGGATCTACATGACGCCGGAGCCGCTCGGCCCGGCGCTCTCCGCCTTCATGGCAACGGTCGACCGTTCCCGCCAGCGCACCATCGACATGGTCGTCGGGCTCAACGCGCGCCTGCAGCAGGAAATCGGCTATGTCATCCGCATGGAGCCGGGCGTGCAGGACCCGGAGCAGACGCTGACATCGGCGCGCGGCTCGTGCCGCGATTCCAGCTGGTTGCTCGTGCAGATCCTGCGCAATCTCGGCTTCGCTGCCCGCTTCGTCTCCGGCTATCTCATTCAGCTGACACCCGATCTGAAAGCCCTCGACGGCCCCTCCGGCACCGACCACGACTTCACCGACCTGCACGCCTGGGCCGAAGTCTATCTGCCCGGCGCCGGCTGGGTCGGGCTCGACCCGACCTCGGGCCTCCTGACCGGCGAAAGCCACATTCCGCTCGCAGCAACGCCGCACTATCGAAACGCCGCGCCGATTTCCGGCGGCTTCTTCGGCGATCCCGAGACCCGAACCGACTTCGCCTTCGACATGAAGGTAAAACGTGTCGCCGAGCACCCGCGCATCACCAAGCCGTTCTCCGACGAGAGTTGGGAGTCGCTGAACGCACTTGGCGAAAGGGTCGACCGGGTTCTCGAGGAAAATGACGTCCGCCTGACGATGGGCGGCGAACCGACCTTCGTCTCCATCGACGATTTCGAGGCGGAAGAATGGAACACCGCCGCCGTCGGCCCGACCAAGCGCGAGAAGGCGGACGATCTCATCCGTCGGCTGCGCGAGCGTTTCGCCCCCGGCGGGTTCCTGCATTACGGCCAGGGCAAGTGGTATCCCGGCGAAAGCCTGCCGCGCTGGACCTTCTCGCTCTACTGGCGCAAGGACGGCGTGCCGATCTGGCGCCGGCCCGATCTCATCGCCGAGGAAGCCGGCCGGCACGACGTGACCGAAAAGGATGCCGAACGCCTGCTGCACGCGATCGCCGGCGAACTCAACGTCGCGGCCGAGATGGTGGTGCCCGCCTTCGAGGATCCGGCCGAATGGCTCTTGAAGGAGGCGAACCTCCCGGACAATGTCGATCCCGCCAACTCGAAGCTCAAGGACCCGGAGGAACGCAGCCGCATGGCGCGTGTCTTCGAGCGCGGGCTGACGACGCCGACCGGCTACGTTCTGCCGGTCCAGGCCTGGAACGCCCAGGCCTCCGGACGACAATGGATGAGCGAGAAGTGGAGCACCCGCCGCGGTCGGCTCTTCCTCGTGCCAGGCGATAGCCCCGTCGGCTACCGCCTGCCGCTCGGCACTCTGCCCTACATCGCGCCCTCGCAGTTTCCCTATATCCACCCGCTCGACCCGACCTTGCCGCGCGACGACCTGCCGGATTTCTCCGAGGAGATCAGCCGGCCGCAACAGGCACGCTTCCAACCCTTGGAAGCGCCGGAAACACCGCTGCCGGTCGCGCGGGACGAAATCGCCGGCCTGGTGCGTACCGCCATCAGCGTCGAGCCCCGCGACGGCAGGCTCTGCGTTTTCATGCCGCCGACGGCAAGCATCGAGGAGTATCTCGACTTGATCGCGTCTGCGGAACGGGCCGCTGCCGCCATTGGCCTGCCGGTGCATATCGAGGGCTATGCCCCGCCCCAGGACGAGCGCATCAACGTCATCCGCGTCGCACCCGATCCCGGCGTGATCGAGGTCAACATCCACCCGGCCGCCCATTGGCGCGACTGCGTCGATACCACGACCGCGATCTACGAGGAGGCGCGCCAGAGCCGGCTCGGCGCCGACAAGTTCATGATCGACGGCCGCCACACCGGCACCGGCGGCGGCAACCACGTGGTCGTCGGCGGCGCCAATCCAAATGACAGCCCGTTCCTGCGCCGCCCGGATCTCTTGAAGAGCATGGTGCTTCACTGGCAGCGGCATCCCTCGCTTTCCTATCTGTTTTCCGGCCTCTTCATCGGTCCGACGTCGCAGGCGCCGCGCATCGACGAGGCCCGCCACGACCAGCTCTATGAGCTCGAAATCGCGCTGGCGCAGGTGCCGATGCCCGGCTCTGCAACGCCGCCGCCCCTGCCCTGGCTCGTCGACCGGCTGTTCCGCAACCTGCTCGTCGACGTCACCGGCAACACCCATCGCGCGGAAATCTGCATCGACAAGCTGTTCTCGCCCGATGGCCCGACCGGCCGTCTCGGCCTCGTCGAGTTTCGCGGCTTCGAGATGCCGCCCAACGCCCGCATGTCGCTTGCCCAGCAATTGCTGGTGCGCGCGCTCATCGCCCGCTTCTGGAAGCATCCGGTCGACGGCCGCTTCGTGCGCTGGGGCACGGCGCTGCACGATCGTTTCATGCTGCCACATCATGTCTGGCAGGATTTTCTCGACGTGCTCGCCGACCTCAGAACCCATGGCTTCGATCTGAAGCCGGAATGGTTCGAGGCCCAGCTCGAGTTCCGCTTCCCCTTCTGCGGCGAGGTCGAATACGAGGGGGCAAAGCTCGAAATCCGCCAGGCGCTGGAACCCTGGCACGTGATGGGCGAACAGGGGGCAATCGGCGGCACCGTACGCTATGTCGACAGCTCGATCGAGCGCCTTCAGGTCAAGCTCGATACCGCCAATCTCGAGCGTTACACGGTCGCCTGCAACGGTCGGCCCGTGCCGCTCACACGCACCGGTCCGAACGGCGCGGCGGTGGCCGGCGTGCGTTACAAGGCGTGGCAGCCGGCGTCCGGGCTGCACCCGGTGCTGCCGGTCAACACTCCCCTTACATTCGATATCTATGATACATGATCGAATCGGGCGATCGGCGGTTGCATCTACCATGTCGCCCACCCGGGTGGGCGCAACTACGACACGTTTCCGGTCAACGGCAACGAGGCGGAGGCGCGACGCCTGTCGCGGTTCGAGCCTTGGGGCCATACGCCGGGAGGTTACCCGCTGCGCCCCGAAAGCCCGTCGACGGAATTCCCGATGACGCTTGATCTCAGGCGTCCACCAGGAGCGTAAATGCCGAAGAAGCAGACAGCCGCCGCAAGCCATCCGGGCACCGACGACGATCCGGTCTTCGGCTATCGGGCCCTACCGGGCATTGCCGACGAAATGCTCGACCAGGAAGGCAATGTCCGCCCGGTCTGGCAGCGGCTGCTCGCGACGCTTGGGCGGCTCGACGAGACCGAGCTTGCCAACCGCTTCGCCCGCGCCGACCGCTATCTGCGCGATGCCGGGGTATTCTATCGCGTCTATGGCGCCAAGGAGAGTTCCGAGCGCAGCTGGCCGCTGTCGCACATTCCGGTTCTGATCGACGAAAAGGAATGGGCGCACGTCTCGCAGGGCCTCGTGCAGCGCGCCGAGCTCCTGGAAAAGGTTGTCGCCGACATCTATGGCGAGAACCGGCTGGTGCGCGAAGGGCTGCTGCCGCCGGCGCTCGTTGCCTCCAATCCGGAGTTTCTGCGCCCGCTCGTCGGCGTAAAGCCGGCCGACGGCCACTTCCTGCATTTCGTCTCCTTCGAGATCGGCCGCGGCCCCGACGGAAACTGGTGGGTGCTGTCCGATCGCACCGAGGCGCCCTCGGGCGCCGGCTTCGCGCTCGAAAACCGGGTCGCGACCACGCGCGCCTTCTCCAATCTCTACGCCGAAAGCCACGTCCACCGGCTGGCCGGTTTCTTCGGCGAGTTCCGCGACACGCTGCAGAGCCGCCGGCTGCATCCGGACGACCGCATCGCCGTCCTTTCGCCGGGGATCGCCAACGAGACCTATTTCGAACATGCCTATATCGCACGCTATCTCGGCTTCATGCTGCTTGAAGGCGAGGATCTGACCGTGGTCGGCGGCCGGGTGATGGTGCGCACCGTCGCCGGTCTCAAGCCCATCGGCGTACTCTGGCGCCGGCTCGATGCCGCCTTTGCCGATCCGCTCGAACTCAATCAGTCCTCCCATATCGGCACACCCGGCATCGTCGAGGCGCTCAGGGCCGGATCGGTCTCGATCGTCAACGCGCTCGGCACCGGCATCGTCGAAACCCGTGCCTTCCTCGCCTTTACGCCGGCGATCTGCCGTCATCTGCTGGGCGAGGAGCAGAAGCTGCCCTCGATCGCCACCTGGTGGTGCGGCCAAAGCGCGGAACGCGAACAGGTCGCCGCCAACCTCGACCGCATGGTCATCGGCCCCGCCTACCAGACCCGCCCCTTCTTCGACGACAATGGACAGTCGGTGCTCGGCCGCACGCTCGATGAGAAGGCCCGGGCCTCGATCGCAGACTGGCTTTGCGCCGAGGGCGGCAAGCTCGTGGGCCAGGAAGTGGTCACGCTCTCGACCACCCCCGCCTGGGTGCGCGGACGGCTGACGCCACGGCCGATGAGCCTGCGCGTGTTTGCGGCGCGCACCCGCGACGGCTGGCAGATCATGCCGGGCGGCTTTGCCCGCATCGGCTCCGGTGACGATGTCGCTGCGATCGCGATGCAGGCGGGCGGCACCGCCGCCGACGTCTGGATCGTCAGCGACCGGCCGGTCGAGCGCACGACGCTGCTTCCGGCCGAGGAAAGCTTCACCCGCAACATGCCGGGCAGCCTGCCGAGCCGGGCGGCCGACAATCTCTTCTGGCTCGGCCGCTACATCGAGCGTGCGGAAGGGGCGCTTCGCATCCTGCGCGCCTGGCACGGCCGCTTTGCCGAAACCGCCGATCCGGACCTGCCGCTCCTGAAGGATGTCGGCGACTATCTCTCCGCCCTCGACATCGATGCCCGCCAGCCGGTGCCCGACAGCCTGCTTGCCAATATCTCCAGCGCCCTTTTCAGCGCCGGCAACATCCGCGACCGTTTCTCGCCGGATGGCTGGCTGGCGCTCAACGACCTCTCGCAGACGGCCCGCAAGTTCCACGCGACGGTGCAGGCCGGCGACGACGCGACGCGGGCGATCACCGTGCTCCTGCGCAAGCTCGCCGGCTTTGCCGGTCTCGTGCATGAAAACATGTACCGCTTCACCGGCTGGCGCTTTCTTTCGATCGGCCGCTACATCGAGCGCGGCCTGCACATGACCCGGCTGCTCGGCCACATGTCGGGGCCGGATGCGCCCGATGGCGCCTATGACATGCTGCTCGAAATCGGCGACAGCGTCATGACCCATCGCCGGCGCTACAATGTCAGCACCGCCGCCTTGACCGTCACCGACCTTTTGGCGCTCGACCCGCTCAATCCGCGCTCGGTGCTTTACCAGTTGAACGAGATCAAGACCGAGGTCGAGCTCTTGCCGAACGCCTTCGTCAACGGACAGATGTCTCCTTTCTACCGCGAGGCGATGCGGCTGCATTCGGGCCTGGCTGTGATGACGCCGGAAGCCATGAACCTCGGCGTCTACAATCGGTTGGAGCGGGATCTCGAAAGCCTGTCCGATCTGCTCGCACGCACCTATCTCGGCTAGCCATGCTTTACGACATCAGCCTGAAGATCACCTATGACTACGAAGTGCCGGTGTCCGGCGGCCGCCACCTCGTGCGTGTGCTGCCGGCGACGCTGCCGGGCCGCCAGCGTCTCGTCGTCGGCTCGCTCAGCTGCCATCCCGTGCCGGCCGAGCGCACCGAGAGCATCGACTTCTTCGCCAACCCGTTCGCGTCGATCCTCTTTCGCAATTCGCATGCCGACCTGACGATCCGCATGCAGGCGCGTGTGCAGGTGGAGGCCCAGGCCTTGACCGCGGACTTCTCCCCCGATCTCGCCGGCCTGCCGGCAGAGCTTGCCGCCTGCTGGTCCGTCGATGCCGAAGCGCCGCACCACTTCGCCGGCCCGAGCCCCCTCTTGCCCGAGGCCGCCGAAATCGCCGCCTATGCGCGCGACACGGTCACCGACGGGATGACCGTGCGCCAGATCGCCGTCGCACTGTGCGACCGCATCCATCGCGACTTCACTTATGACGGTGAGGCGACGACCGTGAACACGACGCCGGCAGAAGCGTTCAAGCTCAAGCGCGGCGTCTGCCAGGACTTCGCCCATGTCATGATCGTGGCGCTCAGAAGCCTCGGCGTCCCTGCGGGATATGTTAGTGGATTCTTAAGGACGATCCCTCCGCCCGGCAAGGAACGCCTCGAAGGGGCCGATGCCATGCATGCCTGGGTGCGCGTCTGGTGCGGCACAACCGGTGGATGGCTCGAACTCGATCCGACCAACAATATTCCGGCTGGAACCGACCATATCGTCGTCGGCCATGGCCGCGACTATGGCGATGTCGCGCCCGTCATCGGGGTCCTGAAAAGCTACGGCAGCCAGACGACGAAACAGGCGGTCGACGTCATTCCGGTACCGTGACCCGATTTGGCACAGTCCAGTTCCCGCTTCAGGACAGATCGCGTGCCGCAAAACCCCTTACAACAACTGGTTTTCCGGCGATCCGTTAAAATTGCACGGATTGCCGGAACGATATCGTAAGCCATCGCCGCTATTGATGCCCCCAAGCTTGCAACGTGTTCCTTTGGGGTGTGCAAAGATGGGAAGACGATACACGGTAGGCCGGTCCTTCGTAGCCATGCTCAAGGACCGGGGTGGCAATTTTGGTGTGATGGCTGCACTCGCGGCGCCATTGGTCTTGGCTGCCGGCGGCGTCGCCGTCGATCTGGCCACGATGATGACGACAAAGAACCAGATGCAGGATGCGGCCGATGCGGCGGCTCTTGCGGCTGCGTCGGCATTGGTTGCCAGCAAGGATGGACTGACGCCCGAGAAGGCCAAGGAAATCGCCTTGAACTTCCTGAAGGCGCAGTCGGCCGCAAGTTCGACGGATGTGCCCGGCGGCAACGACCCGGGCATGGGTACAGCCTCGGCGGGCGGCGTGACCGATCCGACAGAGACCCAGGTTCAGCCGACGGTCGACATCGTTACCACGCCGGTCGGCAAGAGCGACAAGGCCTTCAAGGTCACGATCGTCAACAAGCAGACCATTCAGCTCAACCCCATGACGCGATTGCTCGGACAGAAGTCCGTCAATCTGGAAACGGTGGCCATCGCCGAGAGCGCGACGGAAACCAAGAACGCCATGTCGATGTATCTCGTGCTCGACCGCTCGGGCTCGATGGCGTTCGCGACGAACGTGGAAAAAAAGCCGACCACCAGCTGCGTCAACTGGAACTCGGACAATTGGGGCAAAAGCAACGTCAAGGCGTCCACCCCGTGCATGATCGACAAGATCACGACCTTGAAATCCGCGGTTGAGACGCTGCTGAAGCCACTGACCGAGATGGACCCCGATAAGAAGTATGTTCGTGTCGGCGCCGTTTCCTATAGCAGCTCCATCTTCGCGGAAGAGAAACTGGCCTGGGGCACGACGAAGGCCAGCACCTACGTCAAGAACCTCGAGGCGAACGGCGGCACGGATTCGAGCGGCGCCTTCGCCAAGGCCGTCGCGGACCTGAAGCTCAAGAGCGAGAACGACGCGCACACGGCTTCCAACGGCCTGACACCGAAAAAGTACATCGTCTTCATGACCGATGGGGCGAACACACATTTCGAAGGAAAGGCGTTGACCATCCCGGCGGCGCCAAAGCCGGAACCGGAACTCGACAATTACACGGCCCAGGATTCCAAATCCGACACCGCAACGCTCAAGGCGTGCCAGGATGCCAAGGACGCCGGCATTCGCGTCTTCACGATCGCCTTCATGGCGCCGATTCAGGGAAAATCGGTCCTCAGCCGATGCGCCAGCAGCACCGCCGACTACAAGTCGCCGGAAGATGCCGCTGCTCTGGTCAAGGTTTTCGGCGAAATCGGCGCCACGACCTCGGGCAAGATGGCACGCCTGACGCGGTAAGACAGACCACATCGCTGACGATGCCGCCCGGTCCCGCCGGGCGGCATTTTGCATTTCGGCGGGACGCTTTCTCCACCGTTTGAGACACGTCTAATCCATTTAAAAACATCTGTTGCAAGCGCTTCGGATCGATGCATAAATTGCCTTTATCCCCGGTCGGGTCCGGCCTGCGACCTCCCAACGCAAAAGGGTAAAGACAGTTTCATGATGAACAGGCTCTCCACCAACGACGTGCCGCAGCCCGCCCCAAGGTCGTCTGAACCTAGCCAGCTCGCCGTCGAAATCCTCGAACGTCTGAAGTACCGCATCGGCAAGGACCCGAAGGTCGCAAAGCCCCATGACTGGCTGACCGCGGCGATCCTGGTTGCACGCGACCGCATCACCGACAAGTGGATGGATTCCACCCGCAAGACCTATTCAACCGGTGCAAAGCGCGTCTACTACCTCTCGCTTGAGTTTCTCATCGGCCGGCTGATGCGCGATGCGATGACCAATATCGGCCTGATGGACGAGATGCGCGATGCGCTCGCCTCCCTCGGCGTCGATATCGACGTCGTCGCCCAGCTCGAACCGGACGCAGCCCTTGGCAACGGCGGTCTCGGCCGTCTTGCCGCCTGCTTCATGGAATCGATGGCGACCGTCGACGTGCCGGCCTATGGATACGGCATTCGCTACATGCACGGCCTCTTCCGCCAGCAGATGGCCGACGGCTGGCAGGTTGAACTGCCGGAGACCTGGCTTGCCCATGGCAACCCCTGGGAGTTCGAACGGCGCGAGAGCTCCTACGAAATCGGCTTCGGCGGGATCGTCGAGACCGCCAATATCGACGAAGAGATCCAGCGTTTCGTCTGGAAACCGGCCGAGCGCGTTATCGCCACCGCCTTCGACACGCCGGCCGTCGGCTGGCGAGCAAAGCGCGTCAACACGCTGCGCCTGTGGACCGCGCAGCCGATCGACCCGATCCTGCTTGCAGCGTTCAATGCCGGCGACCACATCGGAGCGCTCAAGGAAAGCAACAAGGCCGAAAGCCTGACCCGCGTTCTTTATCCCGCCGACGCAACGCCGGCCGGCCAGGAGCTGCGACTGCGCCAGGAGTACTTCTTCTCGTCGGCCTCGCTGCAGGACATCCTGCGCCGTCACCTGCAGCAATATCCCGATTTCAGCTCGCTGCCGGACGCCGTCGCCATTCAGCTGAATGACACCCATCCGGCCATCTCCATTGCCGAACTGGTGCGGCTCTTGACCGATCTGCACGGCCTCGACTTCGAGCAGGCCTGGGACATCACCCGCCGCACGATCTCCTACACCAACCACACGCTTTTGCCCGAAGCGCTCGAAAGCTGGCCGGTGCCGCTGATCGAGCGGCTTTTGCCGCGCCACATGCAGATCGTCTATGCGATCAACGCCAAGATCCTGATCGAGGCCCGCCGCCAGAAGGGCGCGACGGACGACGAGATCCGCAACATCTCGCTGATCGACGAAAGCGGCGAACGGCGGGTGCGGATGGGCAACCTCGCCTTCGTCGGCTCGCACTCGATCAACGGCGTTTCGGCGCTGCACACCGAGCTGATGAAGGAAACGGTCTTTGCCGACCTGCACAAGCTCTACCCCGACCGCATCAACAACAAGACCAACGGCATTACCCCGCGCCGCTGGCTGATGCAGTGCAATCCCGGTCTCTTCGGACTGATCCGCGAAGCGATCGGCGACGAGTTCATGGACAATACCGAGGCGCTGCAGGCGCTCGACGCCTTCGCCGACAAGGCGGACTTCCAGGAGCAATTTGCCGCCGTCAAGCGCGCCAACAAGGTGCGCCTCGCCCAGGTCGTGCAAAGCCGCCTCGGCATAAGGCTCGATCCGTCGGCGATGTTCGATATCCAGATCAAGCGCATTCACGAATACAAGCGCCAGCTCCTCAACATCATCGAGGCGGTGGCGCTCTACGACCAGATCCGCTCGCATCCGGAGCTTGACTGGGTCCCGCGCGTCAAGCTTTTCGCCGGCAAGGCGGCGCCGAGCTATCACAATGCCAAGCTGATCATCAAACTCGCCAACGACGTCGCCCGTGTCGTCAACAACGACCCGGCCGTGCGCGGCCTCCTGAAGATCGTCTTCGTGCCGAACTACAACGTCTCGCTTGCCGAGATCATGGTTCCGGCCGCCGACCTCTCGGAGCAGATTTCGACCGCCGGCATGGAAGCGTCGGGCACCGGCAACATGAAGTTCGCGCTGAACGGCGCCTTGACGATCGGCACGCTCGACGGCGCCAATGTCGAAATGCGCGACTGGATCGGCGAGGAAAACATCAAGATCTTCGGCATGACCGCCGAAGAGGTGACGCGCGCACGAGCCGAAGGGCACAATCCGCGCGCCATCATCGAAGGCTCGCGCGAGCTGTCGCAGGCGTTGCAGGCGATTGCCTCCGGTGTCTTCTCGCCCGACGACCGCAACCGCTTCGCCGGCCTTATCGAGGGCATCTACAATCACGACTGGTTCATGGTTGCCGCTGATTTCGAAGCCTACGCCAAGGCACAGCGCGAGCTCGACCAGCTCTGGACGACGCCGTCCGACTGGCAAGCACAGGCAATCCGCAACACGGCACGGATGGGCTGGTTCTCGTCCGACCGCACCATCCGGCAATATGCCGGGGAAATCTGGAGAGCCGGATGACGTCTTCGGCCGGCAAGGACCCGGAACCCGCAGCTTCAGGTCTGCTGTCAGCGCCGGATATCGCGGCCATCCTCTCGGGCACGCATGAGGACCCCTTCGCGGTTCTCGGCGTGCACCCCGCCGGCAAGGTCATCCTTGCCCGCTGCTTCATCCCCGACGCCGAGACCGTGGCGGTGGAAACGCTCACAGGCAAGGAACTTGGTTCGCTGGAACGGCGCCACGATGCCGGATTCTTCGAGGGCCCTGTCTCCCTGAAAAAGCCGCAGCCGGTGCGCTATCGCGCCCGAAATCAGGGCGGCGAATGGGTGGTGGTCGATCCCTATAGCTTCGGCCCGGTGCTCGGGCCGATGGACGATTACTACATTCGCGAGGGCTCGCATCTCCGGCTGTTCGACAAGATGGGCGCCCATGCGATCGAGCATGACGGCGCGCAGGGCTATCACTTCGCCGTCTGGGCGCCGAACGCCAGGCGCGTTTCGGTGGTCGGCCAGTTCAACGACTGGGACGGCCGGCGGCACGTCATGCGGCTGCGCGCCGATACCGGCATCTGGGAGATCTTCATTCCCGGCGTCGAAGGCGGACTTGCCTATAAATACGAGATCCTCGACCGCAACGGCACGTTACTGCCGCTGAAGGCCGATCCCTTTGCCCGGCGCTCCGAGCTCCGCCCCAACACCGCCTCCGTCACCACGCCGGAAATCGCGCAGGTGTGGGACGACGAGGCGCACCGCAAGCATTGGGCGTCTGCCGACGCGAGGCGCCAGCCGATCTCGATCTACGAGGTCCATGCCGGCTCCTGGCAACGCCGCGACAATGGCGACATGCTCTCCTGGGACGAACTTGCCGATCGGCTGATCCCCTACTGCGTCGATATGGGCTTCACCCATATCGAGTTCCTGCCGATCTCGGAATTTCCCTTCGATCCGTCCTGGGGCTACCAGACGACCGGCCTCTATGCGCCGACCGCCCGCTTCGGCGAGCCCGAAGGTTTTGCCCGTTTCGTCAACGGCTGCCACAAGGTCGGCCTCGGTGTCATCCTCGACTGGGTGCCCGCGCATTTCCCGACCGACGAGCACGGGCTGCGCTGGTTCGACGGCACCGCACTCTACGAACACGAGGATCCGCGCCAGGGCTTCCATCCCGACTGGAACACGGCGATCTACAATTTCGGCCGCCAGGAAGTGCTGTCGTTCCTCGTCAACAACGCGCTCTATTGGGCGGAAAAATTCCATGTCGACGGACTGCGCGTCGATGCGGTCGCCTCGATGCTCTATCTCGACTACTCGCGCAAACATGGCGAGTGGGTGCCGAACGAGTATGGCGGCAACGAGAACCTCGAAGCGGTTCGCTTCCTGCAGACGATGAACACCCAGATCTACGGCCTGCATGGCGGCATCCTGACGATCGCCGAGGAATCGACCTCCTGGCCGAAGGTGTCCCATCCCGTTCACGCCGGCGGCCTCGGCTTCGGCTTCAAGTGGAACATGGGCTTCATGCACGACACGCTGCAGTATCTGTCGCGCGAGCCGGTGCACCGCAAGTTCCACCACAACGACCTGACCTTCGGCCTGCTCTACGCCTTCAGCGAGAACTTCGTGCTGCCGCTCTCCCATGACGAGGTCGTGCACGGCAAGGGTTCGCTGATCGCCAAGATGGCCGGCGACGACTGGCAGAAGTTCGCCAATCTCCGCGCCTATTACGCTTTCATGTGGGGTTATCCGGGCAAGAAGCTGCTGTTCATGGGCCAGGAGTTCGCGCAATGGCGCGAATGGTCCGAGGACCGCGCGCTCGACTGGAACCTGCTTGAATACCACCTGCACGAAGGCATGCGGCGGCTGGTGCGTGACCTCAACGGCACCTACCGGGCCAAGCCCGCCCTTCATGCGCGGGACTGCGAGGGCGAAGGTTTCGAGTGGCTGCTGGCCGACGACCGCGACAACTCCATCTTTGCCTGGCTGCGCAAGGCGCCCGGCGAAAAGCTCGTTGCCGTCATCACCAATTTCACCCCCGTCTACCGGGAAAGCTACGCCATCCCGCTTCCGGTCAAGGGTCGTTGGAAGGAGATCCTCAACTCCGACGCGGAAATCTACGGAGGAAGCGGCAAGGGCAACGGCGGCGCCGTTTTTGCCGAGAAGAACAGCACGGGAGCGATCATGGCCAACATCACCCTGCCGCCGCTGGCGACACTGATGCTGGAACAGGAGTAATTTATCCGATCCGCCAGCCGAAGGAGCGGGCGGGAGACTGCAAAAATCGAGGGCCGCAAGGCGTCGCAGAAGGCCGCCGTGACGACCCCTTGAGGTCAATGAATGGGGAGGACAAATGGTGGAAAAGCGTACGCAACCTCTGGCACGTGATGCCATGGCCTATGTTCTCGCCGGCGGTCGCGGCAGTCGCCTGAAGGAACTGACCGACCGACGGGCGAAGCCGGCGGTCTATTTCGGCGGCAAGGCCCGTATCATCGACTTCGCGCTGTCGAACGCGCTGAACTCCGGTATCCGCCGCATCGGCGTCGCCACCCAGTACAAGGCGCATTCGCTGATCCGCCACCTGCAGCGCGGCTGGAACTTCTTCCGCCCTGAACGAAACGAAAGCTTCGACATCCTGCCTGCCAGCCAGCGCGTTTCCGAAACGCAGTGGTACGAAGGCACGGCCGACGCGGTCTACCAGAACATCGACATCATCGAGGACCATGGCGTCGAATACATGGTGATCCTTGCCGGCGATCACATCTACAAGATGGACTACGAACTGATGCTGCAGCAGCACGTCGATTCCGGCGCCGATGTCACCATCGGCTGCCTCGAAGTGCCGCGCATGGAAGCGACCGGCTTCGGCGTCATGCATGTCGACGAGAAGGACCGCATCATCGCCTTCGTCGAAAAGCCCGCCGATCCGCCGGGCATTCCCGGCAATCCCGAGATGGCACTCGCCTCCATGGGCATCTATGTCTTCCACACGAAGTTCCTGATGGATCTTCTGCGCCGCGACGCCGCCGATCCGAAATCGAGCCGCGACTTCGGCAAGGACATCATTCCCTATATCGTCGACAACGGCAAAGCCGTCGCACATCGCTTTGCCCAGTCCTGCGTACGCTCCGATTTCGAGCGCGAGGCCTACTGGCGCGACGTCGGCACGATCGACGCCTACTGGCAGGCCAATATCGATCTCACCCATGTGACGCCGGAACTGGACATCTACGACAGCACCTGGCCGATCTGGACCTTCGCCGAGATCAAGCCGCCGGCCAAATTCGTGCATGACGACGAAAACCGCCGCGGCTCGGCGACCTCGTCGCTCATCTCCGGCGACTGCATCATCTCAGGCGCCGCTCTCAACCGCAGCCTGTTGTTCACAGGTGTGCGTGTTAATTCATATTCCCGTCTGGAGAATGCCGTAGTTCTTCCCGATGTGAAGATCGGTCGCCATGCGACGCTGCGCAACGTGGTCATCGACAGCCGTGTCGTGATCCCGGAGGGCCTCGTCGTCGGGGACGATCCGGTGCTCGATGCCAAGCGTTTCCGGCGCTCGGAAAACGGCGTCTGCCTGATCACGCAAACGATGATCGACAAATTGGGAATGTAGGCACTTCATGAACGTCCTGTCCGTTGCGTCCGAAGTCTATCCGCTGATCAAGACCGGGGGGCTCGCCGATGTCGTCGGCGCGCTTCCGGCAGCGCTTTTGCCGCACGGCGTCAAGACCCGCACCCTGGTGCCCGGCTATCCGGCCGTGCTGCAGAAGCTGAAGAAGAAAAAGAAGGTCGGCAGTTTCGACAACCTGTTCGGCAATCCGGCGACAGTTCTCGCCGCTGAAATCGACGGGCTCGACCTTTTGGTCCTCGACCAGCCGGAACTCTACGCCCGCGACGGCGGTCCTTACGTCGATGCGACCGGCCTCGACTATGCCGACAATTTCCGTCGCTTCGCCGCGCTCTCGCTTGCGGCGGCCGAGATTGCCGGCGGCGATATCGTCGCGGGCTTTAAGCCCGATATCGTTCACGCCCATGACTGGCAGACCGCGCTGACGCCGGTCTACATGCATTTCGGCCCGGCGGCCGCAACGCCGACGGTGATGACGATCCACAACATCGCCTTCCAGGGCCAGTTCGGCGCCTCGGTCTTCCCGGAGCTTGCCCTTCCCCCTGAAGCCTTCTCGATGCAGTTCGTCGAATATTACGGCGATGTCGGCTTTCTGAAAGGCGGCCTGCAGACCGCCGACGCCATCACCACCGTCAGCCCCTCCTATGCGCAGGAAATCCTGACGCCCGAGTTCGGCATGGGGCTCGAAGGTCTGTTGAAGAGCCGCGTCCCCGACCTCTCCGGCATCGTCAACGGCATCGACGCAGATGTCTGGGATCCGCAGACCGATCCTCACATCGCCCAGCACTTCAGCGCAACGAGCCTGAAGCAGCGGGCGGCCAACCGGCGTTCGCTCGAGGAACGCTTCAGCCTTGAAAAAGGCAACGGACCGATCTTCTGCGTCGTCAGCCGGCTCACCTGGCAGAAGGGCATGGATCTGGTAGCCGAAGTGGCGGACGAACTCGTCGCCCTTGGCGCCAAGCTGGTGGTGCTTGGGTCGGGTGACGCGGCCCTTGAAGGCGCGTTGCTTGCGGCCGCTTCCCGTCACCGCGGCCATATCGGCATGGTCACCGGCTACAACGAGCCGCTGTCGCATCTGATGCAGGCGGGTTCCGACGCGATCCTCATCCCGTCGCGCTTCGAGCCCTGCGGGCTTACCCAGCTCTACGGCCTGCGCTACGGCTGCGTGCCGGTCGTCGCCCGCACCGGCGGGCTTGCCGATACCATCATCGACGCCAACGAGGCCGGGCTTGCGGCCAAGGTCGCCACCGGCTTCCAGTTCACGCCTGTCAATGCCGATGGGTTGCGGCTTGCGATCCGGCGGGTGCTGCGTGCATACAGCGAGCCCAAAGTCTGGTCGAAAATTCAGACCCAGGGCATGAAATCGGACGTTTCCTGGGCCACAAGTGCCGAGCGTTACGTCTCTCTTTATTCCGGACTTCTCGGGAAAGGTTAAGTCAGCATGATAAGAACGGTTACCACAACCCCCTACGGCGACCAGAAGCCTGGCACGTCAGGGCTGCGCAAGAAGGTCCCGGTCTTCCAGCAGAAGAACTATGCCGAGAACTTCATCCAGTCGATCTTCGACGCGCTCGAAGGCTTTCAGGGCGAAACCCTTGTGATCGGCGGCGACGGCCGCTTCTACAACCGCGAAGTCATCCAGATCGCCATCAAGATGGCGGCCGCCAACGGCTTCGGTCGCGTGCTCGTCGGCCGTGGCGGCATCCTGTCGACGCCGGCTGCCTCCAACGTCATCCGCAAGTACAAGGCCTTTGGCGGCATCGTTCTGTCGGCCAGCCACAATCCCGGCGGCCCGACCGAAGATTTCGGCATCAAGTACAATATCGGCAATGGCGGCCCGGCACCGGAAAAGGTCACCGATGCGATCTTTGCCCGCAGCAAGGTGATCGACAGCTACAAGATCTCTGACGTTGCCGACATCAACCTCGATGCCGAAGGCACGCAGGAGCTTGACGGCATGACCGTGACGGTCATCGACCCGGTCGCCGACTATGCCGAACTGATGGAAAGCCTGTTCGACTTCGACGCCATCCGCAAAATGATCGGCGGCGGCTTCCGCGTCGTCTTCGACGCCATGAGTGCCGTCACCGGGCCTTACGCCAAGGAGATCATCGAGAAGCGTCTCGGCGCGCCCAAGGGCTCGGTGATGAACTTCATTCCGCTGCCCGATTTCGGCGGCCACCATCCGGACCCGAACCTCGTACACGCGCGCGCGCTCTACGAGACGATGATGGGACCGGATGCACCGGATTTCGGCGCCGCCTCCGATGGCGACGGTGACCGCAACCTCGTCATCGGCCGCAGCATCTTCATCACGCCCTCCGACAGTCTGGCCATGCTCGCCGCCAACGCCCACCTGGCACCCGGCTACGCCAAGGGCATTGCCGGCATCGCCCGCTCGATGCCAACCAGCGGTGCGGCCGACCGCGTGGCCGAGAAGCTCGGCATCGGCCTCTACGAAACGCCGACCGGCTGGAAGTTCTTCGGCAACCTGCTCGACGAGGGCATGGCGACGATCTGCGGCGAGGAAAGCGCCGGCACCGGCTCCAACCACGTGCGCGAAAAGGACGGCCTCTGGGCGGTCCTGCTGTGGCTCAACGTTCTCGCCGCCCGCAAGGAAAGTGCGCTCGACATCGTCAAGAGCCACTGGGCGACCTACGGCCGCAACTATTATTCGCGCCACGACTACGAAGAGGTCGACAGCGATGCGGCCAATGGCCTGATCGCCAACCTGCGCGACCAGCTTGCCACGCTGCCCGGCAAGTCCTTCGGCGCGCTCAAGGTCGCGACCGCGGACGACTTTGCCTACAACGATCCGGTCGACCATTCCGTCAGCAAGAACCAGGGCATCCGCATCCTGTTCGAAGGCGGCTCCCGCGTCGTCTTCCGCCTCTCGGGCACCGGCACATCGGGCGCAACGCTGCGCGTCTATATCGAGCGCTTCGAGCCGGACGCTTCGCGTCACGATATCGAGACGCAGACGGCGCTTGCCGATCTCATCGCCGTTGCGGAAGAGATCGCCAGCATCAAGACCCGCACCGGCCGCACCGAGCCGAGCGTCATTACCTGAGAAACCAGACGATCGGGGCCGCCTTCGGGCGGCCCTTTTCTGTTGCCGCCTACCCTCACTGCCTAGCCTGGCGGAGGGGGCTGACGGAATATGAGTTCGATACCAGGAAGAGGGACGCTTTCATGCCGACGATCGGAAACCCACCCCTCGGTGCCACCGTCACCTCCGACGGCACGGTGTTTTCGGTCTGGTCGCGCAACGCCGCCCGTATCGATCTCTGCCTCTTCGACAAATCGGGCGCCAACCAGCTGCGCCAGCTGCCGATGACGCGGAACGGCGACATTCACAGCCTGACGGTTGCCGACGCGCCGAAGGGAACGCGCTACGGCTTCCGGGCCGATGGCGTCTATTCGCCCGATCACGGTCTCTGGTTCGATCCGTCCAAACTTCTCGTCGATCCCTACGCCCTGGAGCTCGACCGCCCGTTCCGCCACGATCCACGCCTGACGATCTTTGGCGAAGACACCGCCGACCTCGTACCGAAAGCGATCGTCACCGAGGCAAAACCGGCCAAGGTGAAAGCGCCGCTCTTTCGCGCCGGCGGCCTCGTCTACGAAATCGCCGTCAAGCCTTTCACCATCCTCCATCCCGACGTGCCCGAACCCAAGCGTGGTACGGTGGCGGCGCTTGCCGAGCCTGCCATCATCGCGCACTTGAAGCGCCTCGGCGTTTCGGCGGTCGAACTGATGCCGATCGTTGCCTGGATCGACGAGCGCCATCTGCCGCCGCTCGGGCTGAAGAATGGCTGGGGCTACAATCCGATCGCCCCGATGGCGCTCGATCCGCGCCTCGTGCCGGGTGGCCTCAAGGAATTGCGCAAGACCGTCGAAGCGCTGCGCAAGGAGGGCATCGGCGTCATCCTCGATCTCGTCTTCAACCACTCCGGCGAGAGCGACCGCTTCGGCACGACCTTGTCGATGCGCGGCCTCGACAACCTCACCTATTACCGCCATGTCACCGACCGGCCGGGCGAGCTGATCAACGACACCGGCTGCGGCAACACCATCGCCTGCGACAACCCTGTGGTCGAGGCGCTGATCCTCGACAGTCTGCGCCATTTCGTCAGCGCCGCCGGCGTCGACGGCTTTCGTTTCGACCTCGCCTCGATCCTCGGCCGCGACATGGGCGGCTTCCACCGCGATGCTCCGCTCTTCCGGGCGATCGCGACCGATCCGCTGCTTGCCGACCGCGTGCTGATTGCCGAGCCGTGGGATATCGGCCCCGGCGGCTACCAGCTCGGCAACTTCCCCGCCCCTTTCCTTGAGTGGAACGACCGCGCCCGCGACGACATCCGCATCTACTGGCGCGGCGATCGACATTCGATCGGCGCGCTGGCGACAGCGCTTGCCGGCTCGTCGAACAGTTTTTCCCGTTGGGGCGAGGCAGGAACCCGTACGGTCAACTTCATCGCCGCCCATGACGGCTTCACGCTGGCCGATCTCGTCTCCTATGCCGGCAAGCACAACGAGGCGAACGGCGAGGAAAACCGCGACGGCCACAACGAGAACCACTCCTGGAACAACGGCGCCGAGGGCGCGACGACCGATCCGGAAATCAAGGCGGCTCGCCGCCATGACCTGATGGCGCTCGTCGGCACACTCTTTGCCACCCGCGGTACGATCATGCTGACCGCCGGCGACGAAGCCGGGCGCAGCCAGCAGGGCAACAACAACGCCTATTGCCAGGACAACGCCATCACCTGGCTCGACTGGACGGCGCTGGACGACGAGATCGTCGCCCATACTGCAGCCCTGTCAGCCATGCGCTCTCGCTTCGGCGTTTTCGATGAAACCACCTTCCTGACCGGAAACGGCGACGTCGAGTGGTGCCGTCTCGACGGTCACCCGATGACCGTGGCCGACTGGGAGCATCCGGCAACGGACAATCTGATGATGGTGCTGGCCACCCGCGACCGAACCCAGAAGCGGGCAACGCGGCTGGCCGTCGTCATCAATCGCAGCCATGCGCCGCATCCCCTCCGCCTGCCCGACAGCGTCAATGGGAAATGGCAGGACGCGCTCGCAGCGTCAGCTCCCGCCGATCACGTAGCGCCGCGCTCCGTCAC
Source organism: Ensifer sp. KUDG1 (assembly GCF_050434285.1). Classification (NCBI taxonomy): domain Bacteria; kingdom Pseudomonadati; phylum Pseudomonadota; class Alphaproteobacteria; order Hyphomicrobiales; family Rhizobiaceae; genus Ensifer; species Ensifer sp. KUDG1. The sequence goes on from NZ_JBNDIG010000003.1 coordinate 275,185, forward strand.
CTTCCTCGTCGAAGTTTTCTAAGCTTTTCCACCACTTGCAGGTTGCAACAGGCGAGCCTATAGATCGCTTGGGGGGCTTGTTTCGAGGCGTTCACATGCTGCAGGACATATCACTTTCTGAGATCAAGGTACTGGTCGGCAAGGAAGTCGGCGTTTCCGACTGGATCACGGTCACCCAGGAAACGATCGACAAATTCGCCGAAGCAACCAGCGACTATCAGTATATCCACGTCGACCCGGTGCGGGCCGCTGCCGAAACGCCCTTCGGCGGCACGATCGCGCATGGCTTCCTGTCGCTCTCGCTGCTTTCGGCGATGAACTACAATTGCCTGCCGAAGATCCGCGAACAGACGATGGGCATCAACTACGGCTTCGAGAAGGTGCGCTTCGTCGCGCCGGTGAAGAGCGGCGCCAAAGTGCGCGGCCACTTCACCATGGCCGATGCGCGCTTTCGCGGCGCCAGCATGCTAATGATCACCTATGACGTCAGCGTCGAGATCGAAGGCGAGCGCAAGCCGGCGCTGACGGCGACCTGGCAGACCATCATCCAGTTTGATCCCAAGGATCGACCCGCCGATGCCTGAGGCGGTTTGAGCAGGCAGATCCCATGACAGCATCAGTCATCGTCGCGCCGGCCGACGGACGTTTCGTCGGCGACTTTGCCGGCTGCGACTTCTCCTTCGAGATCACGTCCGAAGCGCTGCCGCCCTTCACCGGCCCCGGTGTTGGCGACATCGCCCCGGTCGAGCGCTACATCAAGGCCTATGGATCCGACCCGGACGAGCTTGTGGAGGCGGCGGCCGAGCCGGATGCCGCCCTCTTCGCAGCACGTCTCGACGGCCGGCTCGCCGGTTACATCGCGCTCTCGAAGGCCTGGAACGGCTTTGCCGAAGTCGACGATATCGCCGTCGACAGCAACGCGCGCCGAGCCGGCGTCGCGCGGGCCCTCATGGACCGGGCGGTGTCATGGGCGCGGGAACGGGGCCTGCCGGGGATCCGTCTCGAGACCCAGTCGAACAATGTCACCGCCTGCCGCTTCTACGAGCGCTTCGGCTTCGAACTTGCCGGCTACGACCGCCATCTCTATTCGGCATTGACGCCGGGAACCCGCGAGATCGCGCTCTACTGGTATTTGCGCTTCGCGTGAAATCAAGGCGGCTGTCGCGGTCGCAGAAACAGGGAATGGAGAAGTCATTGCGCCAGCGTATCATCGTCTGCCCGCTCATTCAGAACAGGGGCGCCTACTTGCTCTGCAAGATGCCGACCGATCGCGGCGTGTTTCCCGGGCAGTGGGCCCTTTCCGGTGGCGGCCTGGAGCCGGGCGAACGTCTCGACGAGGGCCTGCGCCGTGAAATCCGGGAAGAGCTTGGAGACCGCCTGGAGATCGGGACCATCAAGCCCTGGACCTTCCGGGACGACATCCGGACGAAGTCCTACGCCGACGGGTCAACCGAAGAGCTGCATATGATCTATCTGATCTTTGACTGCGAGGCCAAAAATCGCGAGGTCAGCCTCAACGACGAATTCGTCGAACATGCCTGGGTCGCGCCCGAGCAGCTCCAGGATTACGACCTCAACGACGCGACGAAGCGCACATTCCAGGAAAAAGGCATCCTGCCGGCTACACGGTAAGCGCCAACGGTTGCCGACAGACTTGAAGGCCGGGAAACGCGTGAGCGCTTCCCGGCCTTTTTATCTCAATGCCCGGCGTCCGCCGCACCCTCGGACAGCAGCCCGAAGACGAAGGGCGAGAACGACCGCCAGCACTCGACCCGGAACTGATCCTCGGCCGTGCGGAAGAGGATGATCTCGGCTTTGCCGAGGATCGTGCGCGAGCAGCCGCCAACCGGGAAGATCGCCAGGGACAGATCCTGCGGGCAGCCGCTGTTGATGGCCACGTCCGCGCCTGGGCCGCTGACGATGACGGCGACGTTGCGATGCGAGATGTCGACCGCCGAATGCAGCGTTCCGCTCGAGGCGGCCGCCGCCATCAGGTCGGCTTCGCTTTCATCGAACACCAGCCACTCGTCGGGGCCGATCCACAGCGCATGACGCTGGCCGGAGGAGGCCGAGGTCTTCGGTCGGGTCGGCAGCGTCACGCCAAGGGCCGCCGAAAGGGCCGGCAGTGCGTCGGCGCCGGCGCGCAGCGAGATGCGGGTTGCCGCCGGTGCCGGCGTCAGGATCGCTTCGGCCGAACCGCCGCGCGCGGTGAGTGCCGCCTTGCGGCTTGCAGTAACCTGGTCAGCCATGGAGGCGGCCCCCTTCCTTGTCAAAGAACACCATGTCGCTCACTTCGACGGCGATGGTGCGATCGGTCATCGGCACATAGAGCGTCTGCCCGATCCGCGCGCGGCCACCGGCCACCATGGCGAGTGCAATCGAGCGGCCGCAGTTTTCCGACCAGTAGGACGACGTCACGTGACCGAGCATGGTCATCGGCTTCGGCTGGTTCGGGTCGGCGACGATCTGCGCGCCTTCCTCCAGCACCACCTTCGGATCCTTGGTGAGAAGACCCACGAGCTGCTTGCGGCCGTCCTTGACGAGATCCGGGCGCTTGAGGCCGCGGATACCGACGAAGTCGGGCTTCTTCTTCGAGACCGCCCAGGAGAGGCCGGCATCGTCGGGCGTCAGCGTGCCGTCGGTATCCTGGCCGACGATGATGTAGCCCTTCTCGGCGCGCAGCACATGCATGGTTTCCGTGCCATAGGCGCAGGCGCCCATCGGCTCGGCCCGCGCCCAGATCGCTTCCCAGACCGCCTGGCCGTAGTCAGCCGGCACGTTGACTTCGAAACCGAGCTCGCCGGTGAACGACATGCGGAACAGCCGTGTCGGCACGCCGCAGATCTTGCCCTCGGCGACGCTCATGTGCGGGAAGGCCTCGTTGGAGAGGTCGATGCCTTCGACCAGCGGCGCGATGATCTCGCGCGCCTTCGGACCCTGCACGGCGATGACCGCCCATTGTTCCGTCGTCGACGTCAGCCACACCTTCAGATGCGGGAACTCGGTCTGCAGATAGTCTTCCATGTGGTTCATGACGCGCGGCGCACCGCCGGTTGTCGTCGTCACATGGAAGCGGTCCTCGGCCAGGCGGCCGACCACGCCGTCGTCATAGACGAAGCCGTCGTCGCGCAGCATGATGCCGTAGCGGCAGCGGCCGGGCTTCAGGTTGTCCCAGGCGTTGGTGTACATGAGGTTGAGGAACTGGGCCGCGTCCGGGCCGACGACCTCGATCTTGCCGAGCGTCGAGGCATCGAAGACACCGGCGACATCACGCACCGTCTTGCACTCGCGCGCCACCGCCTCGTGCATGTCTTCGCCGGAGCGCGGGTAGAACCAGGCGCGCTTCCAGTTGCCGACATCCTCGAACTCGGCGCCATGCGCTTCCTCCCAAGCATGCATTGGCGTCTTGCGCGCCGGGTCGAACAGGGATCCACGCGAATGGTTGACGATCGCGCCGAAGGTCACCGGCGTATAGGGCTGGCGGAAGGTGGTGAGACCCACCTGCGGAATGTCCTTGCCGAGCGCCTCTGCGGCAATCGCCAGGCCATGCATGTTGGAAAGCTTGCCCTGGTCGGACGCCATGCCGTTGGTGGTGAAGCGCTTGATGTGCTCGATCGAGTGCATGCCTTCGCGCACCGCCAAACGGATGTCCTTGGCGCAGACGTCGTGCTGGAAGTCGATGAAGGCCTTGACGGTCGTGTCCGGCCCTGCCCCTTCAGCGGCACCGATCATGCCGCCGGTCCAGCCGTAGCGGTTTTCGCCCGAGAGCGTCACCTGCGCTCCGCCTTCGGCACCAGCCGCACGCGCAGTCAGTTCGCCGGCGGCAAGCGCTTCGTCGATGGTTGCCTGCAGGTCGTCGGTGCCGTTGCAGGCGCCGATCGACAGGCAATCTTGCAGGTACGTGCCCGGCAGGAAGCGCTGCGTCGCCGCATCGAACTTCACCTTGCCGCGCGACTGCGAGAACAGGTGCACCGACGGCGTCCAGCCGGCTGAGACCAAAAGCGCGTCGACCGCGAACTTGCGGGCCGAGCCGCCGCCATTGCGGGCGACGCTGATCGAGTTGACCCTAAGCTTCCCGCCGGCCTTGATCACAGAATGGCTGGTCAGCACTTCGATGCCGAGCTTGCGCGCTTCAGCCAGCACCGCTTCACCAGGGTTTTCGCGGCAGTCGACGATGACGGGAACCGAGACACCGGCCCGCTTGAGGTCGAAAGCCGCCTCATAGGCCGAGTCATGGGCGGTGTAGACGCCAACCTTGGAGCCGACGGCAACGCCGAAGTGGTTGAGATAGGTGCGCCCGGCCGAAGCGAGCATGATGCCCGGACGGTCGTTGTTGGCGAACACCATGTGCCGCTCGATCTGGCCGTTGGCGAGGATCACCTTCTTGGCGCGCACCTGCCACAGCCGCTCGCGCGGCAGCGACTTGTCGAGCGCCGCCAGATGATCGGTCACGCGCTCGACGAGGCCGACGAAATTGTGGTTGTAGTAGCCGAAGCCGGCGGTGCGGGTGAGCACCGTGACGTTGTCCATCGAGGCCAGCGTCTTTGCGGTCTCCTGCGCCCAGTCCCAGCCGTCCTTGCCGTCGATCGTCGTACCGCTTTCATAGCGAAGCGCGCCGCCCATTTCCGGCTGCTCGTCGCAGATGACCACCTTGGCGCCGGCTTTGGCTGCGGCAAGCGCCGCCGAGAGGCCGGCAACGCCACCACCGATGACGAGCACGTCGCAATGGGCGTAGCGGCTGGCATAGTGGTCCGGATCGGCTTCCGTCGGCGCGACGCCGAGGCCGGCGGCACGACGGATGAAGGGTTCGTAGATCGCGTGCCAGGCAGCCTTCGGCCACATGAAGGTCTTGTAGTAGAAACCGGCGGCGAAGAACGGCGACATCAGGTCGTTGAGGCCGCCGATGTCGAAGGCGAGCGACGGCCAGCGGTTCTGCGAACTCACCTTCATGCCGTCGAAGACTTCCTGCACCGTTGCGCGCACGTTCGGCTGACGCCGGGCGGCATCCCGCGAGACGTCCATCAACGCGTTCGGCTCCTCGGCACCGGCCGAAAGAATGCCGCGCGGGCGGTGATACTTGAACGAACGGCCGACGAGATGAATGCCGTTGGCAAGCAGCGCCGAGGCAACCGTGTCGCCTTCGAGCGCCGTCAGCGTGCGGCCGTCGAAGGTGAAGCGCGCGGTGCGGGCGGGGGTCAGGCGGCCGACGCCTGGAATGCGGTTGGCGCCCATCATTTCGCGGCTCCCTTGTCCTGGCCGTTCTTGTCCTGCTCGCTCTGGAGAATGGTGGCGATGTCAGGCTTTGGCTCGCCCGCCTTGTAGGTGGTGTAGAAACGGTCGCTGACCGTGTCGCGGGCGGCGTTGAAGAAGCGGCCGCAGCCATGGATATGGCGCCAGCGTTCGAAGATCAGACCCTTGGGGTTCTGACGCAGGAAGAAGTATTCCTCGAACTGTTCGTCGGTGATGTCGGCGATGTTTTCCGGACGGGCGATATGGGCGTCGCCGGCACCGCGGAACTCGAGCTCCGAACGCTCTTCCTCGCAATAGGGGCAGTAGATCAGAAGCATCTCGAAATCCTCAGTGCGCAACGGCGGCGGCAGCCGCCTCGTCGATCAGCCGGCCGGTGCGGAAGCGCTCCAGCGTCAACCCTGCGGCCAGACGATGCGGCTCGCCCTTGGCGATCAGATGGGCGAAGAGATGGGCCGAGCCGGGCGTCGCCTTGAAACCGCCCGTACCCCAGCCTGCGTTGAGATAAAGGCCCGGAACCGGCGTCACACCCTGGATCGGCGAGCGGTCCTGGGTGACGTCGACGATGCCACCCCACTGCCGCATCATCTTCACGCGGCGGAACATCGGGAAGAGCTCGCAGATCGCATCGAGCGTATGGGTGATGATCTGCAGGCCGCCGGTCTGCGAATAGGAATTGTACTGGTCGGTGCCGGCGCCGATGACGAACTCGCCCTTGTCGGACTGCGAGATATAGGCATGCACCGAGTTCGACATGACGACGCAGGGGAAGATTGGCTTCAGCGGCTCGGAGACCAGCGCCTGCAGCGGCTGGCTCTGCAGCGGCACACGCACGTCCGCCATCTGCATCAGCACCGAGGTATGGCCGGCGGCGGAGATGCCGACCTTCTTGGCGCCGATGTAGCCGCGGCTGGTGTCGACGCCGACGACCCGGCCGGTCTCGTCGCGACGGATGCCGGTCACTTCGCAGTTCTGGATGATGTGCACGCCGCGGTCGGAGGCCGCGCGGGCATAGCCCCAGGCAACCGCGTCATGGCGGGCCGTGCCGCCGCGGCGCTGCAGGGCGGCACCATTGATCGGGTAGCGCGCGGTCTTGGCGATGTCGAGCGGCGGGCAATAGGCCTTGGCCTGTTCCGGCGTCAGCCATTCATTGTCGATGCCATAGAGGCGGTTGGCATGGATATGGCGCTTGAACGACTGCTGGTCATGGATGTTGTGCGACAGCATCATCACGCCGCGCGGCGAATACATGACGTTGTAGTTCAGGTCCTGCGACAGGTTTTCCCAGAGCTTCAGCGAATGCTCGTAGATGTCCATGCTCTCTTCATAGAGATAGTTGGACCGGATGATCGTCGTGTTGCGGCCGGTATTGCCGCCGCCGATCCATCCCTTTTCGAGCACCGCGACATTGGTGATGCCGTGCTCCTTGGCAAGATAGTAGGCAGCACCGAGACCATGGCCGCCGCCGCCGATGATGATGGCGTCGTACTCCTTGCGCGGCTCCGGCGACGCCCAGTGCGGGCCCCATCCCTTGTGGCCGCGCAGCGCCTCGCGCGCCACGGCGAAAACTGAATATTTGCGCATCGGCCCGTTACTCCCGGTGTTCATTCTCGTTGGCGTTAGAAATCGCAAATCCGGGGCCCGCGCAACGTTTCTTTTGCGACGCATTTGCGTGGACTTGCGCGCAGTTGCGACATGACTATGGATCGGTTAAGCGGCAGACGGGAAGCAGCGCCGGCCCTGCATCTCAGGATTTTTCCGCGTCTCCTCATGTCGTCGCTGGACTTTCGCCTGACGATCTGGTATCCGCTCATCTAATCGTAAAGCTTCCAGCTTAGCGAATGTCATTCTTTTGCCTCCGTACCTGACGGAGCTGCAAAATAACTCGAACCAAGGAACGGGATTCACGTGCAGGTACTTGTCCGCGATAACAATGTCGATCAGGCGCTCCGCGCTCTTAAGAAGAAGATGCAGCGCGAAGGCATTTTCCGCGAAATGAAGATGCGTGACTACTACGAGAAGCCGTCCCAGAAGCGCGCCCGCGAAAAGGCTGAAGCCGTACGCCGCGTCCGCAAGCTGGCACGCAAGCGTGCACAGCGCGAAGGCCTCCTGGCCCGCTGATTTGTCGATTTTTCGACGCTTTCCGATGTAAGTCGTGGCGGGGGCGATATATCGCCACCGCCTTTTTTTGGTATGGACATCTTTTCCGCCAACAGGCTAGCGTGAGAAACGCTGCCGGAGACGGATAGCCGACCGGAGCGTTTTGGCCGGGCGGACGCCAGTGGCCTGAACAGGGCCCGGCTGCGGAGCCCCGGGGAGTATCGGCGGCTTCAGGAACAGAAGGCCGATGGCTTTCGAGACCTTGTCGATTTGAGGGATCAACCTTTGACACTTGCTGCCATGACTGCGGACGTCTCCGGTTTCACTGCCCACGAGGCGTCTCGCCGCCACCAGCGCAAGCCAAGGCTTGCCGCCCTGCTGCTTCTCGGTTCGGCCCTTCTCATTGCCGGCTGCACGACCGACGGTCCGGACTCCGTCACCAACAAGGTCGAGCGCGAACAGGGCTCGCAGGAAAACATCGCCTCGCTCTCGAGCGTCATCGCCTCCAACCCGAGCGACCCGGAAGGCTACAATGTTCGCGGTTCGGCTTACGGCCGCGCCGGCGAATACCGCCGCGCCATTGCCGATTTCGACCAGGCGATCAAGCTCAACCCGCGCTTCTACCAGGCCTATGCCAACCGGGCGCTGGTTCACCGCAACATGGGCAACACCCAGGCAGCGCTTGCCGACTACAACACGGCGCTGCAGCTCAACACCAACTACGACGTCGCCTACATCGGCCGCGGCAATCTTTATCGCCAGGCCGGCCAGCTCGATTCCGCCTTCAACGATTTCAACAAGGCGATCCAGCTCGATACGACCGATCCGCGCGCCTATCACAATCGCGGCCTGATCTACCAGGCGCGCAACCAGCACGGCCAGGCGATCGAAGACTTCTCGACCGCGATCTCGCTTTCGCCGAGCTCGCCGGAGCCCTATAACGGCCGCGGCATCTCCTATGTCGCCCAAGGCGACGACGACAACGCGTTCTCCGACTTCAACACCGCGATCAACCTCAACGGCAAGGTCGCCGAATCCTGGGCCAACCAGGCGCTGATCTACGAGCGCAAGGGCGACAAGGCCAAGGCGTCGAAGTCCTACTCGCACGCGCTGCAGCTCGACCCGAAATACGAGCCGGCCCGCGCCGGCCTTGCCCGCGTCAAGGCATCCTGAGCCGACCCGATCACACATTTCGAAACGCCCGCGACCACATCGCGGGCGTTTTGGTTTGCAGGCCCTGAGCGCTGCACGGCGGAACCTTCCTGCCGGCCATCCGTTTGCTTGAAGCATCAAAAACGGAGACCAAGCCATGATCAAACGAACCCTCGTTACTGCGCTGGCGCTCGCCGCGCTTGCCACGGGCCCGGCCGCCGCACAGAACTATGTCGCCCTTGGCCGCCTCGTCTGCGGTTCGGAAGGCGGTACAGGCATGATCCTGACCTCGACAAAGAACCTGATGTGCACCTTCACGCCCGCCAATGGCGCGCCGAAGGCCGTCTATGCCGGCACGATCCGCAAGATCGGCATCGACATCGGCAAGACGGGCAAGAGCACTATGATCTGGGATGTCTTTGCCAAGACCGGCACCCCGGTCAGCGAATTCGCGCTCGCCGGTGAATATTACGGCGTCGGCGCCGATGCGAGCATGGCCGTTGGCGCGGGTGCCAAGGTGATCGGCGGCGGCACCAACAAGGCCTTCATGCTACAGCCCGTCAACGTTCAGGTACAAGAAGGCCTGAATGTCGCCGTCGGCATCGACGAACTGACACTGGCGCCCGCAGGCTAAGTCGGCCTCGACAAAAGCCCGACACATCGCCGCACGCAGCGCGCCATATCCTTCAACGCAAAACGCCCGCCGAAAGGCGGGCGTCTCGTTTTCGGTCGATGCGAACGGCGTCAGGCGTGCAGCGCCTTGACGATGTCTTCCGTCACCTTCTTGGCGTCGCCGAGCAGCATCATCGTGCCGTCCTTGTAGAACAGCGTGTTGTCGATCCCGGCATAGCCCGAGCCGAGCGAGCGCTTGACGAACAGGCAGGTCTTGGCCTTGTCAACGTCGAGGATCGGCATGCCGTAGATCGGCGAGGACTTGTCGTCGCGCGCCGCCGGGTTGGTGACGTCGTTGGCGCCGATGACATAGGCGACATCGGCCTGTGCGAACTCGGAATTGATGTCCTCGAGCTCGAACACTTCGTCATAGGGAACGTTTGCTTCGGCGAGCAACACATTCATATGGCCAGGCATGCGGCCCGCGACCGGGTGGATCGCATACTTGACCTCGACGCCGGCCGCCTTCAGCTGGTCGGCCATTTCGCGCAGCGCATGCTGAGCCTGGGCGACCGCCATGCCGTAGCCGGGCACGATGATCACCTTGGAGGCGTTCGCCATCAGGAAGGCCGCGTCATCGGCCGAGCCCTGCTTGACCGTGCGCTGGACACCGTCGTCGCTGGCTGCTGCCGCCGTCTCGCCGCCAAAGCCGCCGAGAATGACGGAGATGAACGAGCGGTTCATGCCCTTGCACATGATGTAGGAGAGGATCGCACCGGAAGAACCGACGAGCGCCCCGGTGATGATCAGCGCCAGGTTGCCGAGCGTGAAGCCGATGCCGGCCGCCGCCCAGCCCGAATAGGAGTTGAGCATCGAGACCACCACCGGCATGTCGGCGCCGCCGATCGGGATGATGATCAGCACGCCGAGCGCCAGCGACAGCAGGACGATCAGCCAGAACACCGTCGTGCTCTGGGTCAGCACCAGCATGATCACCAGAACGACGAGCGCGGCCGCAAGACCGGCATTGATGGCATGGCGGCCCGAAAGCATGATCGGCTTGCCGGACATGCGACCGTCGAGCTTCAGGAAGGCGATGATCGAGCCGGTAAAGGTGATGGCGCCGATGGCGACGCCGAGCGACATTTCGACCAGCGCCTGCGCGTGGATGTCACCGATCGTGCCGATGCCGAAGCTTTCCGGTGCATACATGGCGGCGCCCGCCACCATGACGGCGGCAAGACCGACCAGCGAGTGGAAGGCCGCGACCAGCTGCGGCATCGACGTCATGGCGATACGGCGGGCAATGACCGCACCGATACCGCCGCCGATGGCAAGGCCGAGCACGATCAGCATCAAGCCGCCGAAGCTCGGCTTGGCGAGCAGCAGCGTCGTGACGATGGCGATGCCCATGCCGACCATGCCATAGGTGTTGCCCTTGCGGCTGGTGGTCGGATGCGAGAGGCCGCGCAGCGCCATGATGAACAGGACGCCGGAGACGAGATAGAGGAAGGCTGCGAAGTTGGCGTTCATCGGGCCGGCCTCACTTGTCTTTTTTCTTGTACATGGCGAGCATGCGCTGGGTGACGAGGAAGCCGCCGAAGATGTTGACGGAGGCCAGCACCAGCGCAATGAAGCCGAAGCCGGTCGCAAGCCCAGAGGCCGAAATGCCGACGGCCAGCAGAGCGCCGACGACGATGACCGAGGAGATCGCGTTGGTAACGGCCATCAGCGGCGTGTGCAGCGCCGGGGTCACCGACCAGACGACGTAATAGCCGACGAAGATCGCCAGCACGAAGATCGCCAGGCGAAAGACGAAAGGATCGATCGCCCCGCCGGTGGCGCCATGGGCAACGACGCCGGCGGCGTCCGGCACGTATTCGGCGGCGGTGCGGACCGCTTCCACGGCCCGGTCGAGATCGGCGAGCGCCTTGTCGAGAAGTTCATTCGCCATCACTTGTCCCCCTTGCTGGCACCGAAGTTCGGATGCACGACCTGACCGCCATGGGTGAGCGCCGTCGCCTTGACGAGCTCGTCCTCCATGTTGAGAGCCAGCGCCTTGGTCTCCTTGGAGACCATCGTCTCCAGGAAGGTGACGAGGTTCTTGGCATAAAGCCCGGAGGCGGAAGCGGCGATGCGGCCCGGTACATTCAGATGGCCGATAACCTTGACGCCCTCGACCTCGGCAACCTTGCCGGCCTCGGCGCCCTCGACGTTGCCGCCGCGCTCGACCGCAAGATCGACCGCGATCGAGCCTGGCTTCATGCTCCTCAGCATCTCGCGGGTAACGAGCCGCGGCGCCGGGCGGCCGGGAATGAGCGCAGTGGTGATGACGATGTCCTGCTTGGCGATATGCTCGGCGACGAGTGCCGCCTGCTTGGCCTGGTAGTCCTTGGACATTTCCTTGGCGTAGCCGCCAGCGGTTTCGGCCGCCTTGAACTCGTCGTCTTCGACGGCGATGAACTTGGCCCCGAGCGAGGCGACCTGTTCCTTGGCGGCCGGACGCACGTCCGTCGCCGACACCACCGCGCCGAGGCGGCGAGCCGTCGCGATCGCCTGCAGGCCGGCGACGCCGGCGCCCATGACGAAGACCTTGGCGGCAGGCACCGTACCGGCCGCCGTCATCATCATCGGCAATGCCCGGTCATATTCGTAGGCCGCATCGATCACCGCCTGGTAGCCGGCGAGGTTCGCCTGGCTCGACAGCACGTCCATCGACTGCGCGCGGGTGATGCGCGGCATCAGCTCCATCGCAAAAGCGGTCAATCCGGCATTCGCCATCTCGGCGATCGCCGCCTCGTTGCCGTAGGGATCCATGATGGCGATGACGATGGCGCCCGACTTGTAGCCGCCGATTTCGGCAGTCGTCGGTCGACGGACCTTGAGCACGACATCCGCCGCCCTGGCGTCTGCCGTCGTGCCGATCCGGGCTCCGGCCTTTTCGAACTCTGCGTCCGGAACGCGCGACAGCACGCCGGCCCCCGCCTCGACGACGACGTCGAAGCCGAGGCCTTTCAGTTTCTTCACGGTATCCGGTGATGCGGCAACGCGACCCTCGTTCAGATCCGTTTCCTTGGCGACGAAGACGATCTCGCTCACAAGTCCCCCCTCCTGGCCGCAATCGAGCCAGGGCTGGAATGCGGGCATTCTCTCCGACTGCAAAGCGGGTGGGCCTATCGGGCCGACACGCCCTCCTGCGCGCGACACATCTGTGCCCGGCGCAATCGTCTGGAGCAAGCCGTCGCCTGGATGCGGGACCTTGGGCGGTCCACCGGCATCGAGCCTCAAATGGGCTCTGCGGGCCTGCTCTTCACTCCTCCCTCACGCGGGTGAGGATTATCCGCCCCTGCCCTTTGCGGGCATCCGGGCCTCAAGCCACATGCGGCGGCACCTCCAGCCAGCGACACGCAGCTTCTTCCGGGCAAACGCCCGGTCGCCGAGGAAGCACCATCTGCACTCCCTCAACGGTCGGTTTGGTCGCGCCGGTTAGCGAAGGAAGAAGAAACCGGCGACGTTGATCAGGATGAAAAGCACGATCGAGGAGATCAGGCCCATCGTCGTGAAGAAGCCGGCAGCCATCGCGATCAGCAGGGCGACGCAGAAAAGCGTGCCGTACTTCGAGGCGCTCAGGAACATGAGGTAGGTCTTCTCGTGTTCCGGATAGTCCATCGGAGCGCCCACATCGACCGGTCCAGAATGATGCTCAGCCATCGTTCAAAATTCTCCCTGAATGCCGCGGCGCCACCTTGGGGTCATCGCCGCCCCTAATCGAAGCATGGTCCCGCGAAAAGCCGCGAAACCCTTATAGCTGCCCTTACACAATGCGCAGGGCCGGCGCAACGAAAACCCGTTCTTTAGCCGCACCTGATGGGCGAAATGTCGCGCCATTCCGCAAGGGGTGGTACGCCTCGGTGCGCCCGAAATTCGCCTGCGCAATCAAGGCCGCTTAGCGGAAAACGGACGTCCGGTAGGAGCGGCCGTATCCGGTCTGCGCCATGCGCGCGGTCGGCAGGATCGTCAGCGGCGCAAACGGCACTTCGTTACGGTCGGCAAACATCATGCGACGTTCGAACGGCTCGGAATCGAAAACCGGGTAACGGTCGAGGATCGAAGGCCGCTGCCCCCGCACCTGCGCCACCAGAAGCGCGCCGTCGGCATTGTAGACGCCGAGGTTCTCGCGCTTGGCGACAACCGTCTCCGACGCAAAGATGCGCTTGTAGAAAGCCGCGTGGCGCGGACGGCACGCCGTCAGGCAGCGGTCGGCAGCGAAATATTCGCAGGCCATGGCGACCGGTCGCAGCGTCAAATAGGGAAGCGCCCGCATCTCGTCGCCGATCACGTCCGGATCGACCGCCAGCCGGCCGGGATCGACCAGCACCATGCCGGCATCGAGGAACGCGTCGATCTCGGGTGCGAAGATCACGCCCGACGTGCTGGCGCGATGATCCGGCGTCACGTGGTGAACGCGCACGGTGCTGACAAGCACTTCGTCGAGATAGAGACCGAAGACATAGGCGTGACTGTCGAAATCGAGATCGTCGATCAGCGTCGAGCCGGTCAACTCCATCAGGTTGACGGACTTGTAGGACTTGTAGCGCAGCCGCGCGATGTCCTCCATGTCCTCGCCGGTCTCGACCCGCCGGTATTCGACGCGATCGAGCAATTGCATCAGTTTTTCAGAAAAGCGCCCAGGCTCAGCCTGGTGAACCGTCTCACCCATACTCAACACCTCATGGTTAACAAATCGTTAACCTATTGACGGGCGATGGGGCGGCAACCGCAAATCGAAACAGTTCACCGTTAACTTTTCGTTAACCATAAAAATTCGTGAACGTATTTGCTCGATTTGAAATCAAGCGCACCAAATCGGGATGAATTTGGCACGCCTAATCAATGGCTTGCTACCGGAAAACCAGTAGCAAAACAGGACGGATTCCAGAAGATTTCAGGAGTTAGGCGATGCGCTTGCTCGTGGGCTTTGCGCCCCGTTTTGGCACACCATTCTTGCAAAGCGTGGCAATGGCCGAGGCCGGCATGGGCGCCGCAAAGACGAAGCCTTGTATCAAATCGGCACAATTGTGCTCGTTGATAAGTTGTAGCTGGTCCGCCGTCTCGACACCTTCGACGACGATGCGCAGGCCGAGCGCGCGGGCCAGGTTGGCTGTTCCGCGCAGGAGCTTGAAGCGCCGCGAATCCTCGCGGATGTTGCGCACGAAGGAACGGTCGATCTTGATGATGTCCACCGGCAGGGCATCGAGATAGCTGAGGCTCGAGTAGCCGGTGCCGAAATCGTCGATGGCGATGGTGATGCCGAGCCCGCGCAGTTCGCGCAGGATCGCCTGCACCTTGAGCGGCTCGTCCATCAGGCAGCTTTCCGTCACCTCCAGATGCAGCCGCGCGGCATCGAGACCGGTGAGGTGAAGCGCGTTCGTCACCATCACCACGACTTCGCTGCTGCGCAGGTCGAGCACCGACAGGTTGACCGACACGGATACGTCGCTCGGCCAGCTCATGCAGTCCCGGCACGCCTGATCGAGCACAAAGCGGGTGATCTCGGTGACCAACCCGAGCTCTTCGGCGAGCTGGATGAACACGTTCGGCGGCACCGGCCCGCGTTCGGGATGCGTCCACCGCGCCAGCGCCTCGCAGCACTCCACGCGCCCGCCGTTCGGCGCGAACATCGGCTGATAGGAGAGCGTCAGGCTGCGGGCGTTGATCGCCTCGCGCAAGTCGGCCTTCAGCTTCTGGCGGTCGACGTAGCGCGCATCCATCTCGGCTTCGAAGGCGGTGCAGCCGCCGCGGTTGCGCAGCTTCGTTTCCGAAAGCGCAAGATCGGCCTTGATCTGCAGGTCCTCGAGCTTGAGGTCGACGCTCGAAGCGATGACGAAGCCGGCACTCATCGTCATGCTGAAGGTGAAGCCGCCGGCTTCGTAAGTGTCGCGCAGATCGGCATGCAGTCCGCGCATCCGCTCTTCGAGAGCAATCGCGTCACTGCCATCGGGAATGAACACGACGAACTCGTCGCCCATCAGCCGCGCGACGATGGCATCATCGCCGGCAAGCACCCTTAGCCGGCCGGCAATCGCCTGAAGCAGTCGATCGCCGACGATATGGCCGCGCATGTCGTTGACGTGCTTGAACTCGGTTACGTCGAGAACCATGAGCCCGACCAGCCGTTCGGCCGTGTCGTCGGCGCTCACCGTCGCCTGCACCAGCTCTCCGAAATAGTCGCGGCTCGGCAGCTCCGTGAGCTTGTCGAACCGCACCATATGCAGGATCTGCTTCTCCGCCTGGACGCGCGCGGTCACGTCTTCAAAGATCAGCACCGTGTCGCCGTTGTCGCGGCGGCTCGCCGAAAACTCCAGATGCAGCTCTTCGCTGACCGGGATCAGCACCTGCGGCCGCTTGCCCTTGAGCAGAAGGTCGAGCTGGCGCGAAATGACCTTGGTCTTGTCCGGATCGAGGCGCATGCGCCGTGCGCCGCGCCGGATCACGTCGTCGAGCAGCCAGCCCTTGAGCTCGGTGCGGTCACCGAGAGCCAGCAATTCGCAGGCCCGCTCGTTGGCAACGACCACGCGACCATCGGCATCGAGCATGAAAAGCCCGTGCGTCATGTTGTTGAGCGCGGTGTCGAACTGGCCGGCGATCGTGGCGATCTCGCGCGCCGCCATCACGTTCTCGTAGAGAAAGGCGCGCACGTTGTTGGCCATCATCCAGGTGGACAGGATGAAGGGCAGGATCAGCACGGCAAGCGCCAGCATGAACACGTCCTGCAGCGAGATCAGGCCGATGACGATCGGCAGGCAGGCCGACGAGGAGAGCAGAAGCACGGCCCGCTCGGAGCCGTAATTGCGCCCGACGAGCGAAATCATCGAGGCCAGCGTCACCGATATGGTGGCGAGCTCGGAAAAGGAATCCTGGCTGACGGCAATGGCATAACCGCAGGCGATGCCGCAGGTGAGCGTGACGCTGACACCGCCGACGATGTAGCGGTTCTCCCATTTTCGCACCATCGCCCGGTCGGCGTTGGAGAAGTCCTGCCGGTCGAAGCGCGCCATGTCGAGATTGCGCAGCGCCCAAAGCACGAAGATCACGCCGGAGCAGGCAAGGTAAAGCGGATCACTGGTCTTCAGATAGACGAGCAGGAACGTCACGACATGCGACAACATGCCGATCAGCAACGTTTTGCGATGTTCGTAGAGCGAGCTTACGGATGACAGATACACGTCAGTCGGAAGAGCGCTCTGTCCAAGTCGCATCATGAACCAAGCTCCGGTTTACCGGATTGTTAGGGGTGATGACTTAACGAAAGATTTCGTCTAACGCCCCGAAAAATGTACCGAATCCCAGCAAAATAACGGGTCTTCGCCGGCATCGCCCAAGAGTTCAACTCAGTAGTGCGAACCGCGCGGGACAATACTCGGTTTCTACAACCAAACATAGGCATTCGCACAATAAAACGGCTTGATCGCAACTTCGACAATTCTGCGACGCCGGCAGTTGATCCCAAACTTGCGCCTGTGATGGTTACTCGTTCTTGAAGAATTACCTGCGATTTCCTGCCGTTTCGGACCGCTCCTCCTGTCATGATACCCGGGATCGGCGCGACGATGACGCTCACCACCTTCTCAGTTGACTTTCATCTGCAACTGAAGGCAAGGCTTTTCTCAAGCATCCAACGGAGCCTGATGATGTCGAAACCTGTCGTTGCCATCCCCTGCGATTTCCGCGAATTCGACGGCAATGTCTGGCATGTCGTTGCCCATCAATATGTGCGCGCCGCCGTCGAAGGCGCCGGCGTCATGCCCTTCCTCATCCCTGCGCTCGAAACCGGCAACGACATCGACGAGATCCTCGACCGGGTCGACGGCGTGCTGGCCAGCGGCGCCCGCTCGAACGTCCATCCCTCGCTCTATGGAGCCGAGGCCAAGGAGAGCGACGGCCCCTTCGATCCAGGCCGCGACGCGACCAGCCTGCCGCTCATCACCCGCGCGCTGGAACGCGGCGTGCCTCTTCTCGCCATCTGTCGCGGCATCCAGGAACTGAACGTCGCGCTCGGCGGCACGCTCGCCTCCGAAATTCAGGACCAGCCGGGTATCTGGGATCACCGCAAGCCCGACGTGAAGGAACTCGACGTCGCCTACGGCATCCGCCAGGACGTGATCGTCAAGGAAGGAAGCTGCCTTGCGCCGGTACTCGGCGCCGGCCGCATCCGCGTCAACTCGCTGCATCGCCAGGCAATCGGCGCAGCCGCGCCCCGTCTTGCGGTCGAAGCGGTCGCCGACGACGGCACGATTGAGGCAGTCTCAGTGATCGGCTCCAAGGCCTTTGCGGTCGGCGTACAATGGCATCCGGAATACTGGGTGCGCACGGACACGCCGTCCGCGAGCCTGTTCAGGGCCTTCGGCGATGCCGTCAGGACCTACGCTGCCGGTCGTCTGGCCGCCTGATCTATCGGTTTGACGTTGCGCCCGGCGCGTCGACCTCGGGCTTTAGTCCGCGCGACGCGTGAACGGCGTTTCCGGCACTGGTGTCAGCGCCTTGCCGGTCGAAAACCACGCCAGAATGTTGTCGGCTACGAGATCGGCCATGGCGTTGCGCGTCACAACCGAGGCCGAGGCCACATGCGGCAGCAGCGAAACATTCGGCAGCGCCATTAGCGCCTCCGGCACCTGCGGCTCGTTCTCGAAGACATCGAGGCCGGCACCGGCGATCACGCCCGCCTGAAGTGCTGCGATCAAGGCCTGTTCGTCGACAGTCGAGCCGCGGCCGACATTGATCAGCACCCCGTTGCTTCCGAGCGCGGCAAGCACCTCGGCATCGACCGTGCGCCGCGTCGCTTCGGTGCCGGGTACGATGACGACAAGCGTGTCGACCGCGGTTGCAAGCTCCGTCAGCGTCGAATGATAGGCATAGGCAAGGCCCTCGCGCGGGCTGCGCGTATGATAGGCGATCGACACGCCGAAGGCTTCGAGCCGCTTGGCAATCGCTAGGCCGATGCGCCCGAGACCGTAAAGACCGACGCTTCGACCGCGTAGCGACAGCGGCGAAAGCGGGAAAGCGCCGTCGCGGCTCCAGCGGCCCTGGCGCAGCCATTGCTCCGCCTGCGGCAACTGACGGAGCGTGTTGAGCAGCAGCCCGACAGCTGTATCGGCCACTTCTTCGGTCAGGACGTCCGGCGTATTGCTGACGGCAATTCTCTTTTTCGCCGCATGCCCGACCTCCACCCCGTCGTAGCCGACGCCGAAATTGGCGATGATCTCAAGCTGCGGCAGGGCGTCCATCAGTGCAGCCGGCACGCGCCCGGAAACGGCGATCGCCTTGACGTCCTGCATCTGCGGCGTCACCAGCGTCGCATCGGCACCTTCGATCCGCACCACGTCGAACCGTTCCGCCAGACGATCGATCACCCGCGGATTGATTTTTCCGGGCACGAGAACGCGAATGCGGGCAGACATGGCAATTTTCCTTGCGGGTGATGGACCTCAGGCGATGACCCGCAAGGGGCCGGTCGACTGCCGGATGCGCATCTCCGGCTTGATCAGGTGAATGCCATCCGGCTCATGGCTGCCGGAAAGCTTGTCGAGCAGCGCGCGGGCAGCACTCCGGCCGACATCGGCCTGGCCGTTCCAGACGGTGGTGAGAGCCGGTGTTGCGATCGACGCCTCTTCCAGGTCGTCGTAGCCGGTGACCGAGATATCAACGCCGGGAATGAGCCCTGCGCGCGCGATGCCGTTCATCATTCCGATCGCCACCAGGTCGTTCCAACAGACGACGGCCGTCGGCTTCTGCGGCAGCGAAAGCAGGTGCACCGCCGCCTCGAAACCGCCCTGCTTCGTGCGGGGGCCGGGAATGCGCAGCTCCGGATCGACTTCGATATTGGCCTTGCGCAGCGCGTTGACGTAGCCCTGGTAGCGGTCGCGTCCGGTGGAGGTCTCGTCCGTGCCGCCGACCATGGCGATGCAGCGGTGGCCAAGGCCGATCAGGTGGTTGGCGGCCAGCGAGATGCCGTAGGCGTCGTCGCCGCGGAAGATCGGCACGTCCACGCCCTCGATCGAGCGGGCGATCAGGATCGCCGGCATGCCGTTGTCCTCGGCGAGCTGGATGTCCTCCAGCGGCGTGCCGATGGCCGGCGACATGATCACGCCGTCGCCGCCGAGCTGCAGCAGCGTCTCGATGAAATCGCGCTGTTTTTCAACCGAGTCATAGTGGTTGGACAGAATGAAGGTCTGCTTGTCGCGGTCGAGTTCGGCCTCGATCGCCTTCAGGATTTCCCCGTAGAACGGATTCATGATGTCGTGCACGACGACGCCAATGATGCCGGAGCGCGATGTTCTGAGACTGGCGGCGCGGCGGTTGTAGATGTAGCCGAGCGCGCGTGCCTGTTCCTTGATCTTGTCGCGGGTGACGGTCGCCACCAGCGGGCTGTCACGCAGGGCCAGGGATACCGTCGCCGTCGAAAGACCGAGTGTTTCCGCGATCGTCGAAAGCTTGACCTTTTGCGCCACGATGCCCCCTATTAGCCCTGTTTCGCCCCATCCGCAGCACCCCAGCCAGGAGTAGCGCGACAAACCGTTCGGCATCCTTCGCGCGCCGTTGCCAACGCACGCGTGCCATAAATTTAAATCCCTATTTAAACTGTTTAAATCGCCGCGGCAATATGCGGCAGATCCGGCTCAGTCCGCCGCGCGCGCAGCCTGGAGATTGCTGTCGACGGCGCGCAGCAGCTTCATCAGCGTGCGAACCTGCTTGTCGGTCAGGCCGCGGGTCGCAAGCTTTTCCGAATGCTGACCGGCCTCGGCGATCGTCTGCAGCCGGTTACGGCCTGGCTCGGTGAGATAGACCTTGGTGAGCCGGGCATCATCGTCGTCCGGCCGCCGCTCGAGAAAGCCCTGCGCTTCCATGCGGCCGATCGTGCGGGTCATGGTCGGCGCCTTGACGCCGAGCTTGACCGCAAGCCCGCCGGCCGTCAGGCCATCGGTCTCGGCCAGCGCCAGCATGACGCCATCCTGTCCGGCATAGAGGCCGCTTTCGAGCAGATTGCGGGAGAGCACGGTGCGCATGGACCGCGCAGCCTGGACAAGGACGGCGGCAAGATCGTGAGGCTCGATCAGGAGCTCGTCCTTCTTCTTGCCGTTCTTGCCCTTCTTTTCGGCCTTGTTCTTCTTGCCCATTGGACCTCCTGCCGAATCCCGTCTCGCACTCTTATAACAATACAGCTTGCGATTACGAACTGTATGACTCAAATAACAATTTTACGACAATTGACGTGGAGGATCGAAGAGAAATGTCGATGCCCCAGCCGCGATGGCAGCACAATCCAGCCGACCTTCCACCAGACGCCCGCCGCGACTGGATCGCGGTGCTGCCGCTCGGCGCGCATGAGCAGCACGGACCGCACCTGCCCTTCGAAACCGACACGCTGATTGCCGAGGGGATCGTCTCCCGCACGATCGCCGCCCTTCCCGCCGATCTGCCCGTCACCTTCCTGCCGGCCGAGCCGGTCGGCTACTCGATCGAACACATGGATGTCGCCGGCAGCCGCACGCTTGGTTACGGAGAGGCGGTCGAGCGCTGGCTCGGCATCGCCGCCGGACTTCAGCAGCAGGGTATCCGCAAGTTCGTGATGCTGAACGCCCATGGCGGCAACGCGCCCCTGATGACCATCATCGCCACCGAAGCGCGGGTGCGGTTCAACATGCTTGCGGTCGCGACGAGCTGGACCCGTTTCGGCCAACCGGACGGCTGGATTTCGCCGGCGGACAAGGCACTCGACATCCACGGCGGCGACATCGAAACCTCGGTCATGCTGGCGCTCCATCCCGACAGGGTCGACATGGCCAAGGCCGACCGCTTTTCCTCTCGCCAGGAACAGTTTGCGGAGCGCTTCAAGCATCTGCGCGCCTATGGGCCCCACGCCTTCGGCTGGAAGATGCGCGATCTCAACGCCACAGGCGTCGCCGGCAACGCCGCCGCGGCAACGGCAGCACGCGGCGAAATCCTGGTCGCCCATGCTGTCCAAGGCTTCATCGAACTTCTCGAAGACGTCAGGGATTTCGATCCGAACGATCTGGCCTGAAGGGCCGGCAAACACTTTGTTTGCGCTTTTGCGCTATCAGAACTGCAGCTGACAGCGTCCGACAGAGAACCACATGGCGAAGATCATTGCGCTCGGCGCCTATTTCTACCAGGCCGTCATCGCCTTCGGCCTGCTGATCGTCGTCGCCCATTGGCTGGCGCCGGCCGACTATGCCAGCTACTCGCTCTTCATCTCCATCTGCCAGTTTGCTGCGATCGCCGCATTCGAATGGGTGCGGTTTGCCTGCACGCGCTTCTACCCTGGGCCGGATGCTGCAAGCGAAGCGGCGGAGCGGCGCGCGATCCTCGTCGAAGCGTTCGCCTGCGCCGCCCTCTGCCTGATCGCGGCTTGCCTGTCGCTGTTCTTTGGCGTGCCACCTGTCGTGGCGCTTGTCGGCGGCCTCGTCTCGATCGCGCAGGGCGGCAGCGACCTGCACCTGACCATGCTGCGCTTCCGCCAGGATTTTCGCGCCTTTTCCGTACTGCAGGGATCCCGTGCCACCATCCTCGCCGCCGGCACACTTCTCGGCGCGCTCGCCTCCCCCGGCTTCCTTTCGACGGTCACCGGGCTCCTCGGCGGCTATGTGGCCTATGGCCTGCTCGCGCTTCTTCTGTCGCGCCGCGCGAAGACCCGCCCTGTCGCAGCGCTCGACAGCGCCCGGGTCCGCAAGCACCTAGTCTATGGCAGCGTTTCGGCAGGTGCCGCGACAGCTGCCATGTTCGCGCCGCTGGCGCTGAAGGCGATCTTCACCGCAGCGCTCGGAACCACGGGCGCCGCCGGCGCGCTGCTCGCGCTCGATCTTTTGCAGCGCCCCTTCGTGCTGATCGTTTCCGCCCTCCAGGCGATCCAGTATCCCGAAATCGTCGCCGCACACGACCGGGCCGAAGATCGCGTCAACCTCCCCCGCCAGCTCGGGCATTACTACGCCCTGCTGACGAGCTTTGCGCTGATGATGGCAGCCGGCATCTTCTCGGTCCTCATGCCCGCCGCCTGGCTCGTCATCAGCCCTGACCTGCAGCAAGGTTTCCTCGCCACCGCACCGGCCATCATCGTGCTCTCGCTTGTTCGCACACTGACGCAGATCATGCTGCCGACGCCGCTGCACTTGAAGCAGCGCCTGGCGCTGATCCTGCTGCTCGCGGTGATCGACTGTGCGTTCCTGAACCTCGGCGCGCTGACCGCCCTGCTCACCGCCGGGCCGGATGGTGCGGCACTCGCATGGGGCAGCGCCGTCGGCGCGTTCCTTGCCGCCTTGGTCGGCCTGAGGCTGATGTCCTCGCTTGCCTTCGAGTTTTCCTGGCCGCCTGTGCTCTTTGCCGCCGCCGGACTTGGCGCGGCCGTGCTTGCCTTCTCCCTCTCCGGCGAAACCAGCTACGTCACGATCGGCGGCGGCATCATCGGCGGCGGCCTGCTCTGCCTGCTCTCGCTCAACCAACTGCGGCTCATGCTGCGGACGCCGGGACCTGGCGCGGCTTAGTCGCTAACTGAAACTGCACGATCTTCCGGTTAGATCGCCACCGAAACGAGCGGGGAGCGCATCCATGAACATCGTCGTCGGCATAGCGACCGCGGGCCGCCGCGAAGTCCTCTCCGAAACCCTGTTGCATCTGACGCGCCAGACCCGTCTGCCCGACCTCATTCTCGTCTGCCCAAGTGCTGCGGAAGACATCGACGAAGTGAAGTTGGGCATGCTTCCCATGGAGGTCCGTATCGTCGCAGGCGACAAGGGGTCCAGCGCTCAACGCAACGCCATCCTCGATCAGGCGACAACCGCCGATCTGATCGTCTTTTTCGATGACGATTTTCTGCCGCGCAGCGATTTCCTCGCAGAGACTGTGAAGCTCTTCGAAACGGAGCCCGATATCGTCGTTGCAACGGGGCTCGTTCTTGCTGACGGCATTCATGGCCCGGGCATATCGATCGCCGAGGCCCAGACAATCCTCGATACCGATGTCGGCGCTCAGCCCCAGGACATCCCGCAGCCGGCCTTCAATGCCTATGGCTGTAACATGGCTTTTCGTGTTTCAGCGATTGCCGCCGAAAGTACCCGTTTCGATGAACGGCTGCCTCTTTATGGCTGGCAGGAGGATGTCGATTTCTGCCGGCGGCTCGCGAAGCATGGCCGGATCGTCAAATCGCCTGCGCTTCGTGGCGTCCATCTTGGCAACAAGCGCGGCCGCACGTCCGGCCTGCGTTTCGGCTACTCCCAGGTCGCGAACCCGCTTTACCTCCGCAACAAGGGCACCGTCGGCCTGAAATGGGCGCTACGACTGATGGGCGGCAACATCGCCGCCAACATCCTCGGCAGCCTCAGGCCGCAAGGCCTCGTCGATCGACGCGGCCGCCTCAAGGGTAACCTCATGGCGTTCGCCGATTTTTGCCGGGGGCGATTGGATCCGATGCGGATCCTCGAACTCTGATGCCTGGGCGCGAGCGGATCAGGCTCGCTGCGCCGCCAGCATGTTGAGCAGCACCACCGCACTTCCATCCCAGGAAAAGCGCTTGGCATTGTCGTGACCGGCCTGCGCCAACTCGCGGCGCAAAGGCGCGTCGGTGGAGATCGTTCGCATGGCCTCGACCAGCGTTTCGGTCTTCAAAGGATCGAAGTAGCGCACCGCATCGCCGCAGGCCTCGCGCACCGGTGGAATGTCGGCGGCAAGCACCGGGCAGCCTTGCGTCATCGCCTCGAGCGGCGGGATGCCGAAGCCTTCGTAGAGGCTCGGAAAGACGAAGGCGACGGCGCGGCGCTGCAGCGCGGCGATCTCCTCGTCGGTCAGACGTCCGGGAAAGATCAGATTGCCCTTCGATGTCGGCGCGATATCGCGAAACACCGATGGGTCGGTGCCACCCACCACGACCAGCTTGTGATCGCCGCCAAGGGCCTCGAAAGCGCGCACGGCAAACTCGACATTCTTGTTGGGCTTCAGCGTGCCGACCAGGAGGAAGAAGGGCGTGTCGGCAAGCCCGAGCCGCGCGATGACGCCGTCATCAGGCTGAAGGCCCGCGAAGTGGTCGGTTGCATTGTAGATCACGTCGATACCGGCCGAGGGTACGCGGAAGACCTCGGCAAGTTCCTTGCGCGAGAAGTTCGAGACCGTACCGATTTTGGCCCGTCGCGTTAGAAGATAGCCGAGCGCTCCGTGGAACATTCGGTAGCCTCGACCAAAGGAGGCCGGATGGCGAAAGAGCGTGACGTCGTGGATCACCACCACCTGGTCGCCATGCAGCACCGGTCCGCTGCCGCCGAAGCCGATGAGCGTGTCGCGGCGCGACCGCCAGAAGAGTGGTCCCTGCTCCCAGAGATGGCCTGGGCCGGAGCCGAAGCGCTCCACCGAAATCGCCTCGAGGCCGAGATCGTCGACAGCCTTTCCGGGCGCAAGCAGCCGCCAGCGCACGTCCTTCAGCGCATGCGGCACGGCGCCCGATGCGATGCGGTGATCCAGCGCCCGGGTCATCTCGCGGGCGAAGCGCTGCACGCCGGTAAGCGGCTGGGTCAGGAACCGGCCGTTGATGGAAATCGTCTTCACGTGCGCACCCCTTCGATATGCCCCGCACTCTCGCCGATCTTGATGAAAGGAGGGTTATCGGGACCGCAGCGATCAACGCCGCCCGACCGGCAAAATCGCCTGCGCCATTTGCGCATCGCCGCCGCATCTCCTATATGAGACGCGACTAGGATGCCTGCTCCCGCATCCGGAAATCCCAGAGGTTCCCATGACCGAAACATCCCCGCAGAAGCCGATCCCCGTCACCGTGCTCACCGGCTATCTCGGCGCCGGCAAGACGACGCTTTTGAACCGCATCCTCAGCGAGAACCATGGCCGCAAATACGCGGTCATCGTCAACGAGTTCGGCGAGATCGGCATCGACAACGACCTGATCGTGGAATCCGACGAGGAAATCTACGAGATGAACAACGGCTGCGTCTGCTGCACCGTGCGCGGCGACTTGATCCGCGTGGTGGAAGGCCTGATGCGCCGCCCCGGCCGCTTCGACGCGATCATCGTCGAGACGACAGGCCTTGCCGATCCGGTCCCGGTTGCCCAGACCTTCTTCATGGACGACGATGTGCGCGCCAAGACCGAGCTCGACGCCGTCGTTGCACTGGTCGACGCCAAGCACCTGCCGCTGCGCCTCAAGGACAGCCGTGAGGCCGAAGACCAGATCGCCTTCGCCGATGTCGTTCTGCTCAACAAGACCGACCTCGTCACGCCCGAGGAACTGGAGCGCATCGAAGCGACCGTACGCGTCATCAATCCGTCGGCCCGCATTTACCGCACCCAGCGTTCAGACATCGATCTCGCCAAGGTTCTCGACCAGGGCGCCTTCAACCTCGAACGGGCGCTCGAAAACGATCCGCATTTCCTCGACCAGGACGATCACGAACACGATCACACCTGCGGTCCCGACTGCGGCCACGATCATCACCATCACCACCATGATCACGACCACCACCATCATGATCATGACCACGATCACGACCATCATCACCACCACGATGCCCCGTCGCCGATCCACGACGTGACGGTACAGTCGATCTCGCTGCGCGGCGGCGAGATGAACCCGGATCGCTTCTTCCCCTGGATCCAGAAGATCACCCAGACGGACGGCCCGAACATCCTGCGTCTCAAGGGCATCATCGCTTTTGCCGGCGACGCCGAGCGTTACGTCGTTCAGGGCGTACACATGATCATCGAGGGCGATCACCAGCGCGCGTGGAAGGAAGGCGAAAAGCGGGAAAGCCGCCTCGTCTTCATCGGCCGTGATCTCGACCGCGAAAAGCTCGAGCGCACGTTCAAGGCCTGCGAGGCGCAGCCGAACTGATGCCGACAGTCGCTCCCCTCGATCTTGAAGGTCACGTCGTCGGCGTGGCCTTTCTCAAAGGCGTCCCCTTCTTCGCCGAAGCAACCGGCGCCATTCACCGCCTCGATCTCGGCCACAAGACGACGGAGGTCCATGAGGGCCTGTTGTCGCTCGTCGTCGACGAAGCCAACGACACGCTGCTGACCGGCGGCGAAGATGGCAAGGTCATGCGCACCGCCGCCGACGGCACGACGTCGCTCGTCGCCGAAGCGCCGCGCAAGTGGATCGCCCAGGTTGCCGCCGGCCCGCAAGGCGCCGTTGGCTATGCCTATGGCAAGACCACGCACGTGAGGCTTGCAGACGGCGCGACGAAGGAATTTGCCGAAGACCGCACCGTCGAGGGCTTGGCCTTCGCGCCGAAGGGTCTGCGCATCGCCGCCGCCCGCTACAACGGCGTCTCGCTGCACTGGGTCGGCATGTCCGGCCAGCCGATCGATCTCGAATGGAAAGGCGCCCATACCGGCGTCACCTTCTCGCCCGATGGCCGCTTTCTCGTCACCACCATGCAGGAAAACGCGCTGCATGGCTGGAAGCTCGATGCCAAGCCCGGCACTGAGGCCCGCCACATGCGCATGACCGGCTATCCGGCGAAGGTGAAGTCGGTCTCTTGGTCGGCCAAAGGCAAGTGGCTCGCCTCCTCGGGCGCGCCGGCCGCGATCGTCTGGCCCTTCCAGGGCAAGGACGGGCCGATGGGCAAGGCGCCGCTCGAACTCGGCACCCGCGCCGACATCATGGTGACCTCCGTCTGCTGCCATCCGGCCGAAGACATCGTCGCCATCGGCTACCAGGACGGCATGATCCTCGGCGCCCGCTTTGCCGACAGCAAGGAAGTGCTTCTGCGCCGCCCCGGCAAGGGCGCGATCACCGCTATGGCCTGGAACAAGGATGGCCGGCAGCTCGCCTTCGGCTCGGCCGAGGGTGATTGCGGCGTCGTCGATATCGCCGGCTGACGGGTGGCGCATGACCGCATTGATTGAGACGCAGCGCTACGAAGGCTCGCTCGCCACACCGCTTGCCGACGGCGCGGTCTGGAGCCTGATCCGGGCGGAAGCGCGCGCGCTTGCCGCCCGTGAACCGGTCATGGCACCCTCCCTGATGCCGATCATCGACGCCGGGTCAGATGCCGAGTTGCTGGCCGGCGTGCTTGCGGCCGGCTTGACCGTCGCGCGCGTCGACGAACGCTCGCTTGCGCAACTGCTCGCCGGCATCTTCAAGGCAAACCCTCAGATCCTGCTGGCGACAGAAGCCGACCTTCAGGCAGTGAAAGAGCGTGACCCGGCCTGCCCGGGCCTCATGCATGTGTTGTTGAACCTCAAGGGCTTTCAGGCGCTACAGATCTATCGCGCGGCCCACCAGCTCTGGGTCGATGGCCGCCGCGAGGTCGCGAGCTGGCTTTCGAACCTCGCCTCGCTCGTCTTCGGACCCGACATCCATCCGGCCGCCTGCATTGGCAAGGCTGTCATGCTCGACCATGGCTCCGGCATCGTCATCGGCGAAACCTCGGTCATCGAAGATCAAGTCTCGATCCTGCAGAACGTCACGCTCGGCGGCACCGGCAAGGACACCGGAGACCGCCACCCGAAGATCCGCCGCGGCGTTATGCTTGGCGCCGGCGCCAAGATCCTCGGCAATATCGAGGTCGGCGCCTATAGCAAGGTCGCCGCCGGTAGCGTCGTCCTCAAGACCGTTCCGCCGCGCACCACCGTCGCGGGCGTGCCGGCAACCGTCGTGCGCATCCATCGCGTCGATGAAATTCCGGCGGCGGAGATGGACCAGACGATCGTCTGACCCATCCTATTGACCGTCAGATCTTCACCAGCGCCGCGGTGACATACATGAAGGCCGCACCGGCCGCGAGACCCGCCAGAACCGGCGGCGTCAGGAAGACATCGCCCCGCCGATCGTTCTGGCGCATCAGATAGGCGCCAACCTCGACGATAACCTGCAGGATCGCACCAGCCCCGACCGCCAGCGCCAGCGCCGACCACTGCGCCGACGTCGCAAGACTGCCGAGCCACATGCCGATGACGGCTGGACCGCCAGCAAGCAGCGTCAAGCCGGCGAAGACCGGGAACGGCGGCCTCTTCTTCAGGATCGGCGCGGCGATGCCGATGCCCTCGGTGACATTGTGGAGCGCAAAGCCGAGCACGAGGAAGGTGCCGAGCCCGGCCGAGCCGGCCGCAAAGGCGGCGCCGATCGCCAACCCCTCGCCAAGATTGTGCAGGCCGATGCCGAGCGCGATGTAGGTGGAGAGCGCCAGCCCGGTCGGGGCGCCGCTACGCCGGCCGATTGCCATCAGCAGGAGGAAACTGCCCAGGCCTGCCAGCACCACCATGACGGACCCCTGGAAGATCGCCGCCGCCTCGCCGGCAAGCTCGAGCGCCTCGCCGCTGGCATCGACCAGCAGGAAGCCGAGCAGGCCGATCGTCAGCGACAGCAGGAAGGCCATGCCCTCGCGCCCAACGCCACGCAGGACCGGATAGAACATCAGGCCGACGGCCACGGGCACGATGCCGACGATGATGCCGACCAGGGCTTGCAGCCGCAACTGGCCCGTCGTCGCCTGGGGCGTCGGCACGGCAACCGCTATGTCATGCGCAAAGGTGGCGCCGGTGTCGGTCACCACCTTCACGGCATGCGCCTCGCCCAGCATCCAGGGAAACGGCAGCTTCAGCCATGCGGCCCCGCCACGCGCGATCGGCCCCGGCGGATCCTGGGTGAATTGCCAATAGGCGTCGTCCACCTGGACCTGCGCCACCGTCATCGGCTCCGATCCGCCTGCACGAACAAGCAGACTGAGACCGCTATCGTCGAGCACGGTCCTTTCGAAGGTGAGATTTTCGACAGGCGGCGCACCGTTGCGGAAGCCCGACAACGGATCGGTCGATACGAGCCAGGCAACGGCGATGCCAAAGACGATGAGAGGCAATGCCAGCCACACCAGGTTGGTCTTTGCCGCGCGAAGGGCAGCTCTTGGCATCTCGTTCATGCAAGCGCCTCCACCACATCGAACATGCCGACCCAGCCGAGTTCGGTGAACTCGGTCTGGTGCGGGTGAAACATGTAGAGCCCGGGTTCGTGCTCGGCAAAGGTGAACTCGAGGATGCCGCGCTGCGCCTGGCACTGGGTGATGAGATCGACCGTCCTCAACGTCGGCGTCAGCGTCGTTCCCTGATCGTAATAGTCGAAGAAATTGGCGTGCAGGTGGAAGGAGTTGATCGGATCGAACTCGATGACGTTGACGAGATAGATGCGCACCGGCTTGCCCTTCACGATCCGGATCGGCCGCTTCATGAAGGCGTGCGCGACGGTGTTGACCGCGTAGAATTCGTTCTCGGCATCGAAATTGGTGTCGAAGGCGTTCATCACCATCACCAGTTCCTGCCAGCCGGCATTCTCCGGTGTTCCGAACAGTCTGGAGCGGGCGACCTCCACATGCTCCGGCCGGCGGTCCGGGTCCGGATCGATGACGAAGGCACCGTACATGCCCTTGTGGATATGCCGGCGCAGCGGCATCGCGTGGCAATGGTAGAGATGGCAGCCGAAGGGCTTGGCATCGAACTCATAGATAAACTCGTCACCGGGATCGACCATGCCGGCACCCGGCACACCATCCATACGTGCCGCGTGAATACCGTGGAAATGGATCGAGTGCGGATGTGACGCGTAGTTGCGGAAAACGATCCGGAGCCGCTCGCCTTCCTTGGCCCGAAGCGCCGGGCCGGGAACCCGGCCGTTATAGGTCCAGGCGGGAAATTTGATGCCGGGCGCGATCTCGATCTCGCGGTCCTCCGCCGTCATCTCGAAGGTGCGCAGCGTCCGTCCGTCCGGCAGCGTCGAAACCGTGCCGGTATCCCAGTCGGTCAGCATGTCCGTCGGGTCGAAGCCGTTGACGGCGCTATCGACCTCTCCGACCGTCATCATCGCGCCATGCCCCATGGCGGGCATCGGCTCCTGTCCCGCCGCTCCCGATGGCGTGGCATGACCGACATGGCTTGCCTGTTGTTGTCCCAGGGCGGCGCTGGTGCAGATCGCCGTTCCGCCCGCTGCCGCCAGCCCGCCCATCAGCAGGCTGCGCCTTCGCAGCAGGTCCGGTCTTGTCGGCTTGTCCATATTCGCCCCTCTCCCTCATTGGGTAACGCGCACCCGCACTGCGCCTGACCGGGGCCAGCAACGAGCCACATGCTTCTGCAAATCATTTGCAACAACATGAATAATGCAAATGCAACCCATTCGCAACTGACTCGGGCACGCGTGACGGTCCGCAGGGGCCGGCAGGACCGCGCGCTCTGGGCGACACCCTGTCAGCGACCCTGAAACGAAAACGTCCCCGGAAAGCGCGCAGCTTCGGGGACGTTGGGTTGGACTTCGGCGCCGGACCGGAAACGGACATGTCCGCATGGCCTCGGCAGGCGGTGGTCGCGCCTCACCATTCAAGTTCGAGTTGCGGCACCCCGTTGGAGGTTTTTTCGATCGTACGGCCGTTCTCGTCCACCGTCGCCGTGACCCGCTGGCGGAAGGCCGAGAAGCTGTCGAACGTGACGACGTCGACCGGTGCATCGAACTTCATCGTCAGGCGGTAGCGCCCCGGCTGCGCCGTCAGCGCCTGCACCGAAAGGATCTCACCCTCGAAGGCCTGGCCGAGATAGCGCCCCTTCACGCGGGATCCGAGCATCCAGGGATTGAACGGCGGACGGTTGCCGACAGCGGCGTGCAGCGTGTTCCAGTCGCGATAGCCGTACTGGGCGGCGATCAGTTCGAGCGAGCGGGAATGGCCGATGGTTTCGCCTTCGGATGCAAGGCGGGTGCGCAGACGCTTGGCCTGGTCTTTCAGGGCGTCGAGCGAAGGAAGCGGGTTTGATCCGCGCGTCATGAGAAGGTCTCCTGCAGCGGCATGCATTCCTTGAAGAGGGGAGCCCGCATTGCCACCGGTTCGCATGCCGTTTCGGCTGACCGTGTCTCAAAAGAAGGACTTCACCAAAGCATGACGCTCGCGGACGGCAGGGACCTTCACCCTGCCGCTTCCATAGGGGATGCCGCTTCGGCTGTCAAACATACCGCTGAACCGGCGTCCGCGCGAAAGACGATTGCGCACGCGCAGAAGCTGTGGGACGACTACCGGAGACGACGGAGGAGGACGTGATGACCGAAATGACGATACTCGCATTCGCGCTGGTTGCCTTCATCGGCATCGCGACACCGGGCCCGACGGTCCTGCTCGCACTCACCAATGGATCACGCTACGGCGTGCGGCGGGCAACGGCCGGCATGGTCGGCGCCGTGCTCTCCGATTTCGTGCTGATCGGCGCGGTCGCGCTTGGCCTCGGCGCGCTGCTGGCGGCTTCCGAATTCTGGTTCACCGTCGTCAAGTGGCTGGGTGCGGGCTATCTGGCCTTTCTCGGCATCATGCTGCTGCGGTCGAAAGGGACGATCCAGGTGGCAAACGAAGCCGGCGGTGCCGCTCCCGTTTCCTCCGCCGCGATCTTCCTCAAAAGCTTCCTGGTCGCCGTCACCAATCCCAAGGGCTATCTGTTCTTTACCGCCTTCCTGCCGCAGTTCATCGATCCGGCGGCATCACAGGCGTCGCAATACGCCATGCTTGCGCTCGTCTTCGCAGCCGTCGATTTCATCGTGATGTTCGGCTATGCGCTACTCGGCGCGAAGGCAGCAGCCTTCCTCAAGCGTTCCGGCGCCGTCTGGCTTGACCGCCTCTGCGGCGGCGCGTTGCTGGCGCTCGCCGGCTCACTCGCCCTCTATCGCCGCGCCACCGCCTGAAATGCTGTTTCGCCAAAACGCGCTCTCTGGCATCGCCAGCGGTGACGTGACCTTGGCCTTCCGGCGCTGGATCAAGCCGACGGTCAAGGCCGGCGGTAGCTTGCGCACCGCAGTCGGTGTTCTCGCCATCGATGCCGTTGACGAGATCGAGGAAGGCGCGATTACCGACAGCGATGCCCGCAAGGCCGGCTTTGCCGATCGCGCCGCCCTTGTTGGGGAGCTGGCCGCGCGCACAGAAGGACGCTGCTACCGCATCGCCTTCCACCGGGCCGGCGACGACCCACGCATCGCCCTGCGGGACGCGGCCGACCTCGACGATGAAGGGCGGGCAGAAATCGACCGCAAGCTCGCGCGCTTCGACGACAGCGCCGGCATGGCCTGGACCCGTCCGGTGTTGCAGCTGATCGCCGCCCGTGACGGAACGACTGCGGCGGAGCTGAGCGTCGCCATCGGGATGGAAAAACTGAAGCTCAAGGCGCGCATCCGCAAACTGAAGGAGCTCGGCCTCACCGAAAGCCTCGATGTCGGCTATCGCCTGTCCGGCCGCGGGCGTGCCTTTCTCGGCGGAAAATAGCGCGCGTGAAAAAGCGGATGGTGCCGAGGACACCATCCGCTTCCAGACTTGAGGCACACGAGACCCGCGGCAGAGAAGAACACCCTGAAGGCTCTTCCCTACATCCCTGCGTCACGGATCACAGTGCAAGTGTTGACGGGTGATCGGTTCGAACGCGTTTCGAAGCAAACCCCGGAGCGATTGCGGGATCGGGGCGGAAAACCGCGCCGCTTTCCCGTTGCCCTTTAGTGGCGGCGCTGTTTGCCGCCGTTGTTCGACAGGATGCCGAGGCCAAGGTCGAGATCGTTGCCGGAGAGAACGCCGTTCAACGACTTGTTGAGGATGCTGTTGTCGGAAAGCACATCGCCGACATCGACCTTCGGTGCGACGACGATGCCATTGGCGATGCCGCCGTTGAGCACGTTGACGTTCTTGCCGGACAGAACACCCAGCGACAGGCCACCGGCCGACGCCTGGGACACAGTGGCGGCCACAACTGCGAATGCGATGCAAACTGTCTTGATCGTCATGGGGTTACCTCCTGTTGGACGTGTACCTGCTGTACACAACCAAGAGAGTACAATTAACATTTCAGTAATCAATTAAGAAAGCAAATCATAATAAACAGTTAAGCATAACAACTTCAATTCTAACGAGCGCCAGGGCCGGATCTTCCGACGAAGCATTTGGGCATGGCACCGGGAATATTCGACACAGCTAATTACAACATAAAGTTTTATTAACCACGTAACTCCATCATATACTTATAAAGGCATCGATTGAGGAAGAGGGGATGCGACCATTCCCGGCCGTCGTAGTCACTCTTGTTGTTCTCGCGACAGCCTTTCCGGCGGCCAGTGAAACCACGCTCGATTACTCCGCCGGCTACGGCCACAGCAGCAATATCTTCGAGGACCCGCAGGTGCTTTCCGGACCATTCTGGGAAGGTCGGCTGGGGTTACGCGGCAGCCTCGAGCTCGGTGACGGCAAGCTCAGCTACGGCATCCGGCAGTTCGAGCGCCGGATCACCGACTACCGTTTTGCCGACACGCATTTGACCGGCGGCACGCTCGGCTATTCCTTCCCGATCGGAAAGAACCTGCTGGTCGAACTCGAGGGCGCCGCCATCCGCAACGATTCCGGCGACCTCTTCCTCAAGCTGCCGAACAACATCATCGGCTACCGCACGATCGATTATTCGACCCAGGCGGCGGCCAAGGTCACGGCCGAAGGCCTTGGCGGCAAGACTGCCTTCTCGGCGAAATACGACGAGCGCCGGCGCGGCATCGCCGAGTTCACCACCGATCTCATCCGCCCCACCAAGCTCGACCCGGACGTCGCCCTTGCGACCTTCGGCGCCAGCCACTACCGCACCGTCGGCGGCGGCGAGCTTTGCCTGTGCGTCGAATATAACCGCTCGATCATTCCCGGCGACGAACAGAACAGCTTCGTCCGCTTCCCGGCGACGACGCTGCGCGGCTCGATTGCCTATGCGCGACAGTTCGACAACGGCCTGACCCTCGTCGGCGAGGCCGGCCTGATCACGCTGATGAGCGACAATCTCGGCGATACCAGTCGCTACACCGAGCCCTATCTGCGAGCCGAAGCCAAATGGGAAACATCCGGCGGCTTCGAAATCGGCAGCGGCTTCCGGCAGGACATCGCCATCGACGACATCGACGATGCGGTCGCCGAACTCACCCGCACCATCTCCGCTTCGATCGCGCAGCGCTTCAATCCCTGGATCAAGGCAAGCCTCGGCTACGAGGTCAGCCGCGCCACCTACTATTACTATCTCTACGACCGGAAGACCGAGACCGTCACCGCAAAGCTGCTGCTCGGCCCAGAAGAGAAGCCGCAGCTCGAAATCGAGTATTCCCATTCGCTGCAACGGGAAACCGACCCGACGCAGGACTACAGCGCCAACACCATCGTCGCACGCATCGGCGGGTCCTTCTGATGCAGATCGCGCTGTTGCACCGCCGATAGAGGTGTGAGACGACTTGCCACCCAAACAGGCAGGACGAGGAGACAGGCATGATCGGCTATACGATGGTCGGAACGGCGGACCTGAGGCGCGCCGAGCGCTTCTATGATCCGGTGATGGCGCTGATCGGCCAGGAGCGCTGCTATTGCGACGAGCAGGTTTCCTCCTGGGGTCGAAAGGACGATGACAAGGCGCCGCGTTTCTTTGCCTGCCATCCCTTTGACGGCGGGACGGCCTCCGTCGGCAACGGCGCCATGACTGCCTTCCTGGTGGAGAGCGCCGGCGTGATCGACCGGCTGTTCGAAACAGCCATGGCGCGCGGCGGCAGCGAAGAGGGAAAACCGGGTTTCCGCCCGCAATATGGCGATGGCTTCTATGCTGCCTATGTGCGCGATCCCGACGGCAACAAGCTGGCCTTCGTCTGCTACGACGCCCGCGAGACGCAGAGTACGTCCTGATCCGTCCTAGCGGCGCGTCGACCAGCCGAACCAGATCGCGACGGCCGCAAGCATCAGTGCGAGCACGCGCCGCACCAGCCGTTCGCGTGCCGGCGAGTTGAGCACCGGCTCCAACGCCCCGGCCAGAAGCACGATCGCGGCGTGAACCGCGGTCGCAACACCCACATAGAGCGCGGCAAGCGTCAGGTTCTGCGGCAATAGCGGCCGGGTATCGTCGACGAAGGTCGGAAGCACGGTGACGAAGAACAGCGCCGCCTTCGGATTGAGCAGATTGGTGATCAGGCCGCGCCGGAAATAGAAGAATGCGGGCTTGCCGCTCGGCCCCGCCTCCTCACCGTCACCATTCCAGGCTTCGAAGGCGAGATAGAGCAGGAAGCCGACACCTGCCCAGCGAAGCGCTCCATAGAGCATGTCCGACCGACCGACGAACTCGGCAACGCCGAAGGAGGCGGCAAAGCCGACGATCGCGAGGCCCAGCGCCACGCCGGCGACGGTCGCCATGCCGGGCCTGCGCCCCTCCGAGGCCGCGACCATGGCGAGGTACGCCATGTTCGGCCCCGGCGTCAGTTCGATGATGAAGGATGTCAAAAGAAAGGGCAGCAGGGTCGCTGCCCCGAAAATGAACGGATCCATGCGCGAGACTTCCATCCGCTTGCAACGGGGCCCACCGGCTTGCGGTAAGGCCTTGTCCGCAAGGTCAGGTCAGCGACACCGCATTGTCAAGGAAGATCACGAACCCATCAGCAGGGAGCGCCCGGCATGGCACGCGTCTGCCCCCTCGCCGATCAGATCGAACCAGCGAGGGAGCAGCGAAAAATCCGTCACCGCAGGGTTGGCGACGGAAAGCGATCTCAGGCGGCGCGGCGAACCGGCGGCATGGCGAGCTTGCGGCCGCTGGCGACGATCAGGCCGGCAGCACCCTCGAGCCAGCTGTCGCGAAGCTCGAGCGCCAGGAACCGGTCGCGTTCGAACGGACCCGGCATGACGAGATGCTGGGTGCGGCTGGCAAAGAAGCCGAAGCGCTCGTAGTAGGCCGCGTCGCCGACGAGCAGGATCGCGCCATGGCCGCGGTTCTTGGCGTCTTCGATGGCAGCGCGCATCAGCATGGCGCCTATGCCCTTGCCCTCATGCGCCGGGTCGACGGCGAGCGGGCCGAGCAGCAGCGCCGGCACGGCATGGCCTTCGCGGCTGACGCCGGCCTCGACGTTCCAGAGGCGCACGGTGCCGATCACGTGGCCGTCGACATCGCGGGCGACGAAGGCAAGGCCTTCGGCCGGCAGCCGGCCGCTGCGCAGCTTCTCCGACGACTTGCGACGCCGCTCCGGCCCCATGGCGCGGTCGAGCAGGTTCTCGCGCGCGACGACGTCGCCCGGATTCTCGGCATCGATTACAAATGTAGTGGGCGCGAAAAACGCGCGCAGGGCGTCAACAACAGCGGCCATCGGGGCCTCCCGTCATCAAAACCGCTTCAGGCGGACCGAACGATAATTGTGAAGTGGCGCTCCCGCTTGAAGACGGGAGCAGCCGGATCAGATCACATAGGCCTTCAGCGGCTCAAAGCCGTTGAAGGCGACGGCCGAGTAGGTCGTCGTATAGGCACCGGTGCCTTCGATCAGAACCTCGTCACCGATCGAAAGCGTGATCGGCAGCGGATACATGTTCTTCTCGTAGAGCACGTCGGCCGAATCGCAGGTCGGGCCGGCGAGAACGCAAGGTTCCATTTCGTCGGTGTCGCGCGCCGTGCGGATCGGGTAGCGGATCGCCTCGTCCATGGTCTCGGCGAGACCGCCGAACTTGCCGATGTCCAGGAACACCCAGCGATGGGCGTCGTTGTCCGACTTCTTCGAAACGAGAACGACTTCCGCCTTGATCACGCCGGCATTGCCGACCATGCCGCGACCGGGCTCGATGATCGTTTCCGGGATGTGGTTGCCGAAGTGCTTCTTCAAGGCACCGAAGATCGCCTGGCCGTAAGCTTCCGCCGTCGGCACGTCCTTCAGGTACTTCGTCGGGAAGCCACCGCCCATGTTGACCATCTTGAGCTCGATGCCCTGCTTGGCCAGCTGCACGAAGACGCGCTTGGCATCAGAGAGCGCTGCATCCCAGGCATCCAGCTTCGTCATCTGCGAACCGACATGGAACGAGACGCCGTAGGAAACGAGGCCATGCTGATGAGCGTAGACGAGCACGTCGACGGCCATCTGCGGGACGCAGCCGAACTTGCGCGACAGCGGCCATTCGGCGCCTTCGCCATCGGTCAGGACGCGGCAGAACACGCGGGCGCCGGGGGCTGCGCGGGCAACCTTCTCGACTTCCTCGTGGCTGTCGACCGCAAACAGGTTCACCCCGAGCGCGTGGGCGCGGGCAATGTCGCGCTCTTTCTTGATCGTGTTGCCGTAGGAGACGCGGCTTGCGGTCGCACCGGCGTCGAGCGCCATTTCGATTTCGGCGACGGACGCGCAATCGAAGGAGGAGCCCATGCCGGCGAGCAGGCGCAGGATTTCCGGCGCCGGGTTTGCCTTGACCGCATAATAGATCGAGCTATCCGGCATCGCGTGGCGGAAAGCCTTGAAATTGTTGCGCACGACGTCGAGGTCGACAACAAGGCACGGGCCTTCCGGTCGTCGGGTGTTGATGAAGTCGATGATGCGAGCCGTGGTCATGGCCATATTCCCCTGATCCAAGATGCCCCGCTTTCGCGGAGGACAAAGGGCATACGCGCACATGCTCTGGAACCAGCCGGTGGAGACCCCGGAACCACGCATGCGCTCGATGCGCGAACGGTGAATCAAAGCCCGCCTAGGCTTCAATTCGGCTTTGTCTGCCATGGATTGGAGGGGGTAACCCAACCGCACTTCCGGCAATGAAGGTGTGCCTCTTCAGTAACCCCGGCTGTTGGAAAGCCGGCAGACACCAGAAAGGCCCGCACCGTCGTTGCTTCAAGATGTCCTCGCATTTCCCGGTTGGCCGGAATAGCGACTGGAGGGGTTAGTTCCAGGTACCTTACCGATACCCTCACCTAATCGAGGGTCGGCGGACACCCACAGGCACGTGCGACTTTGGGCAAGGGCGTAGGTAAGAAAAAAGCCCGTCGTAATCAAGAGTTTTTTCACAACCGCGGTTGAATTTTTTTCCAGCCGGGCAAAACTGTCGATGTTCACAAATCCTGAACGACAACCACCGGATCAATCACCGATCTAAAGCATTGAAAGAAAGCTATTATTTTGAGAAACCGGGGCCACTGCCAGAACCCGGCGCGATGACGCAAGCGACGGACAATCTGCCGCCGGCATCATCGGCGCGGAAAGAGGCCCTCGCCGGCGAATCGGCGAAGCACGATTGAGAGCACGAAAGAAAGATCGCCATGGACACACTCACCCGTATCCGCGCCTTTATCGATGTCGTGGACGCCGAGGGGTTCTCGGCCGCCGCAAGGCGCGTCGGCAAGTCGAAGGCGCTGCTTTCCAAATATGTGCGCGAGCTCGAGGATGAACTCGGTGCGCTGCTCCTCAACCGCACGACGCGGCAATTCTCGCTGACCGAGGCCGGCCACACCTATTACCGCACCGCGTCGGAGATCCTGAAGGAGATCGACAATCTCGCCGACCTCGTGCGCGCCAACAATTCCGACCTCAAGGGGCGGCTGCGCATCACCGCGCCGCGCACCTTCGTCGATGCGGAGATCGGCCAGTCGCTGGTCGATTTCGGCAAGCAGCATCCCGAACTCTCGCTCGAAATCATCTCCGACGACCGGTTCGTCGATCTGGTCGAGGAAGGCTTCGATGTCGCCATCCGCATCACCCGGCTCGAAGATTCGACGCTGATCGCCCGCAAGCTCGACGATTTCCAGGTGCTGATCTGCGCCGCCCCCGAATTCCTGGAAAAGGCTGGCCCGATCGCTCACCCGACGGACCTTTCCAAGCTGCCCTGCATTCTTGATACGAACGGCCGCTCCTATTCCAACTGGCGCTTCGTCGAGCCTGACGGTTCGGCCTTTACCGTGCCCGTCAGCGGCCCGATCGAAGTCAACAGCCCGCTTGCCGCCCTCAGGGCCACCGTCTCCGGCCTCGGCGTATCGATCATCCCGGATTTCATCGCCCGCCCGAAAGTCGCCACCGGCGAACTCGTGACGCTGTTCGACGATTTCCTGCCCCGCGACCGCGGCATCTATGCGATCTATCCGCATCGCCGCTACCTCCCGGCCAAGATCAGGACCCTCGTCGACTTCCTCCACGCCTGGTTCCGCAAGCCGCGGTGATCGGGCACCTAAGCCTCAAAGTCCCAATTCCGTCCCATTTCCGGTACATTCCCGGAAACGAATCGCGGAGCGATCGCTCC
Source organism: Ensifer sp. KUDG1 (assembly GCF_050434285.1). Taxonomy (NCBI): domain Bacteria; kingdom Pseudomonadati; phylum Pseudomonadota; class Alphaproteobacteria; order Hyphomicrobiales; family Rhizobiaceae; genus Ensifer; species Ensifer sp. KUDG1. Next base: position 314,349 of record NZ_JBNDIG010000003.1, read on the forward strand.
AGCCGAAAGGATTGCCGCCACATGAGAACCAAATGCCTCGTCATGGCCGGCCTTGCCACCTTGGCTGCCCCGTCGCTGGCCTTTGCTCACCCGCATATCTTTGCGGAAGCGCGCCTCGAGGTGGTCTCCGACGACAAGGACGAGATCAGCGAACTCCGCAACGTCTGGCGCTTCGACGAACTGTTCTCCTCCAGCGTCGTGCTCGATTTCGACAAGAACTCGAACGCGACACTCGATCCGGACGAGCTGGCGGAAGTCGGCCAGACGGTGATGGAGTCCCTGTCCGAGTACAATTACTACACGACGATCCTCGACAACGGCAAAACCATCAAGGTCAACAAACCGGACCACATCACCGTCGATTACAAGGACGGGCAACTGCTGATGATGTTCGCGGTCAAGCCGGCCGAGCCGATGCCGCTCAAGGGCAAACTCTCCTTCGGCGTCTACGATCCGACGATGTATACCGCGATGGACTTCGCGAACGACGATGACCTGACGGTCGTCGGCGACAAGATCAATGCCTGTGAGCACAAGGTCGTCCGCCCTGATCCCGACGAAGTTCTCGCCGAGAACAAGGACACCTTGACCGATGCCTTCTGGAGCGATCCGACGGGCACCGACATGTCGAAGCTCTTTGCAACCAGGATTGAGATCACATGCTGAATACCCGCGGGATTGGACGCCTGGTCACGGCAGCGCTCATCGTCACGGCGCTCTCCGCAACGATCGCCGCGGCCCAGTCGCCCCTCGGCATCGGCACGGCCGAGCCGGCGTTCAAGACGACCGGTTTTCTCGGCGGCTTCTTCGCCTGGATCAACATGGAGCAGCAGGGCTTCTATCGGCTGATGACCAACGCGCTGAAGGGGATGCGTGAGAACCCCTGGCAGCTCTGGTCGCTGGTCGGCCTGTCCTTCACCTATGGCGTGCTGCATGCCGCTGGCCCCGGCCATGGCAAGGCGGTGATCTCCTCCTACATGATCGCCAACGAGACGGAACTGAAGCGCGGCGTGCTGCTCTCCTTCCTTTCCTCGCTCCTGCAGGGCGTGGTCGCGATCCTTTTGATCGGCGCCGTCTACCTCATCCTGCGCGGCACCTCGATCAGCATGACCAGCGCGACGCGCTGGCTGGAGATTGCGAGCTACGCGCTGATTGCTGCCTTCGGCGGCTGGCTTCTCCTGCGCAAGCTACGGTCGATGCTGCGTCCGGTCGCCGTGGCTTCCGTGGCCGGCGGCGGGCAGGTCCATCTCGCGCACGATCACCATCACGATCATCACGATCACCATCACAGCCACCATCATGATCACCACGGGCACAGCCATGGGCCGGGCGAAGTCTGCGCAAGCTGCGGCCATGCGCACGCGCCCGATCCGTCGATGCTGAAGGGCGATCGTTTTGCACTGCGCGAAGCCTGGTCGGCGGTCATCGCCGTCGGCCTGCGTCCCTGCTCCGGCGCGCTGATCGTGCTGTCCTTCGCACTCCTGAACGGGCTTTACCTCGGCGGCGTGCTTTCGGTCTTTGCCATGTCGATCGGCACGGCGATCACTGTCTCGATCCTCGCGACCATGGCCGTCACCGCCAAGGGCTTTGCGCTCCGCTATGCGGCAAACGGCGCTGCGGCCGCCCGGATCTCGAACGGTATCGAGATCGCCGGCGCTGCCCTTGTTCTGTTGCTGGGATTGGCGCTGCTCGGCGCGGCGATACAGAGCTGACACAGACGGCCTGATCAGGCCGTCACAGTCCGCGCTTGCGCTGGTAGCGCGCGCGGAGCCAGAAGAGCAGGAAGAAGCCGAGAACGAAAATCACGCCGAAGGCGGCGGCAAGCCAGGGCGAAATATCGCCGAGCTTGAGCATGATCGACGGCAACACGAAGAAGCCGAGGCCGGCGACGACGAGAATGATCGCAGCGGCGATCGCCGGTGACTTTTCCTTGTTCTGCATGACTTCCCTGCTGTTGTCTGCTGCGGCCTGAGCAACCGGCGCCTATTTCGACGCCTGCCGCTCCAGGTCCGAGCGAATATCTTCAAGCCGCCGCTTCTGGCGACCGTCTTCATCGAAATTATCAGCTGCAAGCCAGCTTTCGAATGCGGCATTGAGCAGCGGCCATTCGCTATCGACCATCGAAAACCAGGCCGTGTCGCGGTTGCCGCCCTTGGAAATCATGTGCTGCCGGAAAATGCCTTCGAAAGTGAAACCGAGGCGTGCCGCCGTCTGACGGCTGGCCATGTTCTCGCTGTTGCACTTCCATTCGTAGCGGCGGTAGCCCAGATCCTCAAAGACGTGTTTTGCCATCAGGTAGTGGACTTCGGTCGAAAGCGGCGAACGCGCCATGGCCGCGCCATGCGCCACGGAGCCAACCTCGACGACGCCATTGGCCGGATCGGGGCGCATGTAGTTGGCCATGCCGACGACAATGCCGGTTGCCTGGTCGCGGAACACCTCGGTGACCCAGCTGGACTTCTGCTGAGCCGCCGTCAGCCACGCGTCGAAGTCCTCGATCCCGGCGAAGTCCGGCTGCGCGAAATATTTCAGCAGCGGGTTGATCGCCATGCCGCCGAGGCCATCCCAGAGATCCTGCAGATGCCGGTCGCGCTCATAGGGCTCAAGCTTGACGAAGCGCCCCTCGAGTGCGACGCCCTTCGGCGCCGGGCACCCTTTCCAGTTCGTCAGATCTCGCATCGGCCGCTCCTCCTTCATCCCTGCCCTTCGGCATAGGCCAGAGTGGCGGCCGACACAAATTCAAACTGGTGATGAACCCTGTTCGAACCGGTGATGAAACCGTGCCGGCAGAACCGATCCCCTACGCGGTGGCCGGCACCTTGGCGGCCGAAACCGTCGCCTCGATGTGATCGACCAGCGCATCGGGAAGACCGAGACGGCCGGCAAGCAGGTCGAGATAGCCACGCTCCGCACGGGTTTCCGGTTCGATCGTCAGGCGCGACGCGGTGTAGACCTCTACCCGCTCCTCTTCGGTCTTTGTCGCGCCGACGATCGCGTCGATATCGACGGGGTTGGCAAGTTCGCCTTCGAGGAAGCTCGCGGCATCGGCCGAGAGGCCCGATACCGACAGCTTGTCCATGATATGCTGGCGCTCGGCATCGTCGATATGCCCATCGGCGCGCGAAGCGGCGATCATCGCGCGCACCAGCGTCAGCGCAAAATCATGGCTGACGGCTTCCGGCGCGGAGGCGAAACCGGAATCGGCCGGCGGCGGCAGAAGTTCCGGGTCGCCTTTGGCGACCGTTGCGCCGCCGGGTGTGTTGCCGGCCTGATAATTCTTGTAGGCCTGGTAACCGAGACCGGCGATCGCCGCGAGACCACCGAGCACGGCGGCGTTGCCCGCCAGCTGGCGACCCGACTTGGTACCGAGCAGAACAGCGGCAATGGCGCCGCTCGCCAGCGGATTGTCCTTGGCAAGCTGCGTCGCCTGGGTCGCGCGATCGCGCACCGTGCCGCCGGCACCGGGCACCTGCGATCCCAGAAACTGATCCAGCAATTTCTTCGCGTCGAACATCGGGTTTCGCTCCTTGTCGGTTCCGGGCGGTTGAAGACGAGCGCAAGGGTGCGCCGCCCGCGCGCCCGTCGCTGAATGGATTGAGACATAGGAACGTTGCAGGGAAAATACAAATTCGCGCCAGAGGCGAGCGACGCCGTCCAGCCAAAGAAAAAGGCCGGGCTCTCCGCCCGGCCTTTCAAAAAACGGAAGGCGTTGCTTGCCGCTCAGCCCTTGAGCACGAAGGCTTCTGCCGCGAGCTTGGTGATGCCGGCCCAGTCGCCCTTGGCAACCAGTTCCTTCGGCGCAACCCAGGAACCACCGACGCAAACAACGTTGGGCAGCGTCAGATAGTCGCGCGCATTGGCAAGGGAAATGCCGCCCGTCGGGCAGAAGAGCGTGCCGGCAAGCGGCGAGGACAGCGACTTGAGGTAAGCGGCGCCGCCGGCCTGCTCGGCCGGGAAGAACTTCATGACGTTGTAGCCTTCTTCACGCAGGCCCATGACTTCGCTCGCCGTCGCAGCACCCGGCAAAAGCGGCACCTCGTGGTCGTTGGCCACGTCGATCAGTTCCTGCGTCGTGCCGGGGCTGACGATGAACTTCGAGCCAGCTTCGACCGCCGCTTCGAACTGGGCGGCGTTGAGGATCGTACCGGCGCCGGCAACGGCACCTTCGACTTCGTTGGCAACGGCGCGGATCGCTTCGAGTGCGGCCGGCGTGCGCAAGGTGATCTCGATCGCCTTCAAACCGCCGGCAACAAGCGCGCGCGCCAGCGGAACGGCGGTCGCCACGTCGTCGATCACCAGAACCGGAACGACCGGCGCCAGTTTGAGGGTTGAAAGAAGCCTGTCGGATTTCGCGCTCATGCCGATCGTCCTTTTTAAAACGATTGAATATGCCCTCCGCATACTCCCCCGGCCACCGGTTGTCGAGACCCAAGGCGGCGGGAGCGCGGCTTTCGCATGTAAGGCAAGGGTAATATGCAACTTGCGACAAAGAGATGACTTGAGCCTTTGCGCGAAAGCGATAGGTTGGTGGCCGCGGGCCCCTGAAATGGCGGATTTTCCATGGCGAAGGAAATAGAGCGCAAATTTCTGGTCGCTTCCGACGGATGGCGGGAGCGTGCCGACAAGGGCATTGACCTCAGGCAGGCCTATGTCGTGACCATGGACGACCGCTCGCTACGCGTGCGCATCCACGGCGACAAATGGGCGCGCCTCACCATCAAGATCGGCAAGTCGGCGCTCGTCAGGAACGAATACGAATACGACCTGCCGATGGACGATGCCCGCGAGATGCTGACCCAGGCGGTCGGGATCGTCATCGAGAAGAGGCGCTACCGGGTGCCACACAAGGGGTTCACCTGGGAAGTCGACGTCTATGGAGGCGCCCTTAAAGGCCTCGTCGTTGCGGAAGTCGAAATGAAGCGCGAGACCGACATGCCGGCGCTTCCCGATTGGGTCGGGCAGGAAATCACGGGCGATCGCCGCTACTCCAACCAGTCCCTCGCCACCGAAGGACTGACGGAACCGCAGCCATGACCTACGCCTTCGAACCTGGACGGCCTTTTTCGGAAGACTTCCGCGCGATCGCCGCCGAACAGCTGACACAAGCGGTCATGACGCTCGAAGATCGGCCCGACGGCATGCACGAGGCGATCCACGAGGCCCGCAAGAACTTCAAGCGCCTGCGCTCGCTGTACCGTCTCGTCGCAGCGGACGTGCCGCTTTTTCAGAAGCACGAAAATGCGCGCATCCGCGACATGGCCCGCAACCTCTCAACCGTTCGGGACGCGGCCGCACTGGTCGAGAACGCCCATTACCTCAAGGCAGCCGCTTGCAACGAGGAGGAAGAACGGGCGCTCGCCCATGTCTGCGAGCGGCTGACGACACGCCGGGACCGCATCACTGAAAGCGCGACCGATATCGAGGACCGCGTGGCAGCCACCATCGTGCGCTGCGAGCAGGCACTGCAGGCCCTCAGCCAGGTGACATTCGACGATCGACGCCGCAAGACCGCAAACCGGCTGACAAAGGGATGGCGGCGCACTCTGAAGCGGGCCAAGCGCGCCAGGCAGGCATGCAGCGAGACCTCGGAAGCCCCGGCGTTCCACGAGCTGCGAAAGCGGGCGCAGGACTACCGCATGCATCTCGGCCTGATGCACGCGGTCTGGCCTTCCGCCCTGCAGGCCAAGCGCGCCGAGGCCAAAGCGCTGGTCGACACGCTCGGGCACCTCAACGATCTCGCGGTCATGACCCAGTTGATCAACGAGGATCCGGGTCTTGCCGGCAACAGTCAGGATCAGGCCCACCTCATCGCGGCCGTCATCGACCGACAGGGAAGCTTGCGCAAGCACGCTCTTGATCTCGCCGCCGAGGTCTTCCAGGAGGAACCGGACGACGAAAGCCGAACGATCCGGTTGCTCTGGCTCGACGCCGCGCGCTGATGTTTCGGCGAAAGTTCGGCGGGCGGGGCGACTGTCCGCGCCGCGACAGAGTGCCCATGGGCCCCGCCGCGATTGCGCTTGCGGCGCGAAAGCTGTATTTGCACGGGCCATGACCGACATTTCCACGACCCCGCTCGCCCAGACCCATGGTGAGACGCATGGCCAGTTCCTGGTGGCCGCGCTCTATCATTTCGCAAGCTTTCCGCGCTTCGCCGAATTCCGCGAGCCGCTGCAGGCCGTCTGCGACGAAAACGGCGTCAAGGGAACGCTGCTTCTGGCGCATGAAGGCATCAACGGCACGATCGCCGGCACCGATGCCGGCATCACCGCGGTGCTTTCCTTCCTCCGCGCACAGCCCGAGTTCGGCGCATTGGAGCACAAGGAAAGCCGCGCATCGTCCATGCCTTTCCTGCGCATGAAGGTGCGGCTGAAGAAGGAAATCGTCACCATGGGCGTCGAGGACATCGACCCCAACAAGATCGTCGGCACCTATGTCGATCCGAAGGATTGGAACGCGTTGATCTCCGATCCCGAGACGATCGTCATCGACACGCGCAACGACTACGAGACGGCAATCGGCATCTTCAAGGGCGCGGTCGATCCGAACACCAAGACCTTCCGCGAGTTCCCGGACTGGGTGCGCAACAACACCGGCCTGCACAACAAGCCGAAGATCGCCATGTACTGCACCGGCGGCATCCGCTGCGAGAAGGCGACCGCCTTCATGAAGGAGCAGGGCTTCGACGAGGTGTACCATCTCAAGGGCGGCATCCTGAAATATCTCGAGGAAGTGCCGCAGGAAGAGAGCCTGTGGGAAGGCGCCTGCTTCGTCTTCGACGATCGCGTTTCAGTTACCCACGGCCTCGAGGAAGGCGAGCACACGCTCTGCCACGCCTGCCGCCAGCCGTTGACCAAGGCTGACCTGGCTTCACCACACCACGAAGACGGCGTCGCCTGCATTCATTGCCACGAGGTCCGCACCGACGAGGACCGCGAACGCTACCGCCAGCGCCAGAAGCAGATCGACCTTGCGAAGAAGCGCGGCGAGCGCCACCTCGGTAGCTGAACGACCGATTCGCCGCCTCATCTGCGCGGTAATGCCCCTCATCCGCCTGCCGGCACCTTCTCCCCGCAAGCGGGGCGAAGGGACTTGCGGCACCGCCCCTGCTCACAAAGCTAACCCCAGCTTTCGGCTGCGACTTGCAGGCAGTCCCCGGGGTTCCCGGGTACAGAGAGCTCCGTGGCGCCCCAGCGCGGCACGTCCCCTCGCCCCGCTTGCGGGGAGAGGGTTAGTCCTCGGGTTTAACCCGAGGAGAGGGGCAGTTTCACTAGCGAACGCAGTCAGCCCGGCAGCGCCTCGCACTCCCCAAGCACCAGCGCGCTGCGGTCCCATTCATGCCGGCTGCGCGTGAAGATCGCATCGGTCGGCTGAAACACCGAGGGGTCATCGAGCGTGCCGGCATAGATCGACACACGCGGATCATCCGGCGGACCTGAGCCGTACACCTGGCTGCCGCAGGTCTCGCAGAAATAGCGAACGGATGGATTGCCGTTTTCGGCGCGCGTCTCATAACCGCGGCCCGCGCCCGACATCGACACATCGGCGCGGTCGAAGATCATATAGCAGCAATGGCCGGTTCCGGTCGTACGCTGGCAGTCGCGGCAATGGCAGAAGCCGGAAAAGAGAGGCTGAGCCTTCAGCTCATACCGGATCGCACCGCAGAGACATCCGCCCGTCATCGCATCCATGTCCTACCCTCCTCAAGGCAGGCGGAGGATAACGCTGCGCGCGGTCCGGTCAAAGAAAAACCGCGCGCCGGGGTGCGGCGCGCGGTCGATGGTTCGCTTAGCGGAGATGCTTACCAGCTCGGGATCAGCGCGCCCTTGAAGGTGTCGTTGATGAAGGCACGCACCTTTTCGTCGTGGTAGGATTCGACCAGCGTCTTCACCCACGGCGCGTCCTTGTCGGCCTTGCGAACGGCAATGACGTTGGCGTAGGGCGACTTTTCGCCTTCAATCGCGATTGCGTCCTTCTTCGGATGCAGGCCGGCTTCCATCGCGTAGTTGGTGTTGATCACGGCCGCATCGACGTCCTGCAGCGAGCGCGGCAGCTGGGCAGCGTCGAGCTCGGCAAAGGTAATGTTCTTCGGGTTCTCGGTGATGTCGGCCGGCGTGACCTTGAGGCCAGCCTCTTCCTTGACCTTGATCAGGCCCTTGGACGCGAGAACGAGCAGCGCGCGGCCGCCATTGGTCGGGTCGTTCGGGATGGCGATCGTCGCGCCGTCCGTGAGTTCGTCGAGGCTCTTCACCTTCTGCGAATAAACGCCCATCGGGGTGGTGATGGTCGTGCCTACGCTGACGATGTCGAAACCGCGATCGGCGATCTGGTTGTCGAGATAGGGCTGGTGCTGGAACGAGTTGGCGTTGAGGTCGCCGTCAGCCAGAGCCTGGTTCGGAACGACGTAGTCGGAGAATTCGAGGATCTCGATGTCGAGGCCCTTGGGGGCTGCGACTTCCTTCACCTTCTCCATGATCTGGGCGTGTTCGCCCGGCGTGACGCCGACCTTGATGGTTTCGGCGAATGCCGCGCCGGCGGAAAGAGCGGCAATCGCTGCCGCGATGATGAGCTTCTTCATGGTCGTCTCCTTGTTCACGTTTAAGTCTTGGGAGGAAAATCAGGTCTTGCGGTTCTTCTTGTCGAAGCGCCGCGCGAGGCCATCGCCGGCGCTCTGCACGAGCTGCACCAGCACGATCAGCACGATGACGACGACGAGCATCACGTCGGGCATGAAACGCTGGTAGCCGTAGCGGATGCCGAGGTCGCCAAGCCCGCCGCCGCCAACGGCGCCGACCATGGCCGAATAGCCGATAAGGCTGACGGCGGTCATGGTGAGCGCCAGGGTCAGCGCCGGCCGCGCTTCGGCAAGCAGCACCTTGAAGACGATCTGCATCGGGGTCGCCCCCATGGCCCGCGCCGCCTCGATCAGCCCCTTGTCGATCTCGCGGATCGCCGCTTCCACCAGCCGCGCGACGAACGGGATCGTCGCGATCGTCAGCGGCACGATCGCAGCCTTCGTGCCGATCGAGGTGCCGGTCAGAAGCCGGGTGAAGGGAATGATGGCAACGACCAGGATGATGAACGGCGTCGAGCGCGTGGCGTTGACGATCAGCCCGACGATGCGGTTGAGCGTCGGCGCCGGGAAGAGCTCACCCTTGCCGCTGGTCGCGAGAAAGATGCCGATCGGCCCACCGATCAGCGAGCCGATGAGGCCGGCGATGGCGACCATGTAGATCGTGTCGACGGTGGCGCCGCCGATGCGCAGGAGAATATCAGGCGACATAACCGAGCACCTCCGTGACCAGACCGTTTTCGGTAAAGAAGCGTTCGGCGCGGCCGGACGTCTCGGCATCGGCGCCATAGGCGACGACCAGCGAGCCATAGGGGGCGCCGCCGATCTCGTCGATCGTGCCGGCGATGATGTTGACCTCGGCGCCGACGGACTTGATCAGCTGCGAGATCAGCGGCTTTTCGGCTGCCGCCCCAAAGAAGGTCAGCCGCACGACGGCGCGATCGCCGGCGGCCGGTGCAGGCTTCAGCGCGCGGGCGACCGCGTCTGGAAGCTTCGAGCCCGGCAGGCCCGAAAGCAGCGCCCGCGTCGTCTCGTGCTTCGGATGAGTGAAGACATCGAAGGTGTGGCCACGCTCGACGATGCGGCCGTGATCGATGACGGCAACATCCGAAGTTACCGCCTTCACCACTTCCATCTCGTGGGTGATGAGCAGCACCGTCAGGCCGAGATCGGCATTGATGCGCTTCAACAGCTCCAGGATCGACTGGGTCGTCTCCGGATCGAGCGCCGAGGTCGCCTCGTCGGAGAGCAGGAGCTTCGGCTCGGTCGCAAGCGCCCGGGCAATGCCGATGCGCTGCTTCTGGCCACCCGAAAGCTCGGCCGGATAGCGCCCGTGCTTGTCGGCAAGGCCGACGAGATCGAGCAGCGGCAGCACGCGCTGTTCGATCGCGCGCTTGTCCATGCCCGCGATTTCAAGCGGCAGCGCGACGTTTCCGAACACGGTGCGCGAGGACAGCAGGTTGAAGTGCTGGAAGATCATACCGACGGATCGGCGCAGGCTGCGCAGCGCCGCCTCGTCGAGCCCGCCGACATCGACGCCGTCGACCAGCACCTTGCCGCCCGTCGGCTTTTCGAGCCCGTTGACCAGCCGGATCAGCGTCGATTTGCCGGCGCCGGAACGGCCGATGATGCCGGTGATCGAGCCGCGATCGACGGTCAACGAGACCTTGTCGAGCGCAGTGAAGGCGCCGCTGGTGCCGGACGCGGGGAAATGCTTGGAAACGCCGTCGAAGACGACGGCCGCGTCAGCCGATGGCGCGGCGTTTTGGGCGGAAACGCTCATCGTTCGGAAATCCCCGAATGAGGCGCAGTCGGAATGTGCGGGTACATAAGTGCTCTCGGATGTTCAAAACTCATGATCCCGGGCTTGGCCGGGATGGAACGCGCGTCTGGTCAGGCCGACATTCGACAACGCATTCGGAACAGGGAGCACTTCTCTAACATCAAGCAACCAGTCAGTTCAACTTTGGCGCCGCATGGCCCGCACGCGACATAATCTACGGCTCTTATGGAGAATTGCCACGCCCTTTCACAGGCATGATTTTCCTGATTATGGCAAACAGCGGCAAAACCATGCTCTTTTGCGTGGCGGGGCACCGTCATCCCGCAAATCGCCATCTTGGATATCCTTGTTCGGGCGGACTGTGGCCGACCGCATTTCATGCTAACGGGCAGGGACAGGATTACGAGGTGAGAAATGCGCATCGTCTTGACCGGAAGTTCCGGCCGCATCGGCAGAGCCATCTATAACGCACTCGCCGCTGACGACCATGACGTCATCGGCATCGATCGTGCCCCGTTCGGCACCACGGCCATCGTCGGCGACTTCGTCGATGGCGAGCTGCTCGAGCGCGCGATGGAAGGAGCGGACGCCGTGATCCATACGGCTGCGCTGCACGCGCCGCATGTGGATGCGGCTGCCGATCAGGAGTTCGAGCGCGTCAACGTGATGGGCACGCATCTGGTGATCGCCGCAGCCCAGGCCGCCGGCGTCGGCCGCATCGTCTTTACCAGCACAACGGCACTCTACGGCCATGCGGTCACGGAAGGCGGATGCGCCTGGATCACCGAGGAGACGCCGCCGAAGCCGCACACGATCTACCATCACACAAAGCTTGCAGCCGAAGCCCTGCTCGAAAACGCCGCCGATCGTGCTTTGCATGTGCGGGTGTTGCGCATGTCGCGCTGTTTCCCGGAGGCCGCCGATCGTATCGCAAGCTACCGCCTGCACCGCGGCATCGATGCGCGCGACGTGGCTGCCGCGCATGTGGCAGCACTCGACAATGGCGGCCCGGCTTTTCAGCGCTACATCATCTCGGGCGAAACGCCCTTCCTTCCAACGGATTGCCGCCGGCTGGCGGAGGACGCGGCGGGGCTCTTGCGCGAACGTGCGCCAAAACTGAGCCAAGCCTTTTCCGATCGCGACTGGTCGCTGCCCGCGACCATCGACAGGGTCTACGACCCGAGTGCTGCGATCGAAAAGCTCGACTGGAAGCCGCGTTACGGCTTCAAGGAAGTGCTGGCCCAGCTCGACCGACAGAGCCTGGAAGTCCTGCCGGTCCGGCGATGAAGTGACCGGACCACGGAGGCATCACGGGCGGGCGAGCCGCCCGCTTAAGCGTCAGACGTGGTTGCCCTTCGGAAACTGTTCGGCCAGCGCCTGGTACCACTGACCGCTCTTCTTGATGGTGCGGACCTGGGTGTCGTAGTCGACATGGACGATGCCGAAACGCATCTTGTAACCCTCGGCCCATTCGAAATTGTCCATCAGGCTCCAGGCGAAATAGCCGCGCATCGGATAACCCTCGGAGATCAGGTCCGCCGTCACCGACAGATGGTCGGCGATGTAGTCGAGCCGCGGCTGGTCGTCGACGATGCCGTTCTCGACGCCCATGTTGTAGCAGGCGCCGTTCTCGGTGATATAGCAGTCCGGCAGCTCGTATTTTGCGTTCAGCGTCTTGACCAGGCTGCCGAGCGCGGGAGCGTAAACCTCCCAACCGATATCCGTCTTTGTCTCGCTCACCGGCTTGGCATTGATGGTTGCCGGGTATTCTGCGCCCTTGGCCGGATCGTCGCTCACCCGCATCGGCGTGTAGTAGTTGAGCCCCCACCAGTCGAGCGGCCGGGAGATCGTCTCCATGTCGCCGTCTTCGATCGCCGGCATGCGATGGCCGAGCGCACTCATGAAGCTTTCGGGGTACTCCCCCTTGAAGATCGGGCCGAAGAAGACGCCGTTGTGGAAGTCGAAGGCACGGTCGGCGGCTTTCTTGTCGGCTGCACTGTCGCTGCCCGGATAGACCGAATGCGCGTTGATGACGATGCCCGTCGGCAGGTTCGGCCGCTCGGAGCGGATGGCGTCAACGCCGAGGCCGTGCGCCAGATTGGTGAAGTGCAAGGCATGCAGGGCTGCATCCATGTTGCGCTCGCCCGGCGCATGGATGCCATAGAGGTGGCTGAGCCAGACCGAGCACCAGGGCTCGTTGAAGGTCGCCACCGCATCGAGCCGGTCGCCGAGGCGAGCAATCACCGTCTTGGCATAACGCTGGAAGGCATAGGCCGTGGTGCGCGCCGTCCAGCCGCCATCGCCCATCAGCGCCAGCGGCAGGTCCCAATGATAGAGCGTGGCATAGGCCTTAATGTTGCGGGCCTTGAGGCCGTCGACGAGACGGTCGTAGAAGTCGAGCCCCTTCTCGTTGATCGGACCGGTGCCTTCAGGGATGATGCGCGGCCAGGCGATCGAAAAGCGGTAAGCATCGACGCCGAGGCTCTTGATCAGGTCCAGATCTTCTTCCAGCCGATTGTAGTGGTCGCAGGCGACATCGCCGTTGTGACGCCCGAAGACACGGCCCGGCATGTTGGAAAAGGCATCCCAGATCGACGGCTTGCGTCCGTCGGCCTTGGTCGCGCCTTCGATCTGGAACGAGGCGGTCGCCACCCCGAATACGAAATCGCCCGGAAAGCGCTCTGCCAGGATCTTGGGATCGGTCATCTCTTTGTCTCGTCTCGTTCCGCCCCCGCTGTCAGCGGGACCTTGTTTTTCGGTTTGTAGAGGGCCGACCTAAAACGATGCCGGCAAATGTCAACTCGCGAAAAAGGGCGGGAAAGCCCGCCCTTCCGCAGGTTTTGGCCGTTGGCTATACCTTTACCCACGCCCCATTTCGTTTGGATGACTGGACGCAGGCATCGACGAAGACCATGCCCTTCATGCCGTCGTCGATGGTCGGATAGGTGACGGCCGGATCGATCTTCTCGCCCTTGCGCTTGGCAAATATGGCGCGCGCCGCCTCGGTGTAGATGTTGGCGAAACCTTCGAGATAGCCTTCCGGATGGCCCGACGGAATGCGGCTGACGCGGTTTGCGGCCGCACCCGCTCCGGCGCCGGCGCGCGTGAGCAGGCGCTTCGGCTCGCCGAACGGCGTGTACCAGAGATAGTTCGGGTCCTTCTGCGTCCATTCGAGCCCGCCCTTTGTGCCGTAGACGCGCACCATAAGGCCGTTCTCGTGGCCGGGCGCCACCTGGCTGCACCAGAGCAGACCCTTGGCGCGCTCGCCGTCCTTCGCCTTGAAGCGCATCATCACATGGGCATTGTCGTCGAGCTGGCGGCCGCCAACGAAGCTGTCGAGATCGGCAGCGAGTTCTTCCAGCTCGAGGCCCGAGACGAAGGCGCCGAGATTGTAGGCGTGCGTGCCGATGTCGCCGGTCGAACCGCCGGCGCCGGAGCGCGCCGGATCGGTGCGCCAGGCCGCCTGCTTCTGGCCGGACTGTTCGATGTTTTCCGTCAGCCAGTCCTGCGGGTACTCCATCTGCACCAACCGCACCGCGCCGATCTCGCCATTGGCGACCATCTCGCGCGCCTGTCGCACCATCGGATAGCCGGTGTAGTTGTGCGTCAGCACGAACAGCGCATCGCTCTCGTCCGCCGCCTTCTTCAGCTTCTTCGCGTCGCCAAGCGTCGAGGTCAGAGGCTTGTCGCAGATCACGTGGATGCCCCGCTTCAGGAATTCCTTGGCCGCGGCGTAGTGCACGTGGTTCGGGGTGACGATCGCCACCGCCTCGATGCCGTCCTTCAGCTTCGCCTCGCGGATCGCCATCTGCTTGAAGTCGGAATAGACGCGCGACGGATCGAGCCCAAGCTCGCGGCCGGAGCTTTCCGCCTTGTCCGGCGTCGACGACAGCGCGCCGGCGACCAGCTCATAGTGATCGTCGAGCCGGGCGGCGATACGGTGCACCGCGCCGATGAAGGCGCCGGAGCCGCCGCCCACCATACCGAGCCGGATGCGACGCTCGCGCTTCTCGCTCGTTCCTTCGATTGCCATAGTCTTCTCCCCTGTTTCCATTCTGTGTCTTGTGATTTTCTCTGGGCCGCCCCTCGTCCGCGCGGTGAGGGCTGCCCCTCATCCGCCAGCCGGCACCTTCTCCCCGCTCGGGGAGAAGGGAACTGCCGCACCCCGTCGCCACATAACCCATGGCAGCATGTACCGGAGGAACAACGGCCAGCGGTCGTGCACGTCCCCTCTCCCCGCCTGCGGGGAGAGGGTTAGGGTGAGGGGCCGCCGGGTCCGCAGCCCGGCCTCAGATCCCGAGCATCCGCCGGTTGGCCGCCTCGTCCGTGCCGCCATCGGCAAAGTCGTCGAAGGCCTTTTCGGTAACGCGGATGATGTGGTGCTTGACGAAATCGGCACCTTCCCTCGCCCCATCCTCCGGATGCTTCAGCGCGCATTCCCACTCGACCACCGCCCAGCCGGCGAAATCATTGGCCGCCATCTTCGAGAACACAGCACCGAAATCCACCTGGCCGTCGCCGAGCGAGCGGAAGCGCCCGGCACGGTTGACCCAGCCCTGGTAGCCGCCATAGACGCCCTGGCGCCCGGTCGGGTTGAACTCCGCATCCTTGACGTGGAACATCCGGATGCGGTCCTTGTAGATGTCGATATTGTCGAGATAGTCGAGGCACTGCAGCACGTAGTGCGAGGGGTCGTAGAGCATGCAGGCGCGGGCATGGTTGCCGGTGCGCTCCAAGAACATCTCGTAGGTAATGCCGTCGTGCAGGTCTTCGCCCGGATGGATCTCGTAGCAGACGTCGACGCCACAATCTTCGGCGTGGTCGAGGATCGGCTTCCAGCGCTTGGCCAGCTCATCGAAGGCCGTCTCGACGAGGCCGGCCGGCCGCTGCGGCCAGGGATAGACGAAGGGCCAGGCGAGCGCGCCGGAGAAGCTTGCCATGGCGTTCAAGCCCAGATTCTTCGAGGCCGTCAGCGCCAGCTTCACCTGCTCCACCGCCCAGGCCTGGCGTGCTTTCGGATTGCCGCGCACCTCGGGTGCTGCAAAGCCCTCGAAGGCTTCATCATAGGCCGGATGCACGGCGACGAGCTGGCCCTGCAGATGGGTCGAAAGCTCGGTTACCTCGACGCCGTTGTCGCGCGCCGTGCCGGCAAACTCGTCGCAATAGGCTTTCGAGGTCGCAGCCTTTTTCAGATCGATCAGCCGCGCGTCCCAGCTCGGCACCTGCACGCCCTTGTAGCCGCAATCGGCCGCCCATTTGGTGATCGCATCCCAGGAATTGAACGGCGCCGCATCGCCTGCGAATTGCGCAAGAAAGAGCCCTGGCCCCTTGATGGTCTTCATGCTGATTTTCCTCCCGATGGCACGGCCGAAGATCGCTCGATCCGTCCGAGCAATTGCCGGACGACGGCGCAAGGCTCGTCGCTTTTCCGGTACAAATGACAGGCCTGAAACGTTGCAGGCGCTGCACGCTACCAGATTTTTCCAAGGGGGCAACCGGCGAAGGCATAGATTCCCCGAACATTTGTAATCGATTTCATTTCTTATGCCCGACAGGCCGCCGAACCGCGTTGCAAATGGAGCATCAGCGCTTGCGGTGCACGTCCGGCAGTCGGCCCGCGAAGAGAAAGGGCGCCATCATGGCGCCCCTTCCCCCTCGTCCGCCGCTCTCCTCAGACGATCATCCGTAACGCCGGTTGGCAGTTGCAGGCGTAGGCCTGCCTTGCCGCCCGGAGGATACGGTGAACTGATCGACCAGCCCCTTGAGCGTGGTGCTGACCTGCATGAGTGTGTGGGTCGCAGCGCTGGTCTCTTCCACCATCGCCGCATTCTGCTGGGTCATCTGGTCCATGTTGGTGACGGCCGTATTGATCTCGGCCATGCCGGCCGACTGCTCGCGGGCGGAGCCTGCGATCGCATCGATATGGCCGTTGATGTGGATCACCTGGTCGCCGATGTGATGCAGTGCCTCGCCCGTCTTGTTGACCAGCGACACCCCCATCAGCACGTCCTCGGCCGACTTGTCGATCAGCTCCTTGATCTCGCGTGCCGCTTCGGCCGATTTCTGCGCCAGCTCACGCACCTCCTGGGCGACGACGGCAAAACCCTTGCCCGCCTCGCCCGCGCGCGCTGCCTCCACGCCTGCATTGAGAGCCAGAAGGTTGGTCTGGAAGGAGATCTGGTCGATGACACCGATGATCTGGGTGATCTTGCGCGAGGATTCCTCGATCGCGCTCATCGCCGCCACCGCCTGTTCGACGATCGCACCGGATTTGCGCGCTTCTTCGGTGGCGTTTCCGACCACCCGCCGCGCCTCCTCGGCGCGTGATGCCGCCTCCTTGGAAATCGTGGTAATCTCTTCGAGCGCTGCAGCCGTCTCCTCGAGCGAGGCCGCCTGCTGCTCTGTACGCCGCGCCATGTCGTCCGTCGCCGACACCAGTTCGCCGGCATTGTTGGCCGTCTCTTCGGAAGCCCCCACGATCGCGCCAAAAGTCTGGTCGAGCTTGCCGAGGGCCGCATTGAAGTTGGACCTGAGGCTTGCGAATTGCGGCGCGAGTTCATGGGCGATGACGGCGGTCAAATCGCCATCGGCCAGGCGCTTCAGACAGTTTTCGAGCGCGGAAAGCGCGTCTTCCTGCTGGCCGTTCAAGACCTCTCGTTCGGCTTCGGAGCGCTCGCGCTCTTCCTGCAAAGCTTCGAGATAGACCGAGATGGCATAGTCCATGTCGACCATCGCCGCCTTGACGACGGCGGCCACGTCCGTGCCGATCTCCTTTGCCTTGTTGCGGTGAAGGAAGCCCGTCAGGTGGCTCTCGATGACGCTCTTGAGGATGGATTCGATGATCAGCGCATAACCGCCGATGTACCAGCGCGGCTCCAGGCCGAGGCGCGCATGGGTTTTGCCGATCGTGGTGACGGCATCGACATATTGCGCATCGAACCGGGCCGATGCGATCAGTTCCCAGTGTTTTGCCTGTCGCGCCTTTGCCCCCTGCACATGCGCGTCGCTGGCAAAGAAGCGCGCCGTCTCGGGATTAGCCCGCGCCTTGGCGTAGAATTTGTTCAGCGCCGTATCCAGCGAGGCGGAAATGACGGGCAGCGAGCGCGCGAGCGCCGTCCGTTGCACCTCGTCGAGATCGACGAACTGAAGCCGCTCGGTCAGCAGTTTTGTTTTTGAATCGAAGCTGGTCATGCGAAAAGTTCCCCCGGAGCCGCGGCAGGACGCATGACAAGTCGCCGCTGCAGCTGAAGGTCCGGCGTACCCTGCACCCGACGTTTACCACATTATAAAGTAGAAATAACTGTAAATTGTATATTACAAATACTGCTATTAATGATTGAATCTTGATAGCACGAAACCCGCCTCCGCTGAAAGCACGCAGCTATCGACGGTTGCGCATGAACATAAGTATTTGCTGAATAAGATTTCCATGAAATCCGCGCTCCGGCAACAACCAGAAAGCGCCATGGATTTCCTGCTGTGAAAAAACACAAATCCAGAGTGGCAAATATGACAAAAATCAAAAGCGGCCGGAAAGATCCGGCCGCCCGTTGCATGTACCACTCGCCGCTCAGACGTAGCGGTTGACGACGTTTTCCAGCAACTCCTGCTTGCCGGACTTCGGCTGTGGGTTGAGGTCGGATTTCAGCACCCAGGCCTCGATCTCCTCCAGCGAGAAGCCGCCGTCGAGCATCTTCTTGGCTTCCGGCACCTGCCAGCCGGCATAACGCTGGTCGAGCGGCTGCGAGAGCGCCTTTTCCTCGATCATCTTCGCCGCCGCCTTCAGGCCGCGGGCACAGCAATCCATGCCGCCGATATGGCCAATCAGCAGGTCTTCCGGGTCGATCGACTGGCGGCGCAGCTTGGCGTCGAAGTTCGTACCGCCGGTGGCAAAGCCGCCGCCGGCCAGAACCTGGTAATAGGCGAGCGCCATTTCCGGCACGTTGTTGGGGAACTGGTCGGTATCCCAGCCGGACTGATAGTCGTTGCGGTTCATGTCGATCGAGCCGAAGATGCCGAGCGCGTTGGCAAGCGCCAGCTCGTGCTCGAAGGAGTGGCCGGCAAGGATCGCATGGCCCTGCTCGATATTGACCTTCACCTCGTTTTCCAGGCCGTAGTTCTTGAGGAAGCCGTAGACCGTCGCGACGTCGTAGTCGTACTGGTGCTTGGTCGGTTCCTGCGGCTTCGGCTCGATCAGGATCGCGCCCTTGAAGCCGATCTTGTGCTTGTACTCGACGACCAGGTTGACGAAGCGGCCGAGCTGATCGAGCTCGCGTTTCATGTCGGTGTTGAGCAGCGTCTCGTAGCCTTCGCGTCCGCCCCACAGCACGTAGTTCTGGCCGCCGAGACGCTTGGTGGCGTCAAGGCAGGTTTTCACCGTCGCTGCGGCAAAGGCAAAGACATCCGGGTCCGGATTGGTTGCCGCACCCGACATGTAGCGGCGGTTGGAGAAGAGGTTCGCCGTGCCCCAGAGCAGGTTGACGCCGGTCTCGGCCTGCTTCTTTTCGAAGTAGTCGACGATCTCGTTGAGGTTCTTCGTATTCTCGACGAAGCTTTTGCCTTCCGGGCGCACGTCGGCGTCGTGGAAGCAGTAGAAGGGCACGCCGAGCAGGTCGAAGAATTCGAAGGCGACATCGGCCTTCAGCTTGGCCGCCGCCATGTCGTCCTTGAACCAGGGGCGCTCGAAGGTCTGGCCGCCAAAGGGGTCGCCGCCCGGCCAGACGAAGGTGTGCCAGTAGGCAACCGCGAAACGCAGGTGGTCTTCCATGCGCTTGCCGAGCACGACCTCGTCCTTGTTGTAATGGCGGAAGGCGAGCGGGTTGGTGCTTTCAGGGCCTTCATACTTGATCTTGGCGATATCGCCGAAAAAGCCAGTGCTCACGGGTCTTGCTCCTCTTTCAAGAGTGGTGTCGGCCGGCATCGCCATTGCGATAGGCGCGGCCATTACGTGGAAGGTAATTGGTTTCATTCCCTCGGCCGGCGATACCGGAAGCATCGAAACGCCAAACGAAAGGAACACTTCGATGCACGACTTCAACGCCATCGCCGAAGCCTACATCACCGCCTGGAACGCCACCGACGCTGCCGAGCGCGCGGCCCTGATCGAGAAGGCGTTCACCGCCGACGTCGCCTACCGTGATCCGATCATGCAGGGCGACAGTCATGCCGGCATCGATGCGCTCATTGCCGGTGTGCAGGGGCAATTCCCCGGCTTCCGTTTCACGCTGAAGGGTGCCGCCGACGGTTATGCCGACACGATCCGCTTTTCTTGGGCGCTCGGTCCGGACGGCGTTCCCTCTGTCATCGAAGGCACCGATGTCTGCCAGATCGAAGATGGCCGCCTGAAGACGGTCACCGGTTTCCTCGACAAGGTTCCGGCCCGCTGAGCACGCGGCAGCGGATCGAGACATAGGGCGCCGTATCACGACACGGCGCCCTTGATCGCCGGATAGAGCCGGCGGTAGCGCTGGTAGCTCTCCTCATAGGCCGAAACCAGCGACGCCTCCGGTGCGATGGTCTCGGCCGTGCGCGGGGCGTAGCAGGTGGCGACCGGATCGGCGCCGGTCGCGGCGATGAGGCCGAGACGGGCCGCCCCGAAGGCAGCACCGAAATCGCCGTCGGCGGGCAGATCGACCGGCAGGTTGAGCGCCGTCGCGATCGATTTCAGCCAGTAACGCGAGCGCGAACCGCCACCGATCGCCGTCACCCGCATGAGTGTGGTGCCGGCGGCGCGCAAAGCTTCGAGGCTGTCGCGAATGGCGAAGGACACGCCCTCCATCACCGCCTGGGTCAGCACCACCCGGCCGCTCTCATGACCAAGCCCGACGAAGGCGCCACGGATCGCCGCGTCGTTGTGCGGCGTGCGCTCGCCCGAGAGATAGGGGAGGAAGGTGACGCCCGAGGGCGCCTTCAGATTATCGCCAAGCTCGGCGCTCAGGTCGGCAGCACTGCGGCCGGCGATGCCGGAGTACCAGTTGAGCGCATCGGTCGCCGACAGGATCACGCCCATCTGGTGCCAGGTGTTCGGCAGCGCATGGCAGAAGGCATGCACGGCGCTTTCCGGATTGGGCAGATAGCTGGCATTGGCCGCAAAGAGCACGCCCGAGGTTCCGAGCGAGACGAAGGCATTGCCCTCGCCGACCGTGCCCATGCCGCAGGCCGAGGCCGCATTGTCACCGGCGCCGCCGGCAACCACGACGTCACCGGAAATCCCCCAACGCGCCGCCAGTTCCGAACGCAGCTCCCCGGCTGCATCGGTTCCCTCGACCAGGCTCGGCATCTGCTTTTCGTCCATGCCGGTAGCGGCAAGCAGGCTTCCCGACCACTGCCTCTTGCCGGTGTCGAGCCAGGCGGTGCCGGCGCTGTCGGACTTTTCCGACATGTGTTCGCCGGTCAGCCACAGGCGCAGATAATCCTTCGGCAGCAGCACCCAGCGCACCTTGGCGAAGATGTCTGGCTCGTTGGCCCGCACCCAGGCGAGCTTCGGCGCGGTGAAACCCGGGAAAACGATGTTGCCGGTGATCGCGCGGAACTGCGGGTCCGCGTCGAGCGCTGCCGCCTCGCGGAAGCTGCGGGTGTCGTTCCAGAGAATGCAGGGCCTGAGCACCCGGTCATCGGCATCAAGCAGCGTGGCGCCGTGCATCTGGCCGGAAAGCCCGATACCGCGCACCGCCGCAAGCTCCGCCGGATGCGCCGCCTTCAGCCCGGCAATCGCCTCTTCGCTGGCGCGCACCCAATCGGCCGGATCCTGTTCCGACCAGCCGGGATGCGGCCGCGAAACGTCGAGCGCGCCGGAGGCGGAACCGACGATGCGCTGGTCACCATCGATCAACATTGCCTTGACGCCCGAGGTGCCGAGATCCAGTCCGAGATACATGCTTGCCTCCATTGTGCAATTCCTCGAAGGAACTGCGTAAATTCAAAGCACTACGCCGGATCGACCGGCAGGTTGTCCTTCAGGAAAATCTCGATGCGGATGCGCTCCTGCGCGCCGATCACCGCAAGCCCGTCGGCACGGGCCTTCAGCACCCGGATGGCGCTGCGCACCTCATGGCCGGCGTCCTGATTGAGGAGCGCGTCGAGCGTGCCGGAAAGAAGTGCCGTGCGGCTGTGCGGCGTCAGTTCATGGGCGATGGCGCAAACGGCCTTCTCGCGACCTGCCTTTTCCAGTGCCGCGATCAGGCCGCGGTTGCCGGCGCCGAGACTGTAGATGCCGGCAAGCTCCGGGTGATCGGAGAGCAGGCTGGAAACGAGGCGATCGACCTCGGCCGGATCGTCGTGGCCCTCTACGACGGGCAGAAGTCGGCGCCCGGGCGCACTTTCTGCCATGGCTGCGCCAAAACCTTCGAGACGGTCGCGATGGTCGCGCACCAGCATCGAGCCGGCGACGATCGCGACCGGGCCGTTTCGGCCACCGAGGAAACGCCCCATCAGGGTGCCGGCGGTCCGGCCGGCTGCGACGTTGTCGACACCGGCAAAGTGATCGCGCGAAGACCCCGGCAGGTCGGACACCAAGGTCACGACGGCGATGCCGTCCTCACGCAGCGCGTCCACCGCGCTGACGACTTCGGGCGCATCGATCGCGACGACCGCAACGCCGGCCGGGTCAAGCGACCGCGCTTTATGAAGTGCTTCAGCCAACGCTGCCGGGTCGAAGGCAGGCACGGACAAGACCGTGATCGCCGTGCGCTCGACGGCGGAGCGGACTTTCGCCGCCTCCACCTCGGCCGCAAGGCCGCGCATGAAGGTGTTGTCGCCCTCCGGCAGGATGAAGACCAGCGGATAGGTCCGGCTCTTGGCGAGGTTGGCGGCCGCCACATCGCGCACATAGCCGAGCGCTTCGATGGCGCGCTCGACCTTGTCGCGGGTGACGCTGCGCACGCCCGGGCGGTTGTTCAAAACCCGGTCGACGGTCGCGAGGCTGACCCCGGCTCTGGCAGCGATATCGTGAACTGTCGGGCGCATGTTTTCCTCCGGGTTCTGCCTTTAGAGGAATTTCTGATGTACGTAAATCAAAAATCCGCAAGACGTAGAAAGCGGAGCGCCGTGCCGCCGTCCGGAGAAGACGGATCCGACGCCTTAACGATTTGATTCATATTGTTTTTTCGAGCTAGGAAAGGCGCTTGCTGAAGGCATCGGTAAAGACGACCTCGCCATGGCTCTGTCCGGCCTCCGCCAGCGCCACGTCCATGAAACCATCGGTAACACGCACGAGGGCAAAGCCCCCCATGTAAGCGGCCTTCGGCTTGACGAGATCGAGCCCGCCCTGGCGGTAGATCATCGCCGTTTCGTGCTGGTGGCCGTGGAACAGGCCGATGACGTTGCTGCCCTTGACGGTCTCGAGCAGCGCCTGGCGCTGAGGCACGCTCCACCAATGCGCAGCGCCGTCGCCATCGTCGTCGAAGGTTTTCGCCTTGGCATCCCAGACCTCGGTCGAAAAGGCGTCCCAGCCATAGTGCTGGAAGAGGATCACCGGCCGGCCATCGCCGGCATAGCTCGCAAGATCCTGCTTCAACCAGGGCAGCGCATTGACGGCGCCCTTGGTCTCGTCGCCGCCGAAGCGCTGCAATTGCACCAGATGCAGCCCGCCCCAGTCCCAGGAGTAGCAATCCGAAAGCGGATCGTAATTGGTGACCGGCACCGGCGGCTTGTAGAACACCGACTGGCGGTGGTTGAGTTCGACATAGTCGCGCAGTTCGCGGCGATACCAGTCGACATGCGGCGGCGGCCCGTCCTGGTCGAGGTCGTGGTTGCCGAGGCCGACATAGACGGGCATGTGGACGTGGTCCGGCCCTGCCCCTTCCTGGTAGCGGCTTGAAAATTGCTGCAGCTGCCGGCCCTCGCGCGGCTGGCGCACCTGGCCGCCGCCGTCATCGGTGAGATCACCGCCAAGCACCAGGCCGAGCGGCTTGCCGATCTCCCGCCCGGCGCTTGCAAGTCCGCTCGGCTTGCCGGCAACCGTCTCCGGCCAGCGCATGGCGTGCACGGCGTTCAGCGCTGCCACATGGCGCAGCAGATTGGCGTCCGTCTTGCCTTCGGCCGCGCAGTTGGGAGCAAGCCCTTCGATCGAAACGAGGCAGGCATGGATGTCGTTGGAAAACAGGAACGTCACGTCGATGGCCGGGACGGCAGCGCGGCTCCGGGAGGCCGCAAGCGCCGCCCCGAGACCGGCAAGGCCGGTCAGGAAAGACCGTCTTGAAAAAGACGCCAGAGCCGATCTGCGCATGCTTCCACCCCTCCGCTATCCGTGGAGAGGAGTGTGCCGCACGGCTTCGTTCGCGTAAACCGTGCGGGCTGCGTTATGCCGGTGTCAGTGACCGCCGCCGCTGGGGCCGACGCCCTCGGGCTTCTTGATCATCATCACGCCGAGGATCAGCGACAGGAACAGCACCGTCAAAAGCATGAAGATATCGCCGAAGGACAGGATGATCGCCTGCTTCTGCGCCATGCCCGCAAGCTGCTTGATGGCGATCGTCGTGCCGTCGAGACCATGGGCATTGAAGTTGGCGGCCATGTTGTTGAACCGCTCCATCGCCTCCGGATTGCCCCACTGGATATGCTCGGCAAGCCGCGCATAGTGGAAGTCCTGGCGCTGCGTCAGGATCGTGTTGATCACCGCAAGCCCGACTGCACCGCCGAGGTTTCGGGTCAGGTTGAACAGGCCCGAGGCGCCGCGCATGCGCGCCGGCGGCATGGTGCCGAGCGCGATGTTGTTGATCGGCACCATGCACAGCATCAGCCCGACGCCGCGCAGGATCTGCGGAATGAACAGCTCGTAGAAATCCCAGTCGGCCGTCAGGTGGCCCATGATCCAGGTGCCGCTGGCAAAGCTGGTGAAGCCGATCGTCATCAGCACGCGCGGGTCGAGCTTGCCCGAGAGAATGCCCGCGACCGGCGCCGTGAAGAACATGGCAAGGCCCGAGACGAACATGGTCTCGCCGATCATCAGCGAATCGTAGCCGCGGATACGGCCGAGATAGAGCGGATAGAGATAGGTGAGGCCGTAAAGGCCGATGCCCATGACGAAGGAGAACATCGAGCCGAAGGCGAAGTTTCGGTTGGCAAAAGCCCTGAGGTCGACGACTGGAAACTCCACCTTGAAGGCGCGGTAGAAGAACACGATGGCGGCAATCGCCGAAGCGACCGCACCCATGACGATGTGCTCGTCGTTGAACCAGTCGTTGGTGTTGCCCTCTTCCAGCACGTATTCGAGCGCGCCGAGGAAGACCGCCATCGAGGCCAGGCCCCACCAGTCGAACTTCTTGAACAGGCTGAGCTCCGGCTTGTCGAAGTCGATGAAGGTCCAGGTGAGCGTCGCGACGATGATGCCGGGAATGACGTTGACGAGGAACAGCCAGTGCCAGGAGAAGGCGTGGCTGAGATAGCCGCCGACCGTCGGGCCGATCGTCGGCGCCAAGGTCGCGATCAGGCCGATGATCGGCGAGACGATGTTGCGCTTCGACGGCGGAAAGATGGTGAAGGCGGCCGCAAAGACCGACGGAATCATGCCGCCGCCGATGAAGCCCTGGATCGCACGGTAGACGATCATCTGGTCGATGTTCGTCGCGGTCGCCGCCAGCGCGCTTGCCGCAGTGAAGCCGGCCGCCGAAACCGAGAACAGCACGCGCGTCGAGACGATGCGCGCAAGCGTGCCCGAGAGCGGGATCATGATGACTTCGGCAATGAGGTAGGATGTCTGCACCCAGCCGATCTCGTCCGAACCGGCGGAAAGGCCGGCCTGGATTTCAGCAAGGGAGGCCGAGACGATCTGGATGTCGAGGATGGCCATGAACATGCCGACGACCATGGCGAAGAAGGCGATCAGCCTCTTCGGGTCCATATGTTCCTCGACCTTCGGTGCGGCGGCCGCCACCGAGCCTGCTGTTGCCGTTGCGGCCATCTCAGCCACTCCTTGCATGGGCGCGCTTGGGCGCCAGCGTTCTGGACATGCGCATTTCGCCGCGCCGGCGTTCCGGACTTCACCCGCGCTCCATGGCGCCGGGGTCTCGGCAAAAGGCGCGCCCAAGGGCGCGCCGGCATTGCGTCCGCTTACTTGGTCGCGGCAACCTTGGTCTGGTCCGGCGCCGTGCGCGTGTCGACATCGACGACGACGCTCAAGCCCGCGCGCAGGTGCCCTTCGGCCAGCACGTCAGCCGGCAGGGTGATGCGCACCGGCACGCGCTGGATCACCTTTGTGAAGTTGCCGGTGGCGTTTTCCGCCGGCAGCAGCGAGAAGACCGAACCGGAAGCCGGCGAGATCGAGGCGACCGTGCCTTCGATCGCGTGGTCCTCATAGGCGTCGACATGCACCTTCACCTTGGAGCCCGGCACCAGATGGGCGATCTGGGTCTCCTTGAAGTTGGCGTCGATATAGAGCTGATCGACCGGAACAAGGGCGGCAAGCCGCTGGCCGGCCGACACGAGATCGCCGACCTGGACTGCGACGTTGCCGACGATGCCGTCATAGGGCGCCTTCAGCACGGTGAAGCCGAGGTCGCGGTTGGCCTTGTCGCGCGCAAGCTCCAGTGAACGGATCTCGCTTTCGGCTTCCGTGCGCTGCGCTTCGAGAACAGTGATGCTGGCATTGGCAGCGGCAATGTTGGCGTCCGCTCCGGCAAGGTTTGCCCGTGCCTGGTCGAGCGCCACATCGGCGTTGTCGAGCGAAGCGACGGTGCCAACGGCCTTGGACTGGAGGTCGCTCGCGCGCTTCTGCGCGAGTTCGGCGCCGCGCACCGTCGCTTCGAGAGCCTTCTTCTGCGCTTCGGTCTGGGCAAGGCTCGCCTTGGCGCCGGCAATCTGCGCATCGAAGCGGCTGAGCGCCAGCTTCTGGGTGGCGATCTTCGCCTCGGCCTGCTCGGCGGCTATGCGATAGTCGCCATCGTCCAGCGTGACCAGTGGATCGCCGGCCTTCACCTTCTGGTTGGCGACAGCGTCGACCTTGGCGACATAGCCGGAAACCTTCGGCGAGATCGTCGCGATGTCGCCTTCGATATAGGCGTCGTCGGTGGAGATCATGAAGCGGCCATTGGTCCACCAGTCGTAGCCATACCAGCCGCCGGCAGCCAGGAGCGCCAAGCCGAGCACCGGAAGGATGGGCTTGCGCGCCTTCTTCTGCGGCGCGGCGGCTTCCTTTGCCGGAGCCGGCGCGACCGCCTGCTCTGCAGCGGGGGCCTTCGCCTCGAGCGCGGTTTCCTGCTGCACTTCGAAAGTCTCGTCGACGGGACGGACGCGGGCAGCGCTGGACGTGTTGGATGCGGACATTGGGCACCGGCCTGGTTAAAGATTGCTGAACGAACTGAACCGTTCGGTTCGATTGGAACTTGACATAAGCCCTTTCTGGTCGCATATCAAGAGGAAATCGAACCACGCGGTTCGATGACTAAAATTTAATATGAGCAGGACGGAAACAAGCGACCATCATGAGCGGGGCAAAGAGCGGAACCCAGGACATCATGCAGCCGGCAGTCGGCATGGATGAGGATCTCTGTTCGGGCGGCGGCCGACACGCTGCCGGCGAGGATCCCGCCAAGCGTGAGCAGATCCTCGAAGGCGCGCGACGCGCGTTCCTGAGCCAGGGCTTCGACGCCGCCAGCATGAACGACATCACCCGCGAGGCCGGCGTCTCCAAGGGCACGCTCTACGTTTATTTTGAGAACAAGGAAGACCTTTTCAAGGCGCTGATCGTCAAGGGCAAGACCCGGGTGGTCCAGACCGCCAAACACGCGCTCAACGATCATGACGACGTGGAAGAGTCGCTCTACGATTTCGGTGTGACGCTGACGACCAGCATGACGGCGGAAGAGACGATCCGCTCCATGCGCATGGTGATCGGCGTGATCGACCGCATGCCGCATCTGGCCGAACGCTTCTTCAGCGAGGCACCGGAAAACGGCTACACCGTTCTCAAATCCTATCTCGACCGCCAGATTGCCGCCGGCACCCTCGACATCGAGAATACCGAGATGGCCGCCCGGCAGTTCATCGAAATGGCGCAGGCCGGGCTCTTCAAGCATCGGCTGTTCGGCGGCATGTGCTCGGCACCGCCGAAGGAACAGATCGAGGCGACGGTCACCGCGGCTGTGCGCGTCTTCATGTCCGCCTACGGACCGAAGAAACAGGCCGAGCAAGGCTGAACTCTTCCGGCAGCCCGGCGTTACAATCCAGCAATTGCGATCAAGCGCGCCTTGCGGCAACACCCTATCACCGGGGCGTTGCCAAGGGAGTGATGATGAGTGCCATC
Source organism: Ensifer sp. KUDG1 (assembly GCF_050434285.1). Classification (NCBI taxonomy): domain Bacteria; kingdom Pseudomonadati; phylum Pseudomonadota; class Alphaproteobacteria; order Hyphomicrobiales; family Rhizobiaceae; genus Ensifer; species Ensifer sp. KUDG1. Next base: position 341,940 of record NZ_JBNDIG010000003.1, read on the forward strand.
GGACGGGCGGTCTGGTTCATCGAAAGCCATTTCGCCAAGGACATATCGCTGGAGGAAATCGCCGGAGCCGCAGGGCTCTCGCGCTACCACCTGTCGCGCGTCTTCGGGCTGGTCACCGGCCGCTCGATCAGCGCCTATATCCGCGGCCGGCGGCTGAGCGATGCCGCCCGGGCGCTTTCCGACGGTTCCATCAGCATTCTCTCGGTGGCGCTCGATGCGGGCTACGGTTCGCACGAGGCTTTCACCCGTGCCTTTCGCGACCAGTTCGGCGTCACACCCGAAACGGTGCGCAAGCAGAGGCACATTCGAAACATCGAACTGATGGAGCCTTTAAGGATGGACGATAACCGCCTCTTGAAAATCGACCCGCCGCGCTTCGAAGACAGCCCGCCGTTGCTTTTGGCGGGCCTTTCGGAAACCTACGCCTACGGCCGCACCCAGGGCATCCCGTCGCTCTGGCAACGATTCAACCGCCATTTCGGGTCGATACCCGGGCAGAGGGGCGACATCGCCTATGGTGTGTGCAGTGACAGCGACGGCGAGGCCGGCACCTTCCGCTACATGGCGGCGGCCGAAATCAGCGACGCCGACGACCTGGCCGAGGGCTTTTCGACAGTGAGGTTGCCGAAACAGCGCTACGCTGTCTTTCTGCATCGTGGCCACATCTCCGCGATCGCCAAAACCGCCGACTACGTCTTCGGAACATGGCTGCCGGAATCCGGGCTGCAGCACGGAGAAACACCTGACCTCATCGAACGCTATGACGAGCGTTTTGACCCGCATTCGGGCATGGGCGTCGTCGAAATGTGGATTCCGGTCAAATCGTAAACGGTAAAGCGCCGCCACAATAAGGCGGCGGCGCTTGTCTCTTCCGCAATGTTTCTTAAATACTTTCGGCGATTCTTGCGCGACGACGCGCCACCACTCGCAGCGCCGCACGTCCATCGGACGCGCTAGGCCGCTGCGGAACTTTAAAGTGCTGAAAGAGAAAGATCGCCGATGCAGGACCTCCTGTTGCTTGCCCAAGACCCCGCCGCCTGGGTCGCCCTCATCACCCTCGTCGTCATGGAGGTGGTTCTCGGCATCGACAACCTGATCTTCATCTCGATCCTCACCAACAAGCTGCCGCCCGAACACCGGGAAAAGGCCCGCCGCATCGGCATCGGCCTTGCGCTCGTCATGCGCCTGGCGCTGCTTGGCACCGTCGCCTGGATCGTCAAGCTGACGACGCCCGTGTTCGAGGCCTTCGGCCACGGCTTCTCCTGGAAGGACATGATCCTGATCGCCGGCGGCCTGTTCCTCGTCTGGAAGGCGACCAAGGAAATCCACCACAACGTCGATCCGAGCGATCACGGCGAGGACTTCATCGCCTCCTCGGCGATCAACAGCTTCGGCGCCGCGATCGGCCAGATCCTTCTGCTCGACCTCGTCTTCTCCGTCGACAGCATCATCACCGCGGTCGGCATGACCCCGCACCTGCCGATCATGGTCATCGCCGTGGTTGCCGCCGTCACCGTCATGCTCGTTGCCGCCAACCCGCTTGCCAACTTCATCGAGAAGAACCCGACGATCGTCATGCTGGCGCTCGCCTTCCTCCTGATGATAGGCACGACGCTGATTGCCGAAGGCATGGGCCTGCATGTGCCGAAGGGTTACATCTACGCCGCCATGGCCTTCTCGGCGCTGGTCGAAATCCTCAACATGGTGGCGCGCAATGCGCGCCTGAGGAAGGCCGGAAAGCTCGACTGACGAGCCGGCTGAAAAACAATCCCGTCATGAGAAAGGCCCGCATCCAAGATGCGGGCCTTCTGCTTGCGGGAGTTCTGGAAGACGCGGAGCCCGAAACCGGCCGTCAACCGCGAGCCATCGGCGGCAAGACAAACGGCGTCGTTTCCCCTTGCCGTCGAGCCTGCCGGGCCGGTCTCCACGCCTTCTGGTTGGACAACGCATCTCTTCAGGAAACGTTCCGATCCGGTTTCAACCCGTCAAACATCCGGACGATGGCCGACCTCGACCAGGATGTTGCCAGGGATCGTTGCGTAAAAGACGTAGGCGCCGTGCCGGTCGGCAGGCGGGATCACCCGGACACCGGCTTCGCGCACCCGCTGGTAGACGTCGTCGACCTCGGCCCGCACCGGCAGCAGAAAGCCGATGTGGTAGGTCTGGGCCCCGAGGCTGACCTGGTCGCCGCCGCCGAGCGCGGTGATCGGCGGGCTGACGACAAGCACCAGGCCGGAACCGTCCGTCAGGCGATAGAAGGCATCCTTGCCGCGTTTTTCGACCAGCGTCAGGCCGAAGTGATCGATGAGGAAGGACGCCGTTTCGGCAACGACAGCGCTATGGAGGTCGATATGGTTCAGTCGCATGTTACAGTCTCCGTGTTCGAGAAACGCGGCGGACTGCGTCGATTGCATACACCCCGCCGCGGACCGATGCGATTGCATCGGAACCACGTCGTGGGTTCGAACGGGACGTTCGAGCAGAGCTTCGTTTAGAAAACCGAAGGGACCGGGCTTACCTTATCCGGTCCTGCCTTTTTCGACGTCCCCTGCTTAGCGCAGAATGGCCAGGGACGGAAGACGGGCGGCGATCAGTTCTTGCCGGCGCCGGGATCGATATGCTGGAGTTCCTGCAGATAGGCGTCGAGACGGTCGAACTTCTGCTCCCAGAAGCGGCGGTAGCCGTCGAGCCAGCTGTTGACGTCCTTCAGCGGAGCAGCTTCAAGCTTGCATGGCCGCCACTGCGCTTCGCGGCCGCGGCTGATCAGCCCGGCGCGCTCGAGAACCTTGAGATGCTTGGAGACTGCCGGCAGGCTCATTTCGAAGGGCTCCGCCAGCTCGCCGACCGAGGCCTCGCCAAGTGCGAGGCGGGCGAGAATGGCCCTTCGCGTTGGATCGGCCAGGGCTGAGAGCGTCGTCGACAAGCGATCTTCCGGCATTTTCTAAAAAACCTTTCAGTTAAATAACCTTTTGGTTCATTAACGCCCGCGGGCGGCAGTGTCAACAAAAACCGGCGTGATCGGGTTTCCGTTGACATGATCGGCGTTCTATGGTCTCACGCGAGCCTATTGGAATAGCCTGCCGATACCGTTGTTGCGGCACCCTTGCGGGCCTTTCCTTCCCATAAAATGCGCGCCCCCGGCGGCCGGTTTCTTCTCCGGCAAGGGGCGAAAAGCACGTCAGACGGGCAAAGACCATGGCAAATTCAGCAGTCCGGGTACGCATCGCACCCTCCCCCACCGGCGAGCCGCATGTCGGCACCGCCTACATCGCTCTGTTCAACTACCTCTTCGCAAAAAAGCATGGTGGCGAGTTCATCCTGCGCATCGAGGACACCGATGCGACCCGCTCGACGCCGGAGTTCGAACAGAAGGTGCTGGACGCGCTGAAATGGTGCGGGCTCGAATGGTCGGAAGGTCCTGATATCGGCGGCCCTTACGGTCCCTACCGCCAAAGCGACCGCAAGGACATGTACCGCCCCTACGTCGAAAAGATCGTCGAGAACGGTCACGGCTTCCGTTGCTTCTGCACGCCCGAGCGGCTCGAGCAGATGCGCGAGAGCCAGCGCGCCGCCGGCAAGCCGTCGAAGTATGACGGCCTGTGTCTCCACCTGTCCGCCGAGGAAGTGACGTCGCGCGTTGCCGCCGGCGAACCGCACGTCGTGCGCATGAAGATCCCGACCGAGGGCTCGTGCAAGTTTACCGACGGCGTCTATGGCGACGTGGAAATTCCGTGGGATGCCGTCGACATGCAGGTCCTGCTCAAGGCCGACGGCATGCCGACCTACCACATGGCCAACGTGGTCGACGACCACCTGATGAAGATCACCCACGTCGCCCGTGGCGAGGAGTGGCTGGCCTCCGTGCCGAAGCACATCCTGATCTACCGCTATCTCGGCCTCGAACCGCCGGTCTTCATGCACCTGTCGCTGATGCGCAATGCCGACAAGTCGAAGCTGTCGAAGCGCAAGAACCCGACGTCGATCTCCTACTACACCGCTCTTGGCTACCTGCCGGAAGCGCTGATGAACTTCCTCGGCCTGTTCTTCATCCAGATCGCCGAAGGCGAGGAGCTGCTGACGATCGAGGAACTGGCTGCAAAGTTCGACTCGGAGAACCTCTCCAAGGCCGGCGCGATCTTCGACATCCAGAAGCTCGACTGGCTGAACGCCCGCTGGATCCGCGAGAAGCTTTCGGAAGAAGAATTCGCTGCCCGCGTCCTTGCCTGGGCCATGGAAAACGACCGCCTGAAACAGGGCCTGAAGCTCAGCCAGTCGCGTATTTCCAAGCTCGGCGAACTGCCCGATCTCGCAGGCTTCCTTCTGAAGTCGGACCTTGGCCTCAAGCCCGAAGCCTTCGCCGGCGTCAAGTCGACGCCCGAAGAGCTGCTCGAGATCCTCAACACGGTTCAGCCGGACCTTGAAAAGATCCTCGAATGGAACAAGGAATCGATCGAGGCCGAACTGCGTGCGATCGCCGAGCGCATGGGCAAGAAGCTGAAGGTGATCCTGGCGCCGCTCTTCGTGTCCGTCTCCGGCTCGCAGCGCTCGCTGCCGCTGTTCGACAGCATGGAAATCCTCGGCCGCGCCGTGGTCCGCCAACGCCTCAAGGTCGCGTCTCAGGTGGTCGCCTCCATGGTCGGCAGCGGAAAGTAAGGAGAGCACGATGAACGACAAGACCGAGACCACTGGCCTCTCCTCCGACGCCACGGAAGTGCGCGCACAGAAGCTGAAGCTTTTGCGCGAGCAGATCGGCGACGTCTATCCGGCGCATTTCCACCGGACGATGAGCAATGCTGAGCTGACCGCCAAGTACGAGAGCCTGGAGCCGGATACCGAGACGCAGGATGTCGCGACCGTCGCCGGCCGCGTCTACTCCTCGCGCAATTCCGGCATGTTCATGGACATCCATGACGCGTCGGGCAAGATCCAGATCTTCAGCCACAAGGACGTGACGAGCGAGGAAGCCCGCGGACTGCTGCCGATGATCGACATCGGCGACATCATCGGCGTCACCGGCGTCGTGCGCCGCACCAAGCGTGGCGAGCTGACGATCAACGCACAGTCGATCACGATGCTGACGAAGTCGCTGCTGCCGATGCCCGAGAAGTGGCACGGTCTCTCCGACATCGAGATCCGCTACCGCAAGCGCCACCTCGACATCATGACCAACGAGGAATCGAAGCTGCGCTTCCAGCAGCGCAGCAAGATCGTCTCGGGCATCCGTCGCTTCATGGAAAACGACGGCTTCATGGAAGTCGAGACTCCGATGCTGCATTCGGTCTATGGCGGCGCCACCGCCGAGCCGTTCAAGACGCATCACAACACGCTGAAGCTCGACATGTTCCTGCGCATCGCGCCGGAACTGTACCTGAAGCGCACGTTGGTTTCGGGTCTGACCGACAAGGTCTTCGAGATCAACCGCAATTTCCGCAACGAAGGCGTCTCCACCCGGCACAATCCGGAATTCACCATGATGGAGTGCTACTGGGCCTATGCCGACTACGAGGACATCATGGACCTCGTCGAGCGGCTGTTCGGTGAGCTTGCGATGGCGATCCACGGCTCGACCGAGTTTGCCTATGGCGACAAGGAAATCTCCTTCAAGGGTCCGTTCCGTCGCGTGCCGATGCCCGACGCCGTCAAGGAAGCGACCGGTATCGACTTCCTGGCGATGAAGACCGACGAGGAAGCCCGCGCTGCCGCCAAGGCTGCCGGCTTCGAGGTCGAGAAGGACTGGACCTGGGGCGAGTGCCTCGCCTTCATCTTCGAAGAGAAGGTCGAAGGTACGCTGATCCAGCCGGCCCACGTCACGCATTTCCCGAAGGACATCTCGCCCTTTGCCAAGGAAGTGCCGGGCGAGCCGCGCCTCGTCGAGCGTTTCGAGACCTATTGCAACGCCTGGGAACTGGGCAACGCCTTCTCCGAACTGAACGACCCGGAAGAGCAGCGCGCCCGCATGGTCGAGCAGCTGGAGCAGGCGCATGCGCGCGGCGAAAAGGCCAAGCAGCTCGACGACGAGTTCCTTGACGCGATCGACCAGGGCATGCCGCCGGCCGGTGGCCTCGGCATCGGCGTCGACCGCCTGATCATGCTTTTGACCAACGCACCGTCGATCCGCGACGTCATCCTCTTCCCGGCCCGCCGGCAGAAGGCTGACTGATCAAGGTCGCATCGCCACGAACACAAAGGCCCGCCGCTCACGCGCCGGGCCTTTTTCTGTTTCAGAGCGATCGGATAGCCGGACGTGACCCGGGCCTAGTGGCCTGCGGGAGCCTCGGCGGTCTCGGCCGGCTTGGCCTCGTGTTCACCGGCGCCGCCCTCGGCGGTCGCGCCATCGGCCGGTGCGGCCGACGGATCGATGCATGGCGAATGGTCGTCCATGGCCGCCATCATCGTGCGGATGTCATCCATCGAAAGATCGACGGTCTTGCCATGGAAGACGCCGACAGAATTGGCCGTGCCGTCATTGTAGAACGCCCGAAACGTCTCGCTCATGCCCGGAACGCTCTGCGGGCCGGGGGCGAAGAGCACCTCCGCACCGATCGCGGCACCGCGCACATCGGCCCGGTTTTCAGGGCCGGCGGCATCGAGCACGACGACCTGATAGAGATCTGCCCGTTCGGCCTTGGCTAGGGCGCCGACGACGCGCAACGCCGTGCGCATGCGCGCCTGGCCGTCGGCGCGGTCGGTCTTGACGTGCATGCGGATCCAGCGTTGGCCGTTGTGGCTGAGCTTCAGCGTGCGAATGGTCGTGCATTCGAGGCCCGACACCTTCGGTTTGGAAAGTTCCGCCATCAGCGCGTCGCGGCTGACATAGACGGCAGCCCCGCCCGAAGCGGCGGAAACACCGAAGGCCGCCGTGAGAATGACGAGCAGTCTCTTCGATGGCCTGATCTTGCCGAGGATAGCCTTCACGAGGGTGGACTCCGCCGTCATATCCAGAAATTGCAAAAAGCCCGGAACGGGCAGCACAACATTAGGCGCGCGACCTTTCGGAAAGTTTAAATTGCGGTAGCGATCTGCCGGCAACCCGCAGGAGACCGGCGGCAGGGGATCAACAAAAAAGGGAGGCGGGCGATTGCGCGCCCGTCTCCCTCTCAAAGCTCTACGTCGATCAGTCCACGGCGATATCGATGCGGTCACGGCACTCGCGGTAAGGCGAAAAATGCGCCTTGCCCGAGGCGTCGACCCATCGGCGGTTTTCGACGCAATAGGCACCCGACTTCGTCAGGATGACCTTGGGGCGCCGCCGGTTGTAGCTGTCGTTGGAATGGGTGAAGGAACCGATGCCGGCATACCAGTCGCTGCTGTCGGAAGAACCGTTGCCGCCCCCACCGCCGCCACGGCTTTTGCCGCCGACGCTTTGGGCAAAGGCGGGAGCGGCAAACGACGTTGCCGCGGTGACGACGATCATGGAAACAAGAACCAGCCTATGCATGACATTACCTCCCGGTTGACTGGATGAGCCGTTCCCATCCACACGCGGAGCTTGCCATGCTCACCCGGTTGGCGATGTTCCCATGGAAACCGGCCAGGGCGCGGCCGCCCGCCCGCCAAAGCCTCCGGGAGGGTGATTGACATTCGTGGCCATCTTGCCTCCATTGCGAGCCGTCAAACACAAGAACAAGAAAAGAAGAACGAGAATGCATAAAGTTATCTTTGATACGGATCCGGGCATCGACGATGCAATGGCGCTGCTCTTCCTGCACCGTCACCCGGCCATCGACCTGATCGGCATCACCACCGTTTTCGGCAATGCCTCGGTCGAAACCACGACGCGCAACGCGCTGTTCCTGAAGCGTGAGTGGGGCATCGGCGCGCCCGTGGCCAAGGGCCTCGACAAGACCTTCAATCCCGACCGTCCGCATGTCGGCTGGCCGACCTTCATCCACGGTGACGACGGCCTCGGCAATATCGACGTGCCCGAGACGATCGACCTGCCGGTCGACCCGCGCCCTGCGCACCGCTTCATCATCGACACCGTTCGCGCCCATCCCGGCGAAGTGACGCTGATCGCCGTCGGCCGCATGACCAACCTGGCGCTGGCGCTGCGCGAGGATCCCGAGTTCGCAGCGCTCGTGCGCGAAGTCGTCATCATGGGCGGCGCTTTCGACGTCAACGGCAACATCACGCCGGCTGCCGAAGCCAACATCCACGGCGACCCGGAAGCCGCCGACGTTGTCATGACGGCGCCCTGGCCGGTCACCGTCGTCGGTCTCGACGTCACCACCCAGACCGTGATGACCAAGGCGATGATCGCCGATGTCGCCGAACGCGGCGGCGACGCCGGCAAGCTGCTCGCCGACATCTCGAAGTTCTACGTCACCTTCTACGAGCAGCACGTGCCCGATGGCATGGTCGTGCACGACAGCTGCGCCTGCGCCTATGTCGTGGCGCCCGACCTGTTCACCGTCAGAAGCGGCGCCATCCGCGTCGTCTGCGGCGGCATTGCCGATGGCCAGACGATCCAGAGCCCCGACACCAGGCTGTTCCCGCCGAGCCCCTGGGACGATCTGCCGAGCCAGAAGGCCTGCATCGACATCGATGCCGCCCGCACGCTGAAGCTGATCATCGACACGCTGGTTCTGCCGGGTTGAAGCTGAACGAGGCGCAGCAAATGTTGCGCCTCGAAAAACTTGAACAACACGGCTGGCGAATGTGCATTCGCCGGCTATCTTTCAGTCCATGAAACCGGACGCCCTGCTCTACCCCGCCCCCAAAGGCCTCTATTGCCCGATCGGTGACTTCTACATCGACCCGGTTCAACCGGTCGAAAGGGCTCTGATCACCCATGGTCATTCCGACCATGCCCGCTCCGGCCACGGCCAGGTGCTCGCCACCCGCGAAACCCTCGACATCATGCGCATCCGCTACGGCGAGGACTTCTGCGGAACGAGCCAGCCGGTCGCCCTTGGCGAAACGCTCTCCGTCGACGGCGTCGAGGTGAGCTTCCACCCGGCCGGCCACGTGCTCGGCTCGGCACAGATTTCGGTCCGCGCGAACGGCACCCGCATCGTCGTCTCGGGCGACTACAAGCGACGGCGGGACCCGACCTGCGCCGGCTTCGAGCCGGTTTCCTGCGACGTCTTCATCACCGAGGCGACCTTCGGCCTTCCGGTCTTCCATCATCCCGATGACCGAGCAGAGACACGCAAGCTTTTGACATCGCTCGCGCAATTCCCCGAGCGCACCCACGTGGTCGGCGCCTATGCGCTCGGCAAGGCGCAGCGGGTGATCGCGCTGCTGCGCGAAGAGGGGTATCACCAGCCGATCTTCATCCATGGCGCCCTGCAACGGCTGTGCGACTACTATCAGAGCCAGGGCATCGACCTCGGCGACCTGCGCCCGGCAACGCTTGCAGCCGACGACAAGCAGGATTTCAGGGGCACGATCGTTGTCGGCCCGCCCGCCGCCTTCGCCGATCGCTGGTCGCGGCGCTTTGCCGACCCGATCGCCAGCTTCGCTTCCGGCTGGATGCTGATCCGGCAACGGGCGAAACAGCGCGGCGTCGAGCTGCCCTTGATCATCTCCGACCATTGCGATTGGGCCGAACTGACAGCGACGATCACCGAGATCGCACCGGCCGAGGTCTGGGTCACGCACGGGCGGGAGGAGGCACTGGTGCGCTGGTGCGAGCTCAAGGGCATCGCCGCCCGTCCGCTGCATCTCGTCGGCTACGACGACGAGGGAGAGTGACGGATGCGAGCCTTCGCCGAACTGCTCGACCGTCTCGTCCTCAGCCCGCAGCGCAACGCCAAGATCCGCCTGCTTGTCGATTACTTCCGCACCGCGCCGGACCCCGATCGCGGCTATGCGCTTGCCGCGATCGCCGGCACGCTGTCGCTCAACACGGTCAAGCCGGCAATGATCCGCGACCTCCTGCTCGAACGCATGGACGCGGTGCTCTTCCAGTATTCCTACGATTATGTCGGCGACCTCGCCGAAACGGTTTCGCTCGTCTGGGAGCCGCCTGCCGGCACCGTGGAGGCGGACATTCCGCTTGGCGAGGCCATCGAGCGCCTGCAAAGGACCGGACGCGCCGATGTGCGCGGCGTCGTTCGCGACATGCTCGACCGATTGGATACCTCGGCGCGCTTCGCCTTCCTAAAACTTGTGACGGGCGGCCTTCGCATCGGCGTATCGGCGAAGCTCGCCAAGCAGGCGCTCGCGGACATGGGCGGCAAGGACGTCGCCGAGATTGAGACCCTCTGGCACGGCCTGTCGCCGCCTTACCTGCCGCTCTTCCGCTGGCTTTCGGGAGAGGCGGAAAAGCCCGCGCTTTCGACGCCGGCGGTCTTCCATTCGGTCATGCTCGCCAATCCCGTCGGCGACGGCGATCTCGACGGGCTCGACCCCAAGGATTTTGCCGCCGAATGGAAGTGGGACGGCATTCGCGTTCAGCTTGCCAACGTCGGCGGCGTGCGCCGGCTCTATTCCCGCAGCGGCGACGAGATTTCCGGCGCCTTTCCCGATGTACTTGAAGCCGCCGACTTTACCGGAGTGATCGACGGCGAACTGCTGGTCGGCGGCACCGCGCGCACCAATCGTGCCACGCGCACCTTCGCCGACCTGCAGCAACGGCTGAACCGCAAGACGGTCAGCCACAAGCTCATCGAGACCTACCCCGCTTTCGTCCGCGCCTATGACATTCTCTTCTCAGGCGAGGAGGACGTTCGCCCGCTGGACTTCGCCGCAAGGAGAGCAATGCTCGCCGGCCTCGTCGAGCGCGCCTCGCCGCAGCATTTCGACCTCTCGCCGCTGGTGCCCTTCTCGTCCTGGGAAGAACTCGACCGGCTGCGCGCCGATCCGCCGGATCCCGTCATCGAAGGCATCATGCTGAAACGGCTGGATTCGCCCTATACGCCGGGCCGCGCCAAAGGCCCGTGGTTCAAGTGGAAGCGCGCGCCCTTCAATATCGACGCGGTGCTGATGTATGCCCAGCGCGGCCACGGCAAGCGCTCGAGCTATTACTCCGACTACACCTTCGGCGTCTGGACCGACATCGAGGGCAAGGAAACGCTGGTGCCCGTCGGCAAGGCCTATTTCGGCTTCACCGATGCGGAACTCGAAATCCTCGACCGCTTCGTCCGGGACAACACGACCGAACGCTTCGGCCCGGTGCGGGCCGTGAGGGCGGAACCCGATTTCGGTTTCGTCGTCGAGGTCGCCTTCGAGGGCATCAACCGCTCGAGCCGGCACAAGTCGGGCGTCGCCATGCGCTTCCCGCGCATCGCACGCCTGAGACAGGACAAGCTGCCGCGTGACGCCGACCGGCTGGAGACGCTGCAGGCGATGATCGAAGCGCGGGAGAATACCTAGCTTCGCGGAACATCCGGCGCTGCCTCGCGTTGGCCAGGGCAACCAACCGAAAGGCGATGTGCCATGCCAGCCAAATCGAAAGCCCAGCAGCGTGCAGCCGGCGCTGCCCTTGCCGCCAAGCGCGGCGACGTCAAGAAATCCAGCCTCAAAGGCGCGTCGCGCGAAATGGAAAAATCCATGAGCGAAGGTGAACTCGAAGAGCTTGCAGAAACCAAGCACAAGAAGCTGCCCGAGCGCAAAGGTGACTGAGACGCGAAGGAATAAAAGCGGAACCTAAAACAAGGTTTATTAAGACCCTTTTGGGATTATCCGGCTCAAGACATAGCCATTCGCGTGCCGCCGGGGTGTTTCGTGCCTGCCAGACATGCTTTCAACCTCGGAATGAAGAGGCTCTCCAGGGTTTTGACGCCGAGCTATCTTCCGGCGATCATCGCCGCCTTCGTGGTTCTGGTCGCCGGCATCCTTGCGGACAACCAGAACCAGGTGGTCGACGAGGCGCGCCAGCGCGCCCGCGTCGCCGAGGAACTCAACCCCATCCGCTCCAAGCTCGAGGCCAACGTCAATGGCAACATCCAGCTCGTTCGCGGGCTGATCGGCACGCTGGTCACCGAGCCGGCGATGGACCAGCAGCGTTTCGCCGCTCTGGCGCGCAGTGTCTTCACCGAGCGCTCGCAATTGCGCAGCATCGCCGCTGCGCCCAATCTGATCGTCTCGCTCGTCTATCCGCTCGAACAAAATCGCCGCGCACTCGGCCTCGACTATCGCAAGAACGAGGCGCAGCGCGCCGCCGTCATGCGCGTAAAGGACACCGGCCAGATGGTACTTGCCGGGCCTGTCGATCTCGTCCAGGGCGGCAAGGGCCTGATCGGCCGCTTCCCCGTGTCGATCGATGCGGGCGGCGGCAGCAACCGCTTCTGGGGCATCGTCTCGGCCATCATCGACGTGGACCGGCTCTATCGCGACAGCGGCCTTTCTTCCGACGAACTCGGCATCGACGTCGCTATTGCCGGTCGGGACGGCACGGGCGCGCAGGGTCCGGTCTTTTACGGCGACGCGAACATTTTCCGCGATGCACCGGTCGAAATGACCGTGCTTCTGCCCGGTGGCTCCTGGCATATCGCCGCCGTTCCGAAGGGCGGCTGGCCGACGACGGCTGGCAATGCCTGGCTCATTCGCGGCCTCATCGTCATCGGCGGCCTGATGATCATCCTGCCGATGGTGTTGACCGGGCGCCTCCTGACCGAGCGGCAAGGCAACATTCGTGCCCTCAGGCACAGCAAGGCGCAGCTCCAGGAGCTCTCCCATCGGCTGAAGATCGCGCTCGACTCCTCCCAGATCGGCATCTGGGAACTCGACGTCGCCAGCAGGAAGCTGCTCTGGGACGATCGGACCAAGGAGCTCTATGGACGGACGGCATCGTTGCGCCAGGCCTATGACGACTGGAAAGACACGCTGCACCCTGATGATCTCGACCGCGCCGAACGGGAATTTGCCGAGGCGCTGGAATCCGGGCTCGCCTACAACTCCGATTTCCGCGTCCGCCTGCCCGACGGCGGCACGCGCCACATCCGGGCCAACGGTTCCTTCTATATCGGCGCCGACGGCCACCGGAAGATCGTCGGGGTCAACTGGGACGTGACCGCCGACTTCGAGACCCGCGAAACGCTTTTCGAAGCCAAACGCACGGCCGAGGCGCACAGCGTCGAGCTCGAAGCGGCGCGTCATCGCATGGAGTTCAACGCGCTGCACGATCCGCTGACCGGCCTGCCGAACCGCCGCTTCCTCGACCAGGTCCTGGCTGAGCGCGACCGGCATTTCGCGCGCGAGGCGAAGCTCAGCATCTTCCACATGGATCTCGACCGGTTCAAGCAGATCAACGATACGCTCGGCCACGCGGCCGGCGACGAGATCCTCAGGCATGCAGCCGAACTGCTGCGTGGCAATGCCGACGAAAAGGACTTCGTCGCCCGCATTGGCGGCGACGAATTCGTCCTCGTCCGCCAGGACGGCGGCATGGAGCCGGACGCCCGGCTGGCGTCGCGCATCATCGAGGCGATGAGCGTGCCCGTCCGCTACAAGGACCAGGAGTGCCGCATCGGCGTCAGCATCGGCATCGCCGCCCAGAGCCAGGCGAACGAAGAGCTGTCGCACGTGCTCGTCAATGCCGACATCGCGCTCTATGAGGCCAAGCGCCGCGGCCGCAACCGGCACGAGATCTTCACCGGCGAACTGAAGACGGCAGTCTTCAAGACCAAACAGACCGCCGACGAGATCCTGCGCGGGCTCGAGCACAACGAGTTCATCGCGCATTTCCAGCCGCAGTTCTGTCCGCGCTCGCTGGATATCATCGGTGTCGAGGCGCTGGCGCGCTGGGATCATCCGACCAAGGGCCTGCTTGGTCCGCACACGTTCCTGAAGACGGCCGAAGACATCAACGTCGTGGCCTCGATCGACCAGGCGATCCTGGAGCAGGCGCTGTTCCAGATCTACCGCTGGGAAGCGAGCGGCATTCATATCCCCAAGGTCTCGGTCAATCTCTCCTATGCGCGGCTTCATGACGAAAATCTGATCGAGCGCCTAGAACAGTTGCAGATCCCGGCGGGCCGCCTGTCGTTCGAACTGTTGGAATCGATCTCCTTCGACGAGAGCGACATGACGGTTCTGTCGAACATCCGTCGGATCAAGGAACTCGGCATCGACATCGAGATCGACGATTTCGGCACCGGCTATGCATCCATCGTCAGCCTCTTGAAGCTGACGCCGCGGCGCTTGAAGATCGACCGCCAGCTCGTCCTGCCGATCCTGAAGTCGCCGGCCGAAAAACGCCTGGTCGAGTCCATCATCGATATCGGCACATCGCTCGGCATCGAGGTGATCGCCGAAGGCGTCGAGACCCTCGAACACGCAGCCATCCTGAAGGAACTCGGCTGCCACGGGCTGCAGGGTTATGCCTTCGCGCGGCCCATGAGCGCCAACGACCTTGCGACCTTCGCCTTCGAGCGCCGGTGGCTGGCAGCCTGAGATAGGCTTCGGCGCCTGTTAAAAACGCAGGTGCGTGCATTTTTCGCAGGCTTGAGGCTTGGCAGCCCTGCCGCGAATCGCCATAAAAACAATTGCCTGCCTCCGCTTCATGGGAATGGCGGCATCACCTGCGGCAGTCGCTGATGCGACCGCCCTTTCGGGCCTCTAGAGTGTCCCGCTTCAAGTGGAACCACTGAAAGCGGAAAAGATGCTCTAGAATCAAAATCCTGGTGCGTTTCCTGTGCATTCTTTCGGAAAGCACGGCGCTCGGGTGCCCGCTCTCCATGAACCCGAACGAAGGGAACGGTACGATCGAATACGCGGGAAAATTGCTTTCTGTCTTCATTCTCGCCCCATTTGCGGGAAGCCTCCTTGCAATCTTCTTTCCGCCCGATCAGCGCGGTGCGACGGCCTGGTTTGCAGGAGCGATCGCGCTCCTGTGTTTCCTCGTCGCCGCCGGTCTCTATCCCTTCGTCACCTCAGGCGGCGTCCTGCGCTACGACATCGCCTGGCTTCCGGAACTCGGCCTCAACTTCACGCTCCGGATGGACGGCTTCGCCTGGCTCTTCACGGTTCTGGTGACCGCGATCGGCGTGCTCGTGGTGCTTTACGCCCGCTACTACATGGCGGCGGAAGACCCTGTGCCGCGCTTCCTGTCGCTGTTCCTCGCCTTCATGGGCTCGATGCTCGGCGTCGTGCTTTCAGGCAATCTCATCCTGCTCGCCGTCTTCTGGGAACTGACGAGCATCGTCTCCTTCCTATTGATCGGCTACTGGCACCATAATGCGCACGCCCGCGACGGCGCACGCATGGCGCTGACGGTGACCGGCACCGGCGGCCTCTGCATGCTCGTCGGCCTGCTTCTGATGGGCCGCATCGTCGGCAGCTACGATCTCGACGTCGTGCTCGCCTCCGGCGACCTCATCCGCAACTCTCCGCTCTACATGCCGGTCTTGATCCTGGTGCTGCTCGGTGCGTTGACGAAGAGCGCGCAGTTCCCGTTCCATTTCTGGCTGCCGCACGCCATGTCGGCGCCGACGCCGGTCTCGGCCTATCTGCACTCGGCAACCATGGTGAAGGCCGGCGTCTTCCTGCTGGCGCGCCTCTGGCCGGTCATGGCCGGCACCGAGGCCTGGTTCTGGATCGTCGGCCTCGCCGGTCTTTCGACGCTGCTGCTCGGCGCCTATTTCGCCATCTTCCAGCAGGACCTCAAAGGCCTGCTCGCCTATTCCACCATCAGCCATCTCGGCCTGATCACTGTGCTCCTGAGCCTCGGCAGCCCATTGGCCGCGGTCGCCGCGGTGTTCCACATCGTCAACCACGCGACCTTCAAGGCGTCGCTGTTCATGGCGGCCGGCATCATCGACCACGAGACCGGAACGCGCGACATGCGCAAGCTCGGAGGGCTGATCAGGTACATGCCTGGAACGGCGGTGCTCGCCATGGTCGCGAGCGCGGCCATGGCCGGCGTGCCGCTCTTGAACGGCTTCATCTCCAAGGAAATGTTCTTCGCCGAAGCGATCGAAACGCACCAGGCCAACATTCTCGACACGATGACGCCCTATGTCGCGACGCTCGCCGGCATGTTCGCGGTCACCTATTCGCTGCGCTTCATCCACAGCGTCTTCTTCGGCAAGACGCCGGAGGACCTGCCGAAGGTGCCGCACGAGCCGCCGCGCTGGATGCGCGTGCCGATCGAGTTCCTGGTGCTTGCCTGCCTCGTCGTCGGCATCATCCCGGCGATCACCATCGGCCCATTCCTGCACACGGCGGTCGTCTCCATTCTCGGCGCCAACACGCCCTATTACAGCCTTTCCGTCTGGCACGGCTGGAACCTGCCGCTGATCATGAGCTTCGTGGCGCTTCTCGGCGGCATTGGCCTCTACTTCCTGATGCGCAACTACCTCGCGACCAGCGTCGAAGGGCCGCCGGTCTTCCGCCTGCTGCATGGCCAGCGCATCTTCGAGCGCGTGCTGGTAACGCTCTCCTGGAAATGGGCGCGCTTTCTCGAGCAACGCCTCGGCACGCGGCGGCTGCAGCCGCAGATGCGCTTCCTCGTCTTCATCGCGATCGCCGCCGGCGCGCTGCCACTGCTTCTCAATCATTTCGAGCTGCCGCCGCTTCTCGTGCGCAGCATCGATCCGGCCTTCGCCCTGCTCTGGGCGATCGGCATCGCCTGCGCCATCGGTGCGGCGATCCTGGCAAAGTTCCACCGGCTGGCAGCGCTCGTGCTGCTCGGCGGCGCCGGGCTCACCACCTGCCTGACCTTCGTCTGGCTTTCCGCGCCGGATCTGGCGGTAACCCAGCTTCTTGTCGAGATCGTCACCACGGTGCTGATCCTGCTCGGCTTGCGGTGGCTGCCGAAGCGCATCGAGGACACCGAGGAAACCGAACTGTTGTCGCTGAAGGTCCGCTTCCGGCGCCTGCGTGACTTCCTGCTGGCGGTCGTCGCCGGCGGCGGTGTGGCGCTGATCGCCTATACGATGATGACCCGGCCCATGCCCGACACGATCGCAAGCTACTTCCTCGAGCGCGCCTACAAGGAAGGCGGCGGCACCAATGTCGTCAACGTCATCCTCGTCGACTTCCGCGGCTTCGACACGCTTGGCGAGATCGCGGTGCTGGCGATCGTCGCGCTCACCGTCTTCGCCCTGCTGCTGCGCTTCCGCCCGCAGGCCGACAGCCTGGAGGCGCCGGAACAGCAGCGCGTCCAGAACGCCTTCGACGACGATCATCCAGACCGCAACAAGGGTGACAGCGTCGCCGAATACCTGTTCGTGCCGTCGGTGATCATGCGCTGGATGTTCCCGGTCATCGGCATGCTCGCAGCCTACCTGTTCCTGCGTGGCCATGACCTGCCCGGCGGCGGCTTTGCCGCCGGCATCGCCATGTCGATCGGCTTCATCCTGCAATACATGTCCGGCGGAACCCGCTGGGTCGAGGAACGGCTGCGCATTCACCCGCTGCGCTGGATGAGCATCGGCCTTCTGGTGGCGGCGGCAACCGGCATCGGTTCCTGGTTCTTCGGCTATCCGTTCCTGACGTCCCATGCGCAATATGTGACGCTGCCGATCATCGGCAAGTTCCCGCTGGCGAGCGCCCTGTTCTTCGATCTCGGCGTGTTCTCGCTGGTGCTCGGCGCAACCGTGCTGATCCTGATCGCGCTTGCCCACCAGTCGATCCGCGCGCCGCGTGCCCATGCGCGCGCCATGCGAAAGGAGGCACGCTGATGGAGATCATTCTGTCTGCTGCAATCGGCGTGCTGACGGCATCCGGCGTCTACCTGCTTTTGCGTCCGCGTACCTATCAGGTGATCATCGGCCTCTCGCTGCTCTCCTATGCCGTCAACCTCTTCATCTTCGGCATGGGGCGCCTTCGCGTGAACGCGCCACCGGTGCTGGAACCCGGTGGCGTCGGCGATCTCAGCCGTTTCACCGATCCGGTACCGCAGGCGCTCGTCCTGACGGCCATCGTCATCGGCTTTGCCATGACCGCGCTCTTCCTCGTCGTGCTGCTCGCCTCGCGCGGCTTCACCGGCACCGACCATGTCGACGGCAGGGAGCAGCGCCATGACTAACTGGATGCACCACCTGCTGATCCTGCCGATCCTGCTGCCGCTGATGGTCGGCGCCGCAATGATCCCGATCGACGAGCGCAACCGCTCGCTCAAGGGCGTGATGAGCTTCGTCTCGACGCTCGCGCTCTTCGTCCTCTCGATCGTGCTGATGCGGATCGCCTCGATGGACGGAGCGCCCGCGGGCAATGGCGTCTATCAGCTCGGCAACTGGCCCGCCCCCTTCGGCATCGTGCTCGTTCTCGACCGTCTGTCGGCGCTGATGCTGTGCCTGACGAGCGGCCTGGCGCTGGCCGCCCAGGCCTATTCGATCGCGCGCTGGCACACCGCCGGCCATCACTTCCATTCGCTGTTCCAGTTGCTGATCGCCGGCCTCAACGGCTCGTTCCTGACCGGCGACCTCTTCAACCTCTTCGTCTTCTTCGAGATCATGCTGGCGGCGTCCTACGGGCTGCTGCTGCACGGCTCCGGGCCGCTGCGCGTCAAGGCAGGCCTGCACTATGTCGCGATCAACCTTGCCGCGTCTTCGCTCTTCCTGATCGGCGTCAGCCTGATCTACGGCGCGACCGGCACGCTCAACATGGCCGATCTCTCGATGAAGCTGGCAACGCTCTCGCCGGAGGATCGCCAGATGGTCGAGGTCGGCGCCGGCGTGCTCGGTGTCGCCTTCCTGGTGAAGGCCGGCATGTGGCCCTTGAGCTTCTGGCTGCCGACGGCCTATTCGGCCGCGACGCCGCCGGTCGCCGCCGTCTTTGCGATCCTCACCAAGGTCGGCATCTATGTCATTCTCAGGCTTTCCCTGCTGGTCTTCGGTGCGAGCGCCGGCGCGTCTGCCGGTTTCGGCCAGCCAGTCCTGCTTGCAGGCGGCCTGCTGACGATCGCCTTTGGCGCCATCGGCGTGCTCGCGTCGCAGGCCATGGGGCGCCTCGCCGCCTACTCGGTGCTGGTCTCCTCCGGCACGCTGCTCGCCGCCATCGGCCTCGGCCATCCGAGCATGATCGCCGGTGCGCTCTTCTATCTTGTCAGCTCGACGCTGACGATCGGCGCTTTCTTCCTGCTGATCGAACTGGTCGAGCGCGGCCGTGACGCCGGCGCCGACGTTCTGGCGGTGACGATGGAAGCCTATGGCGACGCCGACGAGGACGAAGAGGAAGAAGAAGTCGGAGCCGCGATCCCCGGCACGATGGCAATCCTCGGCCTTTGCTTCTGCCTTTGCGCCCTCTTGCTTGCGGGCCTGCCGCCGCTCTCCGGCTTCGTCGCCAAGTTCGCCATCCTCGGTGGTCTCTTCGGCCTGTCGGGGGCGGAAGCCGCGCCGGCGATTTCCGCCGCCGACTGGACCTATGTCACGCTGCTGATCCTTTCCGGTCTCGCCGCGATGATCGCGATGAACCGCGTCGGCATCCGTACCTTCTGGGCCTCGATCGAAAACACCGTGCCACGCGTCGTCGTCATCGAGATCACCCCCGTCGTCGTGCTGCTCGCGGCCTGCATCTTCTTGAGCGTGCAGGCCGGGCCGGCCATGCGCTACATGCAGGCAACGGCGGATTCGCTGTTCGATCCCACGGGGTACACGGAACGGGTGCTCACGGCGCCCCGGGCGGGAGGGCAGTAGACGATGCGCACCTGGCTCCCCTATCCGCTTCTCTCCGTCGGGCTGCTCGTCATCTGGCTCCTGCTCAATCAGTCTGTCGCGCCCGGCACCTTCCTCATGGGGACGATACTGGCAACCGGTCTCGGCTGGGTGACGCTGAAGCTCGGCCTCATGCGATCGCATCCGCGCCGGATCCTGTTGATCGTGCGCTTCGGCTTTGCCGTCGCCCTCGATGTGATCCGCTCGAACATCGCGGTCATCGCCGTCATCCTGCGTGGCCAGCGCCGCCCACCGAACTCGGGCTTCCTGACCATCGATCTCGATCTGGAAGACGAAAACGCCCTGGCGCTGCTTGCCTGTGTCATGACCGCGACGCCGGGAACGGCCTGGCTCGAATACGATCGCGGCCGCAAGTCGCTGCTCTTCCACGTGCTCGACATGGAAAACGAGGACATCTGGCTCGATACGGTCAGGCGCTACGAGACCGCCCTGAAGGAGATATTCGGATGATGGAACTTTCAATCATCTGGTCGATCCTGATTGCCCAGATCATGCTCGGCCTGGCGATGGCCTTTGCCTTCTATCGCATGGTGCGAGGACCGCGCGCCCAGGACCGCATCCTCGGCCTCGACACGCTCTACATCAACGCCATGCTGATGCTCTTGACCTTCGGCATCCGCACGGCCAACTCGCTCTATTTCGAGTCCGCCCTGATCGTGGCTTTGATCGGCTTCGTCTCGTCGATCGCCTTCGGCAAGTTCCTGATGCGCGGGGAGATCATCGAATGAGCCATCTCACCGATCTTCCTGTCTGGGCAGCCGTGCTCGTCTGCGGGCTGACCGTTCTCGGCGCCGCGGTGGCGCTGATCGGCTCCGTCGGCCTGCTCCGGTTTACGAGCTTCTACGAGCGCCTGCACGCGCCGACGCTCGCGACCAGCGGCGGCGTGCTGATGATCTGCACCGCCTCGATCATCTGCTTTGCCGTGCTGCAGAGCCGCTGGGTGTTCCACGAGATCCTGATCATCGTCTTCGTCGTCGTTACCACGCCGGTGACGCTGATGCTGCTCGGTCAGGCGGCGCTCTACCGCGACCGCGTCGAGGAAAAGCGCGGCGTCCCGCTCAAGCAGCGACCGCCCCGCGAAGAACCGGCGGAATAGGTTTCAAAAGCCTCTCAGCGGGAAACTTAGGCCGACCCCCGAGGGAGTGCGGCCTATTCGCCGCGCCCTCTGAAGCGCCGCTGATAGGCGGGATCGTAGAGCGAGCTTTCGCGGAAATCGGAGGCTTCGAGCCCCGGACCGACGAAGATCAGCGCCGTGCGCTCGATCGGCTCTTCCGCCACCTTGGCGGCGATATCACCGAGCGTGCCGCGCACCACCCGTTCGTCCGGCCAGGAGGCCTTGACGACGATGGCGACCGGGCAGTCGGCGCCGTAGAGCGGCTTCAGTTCCTCGACGACCTGCCCGAGCGCATGGATGGCAAGGTGGATCGCCAGCGTCGATCCCGTCGCGCCGAAGGCGGCAAGCGTTTCGCTGTTCGGCATCGGTGAGGCGCGGCCGGAAACGCGGGTCAGCACCAGGCTCTGGGCCACCGCCGGAATGGTCAGTTCACGCCCAAGCGCTGCGGCAGCCGCCGCAAAAGAGGGAACGCCCGGCGTCATCGTATAGCCGATGCCGTGCTTTTCCAGCCGGCGGATCTGCTCGGCCACGGCACTCCAGACCGAGAGGTCGCCGGAATGCAGACGGGCCACGTCCAGACCATCAGCTTCGGCTCTGAGATACTCCGCCTCGATTTCGTCGAGCGACATTGGTGCCGTATCGATTATGCGCGCGCCCGGCGGGCAATATTGCAGCAGTTCCGGCGAGACGATCGAGCCGGCATAGAGGCAGACCGGGCAGCGCCCGATCAGATCGCGACCGCGCACCGTGATCAGGTCTGCAGCGCCCGGGCCGGCGCCGATGAAATGTACCGTCATTGGTTGCTCTTTCTTTTTCTTACGCAGTCCTGACGCAAGACCGCGTCATGCTTTTCTGGGCTTTAGCCCTTCGTCCAAGACCATTGGGTGACCGGCATGGCCGGCTTCCAGCCGGTCATTGCACCGATCGGTCCTGCCCGCGCGATATCGATGCGGATCAACGAACCGCCGAACCGCGCGTGATGTTCGAGCAGAACCGCCTCCATGTCCGTCGTCACCGCATTGGCAACCAGCCGTCCGCCTGACTTGAGCGCGTCGATCGCCGCTTCCATCACGCCGTCTTCGCTGCCACCGCCACCGATGAAGATCGCGTCCGGCTGCGGCAGGCCGGCAAGCGCCGCCGGCGCCTCGCCTTCGACCACGGTCAGCCCGGGCACGCCGAACATCGTTGCGTTGCGGCCGATACGCGCTGCCCGCTCCGGCTCCACCTCGATGGTGATCGCCTGCATGGTCGGGTCGGCCAGCATCCATTCGATACCGATCGACCCGGAGCCGCCGCCGATATCCCAGAGCAGTTCGCCCTTGCGCGGCGCAAGCGCCGAGAGCGTCAGCGCCCGCACCTCCCGCTTGGTGATCTGCCCGTCATGTTCGAACAGCGCGTCGTCGCGGCCAGCGGCAAGCGGCAGCACGCGCGCGCCCTCGTCGGCCGTCACTTCGATGGCGCAAACGTTCAAAGGATGCACGAGGCCGAGCATGAAGCGCGAGGCAATCTGCGTCGTCACCCGTTCGCCGGCGCCACCAAGCGCCTCCAGCACCGTCAGCCGCGACTGACCGAAGCCGCTTGAAACCAGCAGTTCGGCCAGGTCCCTCGGACCCGCACCGTCCGACGTCAGCGTCAACACCTTGGCGCCGGGATGCAGGTGCGGCCGCACCAGATCGAGCGGTCGGCCATGCACGGAAACGAGCGTCGCGTCCTGCAGCGCCCAGCCGAGGCGCGAGGCGGCAAGGCTGATCGACGAGGGTGCCGGAAGCGTGCGGATTTCGGCCGACGCGATCCGGCGCGCCAGCGTCACGCCGACGCCGAAGAAGAACGGGTCGCCCGAGGCGAGCACCACCACCGGGCTGCCGCGGCGCGCGACGATCTCGACGACCGAGCGCTCCAGCGGGCTTTGCCAATTGTGCGCTTCGCCGGTGATGAGGGAGGCCGCAAGTTCCAGATGGCGATGGCCGCCGTAGACAACCGGTGCCTCGGCGATCAGCCGCTTGGCCTCGTCGCCGAGACCCGCTACACCATCCTCACCGATACCGATGACGGTCAGCCAGGGGGAGACGATGGCGGGTTCGCTGTTCGACACGTCAGCCATGGAAAAACCTCGTATTCTGATTCTGGGTGGGACCACCGAGGCACGCGAGCTCGCACGCCGTCTGGCCGAAGATGCCCGCTTTGATACCGCTATCTCGCTCGCCGGCCGCACGGCCGACCCACGGCCGCAACCAGTCAAGACCCGCATCGGCGGCTTCGGCGGCGCCGAAGGACTGGCGCATTTCCTGCGCGACGAAAAGATCGCGCTGCTGGTCGATGCGACGCACCCCTTTGCCGCGCGCATTTCGCACAATGCCGCCGAGGCGGTGCAAGGAATTGGCGTGCCGCTGCTCGCCCTTCGCCGACCGGAATGGTTGCCCCTGCCCGGCGACCGCTGGACCCTGGTCGATAGCGTTGTCGAGGCGGTCAGTGCGCTTGGCGATCGAAGGCGCCGCGTCTTCCTTGCCATCGGCCGGCAGGAGGCGTTCCATTTCGAAGTCGCGCCTCAGCACAGCTACGTCATCCGCAGCGTCGATCCGGTCACGCCGCCGCTCGATCTTCCCGACCAGGAGGCGATTCTTGCAACCGGTCCTTTTAAGGAAGCCGACGAAGCCGAGCTGCTCAAGAGCCGGAAGATCGACGTCATCGTCGCCAAGAACAGCGGCGGCAGCGCCACCTACGGCAAGATCGCCGCAGCGCGCGGGCTCGGCATCGAGGTGATCATGGTCGAGCGGCGCAAGCCCGCGGACGTGCCGACGGTGGGCAATTGCGACGAGGCGCTCGACCGCATCGCTCACTGGCTCGCCCCTGCATAGAAGCGCGGCGTGTAGACGAGGTCCGGCTGGCCGTCGCGCTCGACGATGCGCGTTTCCGGCGAGCCGATGATGACGCACGTCGCCATGTCGGCGCGGTTGGCATCGGCCTCACCGAGCGGCATCACAGCGATCCGCTCGTCCGGCCGCCCGGCCGCGCGGCCGAAGATCACCGGAACCGTTGCCGGCAAGACGCCGCGCAGAAGCTCGAAGGCTTCGCCCAGTTGCCACGGCCGCGCCTTGCTGATCGGATTGTAGAGCGCAATGACGAAGCCCGCTTCCGCCGCCAGCCTGAGCCGCCTTGTGATGACTTCCCAGGGCTTCAGATTGTCGGAAAGCGAGATCGCGCAGAAATCATGGCCGAGCGGCGCCCCGATACGGGCGGCAACGGCAAGCATCGCTGTGACGCCGGGCGTGATTACCAGTTCGACCGACTTCCATTCCTCTGGGCCCTTGTCGATCGCCTCGCAAACGGCCGCCGCCATGGCAAAGACGCCGGGATCGCCACCGGAGACCATACAGACCTTCACGCCTGCCGCCGCCCGCGTCAGCGCGACCTGCGCCCGGTCGAGTTCCTCGCGGTTGTCGGAGGCGACGCGGACCTGATCAGGACGGAGGTTCAGCCGGTCGAGATAGGGAAAGTAACCGTAGAATTCCTGGGCGGCCGCCACGGCTTCCGCCGTTTCCGGCGTCATCTGCTTGGCGCTGCCCGGTCCGGTGCCGACGACATAGAGCGTGCCGGTCATGGCCGGTCCTTCCAGCCGGGAACGAGCACCAGCGAGAAATAGGGCGCATCGTCATCTGCCTTCTCGGCGAGCGCCGTCATCGCCGCGTTCTTCATCGTGCCGCGTTCGACATAGACGGCCTGAGCGAGGCGGCCGGAGGCGGCAAGCGCCCGGCGGATCTTCGGCAGGTTGCGCCCCACCTTCATGATCACGGCCGCTTCGGTATCCTTCAGCCTGCGGCCAAGCTCGGCTTCGGCCATGGTGCCCGGAAGCACGGAGAGCACGTCATCGCCCTGTACCAGCGGCAGGCCGGCAAGCGACCAGCAACCGGACATGGCGGTAATGCCGGGGATCACCTCGACCGGGAACCGGTTTGCGAGCCGCACATGCAGGTGCATGTAGGAGCCATAAAACAGCGGATCGCCTTCGCTGAGCACGGCGACCGTACGACCGGCGAGAAGATGTGCTGCCACGGCTTCGGCCGACGCATTGTAGAAATCGGTGATCTGGCTCTTGTAGGCGCCGTCGTCCTTGTCGATCTCGGTCGTCACCGGATAGTAGAGCGGCAGTTCCACGAGATCCGGCTTCAGCAGTCCCTCGACCACGGCGCGACCGTTGCCGCTGCGCCCGGCCTTGGCGAAATAGGCAAGCACATCGGCTTGCCCCAGCGCTTTGACCGCCTTGACCGTCAGAAGCTCCGGATCGCCGGGGCCGGTTCCAACGCCGATCAGGCGTCCCACACCTGCGCCGCTCACAGGCCCGGCCTCGCGAGGGAGTTGAGCGCCGCGGCCGTCATGGCGCTGCCACCGAGGCGGCCGCGCACGATGGCGAAGGGAACGCCGTAGGAATTCTCGGCGAGCGCATCCTTCGATTCCGCCGCACCGACGAAACCGACGGGCATGCCGAGGATCGCTGCCGGCTTCGGCGCGCCGTCTCGCAGCATTTCCAAGAGGAAGAACAGCGCCGTCGGTGCGTTGCCGATGGCGACCACCGACCCGGCCAGACGCTCGCTCCAGAGCTTCAGGGCTGCGGCGGAGCGCGTGTTGCCGATCTCGGCGGCGATCTCGGGCGTGCGCGGATCGCGCAGCGTGCAGATCACCTCGTTGCCGGCCGGAAGACGTGCGCGGGTCACACCATGCGCAACCATCTCGGCATCGCAGAGGATCGGCGCACCGGCCTTCAACGCCGTACGGGCGGAGCTTACGAAATCGGGAGAAAACACGAACTGCCTGGTCGCCTCGACGGAGCCGCAGGCATGCACCATGCGCACCGCCAGATCCGCTTCCTCTTCGGAGAAGCGCGAAAGATCGGCCTCGGCGCGAATGATGGCGAAGGAACGCTCGTAGATGGCGTTGCCATCGCGAATGTAATCATACTCAGGCATGTCTATCCCTGTTCGAACGCTGCCGAGACGCGTGCAGCTCCGAGCCGTGTAAGACAGGACTGCGCCGATTCGCCAGCGTCTTTGTTTTGCCGCACCAGCCGACCGAGCCGGGCAAGTGCGGATCCCATTCCATTCTCATCGGTGTAGGCGCTTGGCAAGCCATTGGCAGCCCCATTTACGACAAGCCCGTATCCTGATGGCGCACCGACCAGCGTCAGTTCGGACGGCTTCGGCCGGGCGCAGCCCTTGGCGCAACCGGAGAGATGCACGGTCAGCGACCCGTCGAGCAACTCCGGCGCCGCCTCGACGAGCCGCTCAGCCATGCCCTTGGTCTCCATCCGCGCCGACGCGCAGCCCTTGCTGCCGGCGCAGGTGGCGATCGCGTTGCGCGGGTCCTCTTCGGCTATGCGAAAACCGTGTGCCTTCGCCAGGCTCTGCGCCATCGCCGCCGCCTCGGGGCGAAGGCCGAGCACGAAGAAGGCGTGCCCCGGCGCAAGCCGGATGGCATCGGCACCAAGCGCCTGAACCTGATGGAGGTAGGATGCCAGCGCGGCAGCCTCCACTTGAGCAAAGGCCAGACCGAGACCAAGAACGGTGTCGGCGCTACCCAGCGCGTGAATGCCGGGTATGGCGGCCGAACGCGGAACGACCGGGCGTACGCTCGATGTCTCACAACGACAGAGCGCGCGGATGTCCGCCGGGTCCAGATCACGCCCGCGCGCCGTCGTGCCGAGGCTCGCCAGTTTCTCGAGAATGGTGACTAGGGCCGGGACGACCGCGTCGCCGGTAAACGTCCCGACGATCGATGCCTTCGCAGCCGTGCCGCCAAGCGACAGAACCCAGGCCGCGCTCCCGGCAGTCGAGACCGCCTGAAGGCGAATGTCCGCAACCACGGCGCCAAGATCGAAGCGGCCGCCACTATCGATGACGACGGATAGTTTGGGTGCAAGCTTCAACGGCACCTGGTGCGCGCGAAGCGCGTCACGAAGTTCAATGGCAATCGGCCGGGGATCGGCGATCTCGTCCGGGTCGATGCCGGCGAGAGGCGGCACCTCGATCGCGGGGCCCTCGGCTATCGTGATCTCCGCATCGCCGATCGCCTGCGCCAGCATCGGCACGGACGCCGCGCTCAGGCCGCGAAGCTGCAGGTTTCCCCGCGCCGTGATCTCGATGATGCCGTTGCCGAAGCGCTCGGCAGCAGTTGCAAGTGCAATGACCTTCGGCAGTGTCAGACTGTCGTCCGTCGGCCTCAGCCTGACAAGCAGGCCGTCGCCGGTCTGCATCGGCTCTGCCAAGGAAGGGCAGGCACCGCGGCGCATCGAAGCGACGGTACCGGCAACTCCGGTCGATGGAAGGGCGCAGCTGGTCATCAAATCCGTCATCACGTGAGGCTCTCCTCCCTGAAGAAACCTCTTAAGACGCTATAACACAGCCGCAAACCTTGAGTGAGATCAAACACGACGCGGATCGGTCCTAGCCGTCACTCGTCGAAGTCGGCGCCCTTGCGCAGGAGATAGATGTCCATGATCCATCCCATCTTCGCGCGTGCCGCCGCCCGGGTTTCAAGGATCCGGTCCTTCACCTCGGCCAAGCGGCCGGTAATGACGATCTCATCTGGCGTGCCGAGATAGGCGCCCCAGAAGATCTCAGCGTCCGGATCGTCGATCCGTTGGAACGCCTGTTCGCCATCGAGCATGACGACCGAGGTCTGGCTCTTCTGCGGAAAACTCTCGTGCAGCCGGCGCCCGGTGGTGATCTCCACCGGCTTGCCGACCAGGTTCAGCGGAATGCGGTGACTGGCGCAAAGCGCCTGCAGGCTGGTGATCCCGGGAATGACGTCGTAATCGAAGGCGACCTGCCCCCGCGCCTTGACCCGCTCGACGATGCGAATGGTGCTGTCATAGAGCATCGGGTCGCCCCAGACGAGAAACGCGCCGGTTCCCTCGTCGCCCAATTCCTTTGACAGAAGCCCTTCATAGATCGCGGCGATCTGGGCGTGCCAGTCGTCGACGCTGCCGTCGTAACTGACGCCCTCGGTGCGGCGCACAGGCACTGCGAACTCGACGGTGCGGCTGTCCTTGCGCGTGACGTAGCGGGCGCAGATGTCGCGACGCACGTCGGCAAGCTCGGTCTTCTTGGCGCCCTTGGTCGGAATGAAGAGCACGTCGGCGCGGTTGAGCGCATTGATCGCCTGCACGGTCATGTGTTCGGGATTGCCCGAGCCGATGCCGATGATCAGAATTTTGCGCATGCCCGCCTCCGCCATTTCGTTCCGGCGTCTTAGGCGGATCGCCGCCGCCAAGGCAAGACCTCAGGGCGACGACAAAGCCGTCATTCGCGCCACGCCGTCAGTTGATGTCCGCAGCCGGATTCTCAGGCAGCCGCCAGTCGATCGGATCGAAGCCCTTGCTTTCAAGAAAGGCGTTGGCCTGGGAAAAATGCCGGCAGCCGAGAAAGCCGGAATGCGCCGAAAGCGGCGACGGATGCGGCGCCCTCAAGACCAGATGGCGTGAGCGGTCGACGAAGGCCGCCTTCTTCTGCGCATAGGAGCCCCAGAGCATGAAGACGACGGGATGCTCGGCCTCGTTGACCGCGCGGATGATCGCATCCGTGAACTTTTCCCAGCCGCGTCCCTGGTGTGACGCCGCATTGCCGCGCTCCACCGTCAGCACGCTGTTCAAAAGCAGCACGCCCTGTTTCGCCCAGCTTTCGAGGAAACCATGCCGCGCCGGCGGAATGCCGAGATCGGTGTTCAGTTCCTTGTAGATGTTGACGAGCGACGGCGGCGTCCGAACGCCGGGGCGCACACTGAAGCAGAGCCCATGCGCCTGGCCATCGCCGTGATAGGGATCCTGGCCGAGGATGACGACACGGACCTTGTCGAGCGGCGTCAGGTCGAGCGCGCGAAAATACTCAGGTCCCCGAGGGAAAATCTGCCGGCCCTCGTTTTTCTGGACCACCAGGAACTGCTTGAGGTCAGCCATGTAACCGCTGGCGAATTCCGGTGCCAACGCTTCCTTCCAGCTTTCTTCAAGCTTCACTGCCGTTTCCATCGCACGTCCGCTCCATGTCAGAGGATCGAGGCCGCAATTTAGGCCGCTCGGACATCACCGCAAGCCCAATCGCGCCCGCCACGAGAATGCTGCACCGGTTTTGCCGGGCGGCCACAAGCTCACGGGTATTACGCTAGCCCTTTTGAGGAGCATTGTATTTCAACAGATACAACGGTAATCAGGAGGCGATATCGTTGTATCCTAAGAGATATCACGCATCGTTGGAGGGAAATCGATGATCAAGAGAAGAGACTGGCTGAAGGGCCTGGTGCTGACGCTCGGCCTCGCCTGGGTCGGCGCAAACGTTCTGCCGGCGTCCGCGCAGGCCGAAGAGAAGGTGACGGTCTTTGCGGCTGCGAGCCTGAAGAACGCGCTCGATGCGATCAATGCCGAGTGGCAGAAGGAAAGCGGCAAGGAAACGACCGTTTCCTACGCGGCAAGCTCCGCGCTTGCCAAGCAGGTGGAACAGGGCGCGCCCGCCGACGTCTTCATCTCTGCCGACCTCGCCTGGATGGACTATCTCACTGAAAAGAAGCTGATCAAGGACGACACCCGCGCAAACCTGCTTGGCAACCGTATCGTGCTCGTCTCCGGCAAAAAGGACGCTGGCCCGGTCGAGATCAAGCAGGGCTTCGATCTCGCTGGTATTCTCGGTGACGGTCGCCTGGCCATGGGTGCGGTCGATTCCGTTCCGGCCGGCAAGTACGGCAAGGCAGCACTCGAAAAGCTCGACGCCTGGAAGGCCGTAGAGCCGAAGGTCGCCGGCGCCGAAAGCGTGCGTGCCGCCCTCCTGCTCGTCTCGCGCGGGGAGGCACCCTACGGCATCGTCTACCAGACCGACGCCGCAGCAGACCCGGGCGTCAAGGTCGTCGGCACCTTCCCGGAAGACAGCCATCCGCCGATCATCTACCCGATCGCCATCACGGCCGAGAGCAAGAGCCCCGATGCCGCCGCCTATGTCGACTTCGTCAAGTCGGCCAAGGCTGCAGAACTCTTCGAAAAGCAGGGCTTCACGGTCCTGAAGTAACCGACCTGAAATCGCGTCGGATCTCGGCTGTCCAGAGGCAGGCGAAGCATCTATCGTGACACGTCGCCCGCGCCCAAACGCGGGCGACATTATCGTGTTTGAGAGGCAGCGGTGGCCTGAAGCGTACAGCTAAGTCTGACCGGCCTGGCATCGGGGAGCGACATCTGTTGGACTGGCTTGCAGTGAGCGAAGCGGAGTGGACGGCGATCCTCTTGAGCCTGCGCGTCGCAACCGTCGCGATGATCTGCAGCCTGCCTTTCGCCCTCGCTGTCGCCATGCTGCTTGCCCGCGGACGCTTCTGGGGCAAGACGCTGCTGAACGGCCTTGTCCATCTGCCGCTGATCCTGCCGCCCGTCGTCACCGGCTTCTTGCTGCTTCTGCTCTTCGGCCGCCGTGGCCCGCTCGGCGCCTTCTTCGCCGAGTATTTCGGCCTGGTCTTTTCCTTCCGTTGGACCGGCGCGGCGCTCGCCTGCGCCGTCATGGCCTTCCCGCTGATGGTGCGCAGCATCCGCCTGTCGATCGAGGCGGTCGACCGCAAGCTCGAGGACGCGGCCACGACACTCGGCGCGAGCCCGCTCTGGGTCTTTGCCACCATCACCCTGCCGCTGATCATCCCCGGCATCATCGCTGGCATGATCATCGCCTTTGCCAAGGCGATGGGCGAATTCGGTGCAACGATCACCTTCGTCTCCAACATTCCCGGCGAGACGCAGACGCTCTCGGCCGCGATCTATACCTTCACCCAGGTGCCGGGCGGCGACGCCGGCGCCATGCGGCTGACGATCATTTCCGTCATCATCTCCATGGCCGCGCTGATCTTCTCGGAACTTCTGGCGACCTTCGCCGCGCGCCGGGTGGCGGCCCAATGAGCCTCACCGTCGAAGCCCGCCACCAGCTCGGCAATTTCGCGCTCGATGCCGCCTTTACTTCGGATGGCGGCGTGACCGCATTGTTCGGCCGGTCCGGCTCGGGCAAGACCTCGCTGATCAACATCATCGCCGGGCTTCTGAAGCCGGAAAGCGGCCGCGTGCTGCTTGACGGCGACGTCATCGCCGACAGCGAGAACAGGATCTTCACGTCCGTCCATCGCCGCCGTTTCGGCTATGTCTTCCAGGAGGCGAGGCTCTTCCCGCACTTGAGCGTGCGCCGCAATCTCGCCTATGGCCGCTGGTTTGCGGGCAAAGGCGGCTCAGGCGGAGACTTTGCCCGCATCGTCGAGATGCTCGGCATCGGCCATCTGCTCGATCGCAGCCCGTCGGCCCTATCCGGTGGCGAGCGGCAGCGCGTGGCGATCGGCCGGGCCTTGCTTGCGGCACCGAGGCTGCTGCTGATGGACGAACCGCTCGCGGCCCTCGACGAGGCGCGCAAGGCCGAGATCCTGCCCTATCTCGAACGGCTGCGCGATGATGCCGGCATCCCAATCGTCTATGTCAGCCACTCCGTCAGCGAAGTCTCCCGGCTGGCACGGCGAGTCGTGGTACTCGAAAACGGCCGGGTGACCGCGTCCGGTGCAGCGGCCGAAGTGTTGAGCGCACCCGCCGCCACGCTTGCCACCGGCCGGCGCGAGGCCGGCGTCCTCTTGGAGGGCGAGGTCGAGGGAACCGATCCGGCCCACGAGCTGACGACGGTGCGCGTCGGACGGGAACGGCTGCGCATCGCCGGTGTCAGCGCCACGCCGGGAGGCAGGCTCCGCCTGCACATCGCCGCCCGCGACGTCATGCTGGCGACGTCGAGACCAGTGGAGATCAGCGCGCTCAATGTGCTCGAAGGACGCATTCTGACGCTGACATCGGAGGACGATGGCAGCGTCGATGTCCGGGTGACTTGCGGCGATGCGACCATTGCCGCCCGCATCACCCGCTTTTCGCGGGACGTGCTGCAGCTTGTTCCCGGCAAGACCGTCTATGCCGTCATCAAGTCGGTGGCAATCGATCACTAGAGCGTGGTGCGTTCATGGGAACGCACGAAGGACGCTCTAGGCTTTTTGGGAAATAGCAGGTGCCGTATCGGACGGTGGTGTATCGCTGCTCCGAACACTTTCGAGCCAGGCGAGATCATCGGCAATCACCGCCTGCGCCTTCTCTTCCATTTCGCGGTAGCGACGGATGAGCTCTTCGCCGAACGCCGTCAGCGCCGCCCCACCACCCTGCTTGCCGCCTCGCTGCGATTCCACCGAAGGCTCGCGGAACATCCGGTTCAAGGCATCGACCAGCAGCCAGGCGCGGCGGTACGACATGTCCATCGCCCGCCCGGCAGCGGAGATGGAGCCGGTCTCGCGGATCAGTTCGAGCAACAGGATCTTGCCGCGGCCGAGCCGGTCGGCGGGCGGAAAATCGATGCGCAGGACGGTGCGAAGATCGGGGCGGCTCTCACTCATGCGGGCGAGCATAGAAGCTCCAGGCGGAAACCGGAAGTCCACCCGGTGGCGAGGCGAACCGGCTTTCCCAAACAAAGTGAGCCGGCAAACCACGCGCTTTCGATCATTAGCCAGATTGCAGGTCTTGATCTCGCGGCGGCGGCATGCACCGATGACTGCGATACTTCCCTGCCCGAAAGTACCCCCATGCCCGGTCCGACGCTCGATCCCATTGCCACAGACACCACCCTGCCCGCCAAGGCCGACGTCGTCATCGTCGGTGGCGGCATCATCGGCGTCAGCACCGCGCTCTTCCTCGCCGAACGCGGCATCAATGTCGTGCTCTGCGAGAAAGGCACGCCCGGTGCCGAGCAATCGAGCCGCAATTGGGGCTGGGTGCGGGTGATGGGGCGCGACGAGCGCGAAATCCCGCTGGCGATCGAGGCGCTGAAGATCTGGGATACGCTCGACGCCCGCATCAGCGGCGAGACCGGCTTTCGCCGCAGCGGCATTCTCTACATCTCCGAGAACGAGCGCGACGTCGCCAACCGAGACGCCTGGCTTGCCATGGCAAGGCCCTACGGTGTCGATAGCGTGCAACTTAGCTCCGACACGACAGAAGCGATGATGCCGGGTGCAGCGATCCGCTACCCAGGCGGGCTCTTCACGCCGAGCGACGGCCGGGCCGAACCGCAAAAGGCCGTGCCCGCCATCGTCGCTGGCGCCCGCCGCGCCGGTGCCCGTATCCTCAACGGCTGCGCCGTGCGCGGTGTCGAAAAAGCAGCCGGGCGGATTTCCGCCGTCGTGACCGAGAGGGGCCGCATCGAGACGTCGACCGTCATCGTCGCCGGTGGCGCCTGGTCGAGGCTGTTCCTCAAAGGCCTCGGCATAAGATTGCCGCAGCTGAAAGTTCGCAACACGGTGTTGAGAACCGGCCCGGTCTCCGGCGGGCCGGAAGGGGCCGGCGCAACCGCGACCTATGCCTATCGCAAGCGCCTCGACGGCGGCTACACGATTGCCGATGGCGCCGCCAATCTGCACGCGATCGTGCCCGACAGCTTTGCCTTCTTCCGCGATTTCCAGCCGGCACGAAAAGCCGAGGGCGATACCGTGCAGGTAGGCCTGAGCGCCCAGAGCTGGAACGAGCTATTCGAGATCGGCACCGTCCCGCTCGATCGGCCCGGCGCCTTCGAACGTCACCGCGTGCTCGATCCCGATCCGGATTCGCGCCGCGCCCTGCATGCGCTCGATGCGGCCGCCAAGGCCTTGCCCTTGCTCCGCCAAACCAAGGTGCAGCAGATCTGGGCCGGCCTGATCGACGTGACGCCCGATGCCGTGCCCGTCATCTCGCCCACAGAAACCGTTCCGGGCCTCATCATCGCGACGGGCTTTTCCGGCCACGGCTTCGGCATTGGCCCCGGTGCCGGCCACCTCGTCGCCGACCTCGTGACCGGAGCAAAACCGATCGTTGATCCGGCGCCGTTCCGGCTCTCGCGCTTCCTCGACGGCACGCCGATCACCATCGCCCCGCCGGTCTGACCGCCGTCGCCGGTGGCGAGCCGCGAAAGAAAATTACCGGCAACGACCAGCAGGAAGATGTCCGACACAACGCGTGGGCGCACTCCCGGCAGGATTCTATCTTTCTTCGCCTGCCCCTGCCCCGCGACACGGAAAGACCTTCATAAGCCCCGGAACTCGTGGCAGTCTGTGAGCATTCCCGTCGGGAGAGCGGGGGCTTTTAGGAGGAGTCTGTGCAGACCTTAGGCGGAGGAGCCTTGCCGGTCACATTGCACGTCCTCGTACACCTCAGGCCCATCGTTGTCCCGACCCAGAGCATTTCCAGCAAGGGTCCCAGCGCCCCTGCGTTCGGAAATGCGTGAGAACAGAAATGAGGAGTGGTTCGACTGGGACCGCTCTTGACTGGTGCACTGCGCACTCCGGAGGAGGCCGGAAACCGCATGAGCGATCTCGATCGACTTAGCCTGCATGTCCCCGAACCCGCCGTTCGGCCCGGTGGTCAGCCGGATTTCTCCAACGTCAAAATCCCGAAGGCCGGCTCCGTGCCGCGCCCGGAGGTGGACGTCGCGCCGGAAGAGATGCGCGACCTCGCCTATTCGATCATCCGTGTGCTGAACCGCGATGGCGAAGCGGTCGGTCCCTGGGCCGGGCTTCTCTCCGACGAGGAGCTGCTCGCAGGCCTCAGGCACATGATGCTGCTGCGCGCCTTCGATGCGCGCATGGTCATGGCGCAACGCCAGGGCAAGACCTCCTTCTACATGCAGCACCTGGGCGAAGAGGCCGTCAGCTGCGCCTTCCGCAAGGCGCTGGTGAAGGGCGACATGAACTTCCCGACCTATCGACAGGCCGGGCTTCTGATCGCCGACGGCTACCCGATGGTCGAGATGATGAACCAGATCTTCTCGAACGAGAGCGACCCGTTGCGCGGCCGGCAGCTGCCGATCATGTATTCCTCCAAGGAGCATGGCTTCTTCACCATCTCCGGCAACCTCGCGACCCAATATGTCCAGGCGGTCGGCTGGGCGATGGCGTCGGCCATCAAGCGCGACACCAAGATCGCTGCCGCCTGGATCGGCGACGGCTCGACGGCGGAATCCGACTTCCATTCGGCGCTCGTCTTTGCCTCCACCTACAAGGCGCCGGTCATTCTCAACATCGTCAACAATCAGTGGGCGATCTCCACCTTCCAGGGCATTGCCCGCGGCGGCTCCGGCACCTTTGCCGCCCGCGGTCTCGGCTTCGGCATCCCGGCACTTCGCGTCGACGGCAACGACTATCTCGCCGTCTATGCGGTCGCCAAATGGGCGGCCGAGCGCGCCCGTCGCAACCTCGGCCCGACGCTGATCGAATACGTGACCTACCGCGTCGGCGCCCATTCGACCTCCGACGATCCGAGCGCCTATCGCCCGAAGACGGAATCGGAGGCCTGGCCGCTCGGCGATCCGGTCCTCAGGTTGAAGAAGCACCTGATCCTGCGCGGCGCCTGGTCGGAGGAGCGCCACACCCAGGCGGAAGCCGAGATCCTCGACGAAGTGATCCAGGCGCAGAAGCAGGCCGAGGGCCACGGCACGCTGCATGCCGGCGGCAAGCCGTCGGTGCGCGATATCTTCGAGGGCGTCTATGCCGAAATGCCGCCGCACATTCGCCGCCAGCGGCAGAAGGCAGGATACTGATATGGCCAGAATGACAATGATCGAAGCCGTGCGCAGCGCCATGGACGTGTCCATGGAGCGCGACGACAATGTCGTCGTCTTCGGCGAGGACGTCGGCTATTTCGGCGGCGTCTTCCGCTGCACGCAAGGCCTCCAGGCGAAATACGGCAAGACCCGCTGTTTCGACGCGCCTATCAGCGAAAGCGGCATCGTCGGCACGGCGATCGGCATGGCCGCCTATGGGCTCAAACCCTGCGTCGAGATCCAATTCGCCGACTACATGTACCCGGCCTACGACCAGATCACCCAGGAAGCCGCCCGCATCCGCTACCGCTCCAACGGCGACTTCACCTGCCCGATCGTCCTGCGCATGCCGACCGGTGGCGGCATCTTCGGCGGCCAGACGCACAGCCAGAGCCCGGAAGCGCTCTTCACCCATGTCTGCGGCCTGAAAGTCGTCGTTCCCTCCAATCCCTATGACGCCAAGGGCCTTTTGATCGCCTCGATCGAGGATCCCGACCCGGTCATGTTCCTGGAGCCGAAGCGGCTCTATAACGGCCCCTTCGACGGCCACCACGACCGCCCGGTCATTCCGTGGTCGAAGCACGATCTCGGCGAAGTGCCGGAAGGCCACTACACTGTTCCGATCGGCAAGGCGGAAGTCCGCCGCGAGGGCTCCGCCGTCACCGTCGTTGCCTATGGCACCATGGTGCATGTGGCGCTGGCAGCTGCCGAAGAGACCGGCATCGACGCCGAGGTGATCGACCTGCGCAGCCTGTTGCCGCTCGATCTCGACACGATCGTCAAGTCGGTGGAAAAGACCGGCCGCTGCGTCGTCGTGCACGAGGCGACGCTGACCTCCGGCTTCGGCGGCGAAGTGGCGTCTCTCGTCCAGGAGCATTGCTTCTACCATCTCGAGGCCCCCGTCGTGCGCGTCGCCGGCTGGGATACGCCCTACCCGCACGCCCAGGAATGGGACTATTTCCCCGGCCCCGCACGCGTCGGACGCGCGCTCGTCGAAGTGATGGAGGCCTGACATGGGCGAATTCGTAATCAAGATGCCCGATGTCGGCGAAGGCGTGGCCGAGGCGGAACTCGTCGAATGGCATGTGAAGCCGGGTGACCCCGTGCGCGAGGACATGGTGCTCGCCGCGGTGATGACAGACAAGGCAACCGTCGAAATCCCCTCGCCCGTTACCGGCACGGTGCTCTGGCTCGGCGCCGAAGTGGGCGACACCGTCGCGGTGAAGGCGCCGCTTGTGCGCATCGAAATCGCAGGCGAAGGCGGAGCCGCTGCTCCCGCGGAAGAAAAGCCGGCCGCCAAGGCGGAGGAAGTGCCCGCAGCAAAGGTCGAGGCGCCCGCCCCGGTCGCCAAGCCGGCCCAGCCCGCCAAGGTGGAGGTCAAGGCACCGGCCGCAAACGGCGTCCACGCCAACGGCGCACATGCCGCCGGTGAACGGCTGGAGAAAGCGCTGGCCTCGCCGGCCGTGCGCCTGCGCGCCAAGGAAAGCGGCGTCGATCTGCGCCAGGTGACCGGCACAGGCCCCGCCGGCCGCATCACCCATGACGATCTCGACCAGTTCATCGCCCGCGGCGCCCAGCCGGCGCTGGCGCCCGCAGGCCTGCAGCGCAAGACCGCCGTCGACGAAATCAAGGTGACCGGCCTTCGCCGCCGCATCGCCGAGAAGATGTCGCTTTCGACCTCGCGCATTCCCCACATCACCTATGTGGAAGAGGTCGACATGACCGCGCTCGAAGACCTGCGCGCGACCATGAACCGCGACCGCAAGCCGGACCAGCCGAAGCTGACGATCCTGCCCTACCTGATGCGGGCGCTCGTGCGCACCATCGCCGAGCAGCCGGCCGTCAACGCGATCTTCGACGACGGCCCCGGCATCATCCATCGCCACCACGCCGTCCATATCGGCATCGCCACCCAGACGCCGGCCGGTCTCACCGTTCCAGTCGTGCGCCATGCCGAAGCCCGCGGCATCTGGGATTGCGCCAACGAGCTCAATCGCCTGGCGGAAGCTGCCCGCACCGGCACCGCCACCCGCGACGAGCTCACGGGCTCAACGATCACGATTTCGTCGCTCGGCGCCCTCGGTGGCATCGTCTCCACGCCTGTCATCAACCATCCGGAGGTGGCGATCATCGGCGTCAACAAGCTGGCCGTCCGCCCGGTCTGGGACGGCACGCAGTTCGTGCCGCGCAAGATCATGAACCTGTCCTCGAGCTTCGATCACCGCGTCATCGACGGCTGGGATGCGGCCGTGTTCGTACAGCGGCTGAAGACCCTGCTCGAAACGCCGGCGCTTATTTTCGTGGAGGCTTGAGGCGATCATGAAGGAAATTTCCTGCAAGCTGCTCGTGATCGGCGCCGGCCCCGGTGGCTATATTTGCGCCATCCGCGCCGGCCAGCTCGGCATCGACACGGTCATCGTCGAGAAGGCGAAAGCCGGCGGCACCTGCCTGAATGTCGGCTGTATTCCCTCAAAGGCCCTCATCCACGCGGCGGAAGAGTTTCACAAGCTGCGCGCGGCCGCTTCCGGCCGCAACCCGCTCGGCCTGTCGCTGGCCAACCCCTCGATCGATCTCGCCCATACCATCGCCTGGAAGGACGGTATCGTCGGCCGGCTGAACGGCGGCGTCATCGGGCTTCTGAAGAAGGCCGGCGTCAAGGCGGTCGTCGGGGCGGCCCGCTTCATCGACGGCAAGACGGTCGATGTCGAGACCGAGACCGGACTGCAGCGCATCCGCGCCGAAGCGATCGTCATTGCCACCGGCTCCGCACCGGTTGAGCTTCCGGACCTGCCCTTCGGCGGGCCGATCATTTCCTCGACCGAGGCCCTGTCCTTGAAGAGCGTGCCAAAGAGCCTCGCCGTCATCGGCGGCGGCTATATCGGCCTCGAACTCGGCACCGCCTTTGCCAAGCTCGGCAGCCACGTCACCGTGCTCGAAGCGCAACCGCGCATCCTGCCGCTCTATGACGCAGACCTGACGAAGCCGATCGGCAAGCGCCTTGGCGAACTCGGCATCGAGGTCTTCACCCAGACGGTCGCCAAGGCTTACTCCACGGAGACCGGCAGCCTGCAAGCCGAACACAACGGCCGCGCCATCAATGTCGCTGCCGAAAAGGTGCTCGTCACCGTCGGCCGAAAGCCGGTGACCGAAGGCTTCGGCCTCGAAGAAATCGACCTCGACCGCACCGGCCGCTTCATCCGCGTCGACGACCAGTGCCGCACTTCGATGCGCGGCATCTACGCGATCGGCGATGTCACCGGCGAGCCGATGCTGGCACACCGCGCCATGGCGCAGGGCGAGATGGTCGCGGAGATCGTCGCCGGCCACAAGCGCAGCTGGGACAAGCGCTGCATCCCCGCCGTCTGCTTCACCGACCCGGAAATCGTCACCGCCGGACTGTCGCCCGACGAGGCACGTGCCAGCGGCATCGAGATCAAGATCGGCCAGTTCCCTTTCCAGGCGAACGGCCGCGCCATGACGACGCTTGCCGAGGACGGTTTCGTGCGCATCGTCGCGCGCGCCGACAACCATCTGGTGCTCGGCATCCAGGCGGTCGGCCACGGCGTCTCGGAACTCTCGGCAAGCTTCAGCCTGGCGATCGAAATGGGCGCGCGCCTCGAAGACATCGCCGGCACGATCCATGCGCATCCGACGCAGTCCGAGGCTTTCCAGGAATCGGCGCTGAAGGCGCTGGGACACGCGCTGCATATCTGAGGTTGAGGTTGGGGGTAGCCCCTCATCCGCGCGGTGAGGCCTGCCCCTCATCCGGCCTGCCGGCCACCTTCTCCCCGCATACGGGGAGAAGGCAACATGGGGCGCCCGCCCGCACCAAACATTGCCTCTTGCCCAATGGGAGAAAGTCATGAGCAGAACGGATCCGATCGTCATCGTTTCGGCGGCACGCACACCGATGGGCGCCTTTCAGGGCAGCCTCAAGGATCTGACCGCGCCGGAAATCGGCGCCATCGCGCTCAAGGCAGCGCTCGAACGCGCCGGTCTTGATGCTGTCGACGAAGTGCTGATGGGCAATGTGCTGCCGGCCGGCGTCGGCCAGAACCCGGCGCGCCAGGCAGCCCTTGGCGCCGGCCTCGGCAAGGAAACACCGTCGACGACCATCTCCAAGGTCTGCGGCTCCGGCATGAAGGCGCTGATGCTTGGCCACGATGCACTGCTGTCCGGTAGCGCGTCGGTGCTTGCGGTCGGCGGCATGGAGTCGATGACCAACGCCCCCTATCTGCTGCCGAAGGCGCGCGGTGGCTTCCGCCTGGGTCATGGCGAGGTCAAGGACCACATGTTCCTCGACGGCCTCGAAGACGCCTATTCCGGCCGGCTGATGGGCACCTATGCCGAGGACACGGCCGAGCACTACCAGTTCTCGCGTGCCGATCAGGACGGCTTCGCTTTGCGTTCCCTGGAGCGCGCCAACCGGGCGGCCGAAGATGGTTCCTTTGCCGCGGAAATCGTGGCGGTCGCTGACGCGGGCAAGCGTCAGACCGCCAATCTCGACCGCGACGAGCAGCCGACCAAATCCGATCCGGCCAAGATCGCGAAGCTGAAACCCGCCTTCCGCGACGGCGGCAGCGTGACCGCCGCCAATTCCTCGTCGATATCCGACGGCGCTGCCGCACTGATCCTGATGCGGGCAAGCGAGGGGGAAAAGCGCGGGCTGACGCCGCTTGCAATCGTCGCGGGGCATGCGGGCCATGCCCAGGAGCCGGCCTGGTTTACGACAGCCCCGATCGGCGCGATCGACAAGCTGATGGCCAAGCTTGCCTGGGAGAAGGGCAGCGTCGGCCTCTACGAAATCAACGAGGCCTTCGCCGTGGTGGCGATGGCGGCGATCCGCGACCTCGGTCTGTCGGACGATATCGTCAACATCAACGGCGGCGCCTGCGCACTCGGCCACCCGATCGGCGCATCCGGCGCCCGCATCATCGTGACCCTGCTGCACACCATGCGCGCCAAAAGTGTCAAGCGCGGCATTGCCTCGCTCTGCATTGGCGGCGGTGAGGCAACTGCGGTCGGGCTGGAGCTGTTGCAATAACTTAGCGCGGTCGTCCGGCCGTCTCCAACTCCAACAAATGAAAAACGCCGCCGGTCGAACCGGCGGCGTTTCTGTTTTTCGCAGGCGATTGCCCTCGCTCCTCAGCCCATGCGCTCGGAAGCGTAGGAGCCCGGGCTCGGCGGGAAGACGACGACGCGGTTGCCGTTGATGAAACAGCGGTTGTGGATATGGGCGTGCACGGCACGGGCCAGCACCTGGCTTTCCACGTCGCGGCCGATCGACACGTAGTCCTCGGCGCTCTGGGCGTGGGTGATGCGGGCGATGTCCTGCTCGATGATCGGGCCTTCGTCGAGGTCGGCGGTGACATAGTGCGCCGTCGCACCAATCAGCTTCACGCCACGCTCATAGGCCTGCTTGTAGGGGTTGGCGCCCTTGAACGACGGCAGGAAGGAGTGGTGGATGTTGATGATTCGGCCCGACATCTTCTTGCAGAGCGCGTCCGAAAGCACCTGCATGTAGCGGGCGAGTACGATCAGCTCGGCGCCGGTCTGGTCGACGAGCTCGAGCAGCTGGGCCTCGGCCTTCGGCTTGTTCTCCTTCGTCACCTTGATGCAGTGGAAGGGAATGTCGTGGTTGACGACCACCTTCTGGTAATCGAAGTGGTTGGAGACGACGCCGACGATGTCGATCGGCAGCGCGCCGATCTTCCAGCGATAAAGCAGGTCGTTGAGGCAATGGCCGAAACGCGACACCATCAGCAGCACCTTCATGCGCTCTTCGCTGTCGCGGATCTCGGCGTTCATGTCGAAGCGCTTCACCACCGCTTCGAAGCCGGCCTTCAACTCGTCGAGCGTGGCGCCTTCCTGGCTGATGAAGCTGAGACGCATGAAGAACAGGCCGGTTTCGAGGTCGTCGAACTGCGAACTGTCGGAGATGTAACAGCCTTTTTCGGCGAGATAGCCGGTGATCGCGGCGACGATGCCACGGGTGGTCTTGCAGCTGACGTTCAGCACATAGCTTTTCATCGGTAGGTCTCTCGCTCCAGAGGTTTTTCCGGCCCCCCTTATACGGCCAGTCACACAAAAACTAGCGCGGCCTTTTCGCCGCCGTCGATCCATTCGCGACATTCGCTTGACGGAACCGGCCAGACGAGGCGGCCGCATCACGCAGGCTCGCCCGAAGGTGCAAGGAGAAAGGATCAAGCGGCAAGCTGCGTGGCCTCAGCGCGGCGTGCGGTCCGGGTGCGCGCGGGCGAAAGCCTCGATCTCGGCACAGTTCTGGTCGACCGCGACGAGCCGCGGACAGGCCGAAAGATCGACGTCCCATCGGCGGGCATTGTAGACCTGCGGCACCAGGCAGAAATCCGCCATGGTCGGACTGTCGCCATGGCAGAAGCGCCCGGTCGCGGGATGGTCGAGCAAGCGCTCGAATGCGGCAAGCCCCTCGCCGATGAACTTGCGCATCCAGTTCCGCCGCGCCGCCTCGCCATCCTCGGCATTGGCCATGACGTGGGACACGACGCTGAGATTGCAGACGGGGTGGATGTCCATGGCGATCGCGTAGGACAGCATGCGCACCCGCTGCCGTCCTACGGCGTCGGATGGCAGGAAGCTGGAATCGGCCCGCGTCTCCGAGAGATATTCGATGATGGCGAGCGATTGCGTGAAGCGCTCGCCATCGATCTCAAGCACAGGCACCAGCCCTTGCGGGTTACGGGCCAGATGCTCCGGCGCCTTGTGTGCCTTGGCAAGCAGGTCGACCGGCGCCGAACGATAGCTTTCGCCGAGGCTGTTGAGCGCGATGCGCACCCGATAGCTCGCCGACGAACGCCAGTAATCGTAAAGGACGGTCTCGCTCATGCCTTTGCCCGTTTTCTTGTTCTTACAGGTCTGCCGTCAGGCCTTGGTGTAGGCTTCGACGGTCTGCTCGATCGCGCCGAAGATCGAATGACCGGTCTTGTCCTTCATCTCGATGCGCACGACATCGCCGACCCGGAGGAACTGCGTCTTCGGCGCGCCGCCGGCGATCGTCTCGATCATCCGGACTTCCGCGATGCAGGAATAACCGGCGCCACCTTCGGCAACTGGCTTGCCCGGCCCGCCGTCGAGCTTGTTGGAAACTGTGCCCGAGCCGATGATCGTGCCGGCCACGAGCGGCCGGGTTTTGGCAGCATGTGCGATCAGTTGGGCGAAATCGAAGGTCATATCGATGCCGGCGTTCGCGCGGCCGAAGGGCTTGCCGTTGAGATCGACGTTGAGCGGCAGATGCAGCTTGCCGCCATCCCACGCGTCACCCAGCTCATCCGGCGAAACGGCAACCGGCGAGAAGGCCGATGACGGTTTCGACTGGAAGAAGCCGAAGCCCTTGGCAAGCTCGGCGGGGATGAGGCCGCGCAGCGACACGTCGTTGACGAGCATGACGAGACGGATCGCCGACCTAGCCTCGTCGATGGTGGCGCCCATCGGCACGTCATCGACGACGACGGCGACTTCGCCCTCCATGTCGACGCCGAAGCTTTCGTCGGCAAGCGGGATCGAATCACGCGGCGCGATGAAGCTGTCGGACCCGCCCTGGTACATCAAGGGATCGGTCCAGAAGCTTGCCGGCATCTCGGCATTGCGGGCCTTGCGCACCAGCTCGACGTGGTTGACGTAGGCCGAGCCATCGGCCCATTGGTAAGCCCGCGGCAACGGCGACAGTGCATCATGTTCGTGGAAGCGGATCGTCGGCTGCGAGCCGGTCTCGATCCCTTCAGCCACACGCGCAAGCCGCGGACCGGCATGCGCCCAATCGTCGAGCGCTGCCTGCAACGAGCGGGCGATGTGCCCGACTTCCGAGCAGCGGGTGAGATCGCGAGAGACGACCACGAGCTTTCCGTCGCGCGTACTGTCCTTGAGTGTCGCCAGTTTCATGCAGTCCTCCCTCTCAATCTTTTCATTGTTCACGCAATTTCGGACGAAACCGCGCTTAGACGGACGAATCGTCCGTTATCTTCACAACAAGGCCGTCGGTGGCGATCGTCAAGGCGCCCGCCCAGTTTTTGCGAGCCGCCGTAGTCCAATGGTTTTCCGTAATTTCCGGATCGTCGGCCGGGATCAGATGATGCAGCACCAGCCGCCCGACGCCGGCGGCGGTTGCGATCGCTGCCGCCTCTCCGGCGAAACTGTGGCTTGCCAGCAGATGCTCTCTCAGCCGCGCGCCATTGCCGGTGCGCGCCACCAACCGGTCGACGCCTTCGGCAAGCATCGCCTCGTGCACGAGAATGTCGGCCCCTTTGGCGAAATCGGCAAGCGGCGGGAAATAGGCGGTATCGGACGAAAATACGACCGAGCCTTCCGCATGGTCGAAGCGGAGCGCAAAACAGTCAGTCACCGGCGGATGATCGACGCGCAGCGCCGAAAGCGTCAGGCCGTTCTCGGAGAAGATTTCGCCTTCGGCGAACTCGATGACCTCGACCAGTGCGCGCAGGTCCGGCCGGCCTTCGTCGACGATGCGGATGTCGATGTCGAAGGCCATCGACTGCAGGAAACCGTGCCAATAGGCGTGGGTGCCTGCAGGTCCGAAGACCCGCACCGGCTGTGATAACCCGGCGGTCCAGGCCGTGTGAATGAGCGGGCCAAGTTCCAGCACATGATCCGAATGCAGGTGGGTAATGACGATCAGGTCCAGCGTCTTCAGTGTGACACCGGCATCGGTCAAACCTCGGGTGACGCCGAGGCCGCAATCGACGACGACAGTCCGGCCGCCGATTTCAAGCAGCGACGAGGTCGGCCACGGGCCGCCCGGCCGGATCGCCGGACCACCCTTGCTGCCGAGCAAAACCAGGCGTGAACTCAAGACCAATCGCCTTCCGGCGTCCCGTTGAACCGCTTCTTGAGATCCGTCCAGCAGTCGATGTAGTTGTCCTGCAACGTCTCCAGTTCGGCGGCGTAGCGGGTCAGCTGCTGCGGGAAGCGGGTCTCGAACATGAAGGCCATCGTATGGTCGAGCTTCACCGGTTTCAACTCGCTATTCGTCGCTTTGTCGTAGCCCGAGGCATCCGGACCGTGCGCCAGCATCATGTTGTGCAGGCTCATGCCGCCGGGCACGAAGCCCTCTTCCTTGGCGTCGTAGCGGCCGTAGATCAGCCCCATGAATTCGCTCATGATGTTGCGGTGGTACCAGGGCGGCCGGAAGGTGTGCTCGGCCACCATCCAGCGCGGCGGGAAGATGACGAAATCGATGTTCGCCGTGCCCTCTTCGCCCGAGGGCGCGGTCAGCACCGTGAAGATCGACGGGTCCGGATGGTCAAACAGGATCGCGCCAACAGGCGAATAGGTCTTGAGGTCGTACTTGTAGGGC
Source organism: Ensifer sp. KUDG1 (assembly GCF_050434285.1). Classification (NCBI taxonomy): domain Bacteria; kingdom Pseudomonadati; phylum Pseudomonadota; class Alphaproteobacteria; order Hyphomicrobiales; family Rhizobiaceae; genus Ensifer; species Ensifer sp. KUDG1. The sequence goes on from NZ_JBNDIG010000003.1 coordinate 386,556, forward strand.
GCGTAATTGCCGTGCCAGGCGACGACATCGAGCGGCGAGTGGCCTATCTCGGTCACGTGGAAGCCACCGCACCACTTCACATGCACGCGGCAAGGCGTCTCCTTCTCTTCGAAGGCGGCGACCGGCGTCTTGAAATCGCGCGGGTTGGCGAGGCAATTGGCGCCGATCGGGCCGCGGTCGGGCAGCGTGAACTTGGCACCGTAATTCTCGCAGATATAGCCGCGCCAGACCTTCTCTTCGCCAAGCCGTGTGACCTTGAACATGGTGCCGCGCGGCACAATGCAGATCTCGGATGGTTCGACGTCCATCTTGCCGAGCTCGGTAAAGACCTGGATCGCGCCCATTTCCGGAACGATCAGCAGCTCGCCGTCGGCATCGAAGAAATAGTCGTCGACCATGTCGTCGTTGAAGGCATAGGCATGCGCCGCCATGCCCGAATGCGTCGGCGCATCACCCGCCGTCGTCATCGTGCGGATGCCCTGAAGGAAATTCAGCTTTTCCGTCGGCGCCGGAAGCGGGTTCCAGCGCAACTGGCCGAGCGCCAGCGAATGGTCGGCGACATGCGGTGCCGTCTTCCAGTGCGGATAGTCGATCTTGCTGAAGCGGCCGGTGTGGCGGACGCTCGGGCGGATGCGATAGAGCCACGAGCGCTCGTTGGTGCCGCGAGGCGCGGTAAAGGGCGAGCCCGAGAGCTGCTCGGCATAGAGGCCATAGGCGCATTTCTGCGGGCTGTTCTGACCCTGCGGCAGCGCGCCGGGCAGGCTCTCGGTCTCGAAATCATTGCCGAAGCCGGGCATGTAGTTGAGCGCTTCGTTGGCCTTCACCTGTGCCTCGGCCTGTTTTCCTGCCTTGTCCAGCATCGTCGATCCTCCTCCTCTTGGGCGCCCTGCTTCGGCTTCGCGAAGCGACCTTGAAAGGTCCGGCGCAATCCCAAATACCGCGACGACGACCGTTTCCCAGGGTGGACGCAGGCGTGGCCTTCGGCATATTAGTTGCAATCGTAACTATCGATTTTGTAACTATCAAGGATGCGCGATGGCCGCCGATGGCTTCGAACTCAATACCTTCCTGCCCTATCGCCTGAACCGCGCCGCCGAGTTCGTCGCGCTGCGCTTTGCCGCCCAGTACAAGGCGCGCTACCAGCTCACCCGCCCGGAATGGCGCACGCTCGCAGCCCTCGGCAGCACCGGCCGCGCGATGACCGCCACCGAAGTCGGCACCCACTCGGCCATGCACAAGACGAAGGTCAGCCGCGCCGTCGCCTTGCTCGAAAAGCGCCGCTGGCTGACACGGCGCGAAGACGAGAACGACCGCCGCATCGAGCACCTGGAACTGACGAAGACGGGCATCCGGGCCTATGGCGAACTGACGGAACTTGCCGCCCGCTATCAGGCGGAACTCGATACGCTGATCGGTGCGACCGGCATGCAGGCGCTCGCTATCGGGCTGGAAGCGGTAGAGCGCGCCATCGGCAGGTTCGAACCTCCGCCGTCTGCCTGAGGCTTCAGCCCTTCATCCGCTCCGGGATCGGCACGCCCTCGAAGCTCTTCAAGGTTTCGAGCACGATCGACGTCTTCACATGCTGCACGCTGTCATGCGGCAGAAGCACGTCGTTGACGAAGCGCGACAGGCCCGCGAGATCCGGCGTCACCACCCGCATGTGGTAGTCCATCTCGCCCGTGAGCGCGTAGGCCTCCAGCACCTCGGGCAGCCCTGAAATGAGCTTGCCGAAACGCTTGGCATTGTCGCGATTGTGGGTGGCGAGTGTGACAGAGATCACCACCATCAGGTCGAGCCCGAGCTTCTGCCGGTCGATCTGCGCCTGGTAGCCGGTGATGTAGCCTTCCGCTTCAAGCCGGGTGCGCCGGCGCGAGCATTGCGACGGCGAAAGTGCGATGCGCTCGGACAGCTCATTGTTGGTCAAATGCCCGTCGCGCTGCAATTCGCTGAGGATCTTGAGATCGAACCCGTCAAGCTGCTCCATTCGTGCATCCTAATTGAGTATTTCGCATGTTTCGTGCGCCATCCGGTCTAAACCGCGCAAGAATACAAGCATCATGCATGGGAATTGCGTCATACTCCAGCAAAGTTTGGAAGAACAAGAGGAGACTTCCGATGGGCCCCTTCCCGCATGACGCCCCGCCGGCAACGATTACCGCTGACAACCCCGCCGGCACCGACGGCTTCGAGTTCGTCGAATTCGCCCATCCGGAACCGGAAAAGCTGGCCGAGCTCTTTACGCGCATGGGCTACAGCCCGGTCGCCAAGCACAAAAGCAAGAACATTACCGTCTGGCGCCAGGGCGACATCAACTACATCCTGAACGCCGAACCCGGTTCCCACGCCATGCGCTTCGTTGACGAGCACGGCCCCTGCGCGCCGTCGATGGCTTGGCGCGTCGTCGACGCCAAGCACGCCTTCGACCATGCAGTCTCGAAGGGCGCGATCCCCTATGAAGGCACGGACAAGTGTCTCGATGTCCCGGCGATCGTCGGCATCGGCGGTTCGCTGCTCTATTTCGTCGAGACCTACGGCGCCAAGGGCTCAGCCTACGAGGCCGAATTCGAGTGGACCGGCGAGCGCAACCCGAAGCCTGAGGGCGTCGGCTTCTATTATCTCGACCACCTGACCCACAACGTCTATCGCGGCAACATGGACAAGTGGTGGGCGTTCTACCGCGAACTCTTCAACTTCACCCAGATCCACTTCTTCGACATCGACGGCCGCATCACCGGCCTCGTCAGCCGTGCGATCACCTCGCCCTGCGGCAAGATCCGTATCCCCTTGAACGAATCCAAGGACGATACGAGCCAGATCGAGGAATATCTGCGCAAGTACAAGGGCGAAGGCATCCAGCACATCGCGGTCGGCACGGAAGGCATCTACGACGCCACCGACAAGCTGTCGGACAACGGCTTGAAGTTCATGCCCGGCCCGCCGGACACCTACTACGACATGTCGCATGACCGCGTGCACGGCCATGACGAGCCGATCGAGCGCATGAAGAAACACGGCATCCTGATCGACGGCGAAGGCGTCGTGAACGGTGGCATGACGAAGATCCTCTTACAGATCTTCTCGAAAACCGTGATCGGCCCGATCTTCTTCGAGTTCATCCAGCGCAAGGGTGACGAAGGTTTTGGCGAGGGCAACTTCCGCGCTCTGTTCGAATCGATCGAAGCCGACCAGATCCGTCGCGGCGAACTGGGACCGCAGGCAGCCGAATAAGCAAGGGGCCGACATCGGCCGGACGGCAGGACCCGACCACTACAGCCTCTCGCCTCAAGCGAGGGGCTTTTTACTTTGGAGACCTTGCGGCTGCTGCAAGGCAGCCACGTCAGCGCCCCCCAAACGTCCGCACCCAACGTACCCCCAAAGGGGCACGCATCGGCGAGAGCCTCAGTTCGTGGCGTCGTTGACCACCCGCCAGTTCGGCCGGCCAAGGTCGTGCGGCCAATCGATGACGTCGCGGTCGTTGAAGTAGACGACCTCGGCGAGATTGGGGAACTGCGCATCCGCTTGCGTTGCGGCGTTCATCCAGGGCTGCATATAGGCCTGGCTGCCTTCCCATCCGAGCTCCGCCACCCAGATCGGCTTGTTGTATTTGGAGACCAGGTCGTAGCCGGGTTTCAGCGCCTCGGTGAAGGTTTTCGGCGCGCCGTATTCGATCTTGTCGAACGGCTCGAGCCCGAAGACCGAGAGGCCAACGAGATCGACGTAGTCATCGCCCGGGTAGTAGTCGACGAGGTTCGGCAGCCCCTTGGGCGACCACATGATCTGCGCCTTTGGCGCCTTCGCCCGCACGATGTCCATCGCGTGCCGGTAGGCCTTGATCCAGTCCTGAGGCTCCCAGCCGGCCCAGGAGAAGCGCCCGGAGGTATCTTCCATTTCCTGGCCCCAGCGCACGATGACCGGGCTCTTCAGCTCGGCGATCGTGTTGGCGATCGCTTCCATGTTGGCGTCATACTCGCCTCTGAGCATGCGGTCGCGCAGCTGCGTCGGCGTCAGTTTCCAGTCGAGCGACCAGGACCAGGGCTCGATGGTGATCAGCAGGTTGCGGTTGCGCTGGAGCGCGTATTCGTCGGCGGCCTGCAGGGAGGCGAGGTCCACGTCTTCCCAGGGCAGGAACAGGGCCTCGGTCGAGACATCGTTCTGTTCGCCGAAATCACCGTGGGGGTCATAGGCGCCGAATTTCGTTCCGCCCGGGTGAATGACCGGACGTTTATCGCTCATCGTCTGTTCTGCACTGGTCGCAGGATTGGCTTGTTCCTGCGCCAACGCGGATACCAAGCTTGCACTGAGATCCAACTGGAGAGCCAGAGCCGTGCATAGCGCGAATGCCAATTTGCGTTTCATTTCATCCTCCTGCGGCAGAACGTCTATTTCTTGGCCAGGAACTGTTCCTTCAGCCGGAGTGCCTTGGCCGTGATGTTGTCGTGGGCGACGAAGCGCTTGTACTCGTCACCGGCGCGGGGCTTGGCATGGCTGAAGACGTACCACTTCCCATTGGGCACCTTGCGTTGATAGACCGTGTCGCCGATCCGGGCGTGACCGAAGCAGCTGCGGGCGTTGCCGGCATTGGCCGACGTCGTCCAGGTGGCCTGCATGCACATCATGCCGAGGTCGCTGACATACCAGTTGCCTTCGGCAAAGGAGCGATCGCCCTTGCCCTTGTCGACGAACGCGACGAGCTTGCGCCCATGGGCTTCGAACCGGGCACCGCCCGTCGACCATTCCCAGGTCTTGTTGCGGTAGAGCGAATAGACCTCATAGGCGCTGAGCGGTGTCGGCTTGACTTCCATCTTCGCCTTGACCGGCTCGGCGCCGAAATAAGCCGCGGCCGCTGCCAAAGGCACCAGCAGCGGAAGAGCTACAACTTTCAACGACCCTTTCATTGCATTTCTCCTCGCATTGGAGACCACACACACTCGACTGCTTGCCGTCGTCATGACGGCACATGAAACCGACCGACCTTCCTGGTCGTTATCGTTTCCCTGTTCCTTGGTTGGCTGACATTCGATGCACTGATTTCGCCGCGCGCGGGCCCGTCGGAGGGCTGTGAAAACCCTCTCCATTTCAGGCGGAAGCGAACGGTTTTGAGATTGGTGCCGCTGCCGGCACCAGCAACCGTGTATCTCGTTTCGGTGAAGCTCACGAATTGCAGGCCGTGTGACAACGCCTGCGTGGCCTCGGCCCCGTGGCGCACGGCCGATTGGGCAGAGAGCACCGAGACCAGCACCAGGCACCCGGCCGTCGCCGCCGTCATCGTCGAGCGCGGGATCAGGCCCAGCCGGTTTTCACGTGCATGGCAAATGAGGATTACCGCGACCAGCCCCGCATAGATCAGCGCATTGATGCCGGCAAAGACGTAAAACCCGCGTGCCGTGCCGGCATCGGAGATGCCCCAGGCAACCAGTGCCGACGCCAGGGCGAGCACGAGATAGGGCATCAGCACCCGTAGCGGCAAGGGCCCAGCGGCACCGCCGCCCTTCGGCGTGATGCGGAAGTCGACGAAGTTGCCGGTCAGGTGATCGCGCACTGCCGCAAGGCAACCGAGCAGCGACCAGGGCCAGCGCGCAAACAGGAACAGCGTGCCTTCCCAACTCAGGACGCGCGCGTCATAGGGCCGGAACGTGCCCGTCGAGCGCCAGAAATAGGCAAGCGCGATCAAGACCAGCGAGAGCGGCACAAAGTGCAGCAGGAAGTCCGGATAGGTGACGGCGACGAAGGTTCGCCCGGCGGCGAGCGCCACGATCGGCATCAGGAACATCAGCGCCATGAAGGACGAAAACAGCGGATACCAGAGCTGCGAGAACAGGAACTGGAACTTCAGCCGCGGCGACAGCTTCGGCACGTAGACAGGCGAGTATTTCAACAGGATCGTGACGAGGCTTCGCGACCATTGGAACTCCTGGACCACCAGATCGGCGAAGTTGGCCGGTCCGTCGCCGTGGGCGATCGCGTTCAGCGCATGCACGCCGCGCCAGCCATGGGCATTCATAATCAGCGTCGTCGAATGGTCTTCGGCAAGTTCGGGCCCCAGTCCGCCGATCTGCTTCAGCGCCTTGGTCCGCACGGCATAGTGCGAGCCGATGCACAGCGGCGCCCAGCCGTTGTTGTAGCCGGCCTGCAGCGAGCCGTGCATGCTGGCTTCCGCATGGAGCCGCCCGCGCGCCGCCCAGCTGATGGCGGCATTGGCGTCGCAAATGCTCGGCGCTGAGACATAGCCGACCGACGGGTCGTTGAACGGACGCAGCACCTCGACGAGATAGGTCGTCTCCGGCACATGGTCGGCATCGAACTGGGCGACGAAATCATAGCGCTCGTAGCCATAGTGATCGTAGAAATAGGCGAGGTTTCCCTCCTTGCAGCGGGTCCGGCGCGGCCAGGAGGAGCGGTGGTAGTCCGCGACACCCTTTCGCGTCGAGATCAGCACCCCGCGCGCCGCGCACCAGGCGATCGTATCCGGCGACGGATCTTCGTCGGCGAGCCATACGTCGAATTCGCAGCCGGTCTGGTCGAGCATGGCGAGCAGCGTCTTGCGCACCACGGAAAAGGGTTCCGAAGGCGCCTTGGTCACCACCATCGCAACCCGCCCCCGCGGCACCGGGGCGGCGGTTGCCGCCATCACCTTCGCGCCGGAAAAGATCACGATGAAATAGACCGGCAGCAGGGTGATCCACCCGACGACGACCGTGATCAGCACATAGGACGGCCAGTCGACGACGTGGGCGGGATCAAGCCACCACTGCCAGAAATACAGGAGGGCGCCAAACCATGCGGCAATGCCGAGGAGATGGAGCAGTTGCAGCCGGCCCGAAAACAGGGCGGTCGGCGCGAAAGCCGCCTTCCGGCTCTTCTCGAGGGCGACGGTCTCATTCGGTTTCGCAGTTGCCGGCGACCAGCTCATGAGCGCACCTCCAGGCCGAAGCTCGGCGCGGCGGTCGCGATGATCGTGTCGATGTCCGACAGCTGCGGGCTGAAGCCCAGCCTCTGGCGCGCCCAGTTCGTGTCGGCATAGAGAACCGGCGGGTCTCCGGGCCGGCGCGGCAGCATCTGCACCGGCACCGGCCGCCCGGTCACCCGGTCGATGGCCGACAGCACCTGCCGGATCGACGTACCGTGGCCAGAACCGAGATTGGCGTGCAGCACCTCGCCGCCGTCGCGTAGGTAATTCACGGACACCACATGCGCATCGGCAAGATCGGTCACGTGGATATAGTCGCGGATGCAGGTGCCATCCGGTGTCGCATAGTCGTCGCCGAAGACGTCGAGCCTGTCGATGCGGCCGGCCGCCGCCATCAGCGCACGGGGAATGAGATGCGTTTCCGGATCGTGCTTTTCGGTCAGCTGCCCTTCCGGATCGGCGCCTGCCGCATTGAAGTAGCGCAGCGCCACCGAGCGGATGCCGTAGGCGCGGGCATAGTCGCCAAGCATCAGTTCGATCATCAGCTTTGTGCGGCCATAGGGATTGATCGGCAGCTGAACCATGTCCTCGGTAATCGGCAGCTGCGGCGGGATGCCGTAGGTGGCGCAGGAGCTGGAAAAGACGATACGTTCCAGTCCGGTCGCCCGGCAGGCTTCCAGAAGCGCGATGCTGCCAGCGACATTGTTGGTGTAATATTTTCCGGGATCCTCGACCGATTCCCCGACATAGGCGGACGCTGCAAAATGAATGAGGCATTCGGGCGAATGGGTCCGGATTGCCGCCGCCAGCCGTTCCTTGTCCTCGATCGCTCCCTCCACGAGGGGGCCCCATTTCACGTTGGCCCGATGCCCCGTCGACAGATTGTCGTAGACGACGGGAACGATGCCCTGCTCAGCCAGGCGCTTGCAGGTGTGGCTGCCTATGAAGCCGGCTCCGCCGGTGACCAGTGCGACGCGAGACATGTCATACCGCCTCTCCGGCCACTGCGCGGTCGGCCGCACTGAGGCGCTCGTCGAAATGGGCGATAGTGCGCTCGAGGCCTTCGCGCAGCATCACTTTCGGTTCCCATGCGAGCTCGCCACGCGCCTGCGTGATATCGGGCCGCCGCTGGCGGGGATCGTCGGTGGCTGCCGCCAGATGCACGATGCGCGAGCGCGAGCCCGTCATCGAAATCACCATCTGCGCGAGCTCGAGAACCGTGAACTCACCGGGATTGCCGAGATTGATCGGCCCGGTGCACGGGTCGGCCGAGACCGAAAGGCGGAGGAAGCCGTCGATCAGGTCGTCGACATAGCAGAAGGACCGGGTCTGGTAGCCGTCGCCATAGATCGTCAGATCGTTGCCCCGGAGAGCCTGGACGACAAAGTTGGATATTACCCGCCCGTCGTCGGGGCGCATGCGCGGACCATAGGTGTTGAAGATACGCGCGACCTTGATCTTCACGCCGTGGGTCCGGTGGTAATCGAAGAACAGCGTCTCGGCCGACCGTTTGCCTTCGTCATAGCAGGCCCGCGGACCGATCGTGTTGACGTTGCCGAAATAGGTTTCCCGCTGCGGACTGGTCAGCGGATCACCATAGACTTCCGACGTCGAGGACTGGATAACCGTGGCGCCGGTGGCCTTGGCGTTTTCGAGCGCGTGCAGCGCGCCGAGAACGTTCGTCATCAGGGTTCCGACCGGGTCGGCCTGATAGTCCGGAGGGGATGCTGGAGAGGCAAAGTTGAAGATGACATCCGCATCGATCAGGTAAGGCTTTCGAACGTCGTGATCGATGATGTGGAGATGGGGGTCCTGCGCCAGATGAGAGAGATTTTCGCGCCGGCCGGTCGAAAAGTTGTCAAGACAGATGACCGTATGCCCCAGGGAAAGAAGTCTTTCGCAAATATGAGATCCAAGAAAACCGCTTCCACCCGTTACTAGTATTCTCTTCGGTATTCCTGCGATCTTCTTAAGAAACTCCCGCTGTCCGACCACGGACAGCGGTCCCGTGACGACCTTTCGCATGCGCACCTCCAATTATTAAGCTCACCATTTTCGTTGGTGATTTGGAGACGGGATGCGAGCGCAATAGATAATAAAAATATTCTCTTTATTACAATGACACGCACAACCCGACAAAAAATAAACTATTCAATGGCAATCAATATTTTTCAGTTTTTCAATTTCAATATTAGCTAATTATCAAATACGAGGCGTTCAGTCAATATGTATGGAATTTATTTCCAGTAAATAATCCAAAATTACAACAAACTACTATTGACATAATCATATTTGATTACTTTTCGACCAATCCAGGTCAAAAGTAACGAAATATTTACCGGTATGTTCTAGGATAAATTACGGTTTGATCTTCGGGGTTTCACATACCTGTCGCGGAGACATGCGGCAGCCAGACCGCCCGGCCATTCGCCGGGCAGGTTCCAACGCAGCATTTGATTTTGAGAGCAGCCCCAGGAGAGTTCACCTGGGGCCGAAGGGAACCTGGCATGTCTTCGATGACATCCAGACCCTCAAGCGGACAAACGCCCGCCTTGCGTCGCGCCTAGTTCTTCCAACGCGACAGGATGACGTCGCCGTTGCGCTCCGTCGCCGCATCGTTGGTGAAGTAGCGAGACGCAGCTTCCGTACGGTTGCGAACGTTCATCTTCTTGTAGATGTTGCGGACGTGAACCTTGACGGTGTTTTCCGACAGCCCGAGCCGGTCCGCGATGATCTTGTTCTGCGTGCCCTTGCAGATCAGATCGAGGATCTGGACCTCACGCGTCGTCAGACCGTCAGGGCCAGCATCGCGCTTGCGCCGCCCTGTCCCCGAGACAGCCGTCTGGCCCGGGGCTTCCCCGCGCCGGCCGTAGAGGCTGTTTGCCGCGAAAGGCTCGGGAGAAAGCCGCCGCAGCAAAGCCGCCGGGAAATGTTCGCCGCCCTTCATCAGTAAATCGATGGCGGCAAGGCAGACGTCGAGATTGAGGTTCAACGGCAGGACGCCATGGATGAGGCGCTCTTCGACGAAGCCCGCAATCGAAGGATCGAGTTCCTCGGCATTCTCCACCACCAGGCCGATCGATGCCCGCGGGTGGAACTCGTGAATGGTCCGCAAGATAGCCGGAAAGGACTTGGGAGGCATCCGGTACAGCATGATCAGCGTGACATCGACGAGATTGCCGTCGAGCAGATTGTCGGGATCGGAGAAGCTGACGATATCGTGCCCTTGAAACCTAGACCCGACGGCCTGCATCAGGCATTCGGCGAACAGATCGATCTTGGCGAGCATTACGATTTTTTTCTTTTGTGACAAAGCCTTGTTGTTATCTTCAAAATCACCCACTTTGGAGCTTCCAGGATACATTACGCCCTCCTAGGATTTTTCCATTTATTTTTATGGGTGCCCCGGTCTGGCCGTCGGCACGCCCCACTTTCAAAAAATTTATTCGGAACCACTTATGCGTCACGTTTTTTCCTGCGCGATAAAATTCGCGATAGCTAATGTAACGTAAAGATCTCCGCAACGAAACAGCCCAAAAGGATTAGAGAAGCGCCGGAAGGGCACTTAAATCGTTATAAATCGAACCATCTTTGGGTTATATTGTAAACGTTCTGTTTACCAAGGCGCGGAACGCCCTCAAAAACAAGGCTCTAGGATACCTCCGCGGGAGCCGATGTCCTATGCATTTCTGCCAAGGCGCGGCCGGTGAGACGCGATAATAGGATTAGTTAAGCAGGCCTGCACGGCCGATCTTAATCCCCTCTTCCGCTCCGAAATACGCAGGAATACTTAGTCCGGACTAGGACACCCTTCCTTTACTACCGGCGATCGCCCGCATCCCGGCGCAAACGGCCTAGAGTGGCGGGGCACCGCTGGATGGATGCCTCTGAAAAAGCTTGGGATTTCATCGCTTCGCCAAGGGTTTGCCACCGATGGTTAGACGGGAAAGTGTCAGTAATTACAAACCACTAACTAGAATTGGTATCTTCCGCGTCGCGCCGTTTGGAGTCAAATTGGACTTTCGTTCCGGAAGATCAAACGGGTCCGGCCGAGCGCCACCAAGCGCTTGTAGCCAATAAGAAACCCTGCCTTTCGGAGAGTTGCGTCCGCGTTCCATCGAGTAAGCGTAAAGCAAGTCAACATATAGCTCGGGCCCAATCCGGGCGGACATTATATAAAAAAAGTAAAAACTAAAATAAATTTAGCAAAAAAGCGAAAATCTCTAAATCAAGATATTATGTATCCCTCCAAAAGGAGCCAACACCGGATAAATACCGTAAGAGTTAAGGGTATTTGGTGTTGGCTTCCCTTTGTCCCGAAATCCGCCCGGCGACGAAAAGAGTTCCCCTATGGGCTAGTTGTGACAGGCGACCGCGAAAGCGGCGCTTTGAAACACGCCTGCACGCAACGCAGCAATCGGGTGGTAAACAGCGACGCCGCAATGCGGCGTCGTTGTTGCAATCACTTCTTGCTCAGCGCCTGCGTCAGCTGATCGACAATGTCCTGCTGCGACTTCAGGCCCGATGCCGTGAGGTAAAGCTTGGCGGAGTCGAGATAGACGACATGTCCGTCCTTCCAGGCTTTCGTCTGCCGCACGATCTCGTTGTCGAGCAGAGCCGCTGCCGGCTGCGCCTGCTGGCCGATGGCCGCATCGCGATCGACGACGAAGATCCAGTCGGGGTTGGTTTCGAGAATATATTCGTAGGAAACCGCCTGGCCGTGGGTCGCGACCTGCAGTTCGGGATCGGCCGGCTTGATCCCGAAGACGTCATGCAACGCGCCGAAGCGCGATCCCTTGCCATAGGCGCTGATCTTTCCACCGGTCGTCAGCAGGATGAGACCCGTTCCACTTTCGCCAGCAAGCCCACGCAGCGCCTCGATCGAGGAATCGAGCTTGGCGATGCTTGCCTTGATCTCGGCTTCTTTGCCGAAAATCTCGCCGAGGATCTCTGCATTCTTCTTGACGCTACCGATCAGATCCTTGTCGTCCGAGGTCAGGTCGATCGTCGGTGCCAGTTTGGCGACTTCAGCATATTTCGCCTGCGACCGCCCGCCGACGATGACGAGGTTGGGCTCTGCCGCGTTGATGGCTTCGAAGTCGGGCTCAAACAGCGTGCCGATCTTCGCATAGCTATCGGCCTTGTATTTTTCGAGCGACGGCGGGATGGCCGACCCGGGAACGCCAGCGACGGGAATACCGAGCATGTCCAGTGTTTCCAGCATGCCGAAATCATAGACCAGCACCGTCTTCGGGTTTTTCTCCACCTCGCTGACGCCGCTGCTGTGCTCGATCTTCAGTGTTTCGGCGAGCGCCACCGATGCGCCGCCAGCCGTCATCACGGCCGCAACGAGCAGGCTGCGCAGACCATTAGAGAAGGGGGATATATTCATGACTATTTACCTCATGTTTTCTCCTCCTCCCTAGCGCGATTTTGCGGGGAGGGCAATGCGCGCAGTGCGCGTCATTCTCACCTCACAAAACTTGACGAAGCCGATCATATATATGAGTAAGGCGAGCCTTCGATCGAGCACTCCTGGCGGCGACAACCTCAGGAGTTCCGTTGCGGCGGTCGATGGAAAGAATGCAGCCACGGGATACGAGAGCGGTGGTCACCACGAAATGCAGCTGGAGCGTGACGGAACCATGAGGGCGGTCCTGTTTGCCATCCCGGTCGTCCTGCTGCTTGCCGCCGTCAGCGTCTTTACCGGTGTCGGCAGTCTTGCGGCCAGCGACGACGGCCGCGGCTGGCTTCTGGTGGTCGAGAGCCGCCTGCCGCGCACGCTGGCGCTGATGCTCGCAGGCGCCGGCCTCGCCGTATCCGGCACGATCATGCAGATGCTGGCGCGCAACCGCTTCGTCGAGCCGTCGACCGCCGGCACTGCCGAATCCGCCGCACTCGGAATGCTTTTGGCCATGCTGATTGCGCCGAACCTTCCGGTCGCCGGCAAGATGGCGTTTGCCGCCCTGACCGCGCTTGCCGGAACCGCCCTGTTCCTGCAGATCCTGCGGCGCGTTCCGTTGCGCTCGGCACTGATGGTGCCGCTGATCGGTCTGATGCTCGGCGGCGTCGTCAACGCCATCACCACCTTCATCGCCTATCGCTACGACCTGATGCAGTCGATGGGCGCCTGGATGTCCGGCGATTTCTCGGTCGTGCTGCGTGGACGCTACGAGCTGCTGTGGATCGGTTTCGCGCTGACGCTGGTCGCCTACGCCACCGCCGCGCGCTTTACCGTCATCGGCATGGGCGAAGCGATCGCCCGCAATGTCGGGCTCGACTACGACAAGGTGGTCACCCTCGGGCTTGCCATCGTTTCCCTGGTCACGGCAACGGTGGTTGCGACCGTCGGCATGATCCCGTTCCTCGGCCTCGTCGTTCCCAACATCGTCAGCCTGATCCTCGGCGACAATCTCAGGCGCACATTGCCGGTGATCGCCATCGCCGGCGCCGGGCTGGTGCTCGCCTGCGACATCGTCGGACGGATGGTGATTGCGCCCTATGAGGTCCCCGTCGGCACGGTCATGGGCGTGATCGGCAGCCTCGTCTTCCTTCATCTCCTGCTATCGAGGCGGTCCCATGCAGGCTGATGCCAAGCGGATCTCTCCGTCGACCGTCCTTGTTGCGTCCGCCGCGCTCGCGCTGTTGTCGATGATCGCCTTCATGACCATCGGCGCCAAGGGAAGCTGGAGCTTCATCCTCTCCTTCCGCGGCACGAAGCTGCTCGGCATGGTGCTGGTCGCCTACGCGATCGCCGTATCGACGGTGCTGTTCCAGACGATTTCCGGCAACCGCGTCCTGACGCCGTCGATCATCGGTTTCGACGCCATGTACACGCTGCTGCAGACGGTCATGGTGTTCTTCCTCGGTGCCGCCGGCGCGGCAAGCATCAACCCGCAGATGCAGTTCACGCTCGAAACGACCGTGATGGTCGGCCTGTCGCTTCTTCTCTTCCGCGCCCTCTTTTCCGGCGGCAGCCGCAGCCTGCATCTCCTGATGCTGGTCGGCGTCATTCTCGGCGGCCTGTTCCGCAGCCTCTCGTCCTTCCTGCAGCGCGTTCTCGACCCCAACGATTTCATCGTGCTGCAGGACCGGCTGTTTGCGAGTTTCAACAGCATAGATGCCAGCCTGCTCGGCATTGCCGCCGCAGCCACCCTCGGCGTGACCTTCGTCCTATGGCGGCTGTCGCCCACCTTCGATGTGCTCTCGCTGGGGCGCGAGGCGGCGATCGGGCTCGGCGTCGACCATCAGCGTGTCGTGACGCTTCTCCTGATGCTGATCGCCGTTCTGGTGTCGGTCTCCACCGCGCTCGTCGGGCCGGTGACCTTTTTCGGCCTGCTCGTCGCAAGTCTCGCCTGGCAGCTGACGCCCACCGCCAGCCACCGCTTCGTGCTGCCTGTCGCCGTCTTTATCGCGATCACGACGCTCGTCGGCGGCCAGGTCGTCCTGGAGCGGCTGTTTTCCTTCAACACGGCGCTCAGCATCGTCATCGAATTCTTCGGTGGCCTAGTCTTCATCTTCCTGCTCGTCCGAGGCTCCGCGCGATGATCGAGATCCAAGAGGTAACCAAATCCTATGGCGGCACCGCGGTCGTCGATCGAGTGTCGCTGACCCTGCCCACGGGCGGCCTGACCTCGATCATCGGCCCCAACGGCGCCGGCAAGTCGACGCTTTTGTCGATCGTCAGCCGGCTGATGCCGATGGATACGGGCAAGGTGCTGGTCGATGGCCTCGACGTCAGCCGTGCCGCCGGCGACGTGCTTGCCCGACGGCTGTCGATCATGCGCCAGGACAACCACATCACCGCGCGCCTCAGTGTGCGCGACCTCGTCGCCTTCGGACGCTACCCCTATTCCAAGGGACGGGTGACGGCGGCCGATGCGGAATACATCGATCGCTCGATCGCCTATCTCGGGCTCGAACCCTACCAGAACCGCTTTCTCGACGAACTCTCGGGCGGCCAGCGCCAGCGCGCCTTCATCGCCATGGTACTGTGCCAGGACACCGACTACATGCTGTTCGACGAGCCGCTGAACAATCTCGACATCAAGCATGCGGTCGAGACGATGAAGCTGTTGCGGCGCCTCGCCGACGATTTCGCCAAGACGGTGGTGGTCGTGCTGCACGACATCAATTTCGCCTCCGCCTATTCCGACCGCATCGTCGCCATGCAGGGCGGACGCCTCGCCTTCGAGGGCCCGCCGCAAGACATGATCGTGCCCGCGCGGCTGCAGGCGATCTTCGATGTCGACTGCCGCGTCCACGCCGTGGGCGACACGCGCCTCGTCAACTATTTCGACTAGAACTCAGAAACAACGCTGGGCCCGAATGCGCGAAGCGCGCTGCACGGAGACCCATGCAGCGCGCTTCGACAATGCTTATGCCGCGATTAGGCGGTGCGCTACCCGGCCGCGCCGGATGCGCCCTCCTTGCCGATCCGGGCCGCATCCGCCGCATGGTCCTCGTCCGTCACCGAGGAGAAGCGCTTCAGCCAGCGGCCCATCTTGGTGTTGATGTCGTCCATCACGGTGAACATCACCGGCACGAAGACGAGGCTTAGCATCGTCGAGGTGATCAGGCCGCCGATCACCGCAACCGCCATCGGCGCGCGGAAGGCCGCACCGGCGCCGACGCCGATGACTGCCGGAACCATGCCCGCCACCATGGCGATCGTCGTCATGATGATCGGCCGCGCGCGGGTGACGCCCGCCGTCAGCAGCGCCGTGCGCCGGTCGGCACCTTCGTTGCGGCACTCGATCGCATAGTCGACCAGCAGGATCGAGTTCTTGCAGACGATGCCCATCAGCATCAGGATCCCGATCATCGACGAAAGGTCGAGTGCCGCGCCGAACAGGATCAGAGCCAACGCCGCGCCGCCGATCGACAACGGCAGGGCAACCAGGATGGTGACCGGCTGCAGGAAATCCTTGAAGAGCAGGATCAGAACCGCCACGACCATCAGGATGCCGGCAAGCAACGCCAGGGCGAAGTTGCGGAACATCTCCGACATGTATTCCGCATCGCCGTAATTCGCCTGCGACACGCCCGCCGGCAGCTCCTTCATGGCCGGCAAGGCCGAAATCGCCTCGAAGGCCGTGCCGAGCGTCATGCCGTTGAGGTTGGCTTCGACGGAGATCAGCCGCTTGCGATCGAGACGCTCGACGCTGCTTTCCTCGGCGCCGAAGGAGACGTCGGCGACCGAAGTCAACGGCACCAGGGCACCCGCATTCGTGCCCACCCGCAGATTGCGCAACGTGTCGAAATCGCCGCGCGCCGACCGGTCGAGCATCACCCGGATCGGCACCTGGCGGTTGCCGAGGTTGAAGCGCGCGGAGTTGCTCTCGCTGTCGCCCATCGTCGCGATGCGGGCGACGGTGCCGATCGACGTGACCGACACGCCGAGCCTTGCCGCCTCGTCGAAGCGCGGCTTGACCAGAAGCTCGGGCGAAAGCAACGGCTCGGTCGACCGCACGCTGACCAGACCCGGGAGCGCACGCATCTCGTTTTCCAGGCGCCGCACCGACGCCATCAACGTTTCCGGGTCGTCGCCCGTCAGGTAGATGGAGAGGTCCTTCGCGCCCTCGGTCGAGGAGAACGTCGCCTGAATGTCGGGCGTCTCGGCCAGCAAGGGCCGCAACGACAGCTCGAAGGACTTGCGGTCGAGTTCACGCTCCTTGCGCGGCTTGAGCTTGATGCGCAGCGATACCTCGTTGAGACTGTCGGTCGTCGCCAGAACGTTCTCGACTTCCTTGCGCTCCTTGAGCTTGGCCACCAGATCGTCGGAAATGCGCGCCGTTTCCTGGAGCCTCGTACCGGGCGGCAGGGTGATCTTGAGCTGCGAGACGTTGCTGTCGCTCGTCGGCATGAAACCCGTCGGCAGCATGGTCAGAAGCGCGATCGAGCCGACGAAGATCAAAGCGACCATCGAAAGCGCGGTCTTTCGGTGATCGAGGGTCCAGCCGAGCATGCTGCGATAGGCGTCGGCGATGCGCGACGGCTTGGCGGCATGGCCGTGACCGGGCTTCGGCCGCAGCAGATAGGCCGCCATCAGCGGCGTCAGCAGGCGTGCGACCAGCAGCGAGAACAGAACGGCGATCGCGACGGTCAGGCCGAACTGCTTGAAATACTGCCCGACCGCGCCACCGATGAAGCTGACCGGCGCGAAGACGGCGACGATCGTCAGCGTCGTTGCGACGATCGCAAGGCCGATCGCGTCGGCCGCGTCGATCGCGGCGATGAACGGGCGCTTGCCCATGTCGACATGCCGCTCGATATTCTCGATCTCGACGATCGCGTCGTCGACGAGAATGCCGATGACCAGCGTCAGGGCGAGAAGGCTGATGCCGTTGAGGGTGAAGCCGAGCAGGTCCATCACCGCAAAGGTCGGCAGGATCGAGAGCGGCATGGCAAGCGCCGAGATCAGCGTCGCCCGCCAGTTGCGCAGGAACACGAAGACGACGACGATGGTCAAAAGCGCGCCTTCGATCAGCGCCGTGACGGCCGCATCGTAGCTCTCCTGCGTATACTCGACGAGCGAGATCAGTTCGGTCATCTCGACGCCGGGGGTGCGCGCCTGGATCTCCTTCAGCCGCTCGATGACGCGCTCGGCAACGACCGTGTCGCTCGCGCCCTTGCTGCGCGAAACCGAGAAGCTGACGATCGGCTCGCCATCGAAATGGGCAAAGCTGCGCGGCTCGGACGAGGTGTCCTCGATCGTCGCAATGTCGGAGAGCTGCAGCCAGCGGCCGCCTGCAAGCGGGATCGAAAGCTGCCGGAGCTCGTCCACCGAGCCGGCACTGCCGACGGTGCGGATCGACTGCTCGCGCCCGCCGATTTCTCCGCGGCCGCTCGGGATGTTGATGTTGATTTCGCGGAGTGCCGTGTTCACCTGGTCGGCCGTCACGCCAAGCGCCAGCAACCGCTCGGGATTGAGCGAAACCCGCACTTCGCGGCTGACGCCGCCGAGGCGCTGCACCTTCTGCACGCCGGGCAGCGTCAGCAATTCGCTGGTGATCGTGTCGTCGACGAACCAGGACAGCTCCACTTCCGACATGTGCGGCGCCCGCACGGCGTAATAGACGATGGCGCTGCCATCGACGTCGAGACGCGAGACGATCGGCTCCTGAATGGATTGCGGCAGGTCGGCGCGGATCTGCGCCACGGCCTCGCGCACGTCGTTTGCCGCCCGGTCCGGATCGGTGCCGATCTTGAATTCGACCGTGGTCGTGGAGACGCCGTCGGTAATGGTCGAGCGGATGTGACTGACCCCGACGAGGCCGGAGGCGACCCCTTCGACGCGGCGCGTCACCTGCGTTTCCATTTCGCCGGGCTGCGCGCTCGGCTGCGTGATTGTCACCGTCACGATCGGGAAGGATACGCTCGGATTGGCGTTGACCGGCAGCCGCAGAAACGAGGCGATCCCGATCAGCGTCAGCACGACGAAGAGAACGATCGTCGGAACGGGCTTTCGGATCGCCCAGGCAGAAATGTTGCTCGTCATTGCTGGTCGCTCGTCTGCGTCGGCTGGACGTCTTTCGTTGCGACCGCTTCGCCTTCGCGCAGCGACGCCCCGGATTTAAGGACGACCCGTTCGCCGGTCGAAAGGCCCGAGGTGATCTCCACCTTGCCACCCTGGCGCATGCCTGCCTTGACCGGCTTGCGCACAACCTGGCCGCCATCGACGACGAAGACCGAGACGGCGCCGTCCGGCGCACCGAACAGCAGGGCGGAATCGTCGACCATGATCGCCTTGCGTTCGGCCACGACGATCTCCGCCCGGCCGAACGTGCCCGCGAAAGGCGGGCGCTCGGTCGACAGCGTGACCTGCGCGGTGCCGAGCCGGGTCTCGCGGTCGATCTTCGGGTTGATCACCCGCACGTGCCCCTCGATCCAGTCGTTGCGCCCCGAAAGCTTGACCTTCACCGTCTGGCCGACCGCCAGCAACGGCAGCTCGGTTTCCGGCACTTCGGCCGCAAACTCGATTTCGCCGCCGCGAATGAGCTTGAGCAGCGGCTCCGAGCCCGCAAGCGCGCCGGCGCGCGCCAGCCGCTCCGACACGATCCCGTCGGCAGGCGCCACGATCACGGCTCGATCGAGCTTCCGGCGCGCCTCGGCCTCGAGCGCTTCCGCCTGGTCGTAATCGGCTCGCGCCACCTGGACGGCCTGCTCGGCAAGGGCGAGCGCCGAGACGCGCTCTTCGAGAGTGGTGGCGGCCTGAAGGTGGCTCAACTGCCGGGCGCGGGCGAGTTTCCTCTGTTCCTGGGTAACCGTCTCTTCTTCCCGCGCCATCGCGGCGCCGGCGCGCGCGACCCGGCCCTTGGCCTCGCGCAGCAGGTTCTCCAGCATGTCGGTTTCCAGCCGGGCGAGCACCTGGCCTGCAGCGACCCGATCGCCGATCTCGACCTCGACACTGGCAATGCGCTGGTCGGTCAAAGTGGTGCCGACGGCAATCTCCTCGCGGGCGACGAAGATGCCGGCAAAGGAGCGTGTCCATTGCTGCGGGCGGCTATCGGCAACGAGCGTCGTGACCGTGCGGGTGGCAGACGGGGCGGGAACGGAGGCTGCGGCCTCTCCCGAGGCGCGCGCCGGACCAGCAGCCGCCGCAATCACGAGCAACGCTGCGAGAGCGACGTTCAACTCAACTGTACGTCTCATTTCATTGGCTTTCCATTGGCGGGGCCGGCGGCGCGATGCGCCTGCGGTACCGGATCCCGGGTCGGGCAAAGGGCGTCGATAATTTATTAGACCATTCAATCTAACAATAGAATTCATCAAACGCGACAATTGTAAGGCAGATCACATACGATCATTGCGGGAAGATGGCGGAGATCGTGCAAGCGCCCGGCCTTGACACCGATCGGCTGCCCACCGAAATTAGAGCGCCTGATCTAATAATTGAACGGCATGCAAGGAGACCGGCGATGCGCAAGATCGACCCCGAAAAACATGCGGCCAGGCGTCGGCTGATTCTCGATGCGGCAATCGCCTGCTTTTCGCGCAAGGGTTTTCACGGCACGTCGACGGCCGAGATCTGCGCCGAGGCAGGCATGAGCCCGGGAAATCTTTTCCATTATTTTCCGACCAAGCACACCATCATCGCGGCGATCGTGGAAGAAGAACGTCAAGAAACGGCGGAGATTTTCCGAAAGCTGGGTGAAGAGGAGGATCTCTTCGCCGCATTGCTGGGCTTCATGGACAGCGTTCTCGAACTGGCGGGCGATCCTGCCTATTCGAGCCTCGCACTCGAAATCGCCGCCGAGGCGATGCGTGACGAGCGCATCGGGACGCTCGCAACGACGAACGACGCGGAACTCCAGTCGGCGCTCGTGGCGCTCCTGCGCAAGGCCGCCAGCCGAAACCAGATCGACAGGAGCCTCGACGCCGAGGGCGCTGCCCGCTGGATTGCCGCGATCATCGACGGCATCTTCAGCAGGGTCGCGGTCGATCCCGGCTTCAAGCCGAAGGAGGAAAGCGTGTTGTTACGCCGCCTGCTGAGCCGTTTTCTGCGCGCGCAAGACTGAGCGCGTGAAAAATGCGAGACCGCGGCAGCCCTTCGGCACGCCGCGGTCTCTTGTTTCCGGCCGGCTTCGGCTTCAAGCCGAGGCCGTTCGTCGAAGTTATCTCAGGAATGCTTCTGGATGACGCCGTAGACGATGTTGCGGTTGGCACCGAAGAAGACGCGCGCATCGATCGCGGACTTCCCGGCACTCTTGTGGATGATGTTCCACATGTCCGCTTCGGAACGCAGCAGCAAGGCCCAGTTCATGAAGCTCTCCATGTAACCGTCGACACCAATGTCCTGGGCGAAGTTGGCAAACAGGAAGACGCCGTTCGGCTTCAGCATCTGCAGGCAGCGATGCGTCAGCTTGATGGCCACCTTGTCGGCCAGATAGTCGTAGAGACCGGCCGCATAGATGAAGTCGAACGTGCCGAGCTTCTGGTCACGGCCGAGCAGGCTGCGAACGGACCCGTCGACCGCTTCGATCGCCGTGCCGGAGAAATCGCGGCTGATCGATCCGACACTGAGAGGATCCTGATCGAGCGCCACCCAGCGCTTGATCCGGCCTTCCTCGAGAGCCTTCGAACGGTTGGCTTCCCGCAGATGACCGGCGGCAATCGTCAGGATCTCCGCCTCGGAACCCCGGCTCGCCGCGATCTCGTCGACGTGGCGCGTGAGGATATCGCGGCGCTCGCGCACCGCCACCGAGGACGAAGCGTCCTTCGTGTAGTCGTAGAGCGCCCGACCGACCGGAGACGCCCGCTCGATTTCGCCGGCAACGCTCGCATGGCCGTAGATGAAGTCGAGCAACTGCGCGTCACCCGAATAGCCCCTGGGCTTGTCGAACGACCACCGGGTGAACGGATCCTGCAGGAAGTACTCCGAAACCGGGTGATCCTGGGCAATCGGGATTAGCTCCTGCCACACGCTCGGGTGGTATTTGGCACGGGTCTGGTGGAGGGAGGCAGCGAGCCGGTCGATAATTTTCGACGCATCCGTCCCTTGAATGAATTGTTCCTGAGCGACCCTGAGAATCAATGCGAGCTCGGCCTTGGCGGTCGAGAGCTGTTCGTCATGTCGTTCGCCGCGGGGCGAAACGAACTCATCAGCCATTGCCTTGGGAGTAATGAGGCTCTGACCGTCGAAAACAGTCTGAAATTGGCGCACGCGAGACCATCCGTTAAAGCTTTGTTAACAATAGTCGCGAAGATGCGCGCATAACGGCTCGGAATGCAAGTTTTTGTATATAATAAGGTAAATACTCGGAGCTCACCCCTTTGGGTGATACCGATTCGCAGATGCCCTGACCCATTAATTTAACAAAACTTAATGGACACCTCCTATCATGCCTCGCAGCGTTTCCCGCCCTTGTTGCAGATGGGTCGCGGTGAACACGCAGGGAGTGTCCGAAACAACGTCCATTGATGGAAAAGCGACGACAGATTTCCGTTGACCGTGACGCAACTCGATGGATCAGTGCATGAAGCACACGTTGGCCGACGTAGTTGACATCGACCTACACAAGCAGCCGCACAGGCCGCACCTGGCTGAGCTTCAGACCCTCTATCGCATGGAGGGCGAGGCTGGTCGGCGCGCCTCGACCCGGCAGGGGCTGTGGGTTGCCGTCGTCGTCTACCTGCTTTTCTTCATCCCGGACATCCTGCTCGTCCCCGACGTCGCCTTCTACACGATCGTCTCGCGCCTCTTCGTCGGCATCGGCTCGCTGCTGACCTTCGAGATCCTGTTTCGACTGAAGGCCCAGACCAAGTGGCTAGACGCCACCTGCGCCGCAGCCCTCGTCTTCGGCTACATCGGCTGGCTCGTCCCGGCGATGATGACGGCCGATACGAACAGCATGTCCTATTACATGATCTTCGGCGCCATCTTCATGATGGGCGCCAATCTCTTCTTCAGCCTACGGTTCCGCCTC
Organism: Ensifer sp. KUDG1; assembly: GCF_050434285.1. Classification (NCBI taxonomy): domain Bacteria; kingdom Pseudomonadati; phylum Pseudomonadota; class Alphaproteobacteria; order Hyphomicrobiales; family Rhizobiaceae; genus Ensifer; species Ensifer sp. KUDG1. Next base: position 408,891 of record NZ_JBNDIG010000003.1, read on the forward strand.
TCGGTGGTCGCCTCCAGCATCGTACTGGTGACATTTTTCATCGCGCTGTCGTTCTTCTCCGAACACGATCCGGCCTACCTGATCGCCTTCGGGACGTTCTATGTCTCCTGCTTCGTCTTCACCTCCTATGTGAACTGGAAGCTCAACCGCGAGCGCTACAAGGTTTTTCTCAACGCCTTCGAGGCGAAGATCCAGCAGAACGAGGCTTCCGAGCGCGGCATGGCGCTTCTGCGGTTGTCCAACACCGATCCGCTGACCGGTCTCGACAACCGCCGCGCCATCGACCAGCAGCTGCGCGACTACTGGAACGACTGGCAGAAGCTCGGCAAGAACTTCACCGCCATGCTGATCGACGTCGATTTCTTCAAGAAATACAACGACTGCTACGGCCACCAGGAGGGCGACCGCTGCCTCATTCTCGTGGCCAACGCGCTCGGCGAAGCGATCAGGGACTATCACGGCTCGATCGGCCGCTACGGCGGCGAGGAGTTCATCGTCCTTGCCCCCCTGGATACGCGCGAGCAGGCGGCCGAGCTTGCCGAGGTCATCTGCCGCACGGTTGAGAACATGGGGCTGATCCACGAGCAGCGCCGCGACGGCGTGTCCATCGTCACCGTCAGCGTCGGCGCCGCCTTCACCCGCAACCATACCGGAGCCAAGCTCGAAAAGATCATCCACGAGGCCGACCGCGCGCTTTACGCCGCCAAGGCGAGCGGGCGAAACTGCTCGAAGCTGTTCGACCCGAACGATCCGCAGAGCAGCGACGAGAGCGAGAACATCGCAGCGCTGCTGAAGATCGCCGTCGACCAGAACCTGGTATCCCTCGTCTACCAGCCGATCACGAACGTGACGACCGGCGAGGTCGATGCGGTCGAGGCCCTGATGCGCCTGACGATGCTGGACGGCACGTCGGTGCCGCCGAGCCTCTTCATCCCGGTCGCAGAACGGACCGGCGCCATTCTCGATCTCGGCCGCTGGGCGATAAAGACCGTCTGCCGCGAGCTTCTGGTCGACAACCACATCCCGCTCGTCAGCGTCAACGTTTCGCCGATCCAGCTGAAGACGCCGGGCTTTGCGACCTCGGTCGCAGCGATCCTCGGCGAGACCGGGGTTGCCGGCAGCCGCCTCGCCTTCGAGATCACTGAAGGGCTCGAGATGGAGATGCATTCGGGCATCCTGCGCTGCATCAGCGACCTGGAGACGCTCGGCATCCGCATCTGGCTGGACGATTTCGGGACCGGTTTCGCCGGCCTCTCCTGGCTGCGCCTGATCGATTTCGACACGGTGAAGGTTGACCGGTCGTTCCTGCACGATTGCGCCACCCCGAAGGGCCGCGCGATGCTGCAGGACATCATCGGGCTCGTGCGCAACCGCGGCCACAAGATCCTGATCGAGGGCGTGGAGACCGACGAGCAACTGGCCCTGATGCGCCGCTTCCGGATCGACCACGTGCAGGGTTTCCACGTCGGACGCCCGGCGCCTGCGGACATGTTCCGCACGCCCACCGACAAACCACGCATCCCACTTCGAAACGGCGTCCGAACCTAGAAGCCTCTTCGGCTTCATTTGCCACGATCGGCGATCAACGTACGGCAAGCCGGCATCGGCGGACCGGGAATGCTGGCTGCCGCCTTTCCGTCCGGCGCCGGTCATGACCTCGGGGCGAGGAGTGGCGTAGCCGCGCCCCATCCCCTCGGCATCGCCAGCGCACGCCCCCCGCAGCCTCGGCAGGGAACGTGAAGCTCGGTGCGCGAATAAATGTTGCGCTCCGACCGAACCGGTGCGTAGGATACGGGAGAATACACTGCCGCCGGATACAATCTCACATTGTGCCCATGGAGGCGCGTGATGGCCATCGGGGACCAGCAGGACGTCGGCGTCGAACCGACCATATCTCCGCCCAGCCGCGCGGAAGTTCTGGCACAGCTTGAGCGCATTCGCCTGAGCGCCGAATTCGACGCTCCGGACCGTGACCGTAAATTCCTGGCCTACGTCATTGGGGAAACGCTCGCCGGGCGTGGCGACCGCATCAAGGCCTATTCCATTGCCACTGAGGTTTTCGGCCGGGATTCCTCCTTCGACCCGCAGACCGATCCCGCCGTTCGTATCGAGGCGGGCCGCATTCGACGGGCGCTCGAACGCTATTACCTCGTCGCCGGACGCAGCGACCCGATCGTGATCCGCATGCCGAAGGGCGCTTATGTCCCGACCTTCGAAAGGCGGGCCGAAAAACAGCCGGCACCCATCATGGAAAGCGAAACACCACCGTCCGAAGCAGTGCCGGTCGGCTGGCATGAGCGCCGCCGCGTCCTGCTTGGCGCTGCGGCGCTTGTGTGTGGGATCGCCGGCCTATCGGCCGGCTTGCTGCTTTCCGGTGACGAAAGCACCGCGACCAATCGGCCCAATATCCCGAAGGTGATCGTCACGCCTTTCGAGGATCTCTCGGGAACCCGGCAATCGGCGATGATGGCGCAGGGACTGACGGACGAAGTCGTCAGCTACCTTGCCAGGTTCAAGGAGATCGTGCCGGTTACCGGCAACGACCGACTGCAGACACCGGACGATCACGCCTATGCGCTCGAGGGACGCGTAAGGCTCGAGGGCGAACGGTTGCGGCTGGTCGTGAAGCTTGTCCAGCGATCCGACGGGGCGATCGTCTGGGCAAATACCTACGACGAACGACTGCAGTCCGGCGACATCATCGATCAGCAGGCAAGGACCGCGGCGGCGGTATCGAGCGCGGTGGCAGAGCCCTACGGCGCCGTCTTTCAGGCAAGCGCGGCCGAACTCAGGCACTCGGTTCCTGAAGGTTGGAAGCCCTATGCCTGCACCCTCACCTATTACGATCATCGCGGCGACGCCGATCCGCAATCCCGCCGCGCCGCCGAAGACTGCCTGCAGCGCGCGACCCGGCAATTCCCGACCTATGCGACCGCTTGGGCGCTTCTGTCGATGAGCTATGTCGATGTCCTGCGCAACCGCGCCGACCCCTCGGCCTCGCCAGGATTGCTGGAACAGGCTGGCGAAGCGGCGTCGCGCGCCGTCGATCTCGCCCCCTTCGACGTTCGTGCCCTCGAAGCGCAGATGCTCGTCCTCTTCGCTCGCGGCGAGGTCGATGCCGCCCTCGCCGTCGGCGCCCGCGCGCTTGCCATCAATCCCAACGACAGCGAGCTTACCGGCGCATACGGCCTCCGGCTCGCGCAGTCGGGACAGTGGGATGCGGGCTGCAAGCTCCTGTCGGACGCGACCGAACGCAATCTCGGCCAGACAGGCGCTTTCGAGGGAGCGCTGGCAAGTTGCGCCTACTTCGCGGGCGATTATGTCACCGCCGAGCGCTGGGCGCGGCTTGCCAATCCGCACGCCAGCCCTGCCGACCGGGTGCTCCTGCTTGCGGTTCTCGGCAAGCTCGGCAAGGCGGACCAGGCACGGGAGGAGCGAAAGTGGTTCGAGGCCAACGCACCGGCTTTCCTCGGTGACCTCAGGCAGACGATTGCCGCTCAATTGCACCGGCCTGAGGATCAGCACCGCCTGTTCGACGGCCTTCGCGCCGCCGGCGTTTCCGTGCCCGAGGCGGAGTATCAGCAGGCAGGGACCGCGAGCGCGATACGCTGATCAGATATTGCCGGGTTCAAGCTCGCCGTCGCGGACGGCGGGATCAGCCGCCTTCTCCGGCGCCGCGTCGGATCGCGCCCAAACCATCAACAGGTCGTGCGCGACACTCAGCACGATCGGCCCTAGAAAAAGACCGATCAGGCCATAGGACAGCGTACCGCCAAGCACCCCAATCAGGATCACCAGCGTCGGCGTCGACAGCCCGCGTGCCACCAGGATCGGCTTCATCACGTTGTCGATGACGAAAAGCGGGATCAACAGGATCGTCAACAACAGCGCCGGACCGAAATCCATTGTGAACCAGGCCCAGATCATAACGGGCAGCAGCACCAGCGCCGGGCCGATCTGGATGATGCAGAGCACGAGCACGACGAAGGCGATTGCGCCGGGCGCCGGCACGTCGAACAGGCTGAGCACCAGCCCGCACAGAAAGGCCTGTAGCAGCGCGACGCCGATGACGCCGCGCGCCACGTTCCGGATCGTCGCGGTTGAAAGCTTGAGGAAACCGATGCCGCGCTGACCGCCGATCCTGCCGGCAAAACGCTGCGCCATTTCCGCCAGCCGCTCCGCCGAACCGAATAGGAAACCTGCGATCAACACCGAGACCACGAAACTCAAGACCTCGGCGCCGACGCTCGCGACCTTGCCGAGAACCTTGGTCCCGGCCTGCATCAGCGCCGGTTCGATCTTGCTCAGCAGTGCTTCGATATTGCCCGATGCCATGCTCCATGCCGCATGAATGCGCTCGCCGACGACGGGCCACGTGCGGATATATTCCGGCGGGACCGGCACGCTCAGCGAACCGTCGGCAAGCCGGGCGAGCAACGCCTGCAGCCCCTCGGCAAAACTGACGGCGATCGCAGTCAGTGGCGCGACGATGACGGCGAGGCATATCATCGTGATCAGGAATGACGCCAGGCGCCGCGAACCGAGTAGGCGCCCAAGTCGGGCATAGGCTGGAAAGAGCGCCACTGCGAGGATTGCCGCCCATATCAGGATGATCGCGAAGGGCGCGATCAGCGTCAGGGACCAATAGGCCAAAAGCCCGACGATGCCGATCCTGGCGATATCCGTGATCTTCGCCTCGATGGAAGGCGACCCGTTCGTTCCGTTGCGGATCACATTCGATCGGGAAGGATCCTCGTCCATGCTAGCCCCATCCCCTCCACGCGAAACCGCCGACGCCCGCAACCTTGTGCTCCCCGGCGCACAGCAAGCGTTCTACCGTCACGTGGATGGCACGCTCACGGCAACCGTGGGGCAGTAACATACAGTAGAATACGCCTGCCGGGCTTCCCGATCCGCCGGCCTCCTCTAGAGATTCCAGTGACTGATGACGACCGTGGTCAGCAATCGCGGCCCGATCAGCTTGAAATTGCAAGACAAGAAGCGTCGACAGGGGGCTGTCCCGCGCGCCAGTACAAGCGCCCGCGCCACCGCCCAATACACGAGGGAGGCTGGATAGATGATCAAAAAGACGATCATCGCGCTCGGCAGCGCAATAGCGGTTTTGATAACAACACCCGTCACGGCGGTTCTTGCGCAGCAGACGGCGGCCGCGCCGACTGCCCAGGAACAACAGGCGGCACCCGAGCCGCTCAGCGATGACGAGCTCGAGGTGCTGGTGGCGCGCATCGCGCTCTACCCGGACGAGTTGGTGGCGCTCATTTCCGCCGCCGCACTCTATCCTTTGCAGATCGTCGAGGCGGAACGCTTCCTTGAGGCCCGTCAGAAGAAGCCCGACATGAAGCCGAAGGAGGACTGGGACGGCAGCGTCATTTCGCTGCTGAACTATCCGCAGATCGTCAAGATGATGAGCGAAGATCTCGAATGGACACAGTCCTTCGGCGACGCCATCGCCAATCAGCAGAAGGACGTGCTGATCGCCATCCAGCAATTGCGTGACGAGGCGGTCGCCAAGAATATCATCAAGTCCGACGACAAGGTGAAAGTGGTCCAGGAGGGCGACAACGTCGTCATCCAGGCGGCCAACCCGGAAACGATCTACGTGCCACAATATCCGCCGGAGATGCTCTACGAGCCGAACTATGCGCCGGCGCCGATCGGCTACTATGACGAGCCCTATCCCGCTTATTGGTATCCCGGAGCGGCCTTCTTCGCCGGCGCGGTAACGGGTGCGGCCTTCGCCGCGATCGTCGACTGGGATGATTGGGGTGTCTGGGGCGGCCGCTGGAACGGCGGCGACATGGACATCGACTGCAACAACTGCTTCAACAACATCAACGGCAAGGTGAAGTGGAACGACGTCGACTGGAAGAACGTCGATCGCAGCAAGATCAACTTCAATCGCGACCAGCTTCAGCATTTCGACCGAAACAGCATCAAGAACAACATCAAGGCGAACGGCAACAACAACCTGCGCAACCGCGCCGCCGAGATCAATCGCGACCGGCCGAACGCGCGGCCCGGCGGCGGCGGCGCCGGCCAGATCAGGGATGTGCGCAAGAGCACGCTCGACGGCCTGAAGGCGCAGCAAAGACCTGCCGCACGCCCAGGCGGCGGCGGTGGCGGTCAGGCGATCGCCAAGGCGCGGCCCGGCGATGGGCGGCAGAACATCAACCGTGCCGGTGGCAACAAGCCCTCGCAGGTCAACCGTCCCTCCGGAAAGAAGAAGATGGCCGCCAAGGCGCAGAACCGGCAAAGGCCGTCGGGTCTTGGCAACGTCAATTCCGGACGGCGCGAGGTGGCCTCGTCACGCCGCGGCGGCCAGAGCTTGGGCGGTGGCCAGCGTGGCGGTGGACGCCCGCAGATGAGCCGCGGCGGCGGCAGGCCGCAAATGCACCGCGGGGGCGGCGGACGGGGCGGCGGCGGCCGCAGGCGTTGACCGGATCACAGGAGAACGACCATGACAAAGCTCTTCAATTCCCTTCTCCTGGGATCAGCGATGGCGCTGGTTCTGGCAGCAACCCCGATCGGCTCCGCCTATTCGCAGGACAAGCCGCCGGCCGACAAAACCGCAGGTGATCAAGCTGCAGGCGATCAGCCTGCAGGGGATCGACCGGCGGCTGATCAGCCGCCGGCGGACCAGATGGTGGGTGGGCTGGATGCCTATGCCGCCGCGGAAGACCCGCCGGCCTTCGACGATCCGGACAAAGCCGTCGCGGAATTCAAGGCGAAACTGGCCGCAAATGACTTCGATGGCCTGGCGAAACTGCTGGGGCTGAATGCCGAGAAGCTGAAAGACAGCGAGGGCGTCAAGGACACCTTTGCCCTCATTCGCGAAGGCGCGGCCCGCAATGTCGTCGTTCGGGATCTGGAGGGCCGCAAGATCCTTCAGATCGGCGACCGGCTTTGGCCGCTGCCGTTCCCGCTTACCAAGGGCGAAGATGGCAAATGGGCCTTCGATACCTATGTCGGCCTGGAAGAAATCGTCAACCGACACGTCGGTGAGAACGAACTGCAGGCGATCGACACCGTCGAAGCCTATGTCGATGCCCAGAAGGAATACGCATCCGAGGATCGCGATTCCGATGGTGTCCTCGAATATGCCCAGAAGCTGATCAGCACGCCCGGCCAGACCGACGGGCTCTATTGGCCTGCCGATCAGGGCGACGGTGAAAGCCCCGTCGGAGACTCGATCAACGAGGCGGCCCTGGAAAAGGCAAAAGCCGGCGAAGGCTATTTCGGCTACCGCTTCCGCATCCTGACTTCGCAGGGCGACAACATCGCCGGCGGCCGCTACGACTATGTGATCAACGGCAACATGATAGGCGGTTTTGCGCTAATCGCCTGGCCGGTCACCTATGCGGAGACGGGGGTGAAGACCTTCGTCGTCAACCAGCAGGGCATCGTCTACGAGCGCGACCTCGGGCCGAGCACGGAAGCGATCGTGCCCTTCATCGACCGCTTCGATCCCGACGACAAGTGGTCCGTCGTCGACGATTGACCGGGATCACCGGCATGAACGACAGCGCCGCCCGATCGGGCGGCGTCAGGCCACGCTCCCGCGAGCTGGCCCGACCCGCCAGGCCTGTTTTTCGCTCAAGCAAGTATCACGGGCATACCGAGCGCGACCCGCTATTTGCGCGGCTCGATCGGGCCTGCCGTCAACGAAGCTCCCTCCCGTTGAGAATTGAAGGGACGCTCTCCCACCGCGTTGGGGTGGCCTCCCCCTCAGGCTTAGCGGGGCGCTCGGTTCTTTGGCCGTTGCCTGCTCTGGCGCCTTTCGGCCATGGCCTGTCTTGTTCGTGAGCGTCCGGTGAACGGATTTTGCTGAACGAGCCAGTTAGGCGATGTTCTGGCATTAGAACCAGCATTAGTGCTGACACTAATATCAGATCT
>NZ_JBNDIG010000004.1:0-395758 GCF_050434285.1 Ensifer sp. KUDG1
TGTCCGGCTTCAAATCGGAATCGTGTCCGGTATGCGATCGGAATACCTGTCCGGCTTCAGATTGGAATAGCCGTCCGGCATCATCGGAATACGCAGCAACCCGCGATCTGCGACGCACGATGCCAAAAGGGCAACTTTCGCTGCGACAGAAACCCGCCAGGCTGGTATGGGCGCACGCGTTTTCATGGTTCTGGCAGCGAGCCTGGCTCTAGTCCTGCTTGCATGGGGAGCGGTCGAACTGACGGACAGGAGCACCGAGCAGCCTGATAGTGCCAACGGCACGTCGCCCACCCAGCAGGTTAAGCCCGAATAGCGCGTCAAACTCCCCCGAATATGTTTCAGGTCGCAACATCGATTTAGGTCCGATCGACAAACTTGTTGAATCGGCTCAAGCCGCCTTCGGCCGTCTTGTCCTGGTACAGAAATGACAGTCGATTGTGGTCGAAAATCCGAAAAAACTCTTCCCACGAGATCGGCTCCAGATGTTCGTCCCGATCGCCGAAATCGATGCGCAAAATGCCGTCTTCAGCCGCGCCCTTGATCCTTGAGGGACGCCCTTTCCGCGCCTCCACCCAACGTCTTATCTCTTCATGATCGCGCGTTGTTTCAGCCTGGGTCATCATATTATTCCTCGTGCACTGATCGACAGGGGGCCAAACAGTCTCAGACGCCCTTTGTTCCGGTGAGTGACCTCCATTCCCGCGGAACAATGGATGAAACGCGGGGCTGGCGTCAAAAGCGGAAGGAGCCTGGTCAGATGAATTCGACCGCGCCCAAACCGAGAAAAGATCCGCTGCGCCACAGCGGTGCTGGGAACCACCACCAATCGAAGAAGCTCCGATCGTGGAACGCGTGAAGTGTGAAATGAAATGGCTTCCGTCATCGCAGTCATTGTCGCGATCCCTGCCTTCGCTCGACGACGAAACTGCTGCTCTTCTGCCTCTCTGATCTGTTTTTTGCTCCGACCAGGATGATGACGAGCGACGGCCCCGGATCGAGGAAATGCAAGATGCTGATGCAGAAGGGCACGACCTCCAAACAGTAGTCGGACAGATCGGCCCAACCGCTACCTCCCTGTCTCCCCCCACGCATCCGCATCTCACGAGGGGACATCCATCATTCGAAGGAGCCATCGCTTCCTGTCAGGTCGCCGACGACCGGCTTCAGTTTCTCTGATTGCGAGAAGCAAGACGCGCTCAACCTCAGCATCTGCCTGGTCGGCATCGGGGAAGTGCAGTCTCGCCGAAGCTCGCAAGATTGCGACCAGCTTCCGCTCCTGTTGCTCACGTGCACCAATCATGAACATGAAACGGTCTGCGCCATGCAGTGGTTCCAACACGTGACCGCCCAAAAGGGTCAGTCACGACGGCTCCGGGCGCCCGTTTCACCGAAAACACCGCGGAACCAATACGCTCCAGCTGAGTTTGATCACTGCCTTCTTGGGCTGAGAACAAGGAACCACATCATGAAAAATCTGCTGCTCGCCGCGGTATTCCTCGGCGCGTCGACCCTCGGCGCGCTTGCTCAAACCGCAACCCCTCCCGCCACTACGGATGGCGATACGCCGGCGGTCGCCACACCTGACACAACCAACCCGACAGCACCGGTTGCCGGCTCCAACAGCTTTACCGAGGAGCAGGCCAAGGATCGCCTTGGGAAGGCCGGCTATAGCGAGATCACGGGGTTGAAACTCGACGAGACCGGCGTCTGGCGTGCCACTGCGATGAAGGACGGAAAGTCGGTTGCAGTCGCGCTCGATTATCAGGGCAACATCGTTGCCAACTAATTTCTCGAGGAGATCCCTTATGAAAACCGTTACCGGACTTTTCGACGATTATGCCGACGCCCGCGCGGCAGTCAGTGCCCTTGAAGATCGCGGCGTGCCATCGGACGATATCAGCATCGTTTCCAATAACGTTGGCGACCGCTATGGGACCGCAAACGAAAGCAACGCCGCCGAGGGTGCGGGCACCGGCGCGGGTGTCGGCGCTGCAATCGGTGGCGTTGGTGGGCTGCTGACGGGCCTCGGCGTCATGGCCATCCCGGGTGTCGGTCCGGTGGTAGCAGCCGGTTGGCTTGCCGCCACCGCAGCAGGTGCAGCAGCAGGGGCTGTCGCGGGTGGTGCCACCGGCGGTATCATCGGCGCGATGACGGAATCGGGCGTTCCGGAAGAGCATGCCCATGTCTATGCTGAGGGCGTGCGCCGCGGCGGCGCCGTCGTCACCGCCCGTGTCGACGACGATCTCTACGCAGATGCTCAGGCTGTTTTGCGCCGGGGCAGCTGGGTTGATCCCGAACAGCGCCGCGCCTCCTATGGCGAACAGGGCTGGACACGCTTCGATGAGACGCTCGATCCCTACACGGTGGACGAGGTCGAGAAGGAGCGTATTCGCTTGCAAAGCCTGCGTTAAGCGATCGACTGACCACCTGGAATTCGGCCCCACGCGGGGCCGACTACTCTTTGCACACCGACGAACACGCCGATTACCGAGCCCGCTTCATAGTCCTGACATGGAACGTTTGCCAGCCGACCGTGTTGAACGATTAGACCAGGTCAGGAGGTCGTCATGGTTTCTCCGAGAGCCAACTGGAAAGGCTACATCAAGTTCGGCCAGGTGACCTGCCCGGTCGCCCTTTATACGGCAGCCTCTTCGTCAGAACGCGTCAGCTTTCATACGCTCAATCGAAAAACGGGCAATCGGGTAAAGCGTCAGTTCGTGGACAGTGAAACCGGAGATGTCGTCGAGGCGGACGACCAGGTGAAGGGCTACGAGGTCGAGGGTGGGCGCGACGTCGTGCTTGAACCCGAGGACGTTGCCGCAGTAGTCCCGGAGAGTGACAAGACCCTCAACATCGAGGCCTTCGTCCCTTGCGCGCAGATCGATGCGACCTATCTCGACGAGCCCTACTACCTGGCACCGGACAAAATGTGTGGCGAGCCCTTTGCGCTGCTTCGCGACGGCATGGCGAAGGCAAAGGTTGCCGCAATCGCCAGGACAGTTCTCTTTCGCCGCATCCGCTCTGTGCTTATCCGTCCCCACGGAAAGGGCCTGATCGCTGCGACCTTGAATTTCGACTATGAGGTTCGGTCCCCAACCGAGGCGTTCGAAGAGCTTCCCGACCTCAAGATCAAGGGAGAAATGCTCGAACTCGCTGAGCACATCATCCGCACCAAGAAGGGCAGCTTTGACCCCAGCGCTTTCGACGATCGCTACGAGGCAGCCGTTGCCGAACTGGTGACGGCGAAAAGCGAGGGCCGCTCGCTTCCAAAGAAGGAGACGCCTTCCGCATCCAAACCGGGTGACTTGCTGAAGGCGCTGCGCGAAAGCGCTGATCTGTCCTCGGCCAAGCCACCGAAGTCGAAGCGCAAGGCGGCCAACGCCAAAACCGGCGCCTCCAAGCGCAAGGCAACAAAGGCGTCTGCAACGGGCAAGCGGGCCAACCCGTCGCGCCGCGCGAGTTGAAGAGGAGACTGCCCCATGGCCGTTCGCCCCTATTGGAAAGGCTATCTGAAACTCTCGCTTGTGACCTGCCCGGTTCAGATGATGCCTGCGACGACAGACAATGAGAGGATCCGGTTTCACACGCTCAATCGCAAGACCGAGAACCGGGTCGTCAGCCAGTTCGTTGACGCAATAACCGGAAAGGACATCAAGGAGGAAGACGAGGTCAAGGGATATCAGCGCGGTGAAGACGACTACGTCATTCTCGAGGACGAGGAACTGGAGAACGTCGCGCTCGACACGACCAAAACCATCGATATCTCGACCTTCACGCCGCGTGACAGCATCGAGTGGATCTGGCTTGACACCCCATACTACCTCTCTCCCAATGAACCGGTTGGAGAGGAGGCCTTTTCGGTGATCCGCGATGCGATGGAGGCCCAGAAGATGGTCGGAATTTCGCGGCTGGTCATTTCGCGTCGCGAGCGCGCTGTCATGCTTGAACCCCGTGGCAAGGGCATCGTGCTTTGGACGTTGCGCTATGGCGACGAGGTTCGCGACGAAGACCAGTATTTGACGGCGGCGAATAACGAGAAGGCCGATCCGGACATGATGCCACTCGTCCAGCGACTGATCAAAAAGATGACGAAGGACTGGAGCGCTGAGATGGTCGCCGATCCGGTTCAGGAGCGTTTGGCGGATATCATCGCTGCCAAGAAGAAGGGCTTGAAAAAGCCAGCAAAGTCAAAGCCTGGAACTTCGGGCGCGCCATCGGAACCGAGCAATGTCATCAGCATCATGGACGCTCTCAAGAAATCGGTCGCGGCCGAAAAGCGAAGGCGCAAATGACAGCATGGGTTTTGGCGCCAGGGCGCACGCCGTCGAACGGATGCCCGGTTGCAATCCATTTGCCGCACTAGCACCCGACCAACTCGCGAGGAGTGATCGGCCGCAACGGCTGGGACCACTCAAGTGCCCCTTGCCGGCTATCCACCGGCGCTGCTCTTTTCGCTTCTGCGCTTGTTGGCGTTGAGTTTCGAGCGGGCCGCCCGACGCGCGACGCGCAATTCCTCGATCGTCGGAAACCACCACCCCCGCTTGAGTTCGGCCGCCATGGGCGGCGCCTTCGCGGGCCACGTCGCAATCAGTTCCTCGAGCGACCCCGGGCGCCACGTGGCCCAGATATAACCCTCAGCGTCCCTGGTCGGAAAATAGAACGCGTTGATCGTCTGCCCATCCGCAAATTCCCCATCCGAGCCATTGAAGAACACCACTCCCCAATGGGTCGCGATCGCGCTTTCGAACGGCGGCAGATCATCCAAGGGGATTGGATACCGCTTGCGTCTTCTTTCGCTGGCGCGCGCCTTTGATGCTTTCTCCTCTCTCGTCCCTTTGCGCGCCTCCATCCGCTCTTTCCTTGCCTCCGGCTCGCTGTGTTTGGCTGCAGATTCGATCGCTCGCCAGCGTTGCCGAAGTTCAGAAAGCGCACGGTAGGGGACCGTCCAAAGACGGCGATCGGGGTCCCATCGCGCAAACGGTATTTCGCGGATGTCGTTGACGACAGACTTGGAATAGGGCGTGCGGATCTCCAGGGCCAAAGGTCCGGCCACAAGATATGGGCTTTCGATCGGCTCAAACGCAAAGGCGTCGCGCCCCTTGTCGTCGGCAAAATGGTCCTGCTCGGCCTCGATCTTTGCAAGCCAGCGGTTGATCCGGCGCTCGGCCGTCCGACCCGGCACGAACCAGGCCTTCAGGCGGTCACTCCAGCGCGCACGCGGAAATGTCTCGCGAAATCGTTCGACGGTGACCCGATCATGTGGAAGATCGGTCGATGCACCAATCGGCACGTTCTCCACGTTCTTGGTGTTGATATCGTCTTCGGCTTTCATCACGGGTATCACGCGGCTGCCCGCGCCTTTCCGAGTCTCTCGATTGCCTGTTCCAGCGGCTTCTCGCTGGCGCCGTAATCTTCCCAAGCAGTGCTCTTTACAATGAGCGCCGGCACCGTGCGGACGGTAAAACGCGTCGGGTCGAGATCTGCCTTCACCTGCGTCCAGTTCAACGGCATCGAAACCGTGGCGCCTGCTCTTGCGCGCGGCGACAATGGCGCAACGGCCGTCGCCATGCGATCGTTGCGTAGATAGTCGAGAAAGATGCGCCCTTTTCGCAGGCTTTTCGACATCTTGATCAGGTAAAGGTCCGGACTGTCCATAGCCATCTGCTCGCAGACGTCGTGCGCAAAGCTCTTTGCCTCAGCCCAGGTCGGCGACTTGCGATTGCGAACCGAAAGTGGCGTCACGACGTGAAGCCCCTTGCCTCCCGTCGTCTTGCAGAACCCGACAAGCCCGAAATCATGGAGCCGGTCGCGCATTTCCCTTGCCGCCGAAACGACCGCGGAAAATGGCACATCGGGTCCCGGGTCGAGATCGAAGACCAGGCGCCCGGGCACTTCGGGATGGCCGGGCTCACAGTTCCAGGGATGAAGTTCGAGGCCGCCAATCTGTGCAACCGCGATCAATCCTTCAACGCGATCAATCTGAAGGTACGGCTTCTTGTCACCAAAGACTTCGACAAGCTCGAGAAGGTTCGAGGTGCCGGGCATGGCGTGGCGCTGGAAGAACGTCTCCCCGGCAATTCCATCCGGGGCTCGGATGATGGAGCAGGGCCTGCCTCTAACATGAGGAATGAGCCAGGAACCAACTGCCTCGTGGTATCGAGCAAGGTCTTCCTTCGTAACAGGATGGCCATCTGCAGCGTCCGGCCAAAGCGGCTTGTCCGGGCTGGAAAGGAGGAGGCCCAAGATTTCTGCCTTCTGCCCTTTCCGGGTCGGGACCGCCTTGGACTTCGGCTTTGGGCTGGGCGTATGCGTGCTTTGCGGCGGGGCCGGTCTTTCTGCTTCCACCTCCCCAGCGGGCTTGTCTTCCCGAAGACCCTTGAACGCAGCCTGCCGCACAAGCCCGTCGGCCGTCCACCCGGCGAACTCGATTTCCGCAACCAGGTCCGGTTTCAGCCAGACGACATCATTGCCGCCCTTCGGTGCGCCGATGCCCGTGAAATGGGATCGCGCGACTTCCTTTTCCTTCAGCTTGGGAAGCAGGCTCGAAACCTTGCTTGCCCCAAATCCAGTTCCAACTCGACCGACATACACAAAATGATCTCCCCGGTAGACGCCGACGAGCAGAGACCGGAAGCGGCCGTTGGTCCTGGCGTATCCGCCGATCACCACCTCGTGGCCCGCCCGGCATTTGGATTTGACCCAGGTCTCTCCCCGCCCCGACTGATAAGGTGCGTCCGTCTGCTTCGATACGATCCCCTCCAGGGAGAGCTTGCAGGCGGAGCGAAGCACAGCATCTCCACCCGTCTCGAAATGCTCGACAAAGCGGAGGCGAGGATTTTGCCCGTGTTCATCGAGCACTGTCTTAAGGCGTTGCTTCCGATCGACCAGTTGGTCCGCTCGCAAATCCTCATCGCCATCAAACAAAAGGTCGAAGGCGAAGTAGACGAGGTTGCCGGTCTTTGCCTCGGACAGTGCCGCCTGGAGGGCGGAGAAATCCGGTGCACCGTTTTCATCGAGCGCGCAGATTTCGCCGTCGATGATGCAGTCGGGCAAGTCAGACGCGGCCTTGGCGATTTCGGAGTATTTGGCCGTCCAATCAAGCCCCTTTCGTGTTTTCAGCGTCGCCACGCCATCAGCCACGCGCAGCTGGATGCGGTAGCCATCGAACTTGATCTCGTGCAGCCACTTGTCGCCGGGCGGCGGACGCTCGACTGTCTGGCAGAGTTGCGGTGCGATAAATTCGGGGATAGCGCCTTTCGCCGGCGTCTTGACCCGCGCGCGCGGCTTCTTGTTGCGCTCGGCTGCCGCCAATCCTTGGCGACTGTCCCAGACGGCGTCCGCCTCGACCGCAGCATTGGCCATCATGAAGGCGCTCGGTTTGCGTCCTTTGCCGTTGGCGATCTCCTCCATCTTTCGGCCGGAAGCGACGGAGGTTGCGTGCTCCTCCAGTAGTTTTGCGCCATTTCTCTTGACCGAAAAATCGTCACGGTGCTTGATCAGCAACCAGTTTGCCCGGTTACCGCCGTGTCGGTCGTTGCGCATCCGAACGAGAACGAAACTGCCCTTCAGGCGCTTTCCCTCCAGTGAGAATTTGAAATCACCCTTCTCCAGGGCCTCCTCGGGGCTGTCGTCCCCTTCGTAGTCCCAATGACCCCGATCCCACAGCATCACCGTTCCGCCACCGTATTGGCCCTTCGGGATCGTTCCTTCAAAGTCGCCATAGTCCAGCGGGTGATCCTCGACCTCGATCGCGAGGCGCTTGTCATTCGGATCGAGAGAGGGTCCCTTGGCAACCGCCCACGACTTGAAGACGCCGTCCAGTTCAAGCCTTAGATCATAGTGCAGTCGGCTCGCGTCGTGCTTCTGGATGACGAAGCGCGGCTGATTTGACGATGCGACCCCTCGTTCACCACTCGGTTCCCGCGTTTGGCGGAAATCGCGCTTGTCCCTGTAGACCGACAATCTGTCTTTCGTCATCGGCATGACCTCACATCCTGTTGAGGACCGGTAGGCGCCTCCATATCTGCGCCGGCCGCTTTCGCATCAGTCGACGCCTTTTCCGCCGGTGGCGCCATAGACCTCGCCGTTGATGAAGCTTGCTTCCTGCGAAGCGAGAAACACGAAGATCGGCGCCAGCTCGACCGGTTGACCGGGCCGGCCGAAGTCGCTGTCCTTACCGAAATTTTCGACCTTCTCGTCCGGCTGACCGCCGCTCGGCTGCAGGACCGTCCAGAAGGGGCCAGGAGCGACGACGTTGGCCCGCACACCTTTGTCGATCAGTTGCTTGGCGAGCGCCTTGGTATAAGCGACGATGCCGGCCTTGGTTGTGGCGTAATCGAGGAGGATTGGTGACGGCTGATACGCCTGGATGGAAGCGGTGGTGATGACGGAGGCGCCGGGCGGCAGGTGCGGTTCGGCCGCCTGGGCGATCCAGTGGAGCGCGTAGAGATTGGTCTTCAACGTGGCATCGAAATCCTCCGACGTCACAAGCGACACGTCTTTTCGAAACTGTTGACGAGCAGCATTGATCACGAGGATATCGATGCCGCCGAACTCCGAAAGCGTGCGCGCGACCAACTCGCGGCACCAGCTCTCCTCCTTTATGTCGCCAGGAAGCGCCAGGGACTTTCGTCCCTCCTCCTCGATCAATTCGAGAACCTCTTTCGCATCCGGCTCCTCGTCGGGGAGATAGGAAATGGCGACATCAGCGCCTTCACGTGCGAACGCTATTGCCGCAGCCCGTCCGATCCCTGAGTCTCCACCGGTGATCAGGGCCTTGCGTCCTTTCAGGCGACCTGAACCTTTGTAGGACTGCTCACCGTGATCGGGCCTCGGATGCATCTTGCCAACGAGACCTGGCATCGATTGAGGCTGTGGGTCGAATGGCGGTGCAGGATATTGCGTTCGGGGATCTTGCATGGTCAGGCGATCGGTCATCGGACAATCCTCATAAGGCGATTACCTCTTAAACTCGTCGATTGGACTGGGGTTCCGGCCGGCCCCGACCGGAGACTGAGCCACCCGCTGATCAGCTGGCGGCAACGGAACCAAACTGCCTGCCTCGCCGTTCCCGTCTGAGGCAAATGGCACGTTCAATTGCAACAAGGGAGATTTCAGACCATGGCCTTGCTGCACAGGGTTTTTGCCGACGTGCAGCTGATGCTTCGCCGTCCGCCGCGACTGCAATACGCGGCATTGTGCTACAGGCATTTTCCCGGCCATACTCTCGAAATCCTTCTGATAACGAGCCGCGACACGGGCCGCTGGGTCATTCCGAAAGGTTGGCCCATGAAAGGAAAACGCGCTCACGAGGTTGCAGCACGTGAGGCCTTCGAGGAGGCCGGGGTAAAAGGAACGTGCCAGAGGGCTGCCCTTGGCCACTACGCCTACCGAAAACGCCTGGACACGGGCGTCCGGATTTCCTGCAGAGTGCAGATTCACGCGCTTGAAGTGTCTCGCCTTGTCAGAAACTTTCCGGAGAAGGACGAGCGAAAGCTCGCCTGGTTCGACTATCGTGAAGCGGCACGGCGCGTGGCGGAACCCTCCCTTAGAGAGCAGATCGTACGCTTCGCGCATTCGTCATTCCGATGAAGGGATCCAGTACGAAGGCTTCGATCAATTGCCAGCGGCATTCCTCCCCAAACTCACAGCGACGGTCGCAGGCCGGATGGGTGGGGAGCTCGACTGCCATTGCGTTGGCCAAAAGGAGAAAGCGGAAAAATCCTGATGTTCTCCATCTCCATCGTGTCCGCTTGACACGGCCTGCGACCTCATAAGGGAATTCCGCTGCAATAAAAACGTTCCTCGGGGCCTGGATTTCGGTTGCCTGGGAGTGGACATCCACTTGCTGAATCAAAGCGGGCACCGAGAGTTGACGCGCGCCGGTGCCCGCTTGAACATTCAGGCCTTGCCGCCCTTTCGGCCGGCCTCCGCGGCCTTCTCTTTATCGTCCTTGAAGCTTCCTTTCGAGCCTTCCGCAGATTTGGACGACTTTGCCGCGGGTTTGGCAGACTGTCCGGCTTTTGATTTTTGACCGTTTTGGTCGCGAGCTTGATTGGGCATGTATCGGCTCCTTCGTTTGCTGAATTCTCGCTCGATGCGAGACCTGACCAAACCGGCCACGCCGTCGAGTGTTCCGCAATCGAAGCGTTGTTTGATCTTTCCGTCTCGGTCGCAACAAAGCCGACCATCCCGTCGCTTGGGAACAACGAGGCTCCATCGCGATTAATGTATCTGAAAATCACGTTGTCGAGTTCAGGAGGCAGCCCAAGTGGCCGCGGTCAACAGGAGCCGTTAACATGGAGATAGTTGGCGTTCACGTTGAACGCGTATTCGCCCAGAGCGGAGAGACTGTCATCCGCGTGGTATTCAATGGCAAAGATGGCGCCTCAGTCTTGGTCGATATGGCGAATGCCGTCTATCCGGAAGATGATCCGCAGGCAATCGAGCGGGCGAAAAATGTGCTCATCGAGACCGCGAGGTACAAGACTGCGCTCAACGACTACGACGCGCAGAGCAACGGCAATTTCGACGAGATCTCCATTGCCGCGATCAGCGACGGAAATGAGGATCAGATGTACATATACGAGTACCGCGATGGCGAGGGCAGCACACAAACTCCCCCGTCGAGGATGCCGAGTCTTAAAGCGGCGCGAGAAGAGGCGCTTCGCTCAGCGGTAGATCTCTTGGGCGACCTGAAGGAGAGCGGAGAGGTCGCGTCGGGCTGGCTCGTTCGCGTGCGAGGCGAAGGGGGAGAATTTCTCTTCGGGATAGACGCGGATGAAGCGGAGGCGGCACGCCGATCTGGCAAATGACCACTATGTCCGGCCAGCCACAGGGCCGGATCGGTCTTGAAGGTTCTGTCCCGAACCCTCTGCCGCTTTGTCAAGGGCCTTGATCAGGGATTTTAGTTCCTGTTCGTCCAGCTTCTCGATGCCGACGTACTCGTTTCGGGCTTTCGATGCCAAAATGAGCTCGTCGAGCTTTGCTTGCATCGCCTTCCCATCACGATTTTGAGAGTTCTGGAGGACGAACACCATCAAAAGGTAATGATCGTCGTACCTGTGTTGATGACGAGTTCCCACGTGTCACTGAAGCCAAAAAAACGGGCCGGCGATCGCCCACAGAAGAACAACGACGACGGCAGCCACGAATGTGCTCGGCTTGCCAGAAAGATCCGCAACGGACGTGGCAAATCTGGAAAAGAAGTGACGGTTATCCGACATGTTCTCCTCGCCGATGGCAAGGGCGGCGCGTTCGAGCCCACAGTTGGGCGACGGGCGCATCACCTGTTCCTTATAACCCCCAAGGACCATTTCAAGTTCCGAACGTCGAACATGTGGGCCTACCCCGATCGCCCACGTTCACACGGGCGACGTTTGGGAACGATCGGACCCGCCCCTCGTTATCTCAACCACAAAGGAAGGGTCGATGTTAGAAACCTGGAACGAATGCGTCATCATCCAGCTCCCTGCGCTCGACGGGGTTCAGATTGTTTGGACACCCGCTCAAGCGGCGAACTTGCTGAGCGACTGCTGGCCCGTGGATCACGGGGTGGCCTATACAGAAGCGCTCAACAAATGCACCGATGCAATGCTTGGCGATTACCCTTGGGATATGGCCAGGGACGCGTTTATCAAGGCTATTTCGGAAGGCCAGGTCACGAAACTGCGGTGAGATTGAAACCAGATGATGAGGTGACGCCATGTCTCGAGCGCATCGAAATATCAGCCGTATGATCCTTTTGGATACTGTTCTGGCGGTACTGGCGATCATAACCGTTGCTGCGATGGTCGCCCTACTTTAGCGCGAAACCGAAATTCGAAGGAAGAGGACGAATGAGGGTGCTGGCTGTCTGCGTGGGAAACCCTCAGCTGCGCCTCGGCAAGAAGACGCCGACAGGCATCAACAAACATCCTGTCATGAGCGCGGTTTCGGTAGGGCCTGAGGGGCTTGAAGGCGATACCGTCTGCAACCGCAAACACCATGGCGGACCCGAACAGGCGGTGTGTGTGGAAGGCAACATCACCCGCCTCTGGTGGGAAGACGCCTTGGGCCAAAACATCAGCTACGGGGCGTTTGGTGAAAACCTCTGCATCGATGGGCTGGACAATCGGAACGTCGCCGTCGGAGACCGTTTCTTAATCGGAAATGCCATTCTTGAGGCGACGGCGCCAAGAATGCCGTGCCGCATCTTGAGCGAGCGGCTGGGCGACCCTGCCTTTGCGAAGAGATATCTGGCAGCCGGCCGTCCCGGATTCTACTGTCGCGTCATAAAAAGCGGTGTCATCGCTGCGGGCCGGCTGGTGGCACATGAACGGTTCGATGGGGATCGGATCCTGTTGTTTGAGATGATGCAGCATCATGGCAAGGAGGCGTCACCTGACCTCATTCAGCGCTACCTGCAGGTGCCGGTGCACGCCAGGGTACGAGCGTCCCTGGCCCAGGGCTCTATCAAGTTTTAGTTCAGGCCGAGACTTCGATCGCAGGGCGCCTGAATGGTCTTTTCCGCCAGATTACAGCCTCGACGAAGCGTGGATGCCAAAGCCTGGCGCTGGAGCCCCGCCCCCCAAACAGTTCGCTATTGACGCAGATTTCTCAAAGGGTTGAAGTATGTTTGCCGCCCTTATGAGGAGAGATCAACTGGAGAGCATCAACACCACCGCTGCGTCCAATCAGATGGCCCGCTTGATCGAGGCACATCACTGGGAGGGCAGTCCTCTTGGCCCTGCCAAAGACTGGCCGCCATGCCTCAAGGCCGCCGTCAACATCATGTTGCCGGCCCAAGCCCAGATCGTCTTGTTTTGGGGTGAAGAGTTCATCGCTCTTTATAACGATGCCTATGCTCCGACGATCGGAGACAAGCATCCTCGCGCGCTTGGGCGGCCGGCCCGGGAGAACTGGGGCGAGCTCTGGAGCGATCTCGAACCGCTACTTCGTCGTGTTCTTGACGGCGGCGAAACGGTCGTGGCGAAGGACCGGCCTTTTTACATCGAACGACATGGCTATCCAGAAACCGTCTATTTCGACATCTCCTATTCGCCCGTGCGCGACGAGAACAAGGCCGTGCGGGGCGTTTTTTGCATCGTCAACGAGACGACCGAGCGCGTAAGGTTCGAGAGCGCCCTGCAGGCGAGCGAGGCACAATTGCGTGCGATCTTCTCGCAATCGGCTGCCGGCATCGCCCAGACCGACCTCAAGGGCCGCTTCCTCCTTGTCAACAGTCGCTTCTGCGACATCGTCGGCTATAGCGAAGCCGAGCTGCTGACGATGCGGGTTCACGACATCACGTTTCCCGAGGACATGGCGGAGAGTGCCCGGCTGTTTTACGAAATGACGCAGAACGGCAACAGCTTCGAAATGGAAAAGCGCTACGTGCGAAAGGACGGAGGGCTCGTATGGGTAACGAACTCTGTTTCCGTGCTGCGCGACAAACAGGGCGGGTTTCAACGGGCCGCCGCCGTCATCGTCGACGTTACCGAACGCAAACGGGCCCAGGAGGTCGAGCGGCGCCTCGCTGCCATCATCGCCTCTTCCAACGATGCAATTCTTGGGATCGACCTCAAGATGAGGATTACGAGTTGGAACGGGGGCGCCGAGCGACTCTATGGATATTTGGCAGAGGAGATTGTCGGACGCTCTATCATGACGCTGGTGCCGGAGGATCGTATTGACGAAGAGCCTGCTATCTTGCGCCAGGTGAGCGCCGGCCTGAAGGTCGAACCCTATGAGACCAAAAGACTTCACAAGGATGGTCGAACCGTCGACGTGCTCCTGTCCGTGTCGCCTATCTACGATGCGTATGGCAGCATTGTTGGAGCTTCGAAGCTCGCTCACGACATAACGGCTCGCAAGGAGACTGAACGCCTTCAGACCGTTCTCGTCGGCGAGCTCAATCATCGCGTGAAGAACCTGTTTGCAACGGTCCTTGCGATCGCTCGCCAAACGCTGGGCGCCAGCGTGATTGACCCATCTGAACTACAAGGGTTCGAAGCGCGGATCGTTTCGATGGCACGAGCACATGACCTCCTTATGCGGGGAACCTGGGAGGAGGCCGAGTTGCGCGCGGTTATCGAACAGTCGCTCGCCCCGTTCCCGCCTGAGCGATTTGAAATTTCAGGGCCGAAGGTCCAACTGTCGCCACGCGTGGTCATATCTGTCTCACTTGCACTCCATGAACTGGCGACAAATGCCGCCAAGTACGGTGCCCTCTCGACAGCTGAAGGAAGGGTCTCGATCGCGTGGTCGCTTCATGCGGATGCGCCAGGGCGACTGACTTTGCGCTGGTCGGAATCGGGCGGTCCAGCGGTCAAGGAGCCATCACGTTCCGGCTTTGGTTCACGTCTCATCAAGACGCTCTTGGCGGCCGAGTTGAACGGAAAGGTCAAGATCACCTATCGCCCTGAAGGCTTGGTATGCGAAGTCGATGCCAATCTGCAAAGCGGATGGAACCAGGCGGAAAGCACCGAAGGTGAAAGGTAATGTGACCTCGTCCGCAAGCTTTGCTCAAACGCCAACCGCGACCACGACTGCTCGAAATCCCCGGCGCATCGCGAATTGGCGATCGTTGCTCCGCCCGGTTCGCGCGTGTCATTTGAGGAATACACTCCTTTCGCGGAGATAACGGGTGGCAGCGGCGGCAACGGCCGGCCGACGGCGCAGCAAGCCATGCCGGCCGTCAAATCTGCGACCGCACGGGTCGCCCACCATCTCGAGGCGATGGGAATTTCCGCCCGAAAAGACGGCCTGGGACCTGACGGTCGCATTGGAAACTTCGATGCTCCCGCCGTGACGCGTCCCCACGCCAGCCAAGCAAGTATCACGGCAGTCGAGCGACGCGACGGTGGAACAATGACCGTCCTTCATGGTTGACAAGGATCCCACGGAGGACTGAACCACATGACGGATCCGACACGCGACCCACCAGACTATGAACCACTCGAATTGACCGAAACGCCACTGGACGAGACAGATCAGCCGACGAAGGCTGATATCGATATTCGGTCTTCCTACGACAATCGAGAAGTCCAGTTGGTGGCCTTGCGTTCGGAGGTGAACAAGCTTCGCACCGAACTGGCCGCGATCGCTGCCGGCAGCTCAAGACTGACCATTCTCGAGGCGACCGCCGTCAAGCAGATGGCGGACAACAGGATCAGGCACCACCTCTTCTCGGCTCTGATTGCGGCTGGTGTCGTCGGATATGTCTGGAGCGCTTTTTTGCGGCCACGCTGAAGCTTTGAGCTGGACCGAAAAGGACGGTACCCGTTGTCGATGCGTTTGAAATCCCAGACCACCGATCGGCAAATCGCCGTCGGCATTTTCGCGGTCGCGGCGATCGCACTTTGGCTGCTGCAAGTGAACCGAGACACCCAGGGTGCGATGCGGGGAGAGGCCCTCGGTCACGCGCGCGAGACACTCGATCAAGATCGCGGCCGCAACGCCGAGGTTCCCGAGGAAATTCCACCCAAGGGTCTCTACGACGTCGCATGGCGCGTGGTGCAGGAAGTATCAAACGACCGTGTGGCCTTTGTTGCCGCCGGCGTGACTTTCTATCTCCTCTTGGCGCTGTTCCCCGCATTGGGAGCGATCGTCGCGCTTTACGGATTGCTCGCGGATCCGGTCGATATTGCCGAGCACTTGAGATCCCTTGCTTATGTTCTTCCACCTGGCGCCTTCGACATTCTGGCAACACAGCTCCTCGCACTCGTGCACATGCGGGACGCAACTTTGAGCTTCGCTTTTTTTATCGGTTTCGCCATTGCTCTTTGGAGCGCTCGAAACGGTACGCTCGCGCTCTTCGATGCGATGAACGTCGCCTATCAGGAGGTCGAGAAGCGCGGGTATGTCAGGCTCAACCTCATTGCCATCGTTTTCACGCTCTGCGCGATGATGGCGCTTGTTCTCATGATTGGTGTTGCCGCCGCGTTGCCAACGGTCCTCAAAATGACGTCGCTTGATCCGACAAACGAAACCATGATCCTCGTCACGGGCAGGTCACTTGTGGTCATCGCGGCTTTGATGGGCTCGGCTGTAATTTACCGGGTTGGCCCCAGTCGGCAGCCGGCAAAAATCCGCTGGTTGACCTGGGGATCAATCTTTGCGACGGCCACCTGGGTCGCAATGTCTCTGGGCTATGCCTGGTATCTCAACAATCTTGCCGACTATGCGGCCAGTTACGGAGCGCTCGGTGGGCTCGTCGGGTTCCTGATATGGCTCTGGTTATCCGTTGCGCTGTTGATCGTGGGTGCCGAGGTCAATGCCGAACTTGAACATCAGACATCAAGAGACTCGACGACCGGTACGCCGCTTCCCATGGGTCTTCGGGGCGCGCGCATGGCTGATACCATCGGCAAAACGGCGAGGTCACTCCGTCGGCGGTGCTCAATTTGATGTGAATGGAATAATGTGACACTGCATCGCGTCCTATATTTGCAGGTCGCGATGCCCTGCCGAGGACATCCCATGTGGCTCCATGTTCCGCGAATAGTCGTCGTTGCCCTCGGTGTCAGCACGATGATGGCGGGCTGCGCGGGCCACTCGGTGCAACAATCTCCGGGCAATGGGAAAGAAATCGGCTACGGTTTCAATCCGACCCTGCCCGAACCAAAACCATCGATCATCCCGACCGTCAACGTTGCCACGGCGGTCGGGTGGGGAAAGCGGGGAACTCCGCTGCCAGCCAAAGGCCTAAAGGTCGATGCCTTTGCGGCAGGTCTTAACCACCCGCGGTGGCTGCACGTGCTTCCGAATGGCGACGTCCTCGTGGCCGAGAGCAATGCTCCGGCAGAACACGACGAGGGGTTCAGTCTCAAGAAGGTGTTCATGGGCCTGGCGATGAAGCAGGCGGGCGCCGCCACCAAAAGCGCAAACCGCATCACACTGCTTCGCGACAGCAATGGCGACGGGGTAGCTGAGATGCGCAGAACCTTCGCTCAAGGTCTCGACTCGCCTTTCGGGATGACGTTGTCCGACGGCAAGCTCTTCGTCGCCAACACGGATGCACTCATCGCCTTTGCCTATTCAAACGGGCAGACGCATGCTCGCACGGCGGCACAGAAGATCACCGACCTGCCGGCCGGAGAACTCAACCACCATTGGACCAAGGATGTGATCGCGAGCCCGGACGGCCGCAAGCTCTACGTGACAGTTGGGTCCAACAGCAATGTTGCGGAAAATGGCATGGCGGCCGAAAAGAACCGTGCCGCGGTGCTCGAGGTAGACAAGGCAAGCGGCCGCACCCGCGTCTTTGCCTCTGGCCTTCGCAATCCCAACGGGCTTTCGTGGAACCCAGAGAGCGGAAGGCTCTGGGTCGCGGTCAACGAACGCGACGAAATCGGCGACAACCTGGTGCCCGACTATATGACGTCAGTGCGCGATGGTGCCTTTTATGGCTGGCCCTACAGCTATTTTGGCCAGAACGTCGATAGCCGCGTGCGACCGCCACGGCCTGACCTCGTCGCCAAGGCCGTGAAACCCGATTATGCCCTTGGCGCTCATACCGCCTCGCTGGGCCTCACATTTTCCAAAGGGGCGACGCTTGGGCCCAGGTTTGCAAACGGCGCATTCGTCGGCCAGCATGGTTCGTGGAACCGAAGCGTCCCCAGCGGTTACAAGGTGATTTTCGTCCCCTTTAAAAACGGCAAACCGAGCGGCCCGCCCGAAGATGTCCTCACCGGCTTCATCGACCATGGCAAAGCCATGGGCCGCCCTGTGGGCGTTGCGATTGACAAGGAAGGCGCCCTGCTCGTTGCCGACGATGTCGGCAACGTCATCTGGCGCGTCAGTCGGGACTAGCTTTCGGTCGGCCGCAGGCGCACTCACTGCTTCACTTTCTCTGCGATTTACGGTTCGCCGCCAAGAGGGCAGATACTGACCGGACATGGCCTGATCGGTGACGAAGTGATCAAAGGATCTTTACCGCCCCAAGGTGCTGAAACGCAGCGGTTGCTGACGATGTCTTCGGTCGCATGCCCTAGGTCCTTCGGTATGGCCGATGTGCCCATCCGCGAGCCGGATAAAAACCAGCCCGCGTTAACGAGCCGTGCCTCATCTTCTATCAGTTGGCAGAAGGCGAAACACAACGACGCTTCAAACGTTATGCGGTCAGAGGTTGGAGGAGCGACAAAATGGCAAGCCCCAAGTCACAGTCGGCCAAGGGCCGAGAATCATCGCAAGAATTAAAAAAACAAGCGGCCGCCGAGGAACGCAAAGTCGAGAGGGCCAAAGGATCGCCCCTGAAGAAGGGGGCGGAGCGCTTTGAGGAGCGGTCGAAAAGCTCCGACGGCAAGAGCGCCGGCGAAAAGCAGGTCGACTGATCAGAGGCGTGACACGATCGCTACGGCGCGTGTCGCGCCCCGACGTCCAAAAATAGCTCACCGCCTGGAACGAAAAGCGAAGCTACGGCTTCTTCTGAGGCGTTCAGTCTCAAAGGAGAGCTAGTATGAACTCGCTTGCAGAACTTTTCGAACACACACTTCAGGACGTCTACTACGCGGAAAATGCAATAACCAAGGCACTCCCGAAAGTCGCCAAGGCTGCGAAGAGCGCGGAGCTCAAAAAGGCGGCCGAGGAGCATCTTTCGGAAACGAAGGACCAGATCAAGAAGCTCGATCAGGTCTTCAAATCCATTGGCAAGAAACCCGCCGGCGAAAAGTGCGACGCAATCGAGGGATTGATCAAGGAGGCTGATGGGCTGATATCGGAAGCCAAGGGCACCGCGCTCGACGCCGGCCTTCTGGCTGCATGCCAGGCCGTAGAACACTACGAGATTGCTCGCTATGGATCGCTTCGGGAATGGGCAAAGGACCTCGGACACGAGGAGGCTCATACCCTTCTATCGGAGATCCTCGACCAGGAAAAAGCGACGAACAACAAGCTGACCAACCTTGCGGTCACGTCGATCAACAAGGCAACCACGGGAAGCAAGGCCGCCTAAATGCCATCGTGCGCGACCGTCCCTTTTACTTTCTCAGTTCGGCACGCGCCCGGCATTCGGCCAGGCGCAAGCTGCCGCCCTCTAGCGAACCGCCACGTCGCGTTGGAACAAAACGTAGGGCCAGACGTTCTTCGGCGAATCGGAGGTAACGCATGCAAGCCTTGATTTGGGATCGTCCCGTCAGGCTCGGAGCGACAGGCGAACGTCGCATCGACGGGCCGCGGGATGCGCTGCAATATCTGAGCGAAATGCCACAGGGCGGATGGTTCTACGAGCGAGCTAGAAATCGCTGCCGGGCCGCTCTGGAGCGCGGCGATGAGCTTGTCCTCGCACGGCAAGCCTTTGTCGGCGCCGCACTAGAAGCATCGTTCCCGATACTGGAAGACGACATCGCATCCTGAGGCACGTCGCGTGCGTTATGCCGCGCATGTGGGGATGGGCTCGTCCTGCCAACTCGGGCGGTAGGTCTTTCGAGCTCAGAACTCGGACGCATTTTCGCCGCGGACTAGCCCAAACTGGGTTTACCGCGGAACCACCCAACGTCCATCACGTTCTCTCAATCGAAGGCAAGCTGGGCCCCCGTCACTGCGGACAGGCATACGCTTCCCGCGAGCGCCCTCGTCGCCTCTCATGGGAGGTCAAGAATGGACATACTTTTGCAATTCTCCCAGTTCGGCCTGGGCGAGCAAGATTCCAGAATGTTGCAGCGCGTATTTGATCGAGCATGTCTTTTGTCGGCGTTGCCTAAACGGTCGGAGCGGAGCGATCACCTGGCGAGATTCCTCATCGACGAGTTCCACCTCGGTCACACAGATGAGGAGTGCCTTTTGGAATGTGCCCTGTGGTTTTCGAGGAGACCCTCGTCACCATCAGCGCCGCCGGCGGGCGATCAACCGTTACATCGAACGCTGCAGGCTCGCGGCCCTGCCGATGAATAGGCGATCCTGGAAATGGGATCGGTCCATCTCGGACGGGGACTGGCTTGGCGATGGCCCTACCCCGATCACTGCGGGCGATTGCGCTCAGTCAAGCATCGCGAACCTCTTTGAAATCTATCCGTTGGCGGTCAAGATGCTCGCTTGCGTCCAGCGCAAGCCGGACTAGAACATCTGATGGGAAATGGTTTCCGTCGCGGCGTAGCGCCTCGACCTGCCGACATCACCCGATGGTCTGTCAGGGAAGTGCCTTCTATGTTCACCGGGTTGCGGCATCCTAAGTTGGTTCTCGTCCTCTACCTGTGAGCGAACGCCGTCCTTCGCTTCCGATGGCAATTTCGATGGACGAATATTTCCTACGGAAGCGAGGTGCACCGGTAGCTTTGGCCCCGTCACGCAACCTTTCGGGGCCCTTTTTTTGGACTGCATCCGCTCGAAGACCAGACGCACGCAAATTGCTTGCGCGATGTCCTAATCTTTGGGGAACCGATCGGCGCGCTTTGCATTTCTAGAGGTCGTATTTGAAGGGACACCGGAATGAATAAAGACAAAAAGGCAAAAGGCAGTTGAGGAAACAGGCAAGGAACCAAAGGGCGGCGAACATCTCCCCGAGCCCGGCCCTCACGCTGCGGATCGCCTCACCGATAAGAGCAAGACGCCAGGGGCTGGCCTGCTGCCCGACAAGGACGATGAAGCCGTTATGCCGGGTAGTGGCTGAGACAGCCCCGAGATGTGCGCCTACTCCGCCTGTTGGCGGATCAATTATGGAGGAAACTTTGGGCTTGATGCATCTTGGACGGGCGCGGCTGGCAATGGCCCTGCCCCGTCATCGTGAACAGTTGCGGTCCGCCAAGGACGATCAACTAAATGACCTTTTCGAAAAATACGCGCTGGCGGCGAAGACGCTGGATACGCTCCAGAGGGAACTGCCCCTTCGACAAGAGGATCGCATACACGATTTTCAGCAACTCTGCCTGGACTTGCAGGCCGAAGTCGTCGGTGTTCTCGATCGACTGTTTGCTCGAGCAGTTCCAGGAGCGTAGCAGGAACTTTTTCCCGTAATCGCGCGTTGGTTTATGTCCAGCGTGTCACCCCCGCTGAGCACATGATCGGGCTTCACTCGTCGAGTCCCTAGATTGAGGTCTGAGTATTTGGCCCCGCTCCGGGGGCCTTTTTTTGGTTCGCTCCATTCTGTCGCAACCCTTTGACCCTCAGTAGCCAAGCGCCGAGCACGTTGCAGTCTATTTTCGTCGGCAGATCGCTTCAGTGGAATAGCCGAGGAACAACGTCGCTCGCTCACTCAACATTCAAGAGTATTTACTGATTGATCCGACTTCGGAGTTCGACCCTATCCATGAGGCCGTCAAGAATTGCCCGTCGTCGCTGCCACGTGTTGAAGGCGGTTCACAGGCCTTACGTGGGACAAATCGCACATTGGTGGTAAGCTTAGCTTTGAGAGTTCCGCAAACTCACCGCATCAATCTCTCTTTCGATTGAAACAGCGGACCCGACCATACCAGCGGCGTCCGGACCCACACGCGGCGCTGTTCGCCTCCGGCGACGTAGGCTCTCGCTGGAGGAAAGGGACGAAACTCGTCACCGAACCGCTCGCGCCATGATCGGTTGCCCGCAAGGCGGAAAGGAGATGCAATGCGCTATGGTTTCATCGGGCTTGGAAACCTGGGCGGACATCTGGCGGCTAGCCTTCAGCGCTCAGGCTTCGAGGTCGTCGTCCACGACAGGGATCCCACAACAGCCGACAGGCTGATCCAGGCAGGTGCGACATGGTCAGCTTCCCCCGGCGCGCTTTCTCGCCAATGCGACGCCGTTCTGACATGTCTACCGTCGCCGCAGGTTTCGCAGGCGATTCTCGACCAAATCCTCGAGACGGCGCGACCAGGGCTGACCTGGATCGAGATGTCCACGGTCGGCCGCGAGGAGATTCTTCGGCTCGCCTCGCAAGCTTCAGCGAAGGGCGTCGCTACCATGGAGCTGCCCGTCACTGGCGGTGTCCATCTTGCCGCACAAGGCAAGATCACGATGCTCGCCGGCGGCGAAAAGGATCTCTTCGCCCAACATCTTCCCGCGCTGCAGGCGATGGGAGATAAGATCTTCTATATGGGCCCGCTCGGCAATGCGGCGATAATTAAAGTCATAACCAACATGCTGGCATTCATCCACCTCGTCGCCGACGGCGAGGCGCTTATGCTCGCCAAACGCGGTGGCCTCGATTTGGCGCAGGCATGGCAAGCGATCAAGGCAAGTTCCGGCAACAGCTTCGTTCACGAGACAGAAGGCCAGCTTATTCTCAACGGCAGCTACGACATCGGCTTTACCTTGGACCTCGCTTTGAAAGATCTCGGATTTGCCATGAAACTCGGCCGCGACTTCGACGTTCCATTGCAACTCGCTGATCTTACCAATGAGATATTTATTAATGGAAAGGAGGCCTATGGCGCTGCTGCCCCGTCGACGCAGATCGTCAAGCTGCTGGAAGACGCTGTTGGAGAGGACTTGCGGGCTGAGGGATTTCCGCCACGGCTGGGGTGACAAGCGATGAAGCATGCTGTTTGCCGGGCACTCGATTAGCTCGTAGCGGCAAGCCAATGGAGTCGACATTGTTCAACGCCACCTGCCGTTCAGCCGTTGGCGCGACCGGTCTTGGCGTCCGTTATTTCGCTCCCAAGGACGGCAGCTGCATCGAGAACCCGCTAAAGAGAACGTTAAACTGTTGCCTCAAGCCACCGTCACGACCGCGCATTATGCTCAAAATCCCAGTCGATCATTCGATCACGTCAATACCAGGCACAGCAAGGACAAAAACAGTGCGGGAGGCATTACGATCACGCCGAGCTTCAGAAAGGCGCGCGCGCTGCATTCGAGCCCCTCCCGGCGGAGCGCCGCCAGCCACAGCATCGTGGCGAGCGATCCAGAGATCGACAGATTTGGCCCGAGATCCACGCCGATCAGCGCAGCGGCGATCTTGTCGGAAGCGCCTGCCGTGTGCACGACGCCAGCTCCCAGAAGCCCTGCAGGCAGATTGTTGATGGCATTGGAGAGCACGGCCGCGAGCCCGCCGATGCCGGCTGCAGCGACATTCGGGCTGGTCGAAGCGAGATCCGCCAAGATCGCACCAAGCCGCTCGGTCAGCCCGGAACCATCGAGCCCTTCAACGATAATGAACAGACCCGCGACGAGCGGCAGTACGCTCCACGAAATGCCACTCAGAAGCGCGAAAGGGCTTCGTCGCTTCAAGAAAAGAACGACAACGACAGATGCAGAGCCGATCACAAACGTTGTCAGCCCCAAAGCGTACCCCCGTTCGGACGCAACAGCGAGAAGGGCCGCGGTCGCCAAAATTGCGACCCCGGTAAGCCTGGCATTTCCTGAGAGCGTTGGGCGCTCGGCGAAACTGACGCTGTCGGCTGCAAGGGCAGAGCGCTGGGTCCAATAGAGGGCGACGAAAGTCACGATGACGGACACGAGTGAGGGCAGCCAAAATCGGACAAGCCAGTTCCACAGCGTGGGCATGTCGCCATCACCAAAAATCACGAAGTTGGCAGGGTTGGAAATTGGTAGAACAAAACTTGCTGCATTTGCGGTGAACGCACAGATCAAGAGATAGGGCAGAGGATCTCTGACCTTGGCGGTTCGGCAGGCAGCGTAAACGGCCGGCGTAAGAACGACAGCCGTGGCGTCGTTCGATAGAAACACCGTAACGACAATGCCGAAAGCATAGATCAGAACGAAGAGGCGCCTTGGCGATCCATTCGCATGCGCTGTTGCGACGGAAGCGATCCAGTCGAACAGCCCCTCCTGGCGGGCAAGTTCCGAAAGCAGCATCATCCCAACCAGGAACAGACAAACGTCCGTTGCCTTCGTCAGGCCCAGCCACACGTCGGCAAGTCCAATCAGTCGACAGGCGACCAAAAGGCAAGCGCCGGTCACCGCCCAGATCGCCTCTGGCCATCCGAACGGACGCGAGACCACTGCAAGCACGGTCAACCCGCCGATGCCCCACGTCATCACCGTCGCGCCCATGTATATCCTCAGATGCGATGGCGCTCGTCACGCGCATGTCCCCAGGCGATCGAGCGATTTATCGATCCGTTTTCGCGCGGGCACTATGCTTGTGCGGCCGAGGAAAAACGCGGCCAGGGCAAGAAGTGCCGCACCGCCGTGGACCCAGTAGGCGAGGCCGTAGCCGCCGCGATCCGTCAACCAGCCGGCGACGATATTGCTGAGCGAAGCGCCAATCCCCTGAACCGTCATGACCGCGGCAAGACCGACGTTGAAACGACCCGACCCCGACAGGATCCGTTCCGCAGCGATCGGCGTGGCGATACCGATCAGCCCTGCCCCGACACCGTCGAGCAGTTGGACGGGATAGATTGCTGCAAAGCTGCTGAATGATCCCGCAATCGCTCCGCGGATCGGCAGCGCCATGAGGGCGACCACAAAAACCGTGCTGAGCCCGAAGCGTCGAATGAGCACCGGTGCGGCCAGCGCCATCATGATCATCGATAGCTGAGAGATGCCCGTAATGATCGCGGTGGTGCGAAACGGCGTGCCCAACTGGATCGAAAAGTCCTGGGCGATCAGCCGGCTCATCGGCGCGTTGCCGAAATGAAAGAACATCAAGATCACTGCAAGCAGGATCAGCCCCTTGCTGCCGGCAAGCATGGAGAAGCCGGAAACATCCTGCTCACCCTCATCGTTTCCAAGACCACGGGCAACGTTGTGGTCGATCTCCTCAGGGTCAATGGTTGCAACGGCGGCAATCGTCGCGACGGCTGTCGCGATCATCAATCCGATGACACCGCTCAAACCGAATGCGACGGCCACGGCATAGATTCCGGCCAGTGAGAACAGGTTTCCAACATGGTTCCAGAACTCGTTCGTTGATACCTGCTGCGAAAATGCCTGCTCTCCGACAAGGCCGAGCGTCAGTCCCATCAAGGCGGGCCCGATCACCGCGCCGACGATCGCCGTTGCCGATTGACCGCCGAAGACCGCGATGTTGCTCGGGCTAACGAGCGTCCAGAGCGCTGCTCCAGTGACAAGCACCACGGGCACGACGATCAGCATGCGCTTGCGACGCGAGGCATCGACCCAGGCGCCGAAGAGCGGGGTCGCCAGCATGCCCAGCACTCCACCCGTCGTCGCTACGATTCCGAGCGTCATCGGCGACCAGCCGTGCGTCGCGAGAAAACCATCGAGGAAGGGACCAAGCCCGTCACGGGCATCGGCAAGGAAGAAATTCAGGACGGCAAGTGCGACAAGTGAGCGACCGGCACGCCGGGTCGTTTGAACGGAAAGCATGCCGGTCTCCTCGGGTTCAACCTTTTTGACTGGTCGACAGCCGCGATAAACGTCGCTCTATTCGGCAATGTTCCCTAGAGCTTGAGGTGTTTCAGGGCATCCTCAAGCGGGCGGCGATGCGGTGGCCGGCCTCCAGGTCCCAGAAGTTCCGTGCGGCCATCCTGGTGGACGATGTAGCTGCCACGTATGAAGCCGTCGTCGAAGCGTCCCTGAACGGTGACGATCTCGCTTGGCGCTACGATCTTCTCGCCCTCGCCTTCGGGGCCCGTTTCCACAAGCGCGCGGCCACTGTCGTCCTGGACGATGAACTTGTTGCCGAAGACTTCGGCAACCTTGCCCTTGACGGTCACCAGGCTTGAGTCCGCCATGGCGGATATGGCGACGGGTGTCACGGGGGCAAGCTCGACGCCAGGACGCGTCAACTTCATGGCCCCCGCGCCCGCTGCGGCGCCAATTGCGAGCATGGTGAACGCCGCTATTCCAAGTGCGACGTAATGCTTGCGCCTTTGGGGTCGCGGCGGTTTCCCAGGCCCGCGCGGCTCATGGTGGTCGCTTGCGATGGTGTCGTTCGAATTGGACATGGCAATCTCCTGGTTCTCGATCATCAGGTTTTACGCCACATCCGCCGCCGCCAGCCTGAACCAACCGGTTCAGCTTGAGTTAAGGCTGAAGCAGGTAAAGGATATCAAGCTCAGCCCGGATCGGACTTCCCATGCGCGTGCTCCTCGTCGAAGACGACAGCGATCTTTCCGGCCGCATCGCCGCCAGCTTGAGGTCGGAGAACTTCGTCGTCGATGTGGCGCGCAATGGAGAAGATGCCCAGCACGCCGGCCTGACCGAGATCTTTGACGTTGTGGTGCTCGATCTCGGCCTCCCGAAATTGGACGGTGTCTCCGTCCTCAAAACATGGCGCGAGGCCGGCCGCACATTCCCCGTTCTGATCCTGACGGCCCGTGAGGGGTGGTCGGACAAGGTGGCGAGCTTCAAGGCGGGCGCTGACGATTTCCTGATGAAACCGTTCAGGGTGGAGGAACTCATTCTGCGACTAAGGGCTCTTGTTCGC
Source organism: Ensifer sp. KUDG1 (assembly GCF_050434285.1). Taxonomy (NCBI): domain Bacteria; kingdom Pseudomonadati; phylum Pseudomonadota; class Alphaproteobacteria; order Hyphomicrobiales; family Rhizobiaceae; genus Ensifer; species Ensifer sp. KUDG1. The sequence continues at coordinate 26,255 of NZ_JBNDIG010000004.1, forward strand.
CGCGCAAACGGTCACGCCAGCGCGAAAGTGGTTTGCGGCGCCTTGGTCTTTGACGCACAGGTGGGCACGTTCGAGAAGGACGGAATCCCGATCAAGCTGACCGCGCTCGAATGGCGCGTGCTCTCGTGTCTTATCCTGCGCAAGGAAATCGTGGTCGATAGGCGCGAGCTCCTGGAGCGCGTCTACGACGGCGACGCCGACGTGGATTCGAACTCCGTTGAGGTCATCATCGCCCGCCTTCGCCGCAAGATCGGCGCAGAGCACATCGAGACGGTTCGCGGACGGGGATACATGTTGACGGCCGCGTCATGATGCTTTCGAACATCATCAGGCGAAAAACGATAGCGGGACGATTGATCGCGTTCTCAGCGGTGTTCGTTTTGACAGCGATGGTGATCGCCTCAGCCATCCTGTGGTTGATTGTTGCAGGTGTCGTCGGACAACAGGTCGACCAGCGCCTCGACATGCAGATCGGCGGTTTGAGGCGCGCTCTTTCAATTCGGCCCGATGGCACGGTGGGACTTGGTGCGTCGCTCGATGGCCCTCCCTTCGATCGCACGGGTTCGGGCTGGTACTGGCAGGTGTCGGGCGAAGGCGTCCGGCTCACCTCACGGTCACTGGCTGGCGGCACCATCGACGCACCCGGGCGTCCGCTCGACTGGCGCCGGTTGCTCAGCGGTGCGCCTCAACCCGGCGAGATATCCGACGCACAGGGGCAGCCCTTGCACGTGAGAACGGTCAAAACCGGCGTCGGCGACCGCATGTTGCAAATCACGGTCACTGCGCCGCGATCCGCAGTTCGCGATCCCGCAACCCGTTCGCTGCTGTGGCTGCTTCCCGCGATGCTCATTCTCGGCGCCGCTCTTCTGATCGGATCCTTGTTTCAGGTACGCTATGGGCTGAGGCCGCTCCGGCAACTGACCGCCGACATTGCCGCCGTAAGGGCAGGAACCAGATCGAGGCTGCAGCAAGCCGAAGTCGAGGAACTCCAGCCCGTGTCCCTCGAAATAGATCGGTTGATCGGTCAGAACGCGCAACGCTTGATCGACACGCGCGTGCATTTTGCCAATTTGGCGCACGGGTTGAAGACCCCGGTCACAAGCCTCATGCTCGCGCTCGACGATCGCAATGACCCTGACGGGGCCATTCGGAAGCTGGCTGAGCGCATGGATCGGCGCATCCGCCACCATCTTGCGGATGCCCGCCGCGTCACCGCAGGCGATGTGGACCGATCCCCTGTCCTCATCCGGCCACGACTGGACGATCTGATTGCGGCACTGTCACGCATTCACGCCGACAAGAACGTTGCCGTCACCCTGGACGTCGGACCGGGGCTCTCAGTTGCATGTGGATCTGAAGACCTTGACGAGGTGCTTGGCAATCTTCTCGACAACGCCTTCAAATGGTGTGCGAGCTCGATCGAGGTTTCAGGGACCGCACAAGGCGGGGTCGTGACGATCGAGATCGTCGATGACGGACCAGGCATGACGCAAGAGGAGATAATCGAGGCGTTTCAACCGGGTCGACGGTTGGACGAGACGGTGCCAGGCAGTGGATTTGGCCTGAACATCGCCAGGGAGATCGTTGAACTTTATGGTGGCGGCGTCAGTGCCTGCAATCAAGGCAGCGGTGGTTTGTTGGTTTCTGTGAGCCTGGCCGGCACCGACGCAGCTTCTCCTGCTTGAACGGAACTGAGATATTTCACGATGGGGCCATGCCGCGCGGCGCCCGCGGATCTGGATACAATGCTATCAGGCAACGCGGGCCCGCGGCACTATGGAACGGACGGAAGAGATATCTGGCTACTGGGCGGTGAAGAACGTCAGCAGGACCTTGCCTTTTTCGCCGAGCAGGCAGACGAAACGATCAGGTTTGCCGGTGGTGCCCTTGCGGGCAATGTAAGCCTCCCCGAGCACGACCGTCTTGATCGGGACATCTTCGACTTTGGTGTCCGCCTTGCTGACGGCGACACTTTCAACATCGATGACGAGATCGGTGATTTCTTTTGTCCGTTCCTGCAACGCCAGGAGTCCTGTTGACTTGCACGCGGCAACCACGGGATCGGTCGGGGTCTGTGCGGCCGCGTTTCCAGCCGCAAGTCCAACAATAAGAGCCACAAGAGAAAAGCGAGCGTTCATGATAATCCTCGGTAAAAAGCCCGCAACGCGGCGGGCTTTAGGGGGAGATGAGACCGGCGTGCTTATGCCTTGTCGACGATCTTCTTGACGGCGTCCTTCGCCTCGCCCTTGGCAACCTGGGCCTTGCCCTTTGCTTCCTGGACCTTGCCCTTTACCTGTTCCTCGTGATTGTCGACGGCCTTGCCAACGGCCTGGCGAACCTTGCCAGCAACCTCATTTGCCGTGCCTTTGACCTTGTCCGATGTGCTTCCCATTCTCTGTCTCCTAAAACCGTGCAACGAACAGCGATGCAGCTTGCCATAAAGGGAGCGAACGAAGGTTTGGTTCCGCCGTGGGCGGAATTTCTATCTATTGCGATCGTCCACGTTTCTGAAATGGAAGTCCTTGAATCCAAGCCGATGGTCGGTAAGTTGCCGCGGGTTCTGCTCTGGCGAGACTAACCGATGCGCCTCTTCGGATATGGTCGACTGTTCAAAGCTTCCGAGGCTTCAGGATCTCGTCAAGTCGGATTTTAGAGACTTGGTCCGGCTTAGCCCGCTTGCCGGCCGCTTTAATCATGCGTCTCTCAAGACACGCTCGATCTCCGTGGCGAGTTGCTGCTGACTGTAGGGCTTGGCGAGCCTCGCCAAGTCCAAATCAATCCCGGGAGGCAGCTCGGCATATCCGGACGCGATCAAGATCCGCAAATCTGGAAACAGATCGCGCGCCGCCTTTGCCAGCTCTCCACCCGTCATCTCCGGCATCGAGTAATCTGTGATCATTAGGTCGAAACGGCCGTCGGTGCTCAGGTGAACAAGTGCCTCCTTTCCCGAATGCGCCTCGACTACCTCATGGCCAAGATCAATGAGCATGTCGGCTGAGCTCATAGCGATCAGGAAATCGTCATCTACGAGAAGAACGCGTAACGACCCGATCGATTGTTCTTCCTCCATCGGCCGCGGGAGGGTGGACACGATTGGAGTGTCATCCGAAACCGGGATCCAGAGTTCGGCTGTGGTGCCTTTCCCTGGCGTGCTGCTGAGCCGCAGCGTCCCTTTTAGCTGAAGCGCGAGCCCATGGATCATCGACAGGCCCAAGCCCGTACCCTTGCCCAGTTCCTTTGTCGAGAAGAATGGCTCTATCGCCTTTTTCAGCGTCTCTTCATCCATGCCGTGGCCTTCGTCGGCGACGGACAACACGCCGTATCGGCCCTGTGCGAGCTCATCGTCGTCTTTCGCAAGGCTTGCCACCTGTAGCGTTATGCTGATCCTGCCGCCGTTCGGCATGGCATCTCGGGCATTCACCACGAGATTGAGGAGCGCGAGCTCCAGCTGGTTTGAGTCGGCGAGTACGGGATCCATCCGATCTGGGATGACCGTTTCTATGGCAATGCTCGTGCCGACTGACCGCTTGAGAAGATCGGTCATATCCCTCACCAACGTGCGCAGATCTACGGGGTCAACACTGAGGTCCTGCCGGCGCGCGAATGCCAGAAGCCGTTGCGTCAGCGAGGCCCCGCGCGTTGCGCCCTGAAGCGCGCCGTCGATCAATCGTGTGGCTTTCGTGTCACCGTGGGTGTGCTTGCGCAGAAGCTCGAGGTTTCCTAACACCGCCATCAGCAGGTTGTTGAAATCGTGAGCGACACCACCGGTCAACTGACCGATGGTCTCCATCTTCTGAGCCTGCCGAAGCTGTGCCTCCGCGCGCTCGCGTTGGGCGACCTCCTCCATGACGATGCCGTGCGCTTTATGTAGTTCGGCCGTTCGTTCCGCTACGCGCTCTTCAAGGGTTTCATTGAGGCGCTTCAGTTGCTCTTCGGACGATACTCGGGCGGTGATATCCGAAGAGACGCCAACAACCTTGACCGCATTGCCACTCCGGTCGCGATAAAGCTGCGCGCGCATTTCCGCCCAGTGAACGGATCTGTCGGGCCAGGAGATGCGATACTCGACTGCAAAGTCGGCCCCGGTCTCGATGGTGGCCTGCATGGCAGATTTCACCTTTTCGATGTCCTGAGGGTGAGTGGCCGCAACAAGATCATCGTAAGTAAACGCCTCGGAGGACCGACCAAACACCCTTCGGCACGTTGCCGATGTGGTTAACGCATAGGTGGCGAGGTCAAGTTCCCACGCGCCCAGGTGACCCGCCTCAAGCGCCGTCTGGAGCCGCCGCTCGCTCTCGTCCAGCGCGTCGAGGCGCAGTCGCGCTTCATACTGACGCCGGCGGCCCCGAAACGCCGACCTGGCAACGCTGATAAATGTCGTGGCATGGAAGGGGCGCTCGATGAAGCTCACGTTCCCCAATACCTCCGACAGGCGGGCTGCAGAAGGATTGCGCTCAGGCCCACCGCCGCGATGCGTCAGGATGATGAACGGGAGATCAGACCAGCTCGGTTGCGACTGGATCCAGGCCGAGAGAGGACGAAGGTCGGCCGATCGCAGCGCCTCCTCTGTGACCACGGCGAACGCTATGTTCTCATCGAGAGCAGAAACGAAAGCAGGAAGGTCTTCGCCGGCTTTCGAATGGATACCGGCTTCCCTCAAGAGCGAACCCGCGATTTGGGCATCCCGTCCCAAGGGTGCATGGATCAGCGCAATGGCGTTTCTATTTGGAATGGTCCTCGCCCCCGTTGGACTGCAGCACCTGCTTCCCGCCAACAAAAGTCGGGACACCGCCCAGGACACCCTGAAAGCCCGAAAGGGGTTCGCCGAGCGAGAGGCCGCCCTTGCCGATCCTGAATTCCCGAATGGTCTCTTCGTGCATGCCCGTCCGCTTCTTGACGACAGAGATAGCCCGCCGAACCTTGCCGAGCGCCTCGAAGTACCGCAACAGCACGACCGTGTCGGCAAGGTAGGTCACATCCACTGGTGACTTCATATCTCCAACCAGCCCGTGTTGCGCGACCGTCACGAACGTATTTGCGCCTTGCCGATTTAGGTATTGTAGTAGTTCGTGCATGTGGAGGATCAGCGCGTTCTCTTCCGGCATGGCAGCCTGATAGCCGTTGATGCTGTCGATGACGACCGTCTTGGCATCAAAGCTGGCGACACGATCGCGCACACGCTGGGCGAACTCGCCAGGAGAAAGTTCGGCTGCATCCAACTGCTCGATATGAATTGCTCCCTGGCGCTGGTATTCTTCGAGATCGATGCCGAGCGCATTCGTGCGCAAGAACAGCAGACCAAGTTCTTCGTCGAAGACGAAGAGGGCGGCTTTTTCACCGCGCTTGATTGCCGCATCGACGAACTGCAGAGCGAATAGACTTTTGCCTGTGCCCGTCGGCCCGATCAGCAAGGTACTTGATCCGCGCTCGAGCCCGCCGCCCAGCAAGGCATCGAGTTCGGGGATACCGCTTTCCAACGTGCAACGCGTGAACTCCGTGCGATGCTCGAGTGCGCGCAACCGCGGAAAGACGGATACGCCTCCGGTCTTGATTGTGAAGTCATGATAGCCACCACGGAATGCCTGGCCGCGGTACTTGGTAATCCTCAGCCGTCGCCTTTCCGACCCGTAGCTCGGCGCCAGCTGTTCAAGGTGGACGACCCCGTGAACGACGCTATGGACCGTCTTATCGAGACTTTCGGAGGTCATGTCATCGAGAAGAAGTACCGTCGCCCCCGTTCTTGAGAAGAAATGTTTCAGTGCAAGGATCTGCCGCCGATAGCGAAGTGAGCTTTGCGCAAGAAGCCGGATTTCCGAGAGGCTGTCGAGAACGACGCGACTTGGTTGAAGCTTGTCGAAAGCTTCGAAGATCATCTTGGTGGTCTCACCAAGTTCGAGATCGGACGAATAGAGCAAGCTCTGCTGCTGTTCGGCGTTCAACAGGCTTTCAGGCGGAACGAGCTCGAACACCTGTATGTTGCCGTCGAGTTCCATTCCGTGCGACAAAGCGCTGTCGCGTAGCTCTTCCTCGGTTTCAGAGAGCGTGACGTAAAGACACTTTTCGCCGAGCGCGGCGCCCTCCTGCAAGAACTGCAGCGCGATTGTGGTCTTTCCCGTACCGGGAGATCCCTCAAGAAGGAATACGTGGCGACGGGACAGGCCGCCCGAGAGGATGTCGTCCAGACCTTCCACACCTGTTTTTGCCTTCGCGGAAACGCTTGTATCCATTTTCACCCTCCGTTGACCCCCAATAACTAGGGTCGCGCGGGGCGATGACAACAGGCAAGCGCGCCAATGTCGGACAGCAGCCAATCCCACGGGCGATGAGGTAAGTTCACACGATCTCGAGTTTGCCCCAACAAACGAAGGCCTCGTCGGGGGACTCGACGAGGCCAGTGTAGCTTCACTAATGGTGAAGCCCGGATGCGCTCTCAGTCCCCGGAGGGCGGGGATTATATGCGCATATCTTCATATAGGTAGCGAATTCCCTCGTGCAATAGCCCTGGTGAAAAAAGACGATTAGCGATCGCGAATAGGAATGGCTCCGAACGGCAACGATGAAGCCGAGGGAAAACATGCCTCGTAGGGCCGAGCACAGGCTGAACCAACCGCTTGTATCGTAAGAGGTCTTCCCTTCTTGATTTCGCCACGACGCACAGGCGTCAAAATCTCCCGCCGCTACCGCTCGTCCTCCTGACCAGAAGCAAGACTCGGCCACGCGCCCATTCAAAAACGCTCAGCGCTGCCTGGCGCTGATACAAACTGCCGGCACCGCTCGCTGCTCGGAGAGCCGAAGACCTGCTCCGGCGTGCCTTCTTCCTCGATCACGCCCTTGTGGAGATAGATCACGCGGCTCGAAACTTCGCGTGCAAACTTCATCTCGTGGGTGACGAGGATCATGGTGCGTCCCTCCTCGGCAAGGCTCCGGATGACCTTCAAGACTTCGGAGACCAATTCGGGATCGAGCGCCGATGTCGGCTCGTCGAACAACATCACCTCCGGCTCCATGCACAGCGCCCGGGCGATGGCCACGCGCTGTTGCTGGCCGCCGGACAGGAAGGCTGGATATTGGCCTCGCTTGTCATAAAGGCCGACCCGGTTCAGCAGCGCTTCGGCCCGTTCCGTTGCCTCTACCTTGGTGACGCTCAGGACATGAACCGGCTCTTCGATCAGGTTTTCGAGCACCGTCATGTGATGCCAGAGATTGAAGCTCTGGAACACCATGCCGAGGCGGGTGCGAACGCGCTCAAGTTGTCGGCGATCAACCTGCTTCGTCTGGCCGCGCTTCTGTTCCAGCTTCACCTGTTCACCCGCAACGGCAATCGACCCGCCACTTGGCATCTCCAGGAAGTTGATGCAACGCAGAAACGTGCTCTTTCCCGATCCCGAAGAACCGATCATCGAAACGACGTCGCCCTTGCGGGCGCATAGCGACACGCCCTTCAATACCTCAAGCTGACCATAATGCTTGTGAAGATCCGTGACGTTGACCGCGATCGGTCGCTCGTCCATTGCTGCGTTTCTGTCGATGGTCATCATAGCTCCTTGGGAAAGCACCGGCCAGCGGCGGGCGCCTCGTCTGACGCGCCCATGTCAGGGTAACTGCACGAATTTTATTGCCCAGGGTGTGCGCGCTACGCCCTCGTGAGCGCAAGCAGCCGGCGCTCCGTCACACGAAACAGGGAGATGAGGGTGAACGCGATGACCGCGTAAAGAACCGCGGCGATCGAGAACGCCTCAAAAGAGGCATAGGTCGCCGAATTCACATCGCGCGCCAAGCGTCTTGCGGTGAACATCCCCTTAATCAGGCCGTCGAAGATGAAACGCACCGAGACGTCCAGCTTGAGCGATTCGACCTTGGTAATGCCAAACTTCGCCTAGTTAACCTTGTGCGTGATTTGCACGAGGTCGCGGCTGAACCAGCCATCGATCCAATAGGGCCTCTGCACCTTCCACCAGTCGCAGGCTTAGCGGAAACCGGAAATACAATCATGCCAGGTAGGCGATGATCTGCGGCGGGAACGGTGGTTCTTGTAGCTGATGCTCGGCGCGCTCATCACGTCCGGTTATCGTCAACCGTTAAAGCATGAACAACGTGTCAGCTCCCTTCAACATGACCCAGTGAATCACCCCCCCCGGCTAAAGCCAGGGGATTGTCAGCAGTCTGAGAAAAGGCCTCGAACGGGGCCTTTTCGCTGTGTGCCTCACGGTCTCTTACATCGGCCCGGGCATCATCTTGGTCGGCTTCTCCAGCATCGGAAAATCGGCCTTGCCGCATTTCACCTTCGGGTTCGTCGGACTGAACATGCCGTTCGGGTTGTCCGCAAACAGCCAGGCGTGAAGATCGTAGTGCACGAACTCCTTCGGGATCAGCGGGTAGTGTCCCTCCATCGGCCCCATGAATTTCTGGCCGAACAGGCTTGGGGCTTCCTTGACGTCCGGCGTCAACGGCACCAGCCATTCCACCCCGACCAGTTTCAAGCCCTTCTTCGTCGGCTCGTAGATCAGGACGTTGGGCCTCATCGGGTCGAGCTTCTGGCCGACACTTGGGACGTTGACGAAATGGATACCCATGGCGCCCTTCGGATAGTCCATCGCGCCGGCTATCTTCTCGCCGCTGTAGTAGACGCAGCCGACGGTCGACAGATAGAGGTCGCGCACAGCGGCCGTGTAGTCCTCATACTTGGCCAGCGATTTCTTCAAGGCTTCGAGGTCGGCCTTGCTCGTATCTTCGGCCCGCGCCGTAGCGGCGCCAAGCCATGCTCCCAAAAGACCGGTTAAAACGAGGACGCCGCAGCGCCCAAGGCGAGCTGTTCTTGTCATGCATTCCTCCCAGATATGATCTGGCCGTGCAAGACCGAAGCGGAGAATGCGATTGCGCGGCCCGTTGTGCTCGCGTCATCCCCTCTGTAACGGCACCAATGCTACTCTTTTCCCTGGTGTTGGAAAAGCATCAATTAGCAAAAACTAATGCAGTACCAAGACATTCGACCTAAAGCGCGTCGCGCTGAACCGACTTCAAGCACGCGCTTCAATCTTTGTTTTCCAAAATCACACGCGTTGCTTGGCCGCTAGGCTGGCGATACAGCATTTCTGTAACGGGCGTTGCACCAATCCCTTGTGAGCCTAGATCCCTCGCTGAGTGCTTGCTTCTGTTCGGAGGACGGCACCGAATGTGCCAGAGTGAGTCGTTGTGAACTCAATCAAAGGGAGCCGTCCGTTCCCATATCGACGGCGCCGGGCCTTGGATTTGAGATCGACGTATCGCGGCTAGGCGAGCCGTTGCTCGTCGTTGAAGCGACGTATGTCGCGCAGTTCAATTCATCATGGATCGGAAGCACCAATCAATGATGAAACAGCGCAGTTGATCGGAAGACCTTACCGGAAGACATCGATCGGGCGCAACCAAGTCTGAACAGGCACGCACGCCAACCAATGAACAGATCCTATTGATCGATCATGTGACTTCAACGGGCCAAAAGACGATACGTGAATACGGGTGTCCGGCGCGCGCCAGGTGCCTCACGCCGACGTCTCCCAAGGATTGATCACGGAAGCATCGGTGTCTTCGAAATCCTTGACGTTACGTGTGACAAGGATGAGGTCGTGAACGATGGCAGTCGCGGCGATCAACCCGTCGATATCGCCACGGGGTCGTATTGCAGCGATGCGACCCCATTCGACCGCAATCTGGTCGTTTATAGGCAAAATGCGGTCGCCATGGTCGTGGCGCAGCTTGCGTAGCCATTCGGTGAGGTGCGCGGCAGTATTAGGGTCCGACTTCTGTTTCAGGGCAATGCCGCGCATGATTTCGCCGAGGGTAAGCACACTCAAGTGGATACTGAGCGGATCGACAGCGCGCAGCCAGGACACGGCTTGCGACGTGCCACGTCGCGCCTCTGAGACAATGTTCGTGTCAACCAGATACATCAGAAGGCCACGTCGCGGCTTGGCGTCTTGACGCGTACATCCACCGCAGCAGCGAGATCATCGTCCCAAGCTGGACCACTAAGCAGATCATCGACTAACGTCGGCCGGCCAGCGCGTAGGGCGTCGTAGTCGTGAGCGGACAGCACGACGGCCGTGCGCTCGCCGCGCAGCGTGACAGTCTGCGGCCCCTCATGGCGCGCCTTCTGTATCACTTTGGAGAATTGGTTCTTGGCGTCCTGTAGTTGCCATTCCATGAATCGCACCCCGATCCGGCTAGACTGTCTAGCTTCCTGCGCCACAATTTAGGTAAGACGCGGAAGTTCGTCAAGTTTGGTAAGTCCGTAAATATACGGCGGCGCTAGGGCAGCACAGGTTCGAGTTTGCCGGTCCCACGATCGAAAGGACCTATATGGTGGTTAGCCAACCGGTTTTTTCGTATGAAGTAGGCGACTTAAGCGCGTCGAAAGCCATACCGGGGATGGCAGCGGAATGAACACAAGGGAAACAATTGCGGCGGACCTTTCCCGGCTGGGTGTCCAATCCGGCGCTCTCGTCATGGTTCACGCATCGCTGAAGGCGATCGGGCCGGTCGATGGAGGCGCAGCATCGGTAGTGTCTGCCCTGCTCGATGCCGTTGGCCCCGCGGGAAGCTTGATGGGATACGCCTCGTGGGACCGGTCGCCTTACGAAGAAACGCTCAATGGCGCACGGATGGATGCGGAACTGCGCCACCGATGGCCGCCGTTCGATCCAGCCATATCAGGCACGTATCGCGGCTTCGGGCTGCTCAACCGGTTCCTCCTCCAGGCACCCGGCGCCCGGCGAAGCGCGCACCCGGATGCCTCGATGGTCGCGGTGGGGCCTCTGGCCGGCACTCTGACGCGGCCTCACGAACTTGGGCAGGCTTTCGGACCTGGATCGCCGCTGGACCGTTTCGTCGAGCGTGCCGGAAAGGTTCTGTTGCTCGGAGCCCCGCTCGATTCCGTTAGCGTCCTGCACTACGCCGAGGCCATTGCCCGCATCCCGAACAAGCGACGCGTGAGCTACGAAATGCCGATCCGCAGCGAGGACGGCGGAGTGAGATGGAAACGCGCCGAGGATTTCGACTCCAACGGCATTCTCGATTGTTTCGCTATCGAAGGAGAGCCGGACGCCGTCGAGACAATTACAAATGCCTATGTGGAGCTGCGACGCCATCGGGAAGGCCTGGTTGGTAAGGCGCACTGCTATTTGTTTGAAGCGCGGGATATCGTTTCGTTCGGTGTCGACTATCTTCAACGGCACTTTGGCTCGCCCTGATCCGACGCATGGCATGCGGGATGCTCGCCCGCACCCTATCAACGACTATGTACCCAGGGTGCGCCCGGCCGAAAATACGGGCCCCGCGACACTGAACAGAAGCGCTTAACATCAAGGAGGGACTCTATGTCTGCTACCGCAACCATGTTTGCCCCATCGTTCTTCCATGGAACCAAAGCCGCTCTCGCACCCGGTGATCTGATCGCCGTCGGTTATCGGTCGAATTTCACAGACGCGAAATCCCTGTCGTGGGTGTATTTTACAGGCACGCTCGATGCGGCAATCTGGGGCGCCGAATTGGCGGGTGGCAGCGGAACGGAACGAATTTATGTCGTCGAACCGACCGGCGCCATCGAGGAGGATCCGAACCTGACGGATAAGAAGTTCCCGGGTAACCCGACACTGTCCTATCGCTCCCACGATCCATTGCGCGTGATTGCTGAAGTGACGAAATGGCAAGCACACACGGCCCAGCGACTGCGGGAAATGAAGGAGGGCCTGGCGCGTCTGAACGCAGAAGGTGCCGAGATCATCGATTAACGTCGCCTGCCGGCAGTGGCATCATGGCGCATGGAAGCGACTGTAGCCGATAAACGCACTGCTCTTAATTCGCGTCGAGGACGCCACAAATTGCTTAGCTCACTCGCGGCCTGGGGCCTATTTTCACCCTACGTTTTGAAGGGAATCGAACCTGACACCCGTAATCCGCCCGCGGAATCCGATAAGGCAAAAACGCAGCTGGCATTGTTTAACCAACACTGCGCCGCACCGGCGACGTACCATAGGTTTCGCGATAACGGCGGGCAAAATGGGAGCGTGAACTGTAGCCGGCAGCCTCCGCCGCAGCCTGGCTCGACGCGCCGGACGCGAGCACGGTTCGACCAGCCTGCAGCCGCTCATGTCGCAGGATCTCCCGGAAGGGTTTGCTCTCCGCTGTGAGCCGGCGGCGCAGTGTCGAAGCACCCAGGCCAAGTCGAGCTGCAACACGATCTACCGTCCATGCTTGCGACGGTGCGGCGCGGATCAGCCACGCAACCTCCTCGGACAAGCTCGTTTCAAACAGCGGTCTTGCGGCGGCAAGCGGTTGCATCAACGTGAGCACTTCCGCCAGCCGCAATGTCTTCAACACATCACCGACGGCATCGCTGGCGATCGAAGTGGCGGCGTGAACCAATGCGTCAACGAGATCGCTATCGAGGGGAACGCCGAACTGCCAGTCGCCGCCACGGGCGCGCCGACCACCTATCAGCGGCGATATGCCCGGCGGCAGCGCGGGCACTTCCAACAGCAGGGATTCATAGGAATGGCGCTCCGCCGGTATGTTGACCACGTCCATGCGGACCCCGCGCGGCATGACAAAGACGGTCCCTGGCTCAAGTACATGAACCGTACCCCCCAGCCATACTTCCTTAAGCCCGCGCAGGATAATGCCGATGATCGGATGCGGGAGCTCGACCGCTTTCAGTCGCTCTCGATCGAGTGAACAGTATGAAAACAAACGGTTTCCGTGTTGATAGCGCCCATCGGTTCCGCTCGGAGCCGTCAATGGTCGCAGTTGCTCCAAGAGCAGCGCGCTCAGGTCAACGGCTTGGGTTTTGGAATGAATGTTCATACGCACACCATAGGCGACGACGGCGGGATAAAAAATACCGATGCGAGCGTTTCGGGCTCAAGACCGATCGTAGCGGGGCCACCCCCTTCGCCGAACTCGGGCACAAGCTGGTCTTCAACCGAAGGAGACCTGAATGCGACCCCTGACAACAATCCTATTTGCTGTAGCCGCGCTGATCTCGGGCGCTCCGGCGAGCGCGGCAGACACAGAGCTCTGGCGCCTTGATTGCGGCAGCATCGAAGTCCGTAATCTCGGCGCCTTTTCCGATACATTCAAATATGCCGGAGAAAAGAGGACGCTGACCGATAGCTGCTATCTGGTTCGTCACGGCAAGGACTATATGCTTTGGGATGCCGGACTTCCGGCAGCATTGATCGGGGCGAAGCCTGATGCGGCCTCAGTTTTTGCGCCGACGCTCGTCGAAGATCTCCCGACGCAACTTGCCAGAATCGGTGTCAAGCCAGAACAGATCGGCCGGCTCGGTATCAGCCATAACCATTTTGACCATGTCGGTCAGGCGGCCAGCTTCCCCGGCGCCACGTTGATGATCGGCGCCGCGGATTTCGCCCAGTTCAAGGCTGATCCCCTGCCCTTTGCCGTCGATCCCAGTTCCATCAAGCCTTGGCTCGATGGCCACTCGGAAGTCGACCCGATCTCGGGTGATCGCGATGTCTTCGGAGACGGATCGGTGGTGATCCTGTCGACTCCCGGCCACACGCCGGGCGAAACCAGCTTGCTCGTGCGGCTCGAAAAGACTGGGCCGGTCCTTTTGTCCGGTGATGTCGTCCATTTTGAAGAACAGTTCGCTAATCGCGGCGTTCCGACCTTCAACTTCGACCGTGCGGACACACTCGCATCGATGGAGAGACTGATCGACACCGCAAACTCGCTCGATGCGACGCTGATCGTGCAGCACGACGCATCGGACATCGACAAGCTGCCCGCGTTCCCCAAGAGCGCTAGATAGCGTCAGCGCGATCGCCGCAGGATGATCGTGGTTAGTCGACACGCGAGTTTGGGTCAGACACGACCTCACATCTTCGGCGGAACCCACGAGCCTCCTTCGCCGGTTAGTACCGGAAACGATTGCTGTCGCCCTGCACTTGGAACTTGATCGCACGGATCGTCGCATTCGGAGCTTTCAGCTGCGTCAGAACTACTTTCATAATAGTGACCTTTCGTTTGCTAGCCGTCATTGGCATCAGCAGATTCGTTCTTTCTGTGATACATACAACTTATAGTTGCTTTACATCGCGAATATCTCCAATTCCTGCTTCTGTGCGTCGGCTGAGGCCGAAGCCGGCGGTCGTTCCGCGAACGCATCGATCATGGTTGAATGCGATCCGCCGCCGAGCTGGCCTCACCCAATGGCTGCCCAGCCATTCGCCATTCGCGCAACCGCAGTGGTCACCCCCTTTCAGAAGGACCCCAAACCCAGAGAATATCCCTCTGAAGGCCGCTCCCCTTGCAGGGTGTGTTCCGGCGTGGATGCCGATAAGGGAGGTGCGGACGAATTCTTGGACTAACAGGAGATAGTTCATGTATTCGTACGAAGACCGCATGAGAGCCGTGCAGCTCTACATCAAGCTTGGCAGACGCGTGAAGGCCACGATCCGTCAGTTGGGCTATCCGACGAAGAATGCTCTCAAGCAATGGTGCCGCGAGTACGAACGCGGTCCCGGCTTGTCGGCAGGTTATGTTCGCACCAAGCGACGGTATTCGGACGAGCAGAAGCGGATTGCCGTTGAGCACTATGCGATCTTCTCGGCCCAGAACGTGAACATCTGGCGAACGGCAGAGTGTCGCCTCTTCCGACCCCCGCGGAGTAGGCACATCGGCCCCTTCTCAGAGGTAGTTGACACAACCAATATATCCTATATTCTGGATATATGGATAGCAATACAGCAATCGCGGCGCTTGCCGCACTCGCCCAGACCACCAGACTCGAGACGTTCCGGCTTCTCGTCCGGCACGAGCCTCATGGCGTGCCTGCGGGCGAGCTAGCCCGGATTCTCGATGTCCCGCAGAACACCATGTCGGCGCACCTTGCGACCCTGTCGCGTGCGGGGCTGGTGACAGGTGAGCGACAAAGCCGTTCGATCATCTATCGGGCGGACCTTCAGGGGCTGCGCGACCTGACCCTCTTCCTGCTGAAAGACTGCTGCGGCGGCTCGGCGGAACTCTGCGCGCCGCTCATCGCAGAACTCACACCCTGCTATACTCCCGAGGTGAAACCGTCATGAGCGACATCAGACTGGAGCCAGTCCCGGGAAGCGATCCCGAACTGAAACTGGCGCTGTCGGCTTCCGGTCTTCCAACCGAAGACCTCGAAGACGCTGGGCGCTCTTTTTTCAGGGCGGTTTGTTCCGATGGCGGCACGGTTGGCTATGCTGGCATCGAGCTGTGCGGCGATGCGATCCTCCTCCGGTCGATGGTCATCTTGCCCGAGCATCGTGGCAAGGCGCTTGGAAAATCGCTGACCAGGGAAACGCTGAAGGCCGTCAATGTGGACTCTGCAGTCTTCCTGGCGACGACCTCCGCCGCACCGTTCTTCGAAACCCTTGGCTTCGCTGTGATCGAGCGCGCCGACGTGCCGCCCGCCGTTCTCGCGACCCGTCAGCTGTCGGGCATCTGTCCGGCATCGGCAACGATCATGAAACTCGACAGACCTCCGACCTAACCACGGAAAACGACCATGACGGACAAGACCTATAACGTGCTCTTCTTGTGCACGGGCAACTCCGCACGTTCTATTCTCGCCGAATCCATCCTCAACAAGGAGGGCGGCGGACGCTTCCGGGCCTTTTCCGCGGGCAGCCAGCCCAAGGGTGAAGTCAATCCACATGCCCTGAAGGAACTGGACGTTCTCGGCTATTCTGCGACTGGCTTCTCGTCGAAGAGCTGGGACAGCTTCGCTGAGCCGGACGCGCCCGAAATGGACTTCATCTTTACCGTCTGTGACAGCGCGCACGGCGAGGCCTGCCCGGTATGGATCGGTCACCCGATCACCGCGCATTGGGGTGTCGAAGACCCGGCTGCGGTTGTCGGTTCCGAAACCGAAATCCAGCGCGCCTTCGCGCAGGCCGCCCGCTTGCCGAAGAACCGCATCATGGCCTTCATCAATCTGCCTCTTGCCTCCATCGATCGCCTGGCGCTCGAGCAGCATGTCCGCCAGATCGCTTCACTCGATGGCGCTTCCGTCAAGTCCGCAAAGGCCGAGTGAAATGTCTAAGTTTGAACGCTACCTCACCATCTGGGTCTTCCTTTGTATCGTCGTCGGCGTCGCCCTCGGCCATCTGATGCCCGGAGTTTTCCAGGTCATCGGCGCAGCGGAGGTCGCGAAGGTGAACCTGCCCGTCGCTATCCTGATCTGGCTGATGATCATCCCGATGCTCATCAAGATCGACTTCCTCTCGCTGGCGCAGGTCAGCACTTATTGGCGTGGCATCGGCGTGACCCTGTTCATCAACTGGGCCATCAAGCCGTTCTCCATGGCGCTGCTCGGATGGCTGTTTATCGGATGGCTGTTCCGTCCTTATCTGCCGGCTGATCAGATCGACTCCTACATCGCGGGCCTGATTATCCTTGCCGCTGCGCCATGCACCGCGATGGTGTTCGTCTGGAGCAACCTGACGCGCGGCGAGCCGCTGTTCACGTTGTCCCAGGTGGCACTCAACGATGCGATCATGGTCGTCGCCTTCGCCCCGATCGTCGGACTACTTCTCGGATTGTCGGCGATCACCGTACCGTGGGACACGCTCGTTCTGTCGGTCGTCCTTTATATAGTCGTCCCGGTCATCATCGCTCAGGTCCTGAGAATGCGGCGGACCGCCGACGGCACGACGAAGGCGCTGGACGCCATGCTGGCGAAGCTGCAGCCGCTTTCGCTTGTGGCACTGCTGGCGACGCTCGTCCTTCTCTTCGGTTTCCAGGGCGAGCAGATCATCTCGCAGCCGACGATCATCGCGCTGCTGGCCGTCCCGATCCTGATCCAGGTCTACTTCAACTCAGGCCTGGCCTACCTCCTGAACCGGATGTCGGGGGAGCGCCATTGCGTCGCCGGGCCCTCGGCACTGATCGGAGCCAGCAACTTCTTCGAACTCGCGGTCGCCGCAGCCATCAGCCTATTCGGCTTTCAGTCAGGTGCTGCGCTGGCGACCGTCGTCGGCGTGCTGATCGAGGTCCCCGTGATGCTCACGGTCGTCTGGGCCGTGAACCGCACCAAGGGCTGGTACGAGGCAGCACCCGCCGTCTCCCGCAACACCATCACCGAAAGGACATGACAATGGACGCCACCATCTATCATAACCCCGCCTGCGGCACGTCCCGCAACACGCTGGAGATGATCCGCGCAACCGGGATCGAACCCACCGTCATCGAGTATCTCCAGTCCCCGCCGTCGCGCGACGTGTTGGCAAGAATGATCTCCGATGCTGGGCTGACCGTCCGCCAGGCGATCCGCGAGAAGGGCACTGCCTACACGGAGCTGGGTCTCGACGACCCGAAGCTGACGGACGACCAACTGCTCGACGCGATGCTGAAGGACCCGATCCTCATCAACCGTCCGTTCGTCGTCACGCCGCTCGGCACCAGGCTCGCGCGCCCTTCCGAAGTCGTTCTCGACATCCTGCCGGATGCGTTCAAGGGAGCCTTCTTCAAGGAAGATGGCGAACAGGTCCTCGATCAGGAGGGCAAGCGCGTTGTCTGAGACCTTTCCCGCCTTGCAGGAGCGGCATCTTCATCAGCCTGACATCGACGCGTTGCGTCCAGCGTTTTCGACGCACAAGCCGCGCATCCTGGTCCTCTACGGCTCGCTCCGGGAGGTTTCCTACAGCCGGCTGCTCGCGCATGAAGCCAGACGTCTGCTCGAGCGTCTAGGGTGCGAGGTGCGGATGTTCGATCCACGAGGATTGCCGCTTCCAGACGAGGCCCCGGCCAGCCATCCGAAAGTGCAGGAGCTGCTCGAGCTCACGCAATGGTCGGAAGGCCAGGTGTGGGTCAGCCCCGAGCGTCATGGTGCGATGACGGGCATCATGAAATCTCAGATCGACTGGATTCCTTTGTCGCTCGGATCGATCCGCCCGACTCAAGGCAAGACGCTGGCAATCATGGAAGTCTCCGGCGGCAGCCAGTCCTTCAACGCCCTGAACCAGATGCGCGTGCTCGGCCGCTGGATGCGGATGATCACGATCCCCAACCAGTCGTCCGTCGCCAAGGCCTACCAGGAGTTCGACGCCGACGGCAGGATGAAACCGTCGTCCTACTACGACCGCGTCGTGGATGTCTGCGAGGAACTGGTGAAGTTCACGCTGCTGACACGGGACGCTTCGGCGCATCTGACCGACCGTTATAGCGAGCGGAAGGAACATGCGGCCGAACTCGAAAAGCGTGTGTCGTTCCGGTCGATTTGATTTGAACGGGCAAGGTGACGGGGATCGCTCTCAATGGCGGTACGCCTGTCCCTTGTCCGTTTTTCGCCATCTAAGAGAGCGATTTGTTGGAACGCTGGGTGGCGTGATATAAGCAGGGTGCAACTCAGTCGAGCGAACAACGAGTGTTCAAGGTGAGATGAGCATACGTCCCCAAAGACGGCCTTCATACGATCGGTGTGACGACGACGCCTAATCAAAGGCGTCTAGCAACCCTCGTTCAGACCTTCTTTGGAGACTGCCATGCTCTCGCTTTCGCCGCGTGTGGCGATCGTAGGGGCGTGCCTGTGCTGGGCTCTCGGAACAATACTCAGCAAGACACTCCTCTCGTCGTTTCCACCTGTCACAATTCTCGTCTTCCAACTGACACCGAGTGTCATCGCGCTTTGGTTGGCGGTTGTTTTCACAAAGCCGGACATTCCTGCCGCGCGCTTGTTGTTGCCTATCGGGCTGCTCGGCCTTCTCAATCCTGGATGGGCCTATACGTTCAGCATGTTCGGCCTAGCGGAGACCAGTGCGAGCATTGCGACATTGCTCTGGGCTTTCGAGCCGATCCTCATTCTCGGCCTTGCCTGGATATTTCTGAGAGAGCGAATTGACGGCCAACTCGCCGGTCTTGTGGCTCTTGCGGCAAGCGGGGTTTTTCTGATCAGCGGCCTCCTAACAGGTGAGCCGTCTTCTCGCACGAACCTGGGAACAGCGCTGATCCTGGCCGGCGTGCTGTGCTGTGCGATCTACACGGTACTGGCGCGCAATCTAACCGCCAGTCCGCTGTTCACGGTCGCCATCCAACAGACCGTCGCACTGAGTTGGATGATTATCATTTGGACGCTTGAACTGTACGCGATCACCGCGCGCGACGTTGCCGCCGTGCCAATCCAGGACGTTGCAACGATTGTTCTCTCAGGGCTGCTCTACTATGCACTTGCCTATTGGCTGTATCTGCATGCGCTCCGGTCAATGCCCGCGAGCGTTGCCGGCAGCTTCTTCAGCCTCATCCCGGTGTTCGGGGTGGTCGGGTCGTTCCTTTTTCTGGGCGAACGCTTGACGCCACCACAGTGGTTGGGAGCCCTCCTGATCATCGGCGCTGTCATGATGGTGCTGAGGCGAAATATCGTCGAACCTTCTATCGAGTTGGCCGGCCGCATGACCGCTATTCGACGATCTCAGACGCTATCGATGCTCGACGAGCGCCAACTTGACGACATCGGGCTCACTCGGAAACAAGCGTCAGAACTAGACAAAAGGAACGCCGATCGACGAAAGCCGTAAGGCGTTGACCCCTTGGTGATGGCAACAGCTAAGTCTGGGCCATCGCCAAGGAGTAATTAGCTCAGGGTGATGGGGTCGCTTGGTCACAGGGCGGCCGGGACATGCGCCGCAACCCCATAGAGACTGTTCTACCGAGACGTCTATCGATCCGAGGAGGACGGGCAGCCATCCTCTCATCAGGCAACGCGCGCGCCCCGAACAGAAGATGCTACAGCGGCAAATGCGAGGATTCCGAGCGCACCCAGGGCCGCGATGAGGAAAAGCGAGACGGCGATCCCGAATTGATCCATCGAAGCCGCGAACGCGAACGGGGCGGCTGCGCCAGTCGCCAACCTTGCCGCGGCCATCTTGCCCGTGATCGCGCCGTAGCCAGCCGACCCGAAGAGATAGAGTGGCAAGCTCCCCTGAGCGATGCTGTTGATCCCTGACCCAAGCCCAAGACAGATGGCGAAAGCCACCGCACCAGGCAGCCAATCACCCGACACCCCGAGTATAACCGCACCGACGACCATCACCGCCGCAGAGACAATCGCCAGCGCCGGCGGCGACAGGCTCTTTCCGAAAACCATGTTGATCAGGCGGCTCAGGACCTGGGCCGGACCGAACAAGGAGCCGATCACGACGGCCGCACTGCCGAGTCCGATCGCGCCGAGCATCGGCACCATGTGGGCAAGGATTGCGGCGAGGGTGAAGCCCGAAAGAGAGAAGGCAAAGGAGACCAGCAACATGCCACGGCGGCGCGCCTGTGGCTCAAGAGCGCCAACGACGACCTCGCGGGTTCTTGTCTCGTCCGTCTTCGAACCGATTCTTCCGGCGCGCATAATCCAGTAGTGCAATGGCATGCAGACGAGAAGGTTCAGGACGGCGAACACCAGATAGATTTCGCGCCAGGACAGGTATCCGGTCAGTGTCGCGGCGATCGGCCAGAAGATGGTGGAGGCAAAGCCGCCGATGAGCGTGAGGTAGGTGATGCTGCGGGAGGCAGTACGAGGTTCACTTTCGACCAGTGTGGCGAAGGCTGCCTGGTACTGGACCATCCCGGAGGACACCTCCAGCAGAACGATCGCAAGGGCGAAGAGCGATACGGACGGCGACCATGCACACAGCGTCAAGGTGAACGCCGCAAGGGCCGATCCCAGTGTCATCACCGTCGCCGCACCGATCTTGTCCATGTGCCTGCCGATGAACGGTGCAGACAGGCCGCCGATGAAAAGCGAGACCGAGAAGATGGCGAAGACCCGTTCCAGGCTGATGCCGAGGTCGTTGGCCATTCCGGGTGCGAGGATGCTGAAGGAGTAGTAGAGAGTGCCGTAGCCGATGATCTGCGTAACACCGAGGGCGGAGACGAGACCCGCCGGAACCTTGATCGTATGCAATGACGTATTCCTTGACGGGCTATGCTTCGCCTGAACAGCAACTGATGGATCGCTCGACGGACCCGCGGATGCCGGGATGCCCCGCACAGCAGTCTTCCATCAGGAACGTCACGAGGTCGGCCAACGTGTCGTAACTCGCGCTGTAGACGATCGAGCGCGACTCTCGGCGCTGGGCGATGAGACCGGAGCGCTCAAGTTCCTTGAGATGGAACGAAACGTTTGACGGAGAGACGCCCATGCGTTCGGCAATCGCGCCGGCGGCCAGACCTTCCGGACCGGCGACGACCAGGGTCCTCACGATGGACAGTCGGGTCTCCTGTGAAAGCGCGGCGAAGGAGGAGAGGGCTTGACGATCATCCATATTTCAATAATCCTTGAATAATTGAAATTGAGGATAGCCGCAAATGAGCACGATCGACAATAGCCAATCCGACAAAACCGATATCTCACTCGGGGAGCTACTCGGCAGAGCCGCAGAAACTCCGGACCTGCCCTTGGTCTTCACCTACGACGGTAAGCCCGTGAAGCCCGGTTATCACGTGACCGAGGTCAAGGCCGGCCAGTTCTCCGCACTTGATTGCGGGGCAAATCCGGAAGCCTGGTCGGAAATTTTCGTGCAGCTGTGGGACATCGACGAGGGCGAGCGGACCCATATGACAGCCGGGAAGTTCTCAGCCATCGTCCGCAAGGTTTCCGAACACGTGCATCTCGACGGCTCTGCCAAGTTGACCTTCGAAGTCAGCGATGGCGTCCGGCCGATGCAGTTGTTCTGCGCGACTGCTCCTGTTGCGGAAGACCGCGCTCTCCACGTCGCGTTGACGCCGCGTCCTGCGAGCTGCAAGCCACGGGACCGTTGGTTGGGCAAGCAAACCTCCACTGAGAACCCATGCTGCGGCTCCTCGGCGGACAGGAAGTGTTGCGCTTAGTCAAGCCATGTACGCTTTGGGGCAACGGATGTCGTAGCGGCGAAGTCCGATTCCGGCCCCTGAGCCCACTTCAAACCCTCGCCTTGAAAAGATTCGAACTGGCGACCCATGTCTGGGGGTGCCAAAGTATCCGTTGAAACCGAGCCCCTGGGCAGAGAACAGACAGATCTACTGGTTCATCGGCGAGGCGTCGAGAACATAGCTTGCGCGGCTGGCAGCGTGGGATAACAAACCAGGCGGCGGCCGCAGCCGCCGCCTGGTTTGTCCGTTATGCGATACTGGGTCGATTTATCGTCAGGAAGTGACGAACGACAGGCTTGTCGGGGCCGACATGGTAAGCAACTGTCTTGCCCTGCAGATCGGCGTCGGCGTTGGACACCCGCCTGTGCTGGCGAAGGTGCTCAGCCCAGGACTCAACCATGAACCACTCAACGATCTTCTCGGGGTCGGCTGAGTCTTCGGTGACACCCCATCCATAGGCTCCATCGCGCCGACGCTCGTAGGAAAGATCGTCGAGAGCGTGCAGGAATGCGCTGCGGTGCTGCTTCTCGACACGATACTCGATCAGTATCAGAACCGGGCCACGGTCGTGGGCGACAGGTTCGGCGACAAGAGGTTCTGGCCAGTGGTTCGAGGGCACCATGTCGGCATCGCCTGCCGGGAGTTTCACGCGATGCATGACGAACCCGGCGATCAGGAGGCAGACAGCTCCCATGACCAAGGTGGACTGAATGCCGACAGCCTCACCGACAGCACCCCAGCCGAGGCTTCCGGCCGTCATCGCACCGTTGAAGACGGTCAGATAGACAGCGAGACCACGACCTCGCACCCAGTTTGGCAGGACGGACTGCGCGGCGCCATTAAGTGTCGTCAGGGCGGTGATCCATGCGCCTCCGAGGAAAAGAAGTGCGATGAGCGCGACGAATTGCGGCGGAGCAAGCGACAGGACACCCATGACAACGGAAGTGATCACCGCCGCACCAAGAAGAAGACCGTCGGAACTCAGGCGCACGCGCAATTTTGGCATGATTAGCGCACCAGCGATCGCACCAGTTCCGACTGCACCAAGGAGGATGCCGTAAAAACTGGCATCGCCACCAAGCAATTGACGGGCAACAAGTGGCAAGAGCGCCCAGACGGCGCTGGCGAAGGCGAAGAAGATGGCGGCACGCATGAGAACGACGTGTAACGGCCGACTCGAGCGGGTGTAGCGCAGTCCTGCGCGGAAGGCACCGAAGAAGTTTTCCTGAAGCGCGTCATTGGCATTCTTCGCGCGGGGCCACCAGACAAGAGCAGCAATCACCACGATGTAGCTGGCAACGTCTGCGCCATAGGTGATCCCGGCTCCAAAGGCGGCAAGAAGGAGACCGCCCGCGGCAGGGCCGATGGAACGGGCAATGTTGATGCCGAG
Organism: Ensifer sp. KUDG1; assembly: GCF_050434285.1. Lineage (NCBI taxonomy): Bacteria > Pseudomonadati > Pseudomonadota > Alphaproteobacteria > Hyphomicrobiales > Rhizobiaceae > Ensifer > Ensifer sp. KUDG1. The sequence goes on from NZ_JBNDIG010000004.1 coordinate 49,509, forward strand.
CGAATTGAGAGCAACTGCGCTTTTCACGTCCTCGCGCTTCACCAATTCCGGAACGATTGCCTGCCACGTCGGCCCCATGAGCGCGGCACCGATGCCGCCAAGGAAGGTCAGGCCGATCAGCGCGCTGACCGAAAGCATGCCCGTCTGGGCGAGAACCATCAGGGAGATACTGACGGAGGCCAACAGCACCTGGATGGCGATCAGCAACCTGCGACGATCGAGGATGTCGGTGAGAACGCCCGCAGGGATTGCAAGCAGGAAGATCGGCAGGGTTCCGGCCGCCTGAACCATGGCGACTGCGGCAGGGGATGCCGACAGGTCCGTCATCAGCCAGGAGCTTGCGACATCGCGCATGAAGCTTCCGGTGTTGCCAAGGACGGTTGCGATCCAGAGCACCGCGAAGACAGGTTGCGCGAGAGGAGCGAAGGTGCCCCCGGATGGTTTTGCAGCGCTCATTTGCCTTCTCCCTTGGCTAGATCGAATGCGGCGACGAAGACGAATGCGCCGGCGAGACCGAGATGTTCGAAGAAGGCGTTGGTCGCCATCATGCGATCCAGGCCCGGAGCCATCTCCCAGAAGCGCAGCGCGATAAAGGTCGCGAGAAGCGTGAAGCCGGCCAACGCCAGGGAACCCGCCCACCGCAGGAAGCCGGAGACCACCAGGGCGGAAGCCGTCAGTTCGAATGCGATAACGGCGATCGCGAAGAACGCGGCCGGCTGCAGACCAAAATGATCCATCTCCGCCAACGCGCCATTGAAGTCGAAGATCTTGGTGAGCGGACCCTGGATATAGGCTGTGCAAAGTGCCAGCAGCGAAACCGTCCGCACGACAGGCGAGGCGACGACGCGTGCCAAACCGCTCCGGACTGAGTTGGATTTTAGAGATTGGTAGATCATATCTGCTCCTGCGTGTTCGCCGCGAGCGGCTGCATTCAATGGAGCGATATTGTCTGGTTGTCGCATTGCCAACAATTGCAGCAATAATTTCGATTTAATTGCCGAATATGCAATTATCGAGTGACGCTCGGGTGACCAGGTCACCCGAGCTGACGTTTGCTCAGACTGCCCAGCAGGAGCAGCCGAGAGCGCCGAAGAAACCTTTGAGATCGGCGATCGGGAGCTTGTATGTCCAGGCTCCGGCGTGGTCATGGCCGTGAACGCCGCAATCGCTCGCACATCCGCATGTGGAGATCGCGGTGCGGCGCAAGGAACGAGCGCCTGCCCCTTCCGGTTCCCCCCAAGCCGCATAGCCGCCGAATTTGCGGACAGGCGACCAGTCCGGCATCGCGGGCGGGATATCGTTCCCGTCCAGCGCTTTAAAGTCGCCCGCGCCATAGACGATCTTGCCACCGACCATGGTCAGCTCCGAGACAAGGAAGGAGATCTCGTCTTCGGCGCAGGAGAAGAAATCCTTGTCCGGCACCACGAGGTCGGCAAACTGGCCCTTCTCGATGCGCCCCTTCTTGCCCTCCTCGTTGGAGAACCATGTGACCTTTTCGGTCCACATCCGCAGCGCGGTTTCACGGTCGAGGCAGTTGGCCCGCGGATAGAGCTGCAGGCCGCCAACGGTCTTGCCGGTCACCATCCACGACAATGAGACCCAAGGATTGTAGGAGGCGACGCGGGTGGCATCTGTGCCAGCCGAGACGTTTACGCCCTTGTCGAGCATCTTCCTGATCGGCGGTGTCGCTTCCGCGACGCCGTGCCCGTAGCGCTCGACGAAGTATTCGCCCTGGTAGGCCATGCGGTGCTGGGTGGCGATACCGCCGCCAAGGGCTGCGATCCGGTCGATCGAGCGGTCGGAGATCGTTTCTGCGTGGTCGAAGAACCAGTTCAGACCTTCGAGCGGGATGTCCTTGTTGACCTTCTCGAAGACATCGAGGGCGCGAGAGATCGTCTCGTCGTAGGTAGCGTGCATACGCCAGGGCCAGCGGTTTTCCGCCAGGACGCGGACGACCTCCTCAAGCTCCCCTTCCATTTCCGGGGCCATCTCCGGACGCGGCTGGCGGAAATCCTCGAAGTCGGCAGCCGAGAAGACGAGCATCTCGCCGGCGCCGTTGTGGCGGAAGTAGTCATTGCCCTGCTTGTATTTGACCGAGGACGTCCAGTTAAGGAAGTCCTGCTTTTCTTCCTTCGGTTTCTGGGTGAAGAGGTTGTAGGCCAGCCGCACCGTCATCTGGTTCTCGTCCGAGAGCTTCTGGATGACTTCATAGTCGTCAGGATAGTTCTGGAAGCCGCCGCCTGCATCGATGACACCTGTCACGCCGAGGCGGTTGAGTTCGCGCATGAAGTGGCGGGTCGAATTGACCTGGTAGTCGAGAGGAAGCTTCGGACCCTTCGCAAGTGTCGAATACAGAATACCCGCATTCGGCTTGGCGAGAAGCATGCCCGTGGGGTTTCCACTGGCGTCCCGGGTGATCTCCCCGCCAGGCGGGTTCGGCGTATCGCGGGTGTATCCGACGGCACGAAGAGCGGCGCCGTTGAGCAGCGCCCGGTCATAGAGATGAAGAAGGAAGACTGGCGTGTCGGGCGCGACTGTGTTGATTTCCTCAATGGTGGGGAGGCGTTTTTCGGCGAACTGGTGTTCGGTGAAGCCGCCGACCACGCGCACCCATTGCGGCGCAGGCGTGATGGCCACTTGCCGCTTCAGCATATCCATCGCGTCGGCGAGCGAGCGCACGCCGTCCCAGCGCAACTCCATGTTGTAGTTCAGACCTCCGCGCACGACGTGGGTGTGGTTGTCAATGAGACCGGGCAGGACACGCTTGCCCTTGAGATCGACGACCCTGGTGTTGGAACCTGCGAGCGCGATGATCTCGCGGTCGGATCCGACTTCCAGAAACAGCCCGTCCTTGATGGCGATCGCCGTCGCATTCGGATTGGTCCGGTCAAGGGTCGTCACGCGGCCATTGTGGAGGATCAGGTCGGGATGCATTGTGTCTACTCCGGTCTGGCTGGGATCGGCGGCTATCGCCGGTGAGAAGAGGTTCGAGAACGCCAGGCTCGATGCGCCTCCAAGAAAGGATCGACGCGTCGTCATTAGCTCCGCTCCTCTACCTGAACCTTGGTCAGACGAGCAACGTCGTTGCCCTTCGGCAAATGGCCGAACATGTGCGGCTTGATCTGATGAATCCACGAAATGGCCGCCGGCTCCCTTGTCCAGAGAGATTTCGCGAAAGGGATGATTTGTTCGCCGACCAGAATGCCCAAAAGGCCAACGAGGGCGATGACGGGCGGCGCGGGTGAGCGGACATTGAGGAGGCTGTAGACGATGCCAACAAGCAGGCCTGCGCCAAGCGATAGGAGGTAGAGCTTCATGGGGCGATCTCCGGTTGCAAAAGGGCCGCTCCGACCGTGTGATCGGAGCGGTTGGATCAACCTCTACTTTGCGGGGTTCGGGCCGATGCGCTTGCCATGCTTGACGCGCTCTTCTGCGCCATGAACCATCGTGTAGGCGTAGTCGATGCCCATGCCGTATGCGCCGGAATGCTCCTTCACGAGCGTGGTGACCGCATCGTAGGTTTCCTTCCGTGCCCAGTCGCGCTGCCATTCGAGCAGGACCTGCTGCCAGGTAACCGGGATCACGCCTGCCTGCACCATCCGGTCCATCGCGTATTTGTGCGCGTCCGCGGAAGTGCCGCCGGAAGCATCAGCCACCATGTAGATCTCGTACTCGGGAACATCGTGGAGAGCGGAAAGAGCAAACGTCGTGTTGCAGACCTCGGTCCACAGACCGGAGACGACGATCTTCTTGCGGCCGTTGGAGGCATTCTTCGCCAGCGCGTCACGGACGTTCTGGTCGTCCCAGGAGTTCATCGACGTGCGCTCGAGAATGTCGTTTTCCGGGAAGATGGCAAGCAGCTCGGGATAGGTGTGGCCGGAGAAGGAGGTGGTCTCGACGGAGGTGATCGTGGTCGGGATATCGAAGATCTTGGCGGCCTTGGCGAGGCCGACGACATTGTTCTTCAACGTCTGGCGGTCAATTGACTGGACACCGAAGGCCATCTGCGGCTGCTGGTCAATGAAGATGAGCTGGCTGTTCGCCGGGGTCAGGACTTCAAGCTTGGACATGTTCTTTCCTCTTCGGTTGCGGCCCGCGTACGGTGCCAGAAAATGGTCAGCAGCGGTCGATCGGACGCCGTCGAGCGGCGCTCGTTCTGCAGTTCTTCGAGTGTTGCTGGCTTCGTTCCGGGCCGATGCACTCGTCGTCTTGGCTGCTGAAAACAAACTTACCGCCCTGCCACTATCAAAGGAATTGCAATAAGACTTTCGATTGAATTGCGTTTTTTGAAACAGTCGTTGGTAGGCGGATGTACGAAAAGGAAGAACGCCGCGGTCCTTTCGGATCACGGCGCTGTCATTCCAAACTTTCGGTGACTGCCGGCTATACCGCCAGCGGCACGAGATTGGCCTGGATCTGTTCGCGGTATTCCTCGTATCTGGCCGGAAGCTTAAGGGCTTCCCCTAGATGAGCTGTATCCTCGTCGCGGTTGAATCCGGGCTCGTTTGTGGCGACCTCGAAGAGGATACCGCCCGGCGTGCGGAAGTAGATGGCCCAGAAATAATCGCGGTCGATGACGGGGGTGACCTGGTAACCGGTGTCCATCAGCGCCTTGCGCACTTCTAGCTGCTTCTCGCGGTTGTCTACGGCGAAGGCGATATGGTGCACCGAACCTGCACCCTGTCGCGCGAACGGGGTCTTTGGCAATGCCAGCAGATCGATCGTATCCGCTCCGTTACCGTTGGGTATGATGAAGCGTGCAACGTCGCCCTCCTTCTCGGCGCGCTCGTAGCCCATGAAGCCGAGCAGCTCCTCCGTTGCAGCGGTGTCGTGCAGGCTGAAGCGCGCGCCAGCGAAACCGCGGATGGCCGCATCATCTGGAATTCCATCTGCCAGCCATGGAACACGGCTGTCGCCAGCGAACTCGATAAGCGCAAAGCTGTCGCCGTCCGGTCCCATGAAGCGAAGCCGGTCGGCGCCGAAAACGGTATCGCGTTCCAGACCGTCCACGCCTTGGGCTATGAAGCGATCCTGCCAGAACTTCAGCGATCCCTCGGGAACGGAGAACTGAGTCTCGCCGACTTCACCGACACCGGGGCGGCCAAGCATCATGTTGGCGAACGGAAAGTAGGTCATTACCGATCCCGCCGAGCCCGTCTCGTCACCATAGTAGAGGTGGTAGACGCTCGGGTCGTCGAAGTTAACCGTCTGCTTGACGCGACGAAGACCGAGCGTGCCGGTGAAGAAGCGGTTGTTCTGCCGCGCGTCCGATGCCATCGAAGTCACGTGGTGCAGTCCCTTGATGTCCTTGATCATCCTGAAGCCTCTCGGTGTGTTCCGGTGTTGATAAGAATGTAGCCCCGTTGATGGCCGGCCAGAATTGCAATATTCCTTTCGATTGAATTGCAATTTACGAAACAATGAGATGAACGATTACAAAGCTCTCCGAACCTTTCTGCTCGCCGCTGAGAAGCGGAACTTTGCCCAGGTCGCCCGCGAACTGGACATGACGCCAGCAGCCGTCACACGGGCGATCGCCGCGCTTGAGGCGGAACTTGGCGTGCAGCTCTTCGTACGGACGACGCGACAGGTATCGCTGACAACCGACGGCGCGATCTTTGCGGCGCAGATCCAGCCAGCGTTCAAGACTCTGGAGGACGCACGGCGCGAAGTGATGAACGCGCACAAGTCGGACGAGGGCCGGCTGCGTATCAGCGCGCCGACATGGTTCGGCAAGACAGTGCTGCCGCCGATCCTGGCTGGGTTCAAGGAACACTTTCCGAAGATGAGCTTCGAGATCTCGCTGTCAGATGGATTGGTGAACATCGTCGACGACGACTACGATCTGGCGATCCGCATCTCGTCGCAGCCTTCGGACAAGTTCACGATCTGGCGGAAAATCCGGGTGGTGCCGCGCATCCTGGTTGCCGCTCCCGGAAGCAGATTCGTCGAGATGCAGCACCCGAACGAACTCACGCCCGATGACTGCCTCGCCTACAGCGGCGAAAGCCGGCGCGAGAACTGGGTGCTGTCGGACGGTGGCTCAAGCATCACGATTTCGGCAGGTCGAGCCTTCAGCGCGAACAGCGGAGAGGTTCTGGCGGACATGGCCGCCGACGGCGCGGGTGTCGCGTTGCTTCCAGGTTTCAACATCGCCGATCACATCAGCAGCGGTCGCCTTGTCCACGTCTTCAAGGGATGGTCGCCGCCGGACCTGTGGCTGACGCTGTTCTATCCGCCCTACCAAGCCCTCCCGCCAAGGATTGCGTCGTTCTCCAAGTTCTTCGAAGATCAGGTCGCAGCAAAGATGGTCATGTTGGACTGACGCACGCAAATGCCGGTCACCGTGATCTGGCACGCGCGTTTCAGATTTGATCATGCAATTGGAGTGCTCGAAGCCTATGTGCGACTATTTGCTGTAGCTTCCATAGGTTTCGATCATAGATTTTGCGATCCGCCAGATCTGAAACCGTCCGGTGCAGGTACTCCGCGCAAGATCCGGCAGGTCCACATGCCTGGGCGATCAACCCTGCCGCCTCATCGAGGGGGATCTTCTGCGTGAGCGTAGATTGCCTGCCGCTCGCCCAGAACGTGAGCGCCCGCCGCACACCCGTCGGCGTCTTGACCGCAACCCACCGCACCATGCCGCACACTTCGGCATATCGAAGCTCTCGCGCCAGAAGAGTGCGCAAGTTCTCCCTCTTGGTCGTGCACGGAAGCTTGAGGACAAGACCCGAACAGCTTCCTCCTGGCCGAAGTGCGAGCATGAGGCCGGGCGCGTCGGAGGTGGCCCTGAGCCGCTCAATCCTCAACGAGAACGCACGGTGCCAGCCGTAAGCGACGGCCTCTTCGCTGGCAGTCACCTCGAAACCCGGGTTCCACATCAAGGAACCGTAGGCGAACACCCATATCTCCTCGTCACCGGCCTCTGCCTCAACCCTGCTGACGAGGTCGTTGAGCTGCTCGGGCGTGATCGGACTCCAATTGGGTTCCGGTCCCTCGTCTTCTACAATTCTGATGGTCTTGGCGACGAGGTCAGGGGTAAGGTCCATGGTAGCAGGTGCGGGCGCCTTGGCGGCCGGTGTATTTGCCATCGTGTCAACCGTTTCAACGAGTTTGCCGCCGGAGGCTCATCGCCTCCGGCGGTTCATGGAGTGGCTGCCGCCCGATCAATCGGCGGGTCGATTGATGACTGCCCGGAACGCGATCTCGACGATCTGCTCGGGGAAAGCCAGCGCCGAAACCCCGATCAGGTTGCTGGCGCACTGAGGCACATCGGTGCCGTACATTTCCTTGCGGACCTTGGATCCAGCCACAAACGCACTGGGAACATCAAGCACGTACAATGTCTCTTCAACGACATCATCGAGGGTGGCACCATATCTGGCGAGCAAGGTCTTTGCGTTGACGTAGGACTGGCGGATCTGGCTCTCCATCTGCGAGAAGTCCGCAGGCCGCTTATCCTCATCGAGTTCCGCCGGAGCGACAAGATTGCCGTCGTCATCGTGGCTCAACTGGCCCGAGACATAGATGGTGTCCTTGACCTGCACGGCCTGAACGTATCCGAAGGCGCGCTCCCAAGCGACGCCATGGTTCTCTACTTTCTTGGACGGGTTGCTGTTCGTCATGATAGCGTCCTTGCATTGAATGGTGGCTCGCGCCGAGTAGGCACTCGTGGTTCATTGCGGCGACGGATGCATGGGAGGCCGCACCCGCCGCCGGAGCGATCAGGCCTTCACGAAGGCGAGGAGATCGGAATTGAGGACATCTGCATTGACGGTCAGCATGCCGTGCGAGAAACCGGGATAGGTCTTGAGCGTGCCATTCTTCAGGAGCTTGGAAGACTTCATTGCGGAGTCTGCGATCGGCACGATCTGGTCGTCTTCGCCATGCAGGACCAGCGTCGGCACGGTGTTGGCCTTCAAGTCTTCCGTCTGGTCGGTTTCGGAGAAAGCCTTGATGCCGTCGTAATGGGCCTTCGCGCCGCCCATCATGCCCTGGCGCCACCAATTCTGGATCACGCCTTCCTGGACTTTGGCACCATCCCGGTTGAAGCCGTAGAACGGGCCGGCCGGAACGTCACGGAAGAACTGCGCGCGGTTGGCAGCAAGCGCCGAACGGAAACCGTCGAAGACTTCCATCGGCAGGCCTTCAGGATTGGCTTCCGTCTTCAGCATCAGTGGAGGTACGGCGGAAACAAGAACCGCCTTGGCGACGCGACCGCTCGGCTGGCCGTGCTTGGCGACATAGCGGGCGACCTCGCCACCACCCGTCGAGTGACCGATGTGGACGGCATTCTTAAGATCGAGCGCTTCGACGACGGCGAAAGCATCCGCGGCGTAGTGCTCCATATCATGGCCGTCGGAAACCTGGGCGGAACGTCCGTGACCACGGCGGTCATGGGCGACGACGCGATAACCCTTCGACAGGAAAAACAGCATCTGGGCATCCCAATCGTCCGACGACAGCGGCCAACCGTGGTGGAAGACGATCGGCTGAGCGTCCTTCGGACCCCAGTCCTTGTAGAATATTTCGACGCCGTCCTTGGTGGTTACAAATGCCATTGTCTTGGTTCCTTCGATTGAGCGGGATGTTGATACAGCCTCGGCTGCTAGACTGAGAGACGGCGAAATCGCCATGGCTGCGACGGCGGCTCCGGCGGAAAGAAGTGCGCTCCTGCGTGTCATGGAAGAAAAGGTCTGGGTCATTTCGGTTGCCTGCGGCTTCTTCGTTGAGGCGTCAGGCGACACTGAATTCGTCTGACGGCCTGATACTGCCGCAGGCGTGGGGCGCTCACAATTGCGCCAATAGTTTCGATTTTATTGCGGTATCTGAAATGGTGGCAGTGATCGACGGTCCCGATGGCTCTGGCGTTAGCGGACTCGAACCTCACACCCCGTCATTGAGACCAGCCAGGTCTCGGCTCAGAATCCTTCCCCGCTCAGCGGCGATCACGGCGAACGACGAAACCATCATCAATGTCGTCTAGAGACACGGCTCCGAGGAGCGCCATGTCCTGATGGATTTCGGATTTCAGGATGTCGATGGCTTTGAGAATCCCTGAAGAGCCGGCGGCGACCGCAGCGTAGAGGAAAGGCCGCCCGACAAAAACGAAGCGCGCACCCAGCGCGAGCGCCTTGATTACATCGGTGCCCCGCCGGAAGCCGCCGTCGACACTCTTATGGAAGCTCGCTTTCGCCCCGGCTTGCATCGAACGGTCTGGAGTGGGGTGGAGAATCCGATCATGCGGCGATCGAAGATCCGGACCTGCTCGCTGGCGTTGTCGTATCGCCGTTGCGCTCAAGGCGTTGAAAAGCGATGACCTTCAGCGACTTGTTCTAATGATCGAGGCATTAGCGACTACATCGAAGCAGTCGGCCTAGCCCGTTCCGCTCGATACATTATGCGATACGGGTGAAGCAAAACAGGAACGTCGCTAAAGCGAACGACGCTGCACAGCTCCAAAAGATTCGGAGCAGCCAACGACTAGCGCGCAGCTTGTCCAGTATCCGAAGTCCGCCAGAAAGGGCGCTTGATTTCGACAAGCTGGCGTCCAGGATCGCCGGCCTTCGCTCGGTCACGAATAAGCGCGATCAAGTCTGCCTTGATCGTGTCGTCGGACAGGAAGTAGCTGTGGCCGATAAAGCCGCTGCCGCCGGAATACTCGACGAAATCGACCAGCCCTCCCATGTGCGATCCTGCCCATTTGGACGCTGCCTCGCTCCTGTCACGGGGAAGGTTGCCGACAGCAAGCTGACCAAGCCGCAAGGCGCTGCCGGAGATCAGCGTCGAGGCTTTCAACGCCTCATCCTTCGGGGAAGAATAGACCGTAAGGTGCATGGAGCCTTGAGAGGGCAATACATTTGGGGTGGATTTGCTTCCAAAGGCAAGGTCTGGGTCAGAGACCCAAGCAAACAACTTGGAAGACGCGACGTCGAGATCGATATCGGGAGCGAAAAACACAGCATTGGCGATCTTGTAACGCTGCCAAAGCGAGGATCGGCTGACATACGCTTCGATGGCAAGCTGCTGAACGACGGTCGCCAGCACATCGGTTCCGCGGCTATGAGCCACGAGGTGAAGCCTCTCGACACCCTTCGTTCCCGCGATGACACGAACGGCCTTTTTGAAGTCCGCAACCGCAAATTCGCTCGACTCACGGTCAATGTTATAGCCAAAGAACGAGCCGCCGGCGCCTCCTGCGGGCCAGGTAAGCACAATGCAGACAAACTGGTATTGCAGCGATCGGCAAATCTCGTCGGTGGCGAGTGCGGCGTCTTCGAAGGTGTTGTTGTACCCGTGAATGAAGACGACGACTTCCTTGCGCTCAGCCGTAGCGAGACGCCGTCCAATTTCGACCCGCAGCGATGCGACGGCCCGTTCGTGCGCCGCCACCGCCTGCGGCGTGCGGCGTAGGCCGTTCGCCGTCGCAACGACGCCGTAGGGCGTTGCCGGAAACCGGCCGGTCTCGGAAACGGCGCCGACACGCAGCGCATTTTTGCCGGTACCTGTACTGCGTTTGGCAGCGATCGACACCGTACCGAAGCTTAAGAATATTGCTCGCTCGGAACCATAGGACAGCGAATTGCCGGAAGCGATTACGGGGGCACGGTCCGTGATGTAGAGGAGGTTCGAGGTTGCGGAGCTTGGTTGCGATCGGACGGTCTGCGCGCTCTCATTTGCCGAAGACGCGGTCACAACCGCCGCGCGCTGCGCGGCGCAGCCGGCAAGGCAGACAAGCGCGAGGAGCACTGCCATTGCCCGACAGAAATCCATCTAGAGACCCGCCTTGTCCAACCCGTAAGCCTTGTCGGCGGAACCAGGTACGGTGCGGGCCGCGACACTCATGCGGTTCCAGGCATTGATCGCCATGATCCGGAACGTGAGATCGGAAATCTCCTGCTCGGACAGTTGACCGCTCACCCGCTCGTAGATTTCATCGGAAACGCCACCGTCGGCGAGTTTCGTCAGCGCCTCGGTCCAAGCCAGCGCGGCCCGTTCTCGCGGCGAGAACAAGGTGGACTCACGCCAGGCCGAAATATGGAACAGACGCAGTGGCCGCTCGCCATGGATGATCGCTTCCTTGGCATGCATATCGATGCAGAACGCACATCCGTTCATCTGGGACGCCCGCATGTCGACGAGGATCAGTATCGTCTCTTCGATCGAGCCATTCCTGATCTCGTTGCCGAGCGCCATCATGGCTTTGACCATGCCGGGCGAAAGCTTGGAGTAATTGAACCGCTGGATCATGGTACTACGTCCTCCGCCTGACATATCCGACCGATATGGTCGTTTGCCATCATGCCGAACGTGCACCGCCTGCGGCAGCTATACATCCGTTTATGCGCCGCCGACCGCCGGCCGTCCGTATGCAGCGCGTCAGATTGAAAACGAGGGCCTTCGAGATATAATGCGGCCACTCATTCACCAAGGCTCTGCCGGTCCACCGCCGAGCTTCGGCGTGAAGTCCCTTTGTTGACCGTTGTCTTCTGCGGAGCGGCATATGTCCAACGACGATGGACTGAGGAAGGAGGCCCCCTTCCGCGAAGATGCTCGCAGCAACGCCGAGTTCGCGCTCGATCTTCTCGACAACGTACCGGGCCACATGTGGTCGATGGATCCGGGCGGCCGGTTCATCTATCGCAACCGGAGCATGGACGCCTATTTCGGCAATGGCCTGCAAGACCACGGTGCGTGGCTTGAACGCATCCACAAGGACGATCAGCGTTTTGCGACGACCACCTGGCGGCGGAGCATGGAGACGGGCGAGCCGCTTGACAGCGCTCACCGTCTGCGCGGCGTGGACGGCTCGTTTCGCTGGTTTCGCGCGTCGGGCAGAGCGACGAAGGACGCACACGGTCGTGTCGCGGTCTGGCATGGGCAGACCATCGATATCGAGCACCAGAAGGAAGCCGAAGAGAGCCTTCGTGCTCGCTCGATTGAGCTATCCCTGCTTGTCGACATGGTTCCGAGCAATCTATGGCGCCTGACACCTGATGGCACCACGACGCTCGTCAACCGGCGCATGGCGGACTATCTGGGTCTTGATCTCTCAAACGTGAGCGACGTTGCATCCGTCATGGATACGATTTTCCATCCCGACGACGCGGACGCCGTTTATACCGAACTCACCCGCTGCCTTGCGACCGGGGAGAGATTTTCGATGCGGTACCGGTTGCTTCGAGCAGATGGTGCCTATCGCTGGATGTCCGGCCGTGCCGAGCCCATGCGGGATCAGGACGGCAACATCGTTCAGTGGTTCGGTCTTTGCCACGACATCGAGGATCAGGTGCAAACGACGGCCGCCTTGCGCCGTTCGGCCGAGAAGCTTTCGCGGGCGACCCAGGCGGCCAATCTATCGCAGCTTTCCGCTTCAATCGCGCACGAGGTCAATCAGCCGCTGGCAGCAATCGCTGCCGACGCTGACGCATGCCTGCGCTGGCTTTCGGCCGATCCTGCGAACGTGGAGCGCGGCAAGCGCGCAGCAGAGCGCATCACAGTGGACGTTGCGGCCGCCGTCGAAGTCGTCAACCGCATCCGTGCGCTGTTCAAACACCAGCCGCAGTCACGGTCGGTCGAAGATGTGAACCGCCTCGTCTACGAGGTGCTCGATCTGATGTCAGACGAGATCGCTGCAACGACGACCCGCATCGACCTGGTCCTGGACCAACATCTTCCCAAGGTGGCGCTCGATAGGGTGCAGGTGCAGCAGGTCCTGGTAAACCTCATCCGCAACGGCATCCAGGCGATGGACACCACGAACCCATTGCGCTCGCTAAAGATCGCGTCGAGCCACGATCACCCCGACACCATCCGGATCTCGGTTGAGGACACCGGAAGCGGTTTCAAGGATCCGGAGCGCGTCTTCGAACCGTTCTTCACGACGAAGGGCAACGGCATGGGCATGGGACTGCCGATCTGTCGATCGATCGTGGAGGCGCATGGCGGGAAGCTATGGGTGGCCAACAACGAGATATCGGGCGCGACGGTCGCCTTCGCCCTGCCCGTCGCCTCGTCGAACTAGGGATGTCAGCCTAAGCCGGCGAATTGGGGAGGCGGCCGACTAGGCGACGCCCATTGAAGGCGCGGGCGACGACGGACACGGCAAGGGCCCAGGCAGCGATCGTCATGGCGACGCACACCGCTGCAAGGCTTGCATAGCCCGAAGCTGCAATTACGGCCCCCGTAAAGACTGGTCCGGCGGCAAATCCGAGCAGGTACGCCGACCCGGCTGCGGCCGCCCAGCGCCCGCTCTGGTCCAGCGCTGCGGCCAGGCCGAAAAGATACGGCAGCGAAAAATAGTAAAGGACGGCGGAGACGACGACCGCAACACTGTAGGCAACCGCATTTTCCCAGAGACAAAGGACGAGCGCTACCACCACGTAGCCAAGGCAGAATGCCGAGATCGGGATCGTTCGTCCCCAGCGAACGTTCAGTGCCGTCGCCGCGCCTGCCCCGGCAAGCCCAACCAAGGTCGAGACAAGGAGGATGTATCCGACCGCGGCCGTGTCCAGACCGATGCGTTCGCCCATCGGTCCGCTGAAGGCAAAGAGACCGGCGGAGACCGCGACGTAAAGAACGATCGCCGCAAACAGCAGGCTTCCGAAGAGCGGCACAGCCGGTGGCGCCCGGGTGACGGGATGCTTAAGGGTCTTAAGATCCGGTATGAGAAGAAGAAATGGCGAGAGCGCCAGCGTCAACCCCGCCAGCAGTGCAAAGATCCCTCGGTGACCATAGGTTGCCGTCACCTCGCCGCCGATGCCAAACAGCGCCACACTGCCGATTGCCCAGACGAGTTGGAACAGACCGAAGGTCCTCTCGGGATTGCGGCAATGCGACGCGACAAGGCTAAGCGACATGGCATAGAGCGCTCCCTCGCCGATGCCCGCAATGCTGCGCAAAAAGACCAGAGAAGTCCATCCGTCCGATACGACAGAGGCGGCTTGTGCCGCCACGGTCACGACGAGCGCAGACATCACGGTGCGCCGGCTCGAGAGACGCGGCAGCACTGGCGCGACGAGGATCGCGGTAACGGCCAGCGCCAGGAGTTCGACCGAGGCGATGATGCCGGCGTCGCGTTCGGACAGCGCAAGACCGTCAATCAGTCCCGCGACCACAAAGGGCGACATCTGCGGAACGAGGCCCCCGATCACCTGGCAGGCCGTTGCACCCACCACAAGTGAAAGCGGGTCGCGAGACGCGGCGGGTTCGATTGAAAAATTGGCCATGGCCCGGTCTCCCGACCGTTTCCTGTTCGTCGAAGCAACCTGGCATGCATATCATGATACCGGCACTTTGCCGGCACGGGCGGGGTTCTGTCGAACATCGGGTCTGCGAGCTTCGAACCGACCCCCGGCTGCCATTTCTACCATGCTCGACAACGATGCGGCTCGTTAACCTTGGCTTCTTCCTTCGCGTCGAGCGCGTGGCCGCCGGAGACGAAGGTGTCGGCGGCGTTGCGTCTCGTCACCACACCGCCCCCGACGGAAAGATCTCAGGCTGCCGCCTGAGGTTGTTGGGTATTCCATGTCCTGAAGTCGAGTTTGCCCAGCTTGGCGGATCCAAGAGGAACCAGAGCCTGATCGTCGACGCGCGCGCCGAAGTACTTGGCGTCCGGGTCGACGACAACCTTGCGGCTATCGCCGGTAGCCGCCAGATACTCGGAAATGAAATCGCTCATGGGCTTCTTTTCTGGGCCGGCGATTTCGATCGTCTGGTTTTCAGCCTTGCCGATCGTCGCTTCTGCGACAAGGGTCGCGACGTCGTCTGCGGCGATCGGCTGGAACGCGCCGGATGAGACCGTGATGGTCTTGTCGACCGTTGCCTCATCGGCGATGCCGCCGAGAAACTCCAGGAACTGCGTCGACCTGACGATGGTGTACGGAACGCCGCCCTTCTTGACCAGGTTCTCCTGCGCGACCTTGGCGCGGAAATAGCCATTGTCGGGCGACCGTTCGATACCGACGATGGAAAGCGCGACGTGGTGGCCGACACCGGCCGCCCGCTCCGCCGCAATGAGGTTTGCGGTCGACCGCTCGAAGAACGAAAGAACGGCACTCGGTTCGAAGGATGGCGAGTTGCTGACGTCGAGCACCACCTGGGCGCCGGCCAGCACCTCGGCCAACCCCTCACCCGTCAGCGTATCGACGCCCGTGGACGGCGCCGATTGAACAACGTCGTGGCCCTTGCTTCTGAGGCGCTCTGCAACTTTTGAGCCGATGCGGCCGGTGCCGCCGATAATGACGATTTTCATGGTTCTGCTCCTTGCAGCTTGTCTATGGATCGCGGTGTTTGAATGGAAAGACGGGGTTCACTTCGCGGGCAGCACCATCTTCGTCTCGGTCGTATCGAGAACGAAAACGGCCAGGATCTTCGCCGGCTCGCTGTCGCTGGCGTTCGCGCTGACGCGGTGATGGTCGCCCGGGACCTCGATCCAGTTCTCGCCGGTCTTGTAGACTTTCACCGCACCGTCGTTGATCTGGCTCTTGATGCTGCCCTCGATCACCGTTGCATAGATAAAAGCGCTCTTGGGGTGGGTGTGCGACGGGTTATGGCCGCCTGGGCCGTACTCGACCAGAACGCCGCGCATGCTCTTGCCCGGCACATTCGGAAGGGCGTGGTCGAACACCACGGTAACCTTGGCATTATAGGGCTCGTCGGAGGCGGCTACCGGTCCGGTGATCAGCGTCGCAAACAACAAGCCAATCGCTAGTTTTCGCATGGATTTCTCCTCCATTCACGTTGTTGGCAATGCGTCGGATCCTATGGCCGGCCTCCGGAGAGAAACAGATATACGTAGGTTTGCCGCAGCGGCGATTTCGTCTCGGCAGAGATCGTCCGCGTGCAAACCGCCACGTCTCCGCTTCAGCCGTTCGCGCTTTCAAGCTGGCTTCGAAAGATGGATCGGATCGCATGAAGGAGGTCGAGCTTGCGCCGCTCGCGCTGGTTCGCAGGCAGTTGCGCACTTGCTCCGATCGCTTCGCGTTGCGCCAGGTGGATTGCCAGATCCTCCGCAATTTCCGGGCGCTGCGCCAAGAGCGGCGCGAAGGCTGCCTGATCGATTTCATAGACGGCGAGGCGGGTGACGGCATGAAGGTCGTGTTTCTCCTTCACTCCCGCCAACAGGCCGTCCTCGCCGAAGAAATCACCGGGGGCGAGGCGCGCAACTTCCACATCGCCGCTCTTCATCGCCACAACGCCGTTCTTGATCATCATCAGGCTTTCGAGCGACCGGCCTTCTCTGACAATTTCGGCCCCAGCGGCAAAGCTGCGCGGCGTTGCCGCGACCGCAAGCGTATTGCGTTCCTCCTGGCTGAGATTGGAGAAGATCGGGATCGCGTCGATCAGGTCCTGCGCCGGCGCGGCGGCATGCTGCAGGTCGGATCTGCCATGGCTTTGCATGAGCGTGCTTTCGGGCGGTAGAGCCAGTTGCACCCCGTTTGCCCTGCAATGCCGGTAGACCAGGTCGATGATCTCGTTGCGCGCCGGGCCGCGCTGTGCCGGGCCGGTGACCCGAAACTGGAGTTCCACCGTGATGGCGCTGGCATCGATCCCCACAAGGCCGACGGTCGGAGGCGGCTGCTTCACGATCGCGTTGCAACTGTCGAGAACGGCATGCATCACGTCGACGATCATGCGCGGCATGCGGGTCGGGACCACGCGAACCGAGACGATGATCTGGTGGTTCTCGTCGGGCTGGCTGATGTTGGTCAACCCCACCATTGCCAGCACGCTGTTGGGCAGGACGACAAGATTGTGGGCTGCGGTCAGCAGATGCGTCGACCGCCAGTTGCTTGAAACCACCCGGCCTTCCGTTCCGTCGCTGAGACAGATCCAGTCACCAAGGACATAAGGGCGACCGAGGGTCAGCGCTATGCCCGAAAAGACGTCACCCAAAGTGCTCTGCAACGCGAGACCGAGAATGATCGCAATGACGCCCGAGGTGGCGAGCAAGCCTCCTATCGGCACGCCGAAGACGAATGCCAGGATAGAAAGTAGCACGCCGAGATAGACGACGGCCACGACCAGATCCTGGATCAGTCGCGCTTCCCGCGGTCGGCCGTCGAGGACAAGGTAAAGCCGGACGAACCCGATCCCCGCCCAGGAGAGATGAACCCACCAGAGCGTCTTTGCCGCAACGAACAGTGTCTGAACACCGTCGAGATCGGTCCGGTCGTAGCGAAACGGATTGAGACCGCTACAGGCGAGCACCACCGTCATCGATGCGAAGAAGGCGATCTGCACGACCAACCGCGCCGTGGGGCGCGCCCTGCCCAGCAGATGCCAGACGACAATTCCGGCAATGCCCAGAACACAGACGAGCACGGGAAACAATTGCGTTTGCTGGTCCATTTCCACTTCCCTGGCGAGGCGACGCTCCTCCCTCCTCTGCGGCCTGCGGCGGCACTGTCTTCTGGCACCGACAAGGGCGAGCCCGCCCTTGTCGCCATGCAACTTCAAACCATCGGCCGTGCTCTGCAGGGGGCGGAGGACGAGGCGAACCGGCGGTAGTCGCGCGCCAATCGCTCCGTTGGAGACGTCAGTAGTCCCAGAACACCGGAACCCACCGGAAGCGATTGCCATCGATCGCTACATGCCCGACGGATGGGAAAGGCAGGTGCGTGGCCACCAGCGACGATCCGGTCTCGGCCAGTTCCTTCATGAGACGCACCCGAACGCGAGCCGCCTCCTCGGGGTCGTGCTCAAAGCCGTTGTACCAGTCGGGATGGTCGAAGGCGACGGCGAACAGGGCGTCGCCGGCAAACATCAGCCGGTCGCCTCCCGAGGCGACGCGGACCACGCAGTGTCCGGGCGTATGGCCGCCGGTGCGCTCGGCAACCACGCCCGGCGCGACCTCGCACGCGTCCTCGAACGGTCGGAGATGGTTGCGATACTCGTTCGCGAAACGCTTGGCGGTTGCCCTGAGCGCGTCCGGGAAACCCTGCGGCATGACCGCATGGGTGAAATCGGGCGATTCCCAGAATTTGATCTCTGCGGCGGCGACGTGGATCCGCAAGTCCGGACGCAACTGCTCCTTCACGCCATCGACGAGCAGTCCGCCGATATGGTCCATGTGCATGTGCGTCAGAACCACATCGGTCACGGACCCAAGGTCGATGCCTGCAGCCGTCAGCCGCCTGATCAGTTGCCCCGCACGCGGCAGGTTCAGGTCCGGATCCAGGCCAAGCCCAGCATCGATGAGAATAGTTTGTGCGCCGCTTCGTACCACGACCACGTTCAGCGACCAATCGAAGGCGTCGGCCGGCAGGAACATTTCGCCAAGCCACGCTGCCCGATCGGCGGCGTCGGCGTTGTGTCCCAACATCGTGGTTGGCAATGGCAACACCCCGTCGCTGACCACCAGCACCTCGATGTCACCGACCCGCACGGCATAACGCGACGGAACCAGCTCTTCCGGAGCCGACCGCCCGGCCAGCGCGGGTTCCGCGGCCGTGTTCGTGTGTGATCTTGCTTCTGCCGGCGTCATGCTGTTCTCCTGTTTGCCCTGATGAAACGTGCCGTTCACGTTTGCGGACTCTAGGTTCGAGCAATGTTGACGGTCGAGCTATACCTCGGTTTAGGGCGGCCCGGTCGGTCAACGGTCGGTGTGTGTCCGGCGTGCTTTGGCGCGCCGTGCCAATCCGATCTTGATGCCCACGAGCATGGGCGCTGCGACCACGAACAGCAGCGCCACGACAATGAACGCGGTGTCGAAGGCAATCACGATTGACTGTCCGGCAACAGCCCGGCCAAGAAGCGCCATCGCGCCGCGGCTGGCAGGAACGGCATCCATGCCCCGCGCCGCCAGCATGGCGGTCGTTGCAGCCAGACGGTCGATGACCGCCTGCCCTCCCGCGTTGACGTGCGCGCCGAGGACCGCGACATTGGCAGCGACGTTGTGGTCGATGAGGGTCTGAAGCCCGGCAACGCCGACAAGGCCGCCGAGCTGGCGCCCGGTGTTGAAGAGTCCGATCCCGGAGGCCAGGTTTCGCCTGTCGAGATTGGTAAAGGCAATCAGCGTGATCGACAGGAACAGGAAACCAAGTCCGAGGCCGCGCAAAAGGATCGCGGCCATCATGTCGGCAGCACCGCTTTCACTCGTCGATCCCGACAGCATCCACATGGACAGCATGATCAGCAGGATACCGAAGGGCACGGTTGCGAATGGAGGGAGCCGGCGGACCTGCATCAGGAAGGCGGCCAGGATGAGGGACCCGACGAAGACGGCGCCGCTCGGCAGGAGCAGCAGGCCCGCATCGGTCGGCGTGAAGGCCAGAACGGATACGGCGAAAGACGGGATCAGGAAGGCGCTGCCAAACAGTGCCGCGCCGGCGACGAAGCTGACGATGAAGGCAAAGGCGAAATCGTCAGATCTGAACAGGCTAAAGTCGAGGAGGCCAACGCCCTTGCGCAATACCTGCTGCCCGAGAAACAAGAACAGTGAGGCCACGCCCGCGACCGAGAGCCAAAGGATGCGCGGCTCTTCGAACCAGTCCCAGCGGCTTCCCTGACTAAGGATATAGCTGAAGCAGAAGAGCGCGACGGAAACCAGCGCCAGCCCGACCCAGTCGAAGGGACGTTGTCGCATCGTGACGGGTACCGGATCCTGGACCATCAACAGAAGTCCGGCGGCGCCGAGAGACAGCACGACATTGCAGTAGAAGATCCAGGTCCAGGACTGGTTGTCCAGCAACCACCCCTGAAGTGCTGGGGCGAGCGTTGCGGGGGCAACCACGGCGCCCATCGCAAACAGCGCCTGAAGGATCGGCTGATGGGCGCTGCGAAAGGCGAAGAAGATGGTGGCCTGCCCCGCGACGAGGAGGACACCGCCGGCAAGTCCCTGAATGACCCGCAGCGCAACCAGGAATTCGAACGACGTCGTCGCGGACGCCATCCCGGATGCGAGCCCCATGACGAGCGTCGAACCGATGACGAGAGTGATCGGCCGGATACGGTTGAACATCGAAGCCGCGACCATGAAGCCGATGAGCTTGAAGGCCGTGTAACCGACGTCGAGCCAGGCGAATTCGTCCGGCGTGGCATAGATGTCGCCGATGATGTCGCCGCGGCTGAGCGAAAGAATGGTGCTGGCAATCGCCTCAGTCAACGCCGCGAGCACGATGCCGACGACGAGCAGCGTGCCCGATACAGATGTGTTGTGTTTCACTCTGCCGGCTACGTGCGTGGTCATGACCCGCTCCCGAGATCCACGTCGACCCTTGCCGACAGACCGGGCACGAGGCGACCAGCCAATGGGTTCCGCGCAAAGCGGATCTTGACCGGTACCCGCTGGACGACGCGAACGAAGTTGCCGGTTGCGTTGTCCGATGGCAGCAGGCTGAAGGCCGAACCGCTGCCCGGCGCAAAGCTGTCAACCCGGCCTTCAAGGACCTGCCCCGGATATCCGTCGATGGTGATCCGGACACGCTGGCCCGGCTGGATGTGCTCGAGTTGCGTTTCCTTGAAATTGGCGACGACCCACACGTCGTCGACGGGAACGATGTCGAGCAGGGAAGTTCCGGGTGCGACGAAACGGCCGACGCGGACCTGACGGTTGCCGATGATGCCACCGACCGGGGCGCGCACGATCGTGCTTTCGAGGTCGATCCGGGAAAGATCGCGCGCAGCCTCGGCCTGGGCCACGGCCGCGACGGCGGCCTCCCGCTGCGCTGCAAGGACGGCGATGCGTTGCTTCTGCGCTTCGATGGTTGCTGCGGCCGCCGATACGCCTGCCTGCGTTTTCGACCGCGCCGCATCGCTTTCGTCGACATGGGCCTGACTGATTGTGTTGCTGCGGATCAGTTCGCGCCGGCGTTCATATGCCTTGGCGGCGAGATTCATCTCCGCGACGGCCGACAGCTTCTGGGCTTCGGCCTGGCGAATTAGGGCGTGCTGGAGCTCGGTCTCCGCATCGACATTGACCAGTCGAGCCTTCGCAGCTTCGACATTGGCCGCAGCCTGAGCGAGCCGAGCCCGATAGTCCCTGTCATCGATCCGGAAAAGCACATCGCCGGTCCGGACACTCTGATTGTCCTGAACCTCGACGGCTACGACATACCCGGCAATCTTCGGCGCCAGCGAGGTCACATCGCCGCGAACATAGGCATTATCCGTCGATGCCTCGCCGCCCGGACGCGACCAGGCCCAACCGCCTGCGATGGCCACCGCAGCACCCAGGCACAGCAACATGCCGAGCTTCTTCCGTTTGCTGGATCGCTTTCCGGTCGCACCGGTCGAGGTGCTTCCCGTGGCATTGGCAATCCTGTCCTCGAGCGTGTCCATCGTTTCGGTTCCCGTTGAATTTCGTCGGCCGCGGCCGCACTGCAAGGAGGATGTCAGAGCCGCGCGTCGACCGGACGCCGCCAGCTTGCGGATCTAGATGCTCGCGACTTCAGAGCCCGGCCTGCTGTCCGACCCAATCGACGAAGCGGATTGCGCCGAGCCGCGGGTCGTTGCCGGGGGTCAGCGATCGGTCATCGAGCAACGCGCCGAAATAGCGCGCATGAACGTCGGGAACGACCTTTCGACCGTCCTTCGTTGCCCGCAGAAATTGCCTGACGACCTCGTCGAGCGGCATGGCCTCCGGTCCGGCGACTTCGATCGTTCGGTTGACCGGCGCTTCGATGGCGACATCGGCAAGCGCTGCAGCAACGTCGTCAGAAGCGATGGGCTGGAACAGTGCCGGGGAAACTCGAACCTCGTCGTCGACCGTCGACGATTGGGCAATACCGCCGACAAACTCAAAAAACTGCGTGGCCCGCAGGATCGTGTACGGAATTCCGGATGCCTTGATGAGGTTTTCCTGCGCCACCTTCGCTCGAAAATAGCCGTTGTCGGGCAGCCGTTCGCTGCCGACGATCGACAGCGCAATGTGGTGGCGAACGCCGGCCGCGGCTTCCGCTGCCAAAAGATTGCGCCCCGACGTCTCGAAGAAGTCGAGAACAGCCTTGTCGTCCCAAACCGGAGCGTTGGCGACATCGACGACGACATCCGTGCGATCCATCGCTGCAGCCAGGCCTTCACGCGTGATCGTATTGACGCCCGTGTTCGGCGAAGCCGCAAGCACGTCGTGGCCGCGCTCGCGCAGGCTTTTCACAAGTTTCGATCCGATAAGGCCGGTGCCTCCGATGACGACGATCTTCATGGGTTCACTCTGCTTTTTCTCGGTTGCACCATTGCTGCCGATCTGGGCCGAGTGTGTCCGTGCGCGCCGCGGAAGTCCTTGGAACCATCTTGAATTATCCTTGAGAATAGCTTGATTGTCCGTCCAAGGGGTTGTGTGGTCCCAAGGCAAAGCCTTGCCGACGCACGATCGTGGTTCAGGCAAGGCGGGCCAGGAGGCTGATGTGCAGTTCAAGTTCGCAGGCTATCTGCTCGATTCGGAACGCCGGGAATTGACCCTGCGCGGGCAGGTGGTCGCGGTCGGCCCGCAGGTCTTCGACCTGTTGCAACACCTCATCGAAAACCGCGACAGGGTCGTCGGCAAGGATGATCTGCTGCTCGCCGTCTGGGGCGGTCGGATCGTGTCGGAATCGACCATCACCAGCCACATAAACGCCGTTCGCAAGGCGATCGGCGACAGGGGCGACGAGCAGCATCTGGTGCGCACGATCCCCCGCAAGGGCTTCCGCTTCGTCGCCGATGTCAGCCTCGTCGAGGCCGAAACCGAAGGCCTTGCGCGGGACCTGAGTGTCGTCGATGGCAGTTCTGGCGAAGCACGCGTGGCGGCGCCGGCATTCGCCCTGCCCGAAAAACCCTCGATAACCGTCCTGCCCTTTCAGAACCTGAGCGGCGATCCGGAGCAAGAGTATTTTACGGACGGGGTGGTGGAGGACATCATCACCGCGCTTTCGCGGATCCGCTGGCTGTTCGTCATCGCACGCAATTCGAGCTTCACCTATAAGGACCGGACCGTGGAGGCGGCCGAGGTCGGTCGCGAGCTTGGCGTGCGCTACGTTCTGGAGGGGAGCGTGCGCAAATCGGGAAACAAGGTCCGCATCACCGGACAGCTCGTCGACGCCACGACCGGGGCCCATCTTTGGGCCGAGCGCTTCGAGGGCACCTTCGACGACATCTTCGAACTGCAGGATGGGATAGCTGAAAGCGTCGTCGGCGCGATCGCGCCGCAACTCGAACGCATCGAGATCGAGCGGGCCAAGCGCAAGCCGACCGAAAGTCTGGACGCGTACGACTACTATCTTCGCGGCATGGCGAAACTGCACAGCGGCACCCGCGGGGCGCTCGAAGCTGCACTGCCTCTCTTCTACAAATCGATCGCGCTCGACGAGGAATTTGCCGCAGCCTATGCCGGCGCCGCCTGGTGCTTCTTCTGGCGCAAGCTCAATGGCTGGATGGTCGACCGCACGGCCGAGATCGCCGAGGGGGCGCGGCTGGCGCGGCGCGCGGTTGAGCTTGGCCGGGACGACGCCGTGGCGCTCACCAGAGGAGGTCACGCGCTTGGTCATCTCACCGACGATCTCGACGCCGGCATAGCGTTGATCGACAGGGCCCGGCTGCTCAATCCGAACTTCGCACTCGCATGGTTCCTGGGTGGCGTGCTGCGCGTCTTTCGGGGTGAGACGGAGAGCGCGATCAAGGATCTCGCCCATGCCGTTCGCCTGAGCCCGCTCGATCCGGAGATGTTCCGAATGCAGACGGGAACGGCGATCGCGCATTTCTTTTCCGGACACTACGACGATGCGCTGGTCTGGGCCGAGAAGGCACTTGCGAACTTGCCAAGCCTGCTCGTGGCGGTCGCGCTTGCGGCGGCCAGCCATGCGCTTGCCGGTCGTCCCGACGAGGCAAGGCGCTACATGCAGCGCCTGCGGCAGCTTGATCCTGCCTTGCGCGTTTCCAATCTGCGCGATTGGCTGCCGATCCATCGAGCAGACGATTTCAAGCGGTTTGCCGATGGATTGCGACGCGCAGGGTTGCCCGACTGAGCATTGTTGCTTGCCGCCCGCAGCGCGTGTGTTCGGCGAAGCAACCTTGACTGGTCGCTAACGCGCTCGCATTCGGCGCTGTACGATGTTCATCTGGAGTTCGTGGCAGGACGCCTCCCTCCCAAGGAGCAACAGCAGTCGTCGCTCCTCGGCTTCGCAGATGCCCGCGCTTCGGCAGTACTCGGATACGTCCAGCCGTGACTGCGCGCCGGACAGAGCGATCAGTTTAACCTCTGTGGGTGTCATGAAGTGCAATCCGCCTGCGATCTCGCCATCCGGCACATTCGTGATGTCACGCACCGAACGACGGTCGCTTGCGCATACCGGACCAAGGCTAGGCGACTGACCGGACCGCCAAAACTATACGCAGGTTTGGGGAGGTCGGCTCCCTCCAAGGTTGGCCCGGGCAAAGCGCGTGGCGGGCTGATTGAAGCGCAAGAACGCGCTTGATGGGGAGCGAACACGGACGGACCCATACTCAGGTGTAGCTCGACCGCCCAAGGACCCGACCCTAGACTCCGCGATGTAACCCTGACCGGCGCATTTCAACCGCGAAAACAGGAGCACATCATGTCGAATGTACAAACGCGTTCTCGAAAGATCGTCTCGCAGGAAAGACCCGTACCGGATGAGCTGGTTCCTTCACGCTATGCGGTGCAGGTCGGTGACATCGACGTCTTGGTCATCAGCGATGGCATCTTGACCCCACCGGCCGAGTCGATGGCCACCAACGCAGACCCCGAGGTGCGGGGCGCGTGGCTGGACGACAGGTTTCTGTCAAAGGTTGCCTTCGATTGGGCGCTGAACGCCGTTGTCGTGCGCAGCGGCGACCAGACGATCCTCATCGACAGCGGTCTTGGCGAGGAGTATCCCGATTTCCCGCGGGCCGGACAGTTCGTCTATCGACTGGAGGCCGCCGGCGTCGATCTTGCCGCCGTGACCGACGTGGTGCTGACGCACATGCACTTCGACCATGTCGGCGGGCTGCTGGTCGAAGGCGTCAAGGAGCGCATGCGCCCGGATCTGCGCGTCCACGTATGCGCCGCCGAGACCACGTTCTGGCAGGCGCCCGATTTCTCGCAGACCGCCATGCCGCCGGCGCTCGCCGACCTGGCGCGCAGGGCATCCCTTGAATTCATGAATGCGTATCGCAGCCATTTACGGACCTTCGACCAGGAAGCACACGTTGCTCCAGGCGTGGTCGTCACCCGTACCGGCGGCCACACCCCCGGGCACAGCGTGGTGCGCATTTCGTCCGATGGCGAGCGGCTGATGTTCTGCGGCGACGCCCTGTTCCCCGTCTCCTTCGACCACCCCGAGTGGCACAACGGCTTCGAACACGACCCCGAAGAGGCGACCCGCGTTCGACTGCGGCTCATGAAAGAACTGGCGGAGACCGGCTCGTGGCTGGTTTCCACGCACATGCCGTTCCCGTCGGTCGGCCGTGTGGCAACCGCCGGCGACCTTTACCGCTGGGTTCCGGCATGGTGGGACTACTAACCGAAAGGCCTTCGCCCGAGCGAACCAGCGACTGCTCTCACTAGAACAACCTGTCGATTGCTACCCACGGTGCGCAGTGAGACATCAATCGACCGGTCGTTCTCATTTGATCGAACGGTTGGCGCTCCGAACTTCCCATCGACACGGATGCGATTGCCGAAGGCCATGGGATTGAAACTGAAGACTGAAACGCGCGAGCAGATCCTGCGCTGGCTCGCGACCGGGATCCGCGACGAGCCCTTGGCAGAGACGGTTTTTGCCGAACTCTGCGGTCGGCTCATGCGCTGCGGCGTCGCCTTGAGCAGGGCGACGCTTCACCTTCGCGTGCACCATCCGCAATGGCTGGGTACACGCCTGACCTGGGTGCCCGGACAGTCGATCGCCAAAGTCGAGACCATCGCTTATGACGTCGAGGCAACCGACGCCTTTCGTCGCAGCCCCTTTCAACTGGCGATCGTCAGCGGACTGCGCGTTCGGCAGAAGCTGCAGATCGTCGGTCCACATCGTTTTGCGGTCTATGAGGACCTGAGGCACGCCGGCCACACCGACTACGCCGCCTGGCCACTCGATCATACGCAGGGCCGTCGCCACCTCCTCACCTCTGCCACCGACCGGCATGGCGGCTTTTGCGCAGAGGAACTGGCGCTGTTCGACGCGCTTTTGCCCTGGCTTTCGCTAGTCACCGAAATCCGCGTCAAAGGCCAGCTGGCCCGCACGCTGCTGGACACCTACGTCGGCTCTCATGCCGCTGCGGAAGTGTTGCGTGGCGCAACCCGGCGCGGGACCGGCGCGACGATCGATGCTGCGATCCTCGTCTTTGATCTGAGAGATTTCACCCGTCTTTCCAACCGATTGCCGCGTGACGAGCTGATCGAGATATTGAACGACTTCTTTGACGCCGTCGGAGAGCCGATCGAACAGCATGGCGGAGAAATCCTGAAATTTATCGGAGACGGTCTGCTCGCCATTTTTCCCATGGACCAGGCGCAGGCCTGCATGCACCTCATCGCGGCGGTCCGGGAGGGGTTTCAGGCGGCATCCCGGCTTTGGACGCAGGACGACCGGATGCGCTTCGGCATAGGCGTCCACCTCGGTGAGGTCAGCTACGGCAACATCGGTTCAAGACACCGTCTCGACTTCACCGTGATCGGGTCAGCCGTCAACAGGGCCTTCAAGCTCGAGGCTCTGACCAAGCGCCTGCACCGTCCCGTCCTTCTTTCGGCAGACTTCGTGGATGCGGCAGCCTGCCACGGGCAGACCGAACCGCTCGGGCGACACATGCTCGAGGGTATGGAGACTGCCGTCGAGGTCCACGCCTTACGCCTTTAAAGTCCTAAGCCATCGCGTTGACCTTCGGGCCCTTAAGCGGCCGCGAGAGGTCGCCGAAACCAAGGTATACCTTTCCCACCATGCACCAGGTGCTAGCGTCTTCACGTCGCTTGCCAGCCGTTACTCCCGGAGAAACAGGTCCGCGCCAGGGCGTCGAAACGGTCCTCCGCTAACGACCGCGCCCTCCGCGAGGCCGTGTCTCGGGAGCTGAGCATTGCGGCCTGAAACCACCATTTGATGCGGCACGACCAGCACAGAAAGGAATGGCCATGACAGCCGAGCAACCCGGTCACGGATACCTAACGACAGAGGACTCGACCAGGATTTTCTACAAGGATTGGGGACCGCGCGACGCGCAAGCGATCGTGTTTCATCACGGCTGGCCGTTGAGCGGAGATGACTGGGACAACCAGATGCTCTTCTTCCTCGCAAAAGGCTATCGCGTCATTGCCCATGACCGCCGCGGTCACGGGCGATCGGAACAGGTGAGCGGCGGCCATGACATGGACCACTACGCCGCCGACGTGGCTTCTCTCGTGCGGCAACTGGATCTGCGCAACGCAATCCATATCGGGCATTCGACGGGCGGGGGCGAAGCGACCCGGTACGTCGCTCGCCACGGCAAGGGGCGCGTGGCCAAGCTCGTCCTGATCGGCGCCGTGCCACCGTTGATGCTGAAGACGCCGAACAATCCCGAGGGGCTTCCGATCGAAGCGCTCGACGGCTACCGCGAGGCCCTTGCGGCCAACAGGGCGCAGCTCTATCTCGACATCGCAAACGGCCCCTTCTACGGCTTCAACCGTCCGGGCGCGACGCCGTCTGAGGCGATCAGCCACAACTGGTGGCGACAGGGGATGATGGGAGCGGCCAACGCCCATTACCTTGGCGTCAAGGCCTTCTCGGAGACCGACTTTACCGAAGACCTAAAGATGATCGACGTGCCGGCGCTGGTTCTGCACGGCGATGACGACCAGGTCGTTCCGCTTGCGATTTCCGCCCCCCGTTCGGCTCAGCTTCTGAAGAACTCCACCCTGAAGATTTACAAGGGTTTCCCTCACGGCATGGCGACCACACACGCGGACGTCATCAACCAGGACATCCTCAGCTTCATCACCAAATAGTTGCATGGAAGGGCGCCTCCGGCGCCCTTCGTTGCCACACTCGGACTGAAAGAGAACTGGGCTTCGCACGGTTGCGAATTGAGATCGCCGCCAATGAGGAAGAAATGGAGGATCTCATGTGTTCCCCGATCAAAAGGACCGCAAACTTCGGTGTACCTTGGGAAAAGGCCTACGGCTATGCCCAGGCCGTGCAGGTTAAAGGCATCATCTATGTCTCCGGACAGCTAAGCCATGACAGGGCCGGCAACCTCGTCGCTCCGGCAAGGCTGGATCCAGCCGGAAGACCGGTCGATTTTTCGAACATGGAAGAACAGATGCGGCAGACCTACGCCAATGCCGTCACTGTCCTTGCCGAATTCGGCGCTTCACTCGACGACGTGGTCGAAGAGACACTTTACGTGCTCGATGTCGACGCCGCGTTCGCGGCTGCCGGCAAGGTCCGCAAGGAAATGTATGGAGCCGAAATGCCGGAATGCGCGAGCAACCTGATCGGTGTTTCCCGCCTGGCCTTTCCCGCACAGCTGATCGAGGTCACCTTTCGGGCGATCGCACCGTGTGTTGCGCTTTGTAGCGCCTGACTGCGAGCCATCGGCTGACGGAACATATGGAAGGGTCTGAGAATGTCAGCGGGAAGGCAAACCTTCGTTTTATAGCCAGCAAATCCACGTGGGATAAAATGTGCGGATGTTGGTTCTGGACGATCAAGGGAGCTAAACGATGCCCGAAGGTTCAATCCCCATGGAAGCGGTCACCGACGTGAACGTGGTCCACATTATCGACGACGATGAAAGAATTCGCTCGGCGCTCTTGGAACTCTTTGGTTCTACCGGAATCCAGGCCGAGGCGTTCGTCGATACCGCGGATTTCGACGAACGGGGCGATCCCGAGGCCGCAGGGTGCCTGTTGCTCGATGTGAAGCTGCCAGGCATGAGCGGTATCGAGTTCCAAAGGAAGCTGTCGGATGCGGGTTTCGACCTTCCGATTGTTTTCATGACCGGCGATGGAGACGTTCCGACGAGCGTCACTGCCATGAAGGCGGGAGCCGTCGATTTCCTGTTGAAACCCTTCGAGGTGGATGACCTGCTTTGCGCGGTCGCCGCTGCCTTGGAGGAAGGAAAAAGGCAGCGGGAAGTGGCAGCAAGGAGGAAGCATGCCCGTCAGTGCGCGGCCAGCCTCACCCCCCGGGAAAGGCAGGTCATGAAGCTTGTCACCGAAGGTCTGATGAACAAGCAGGCGGCATACGAACTGGGGATCAGCGAAATCATGGTCAAGCTTCATCGCGCAAGCGCGATGAAGAAGATGCAGGCCCGGACCTTCAGCGACCTCGTCAGGAAGTCGGAACTGCTTCAGTGAGGTTGTGGCCTACGGCAATGGCCGACCGTGCTTGTTCCGGGCCGGAATGCATGCCCGCAGCGTCGCCTGTCCAGAACGATGACCAGCACCGCGATCCGAACGGGCCCGCTAAACGAATGTATAGTGATGCGGATGCGTGAAAGGCAGTAGGCTTCCATCATCATCCCTAGCCGGCACCTCCGTTGGTAGGTGATGACCCGAGTGTCGTAGCCCCCTCCCCGCGGCACAACCGCAAAAGGCCGGCACACCTAGGGGCCGTTTGCCCATGGGCAGGCGGCCTCTCTTTCCCTGGCAAGGACCGATTCCTGCAGGCCTGTCGGCTGCTCAATTCCGTCTCAGCAGCTCAATCTTGCGCACGAGATCCGCCAGCGAACGGCTTTGCATCTTGCGCATGACGCTCATCCGATGGAGCTTCACGGTCATTTCGCTGATGCCGAGCTGGTAGGCTACCTGCTTGTTCATCAGGCCACTGACCACGGCGAACATCACTTCCTGCTCGCGCGGAGAAAGTGTATCCGCCAGCGCCTGGATCCGGTCGCGTTCCGCCTCGACCTTGCGGCGCTCGGCGTCGAGCTTGATGGCCCGCTCCACCGCCTCGAGCAGATCCTGATCGGCGAACGGCTTGGTGATGAAATCCATCGCGCCAGCCTTCATCGCCTTTACGCTGGTCGGAACATCGGCATGCCCCGTCAGAAAGATCACCGGAAGGCGACTACCGGCAAGCGAGAGATGCTCCTGGAGGTCCAGACCCGTGCCCCCTGGCATGTTGAAATCCAGGACAAGGCAACCGGGCGCCCGGATGTCCGCCGTCTCCAGAAACTCGGGCCCATTCGAGAACGCAGTCACCCGCTTTTGGGTCACCATGAACAAATCGAGCAGCGCTTCCCTCATCGCCTCGTCATCGTCGACGACGTAGACGATCGGTTCCGCAGGCTCTTCCGTCTTGGTTCGAGCGTGTTGCATCAGATTGGCCTCTGTTTCACACTGCATGCATCATCGACGATCACGAAGAGCGGGCGTCCGCCTTGACGGCGCGCGAGCGGAACGACCCTAGGCGCAAGCGGCACCTCACGTTTCATCGTTTCCCTCCATTGGCCGGTCGCCCAATGCCGCGGCGAGCGTGGCCAGCAGAACCTGCGCGTCGAACGGTTTTCTGAAGCAGCACGTCTGGTCGCGCACACTCAGTTGATCGGCGAT
The DNA here is from genome assembly GCF_050434285.1 of Ensifer sp. KUDG1. NCBI lineage: Bacteria > Pseudomonadati > Pseudomonadota > Alphaproteobacteria > Hyphomicrobiales > Rhizobiaceae > Ensifer > Ensifer sp. KUDG1. The sequence continues at coordinate 79,954 of NZ_JBNDIG010000004.1, forward strand.
CTCGTGTCGCCCGGTCATCAGGAAAACAGGAAGTTTCGGCTCTTTCGTCCTGACCAGGTCCCTCAGTTCGAACCCGTCCATTCCCGGCATGCCGATATCGGTAATCAGCGCATCCAGACCCGGTAGCCCGGCCGAAAGGAGCGATCGGCCAGACGAGAAGCTGCGCGCCGAGTAACCGGCCGACTCCAACAGATCCTCCAGCGACTCCAGCAATCTCGGATCGTCGTCAACGATGGCGACGACCTGGCGATGCGGCAAAGCGATCGATTTCACGCCTGTCTTGCGGGCATGCGTAATGGGTACCTTCAAACGTTCGGCGATACGCACGAGGTCGGCAAATGAGCCTGCCTTCATCTTCTGCATCACGTTTCGCCGGTGAATCTGCAGGGTCACCTCGCTGATGCCGAGTTCTGCGGCCGCCTGCTTGTTGAGCAGCCCGCTTATGACCAGCGGCAGCACCTCGCGCTCGCGCGGCGTCAGGTCGAGATAGCGTCGCCTCAGCTTTCCGAACTCCGCGCGCTCGGCCCGTCTTTTCTCGTCCTCGGCAATCGCCGCATGAATGGCCGCCATCAAATCCGCGTCGGTAAACGGTTTGGTCAAAAAGTCGACCGCGCCATCCTTTATGGCCCGCACCGACGAACGTATGTCTCCGTGACCGGTTATGAAGACGATCGGCGGATGCTCTCCCGTGGCTATTTCACTTTGAAGATCGAGACCGTTGATGTCCGGCAACTCGATATCCAGAAGCAGACAGGCAGGCGCATCCGGTTTCTCCGAATTGACATAGTCTCCGGCAGATCCGAAGGCGATCGCCTGGATGCCGTGCGAGGCCAAAAGCTCGCACAAGGCCTCGCGGATCCGATTGTCGTCATCGACGATGAAAACCGTGTATTCGTCGTTCGTCATGCCGCTGCTTCCACTTCGATCGGCAAGGTAAACGTGAAGGTTGCGCCATTTGTTTCATTGTTTTGTGCCCACAGCCGCCCCCCGTGCGTTTCGATGATCGAACGACAAATTGCCAGGCCCATCCCCATTCCGTTCACTTTCGTCGTAAAAAAGGATTCGAATACCCGTTCCGGAAACTCGACCCCCGTGCCATTGTCGCTGACCTCCGTCGCGACGAAATCCCCCACGCGTCGGACCTGGACACGAACGACCCGGTCGCGGCCCACAACGTCCATCGCGTCCATGCCGTTGCGAATGAGGTTCACCAGCACCTGTTGAATATGCACCTGGTCTACCGCAACGGAAGGAAGGGTTTTCTCGATATCCACGTCGACCCGAACACGACGCCGCATCGCCTCCTCCGCTATGAGTTGAACGGCTTCGGCAATGACGGTCACGAGATCGGTATCGCTCTGCGGCTCGACACGCTGCTTGAACAAAGCGCGGATGCGGCTGACCACTTCCGCAGCAGAGTTGGCGTCACGGATAATGCGTTCGGCGGTGATCTTTGCCCGCTCGAGATTCGGCGGTTCGGCCAGCAACCAACGGTGACAGGCATTGGAGTTGGCCACGATCGCCGCCAACGGCTGGTTCACCTCGTGCGCGATTGACGCCGAAAGCTCGGCCAGGCTCGCCGACTGACTGGCTCTGGACAATCTTTCTTGCGCAAGACGCAATTCGTCCTCGGCCTGAACTTCGCCATCGATATCAAGGCAAATGACGTTCCACTGGACGATCGCGCCCTCCAGATTGCGCATGGCGGCCGCTCTGGTCTCGACCCACCGATAAGCGCCGTCGAACCTGCGCAGACGATGCTTGCGCGCATAGGGTTCGCCGGTGGCCAGCGAATGCGCATATCTCTCCTTGACGCCTGCGACATCGTCGGGGTGCACTCCGGCATCAAGCGTCGCGTCCAGCCGGGACTTGCCCGTTCCATCCAGGTCTTCGAGATTATAGCCGAGAAACTCCCGCAACTGCTGGCTGCGATAGACCGGCTCGCCGTTTGGTGCGGCGCAGTCGATCATCGCCGGCAACGTCTCGACCAGCTGCCACAGTGCCCGCTCCCGTTCGCGCAAGGCTTCCTCGACGCGCAATTGGTCGTCGATATCGTGCGACAGCCCATACCACTGTACGATCTGTCCACTGTCGTCGCGCAAGGGTTCCGCGTTGCTTTCAACCCAGCGATAGACGCCATCCGACCGGCGCAGACGAAACCGTTTTGAGAAGTTCTCGCCGGTGGCGACGGACTGACCCAGTGCCTCCTCGAGACCGGAAGCATCGTCCGGGTGCACGGACGCTCTGAAGGCTGCCGCCAGACGACCGGGCTCTGTTTGCTCGGAACTCGCTTCGTCCAGACCGAGAAAGGACATCAGCCGCTTGTTGAAAAACGTTGGTTCGCCCTGCCGGTTCAGGCGCCAAAGCAGGCTCGGAACGATGTCGACGAGCTGCAGGAGTTCCCTTTCCCGGTCGCGCAACGCGTTCTGCGCACGCATCTCGTCATCGATGTCAATCGAGATCGCATACCAGTTTACGATCGCGCCCTCCTGGTCGATCAGCGGCACCGCGCGTCCGTCCACCCAACGGTAGATGCCGTCCGAGCGGCGCAATCGATACTTCATTCCGTAAGATTCGCCTGTCGCAACAGAGTGGCGGACCGCTTCCAGGAGATGCGCGGAGTCGTCCGGATGCACGAGCATTTCCATCGCCGTCGCCAGCCTGCTGCCCGCCGGAGTTTCCAGCTGGGCGAGATCTTTCCAGCCATAGAAATCAAGCAGGCGCTTGTTGAAGAAGGTCGGTTCGCCGTTGGGGCCCAGTCGGCGGATGTGAACCGGGACCATGTTGACAAGCTGCGAGAGTTCCAGCTCTCGGCCACGCAACGCCTCAACGGTCTTCTTGTAAACATCGATATCGAGCGCGATGCCGAACCAACCCACGATGCGGCCTCCGGTGTCGCGGGCGGCCCGGGCGGCAGTTCTCGCCCAGACATAACTTCCCGATACGCGACGGAAGCGGAACTCGACGTTGAAATCATCCCCCGTTTCCAAACATCGGTTCCATACTGCCGCAGTCCGCTCGTAATCGTCCGGATGCAGCAATTGTTTCCAGGCCGTGTGACCTTCGTCAACGGAAACGTTCAGTTGCTCTGGAGTGACGCCGAGCGAGTTCTGGGCAAACGGATGCAGGTAAATCCAGCGTCCACGCGCATCGAACGCCCAGCCGTTGCCGAATATGCTCTCGACCGCTCTCGCCGACCGTAATGGTTCTGGCTCGGCCGCGGCATCGATTGCCGTAACGATACGAGGCTCGCGATCCGTCACCAACTCATCGATATCGACGCTGACGCTGTACCCGGGTTCGGCGCGGGTTTCCGTCCACCGATACTTGCCGTTGGGCTGTCGCTGTCTGTGTCTAGTGACCTGCGGAACGCCGGTCCAGAATGCCCGCGCGGCTGCGTGTGCCGCTTCAGTTCGATCATCGGGGTGAATTGCGCTCAATGAGTCTGGCAATTCTTGCGCAACCACCTCCGCCGCATCGGCAAAACGAGCGGCGGCGGACGTCTCAATGTCGATTATCGCGCCATACCATCCAAGGATGCGATCGTCACCATCGCGCAAGGGCTGAGCAGACGTGCGGCTCCAACCGTAAGCACCGCTTGTGCGCAGCGTTCGGTGTTCGATGTTAAAGTGCTGGCCGTTTTCAAGGCACGAGCGCCAGAGCGCCACTGACCGCTCGTAATCATCCGGATGGATCATTCGCCTCCAGCCAAGCGAACCACCATCCGACTGGGAGCCGAACTCCTCGAGTGTCAAGGCCAGCCGCGACAGCACCGCAGGGCTGACGCAAACGATCTCGCCGGCCGAGTCCGCCGCCCAGGCGTTGCCGACCACGCTTTCGATGATCCGCACCGCCTGAATAGCTTCCAGCCCGATTTTGTCAGGGGAATCGAACGCCTTCGTCATTGCCTTCTCCTGCAGGACGAGGAAAGCCACTATCAGCGCTCTGCATAGCAGTTGTTTCTCAAGATCCGGACTGCGCGAACTAGCTGCACATCCTATTCTCGCCGCGTCTCGCCTGCATCCTATGGAAATCTATGACAACTGAGCGGTATATTCTAAGCTGTACTTCAGCATAGGCGAAGCGTAGCGCCTGGCCTCGCCTGTCAGCACGCCACTCATAGACTTCCATAGGCTGCAGCGTGACCGTGATTGCGGTAGGTTAAGGGGATGGTTGGTTTGCCCCGCCAGACTTCGTTGATAGTGCATTGGTGGGGCCGACTATGCCCAGGCTTTCTCTGTCCGATCGGAGCAGCCGATGGAATCAGCGTATAGAGCAATTGGCGACAGCCATTCAGAGACCGTCAATCATCCGGCGCAAGGGCTCGAGGGAACGTCGCCAGAGACTGCGGGAAGCGCGCTGCTGCGCGCGCTCACCGAGAGACCGTCGGTCGAGCAGGCATCCCAATGGCGTCGGTTCCGATCAAGCCGACCGCAGCTCTTGCATCTGGTCGCGTTCTTCGCCGCCTACGTGCTGGGCTGCGGATTCGCGAATGTGCTTGCTATCGTCCCGGGCATCACCGTCTCGATCTGGCCTCCCGGCGGCGTGTTCATGGCCACACTCATCCTCACGTCTCCCTACAGTTGGCCATGGTGGATCATCAGCGGCTGCCTTGCCGAGATGTTTGCCCAGCTCGTGTGGTTTCACAGCCCGCTCCCGGCAGGTTTCTTGATCTTCGTCGGCAACGCGCTCTGCGCATCCGCCGGTGCCATGCTGGTCAGCAGCGCCACTGGTCGTCCCGTCCGGCTGGAAACCCTCCAGCAGGTCCTCGCTTTCGTCGTTTTGGGCGCCGGAGTGGCCCCGCTCGCAAGCGCAACCGTCGGAAGCGCAACCCTTGCCTGGTTCGGCGTGAAGTCGCAGACATTCGCGTCGGTATGGCCGCTATTCTGGATTGGGGATGCAACCGGCATCCTATTGGTCGCGCCACTCGTGCTGGTCCTCGTCCACTCCTGGCGCGGAGAAACCGGGCTGTCGGTGGCACACTGGACGGAGGCCGCTGTTCTCTGTTTCATCTTCCTGGGCGTTGCAGCCCTTTCCTTGAGCGCTCGCTTCCTCCCCTCCCCCTACATCATCTTGCCGTTCCTGCTATGGGCTTCCGCACGTTTCGAATTTCGAGGCGCCGCAGTCGCCTTGACGCTCCTGACGCTGATGACGATGGCGCTGACGATATCCGGAGACAGCCAGTTCATCGTTGACGCCGGATCGCAACGGCAACAGCAGGTCATGCTGCAGATCTTCCTCGTGATTTCCGCCTTCTCGGCGCTCGTCGTCGCGGCGATTTCCAGACAGCACCAGCTGGCGCTGCTCGCCGCTCGTCAAAGCGAACAGCGGCTGCAACGCTTGATCGACGCCGTTCCGGCTCTGATCTGGAGCGCTACGCCTGACGGAACGCCGAGCTACCTCAACAAGTGGGCCACCGACACGACGGGGCTGACGTTGACGGATCTGGTTGCCGCCAACGGCAAGCGATCCCTGACAGACATTCACCCGGATGACCGCACGGCAATCGACGAGTCGCTGAAGCGGGCGTTCGAGGCGGGTTCGACCTTTGCAGGAAGGTACCGTCAGCGACGCGCAGATGGCCCGCACCGGTGGGTCGAGAGCCGGGCAGCGCCCTTGCGTGACGAAGCCGGAACGATTCTGCAATGGTATGGCGTTTCCGTCGACATAGAGGACGCCGTGAGCGCGCAGGCTGCACTGCGCGAACGGGAACAGGAGTTGCTGCAGCTTGTCAACATGGTGCCGAGTCACGTCTGGCGCTTGACGCCTGATGGCGAGCCGACCTTCTTCAACAAGCGCATGGTCGACTTTCTTGGCCTCGACATCTGTGACACGGACAAACCGGGGCAATCCCGGTTGGCAGCCATGGTCGAAGCCTCCGTGCATCCCGCCGAGGCGGACGCGTTCGTCGACCAGCTTCGACATAGCCTCGAAACCGGCGAAGCCTTTGCCATGCGGTATCGCCTGCGCCGAGCCGACGGCCTCTTTCGTTGGATGTCGAGCCGAGCAGAGCCCATGCGGGATCACGCCGGGAAAATCGTCCAATGGTACGGTATGTGCCATGACATCGATGACCTGACGCACGCCGAGGACGCATTGCGCCGCAGTCAGAGGCAGCTTCAGCTGATGATCGACGCAGTGCCGGTCCGCATCTGGAGCGCGACGCCATCGACCGGCTCGGTCTACTTCAACAAACAGTTCAGAGACCGCTTCCGCTCTGTTGTCGCAAGTTTCGAAGCGCACGGGGAGAAGAGCATCGAAAGCCTGCTTCAGAAGCTGATCCATCCGGACGACGCTGTGGCCGTCGGGGACACGCTGCAAAGGTGCTTTAAAACCGGTAGCAGCGCAACCTTACGTTTTCGTTGGCTCGAAATTGAAAGCGGGTATCGCTGGGTGGAATGCCGGGTCGAACCCCGCCGCAATCAGGACGGAGAGATCGAGGAGTGGTATGGCGTTTCGCTTGATATCGACGATCAGATGCGGGCGCAAAACGCATTGCACGAACGCGAGCGGGAGCTGTCTCTGCTGGTCGACATGGTGCCAGCCTTCATAGCCCGTCAAACTGCTGGCGGCGAACTGAGCTTCCTGAACAAGCGGCTCGTGGATTTCCTCGGATCCGACGCCATCGCCAAGCCGGGCATGGCCCGGGCCGGCCAAATGATGCGTGCTGTCGTCCATCCGGACGATATCGCATCCGTCAGGGAAAACGCCACGCACGGCTTCACCGCCGGCGCACCCTTCTCCAACAGATATCGCATGCTGCGCGCCGACGGGACGTACCGCTGGGTGGAAGGGCGCTGCGAGCCGCTGCGCGATCAAAACGGAACGATCGTGCAATGGTATGCCGTTGCCATCGATGTCGACGACGAGGTGCGTGTCCAGCAACAGCTCTTTGATCGAGAACGCGAACTCTCGCAGTTGGTCGACATGGTGCCCAGCCCACTCTGGCGGCTAAACACGGATGGTGAACCGGTGTTCTTCAGCAAGAGCCTGATTGAGTTCCTGGGGCATGACGTGAAGGACTATCAGGGATCCGATAGTGCTCTCGCCTCTGCGATCACGGCCGCGCTTCACCCGGATGATGCAGCAAAGATGGATGCCACTCTCAAGAAGGCTTTCGTCACCGGCGAGAGCTTCTCCTGGACCTACCGCCTGCGCCGTGCCGACGGCGTCTATCGCTGGATGTCGGGCCGAGGCGCGCCCTTGCGGGACGCCGGCGGCCAGATCCTGCAATGGTTCGGCATCTGTCACGACATCGACGATCAGCTCCGTGTCGAACAGGTCTTGCGCGAGCGCGAGCGCTCGCTTCGACAACTCATCGAAACCTTGCCTGCGATGGTGGAATGCACCGACCCGAACGGTGACCCCGTCTACCGCAGCGAGCAGCTTTGCGAGTATCTGGGATACCAGCTGGAAGCACCGGACGCCTTGGGAGAAGCACGACCGTCGCGTGCGCTTGGTGCTGCCGTCCATCCCGACGATATGCCTCAGGTCCACGAGAACTGCGGCCATGCCTTGTCCACCGGCACGCCCTATGCGCAGAAGCATCGACTTCGCCGGTCGGACGGAGAATATCGCTGGGTGGAAACCCGGGCAGCGCCCATGAGGGACGCAGAGGGGCTGATCGTCCAGTGGAACGTCATTTGCATCGACATCGACAGCGAAGTTAGGGCCCAGGAAGATTTGCGGGCTGCGCGCGATGGTCTCGCACGTGCGTCTCAAGCCGCCAGCCTCGCCGAGCTTTCCGCCTCGATCGCCCACGAGGTGAACCAGCCGTTGGCAGCGATCGTGACAAATTCGCATGCATGCCAACGCTGGCTTTCTGTTGAACCGCCGAACCTTGAACGAGCGCAAAGGACGGTGGAGCGCATCACGCGCGACGCAAATGCCGCCGCAGACGTCGTCAGCCGCATTCGTGCGTTGTTCTCGCGGTCCGCTGAGCCCGGGATGAGCACCACGGTGGACAGCGTCATTGCCGAGGTACGCAGCCTTCTGGCCGAGGAAGGCATGCGGCGCCGCGTTCAAATCCAGGTTGACGTTGAAGGCGACCTTCCCCAGGTGGCGGTGGATCGCGTGCAACTTCAGCAGATACTGGTCAACCTGATCCGAAACGGTATAGAAGCGATGACATCCACAGCGGATCTGCGCGTGGTCAGCCTGCACGCCACGCGTATCGAAGACGCGATCCGGATCGCCGTGAGCGATCGGGGCGCAGGAGTCCAAAACCCCGACAGGATATTCGAACCGTTCTTCACCACGAAGAACGACGGCATGGGCATGGGATTGGCGATTTGCCGTTCGATCGTCGAATCTCACGGCGGACGCCTGTGGGCAGAAAAGAACGAACCCCAGGGCTCAACTTTCGTTTTCACCCTACCGGTGGAAGCCACCATCGAGAAATGAGAAGTGCATCCCGCCTCGCTCAACAGCCACTCCTTCTCGATTCCGCCAACCATAGCATTCCAGTCGATACATTATGCGATCCCAGCCGCACAAATCCCGAACGTATGCAGACCGCGCTCTTTCTATAAATAAGGGGTGCCGAACACCGACTGGCGCCCACTGGCAGTTAGGCGTTGCGCCGGGCCACCACCCGCCGGGCCGACACTTCTAATTGATCCGTTGCCTTCCTGCCGTGCGGCGGGAGTGATACGCCGACCGCCGACGAAGAGTTTCGCACGGAAGTTGCAGTTCCGGTCGATTTTGTGCGACGAAGACGATTGCGCCGAGCGCAGTGCGTCTCGGCCATCTCCTTCCACTGTGTGAGGTACCAGGCCAATTGAACAACAAACGCTCCGATATTCAATCCTTGGCACGCCAGCTTTACAGGGATCATAAAAAGGTACTGGACCTCGTCAGGGAACAGGGTTCCGGCCCGAGCTTCGAGCTCGCCGTTCACCGGCTGTTCGGTGACAATGCTCAGCGCGATTCAACAGTCCGGATTGGGAGCCGTGATTTTGTCTATTTTCAGCTCACCCAGAGCCACGTGAGCTTTCTGCCCGCCGAATGGCAGCGGGCGTTGAACCAGACGCCGGGCAAATGGCGGGGCTGCAAAAACTGGTGGGCAGGCTATCCGTTGATCGTCTGGGCCGAGCTACGCACCGGAGATGATGGCATCACGGGGCATCTCAAACTGAATGCGGAAGTCGGCCCGATTGCAGATCATAAGGTCCGCAAGACCATGATCGACGCGATCAAGGCCGCCGCGTCCGGGAAAGATTTGGTCCGGATCGAGTTTCCCGCCGGCGCATCCGACAAGGGGCGTCTCTACTCGCGGTTTCTTCGAAGAAACACCATCGATTTGAATGACATTCGCGACGCGGACGAAATGTCAAAGGCATTGGCAGAGCTTCTCGGCGGATTTGAGCCGGAGTTCGATTTGGTCGCGACTGTCCTTGCGCAGCTCCCCCGCTCAGACGAACCGTCACGCTGACAAGCGGACGATGCGCGCTACACCGCAGGTCGCCGTCATCCGCCTTGCAACGTGCTCCGTCGCGGCCCCAACAATGCCGTTAACCTTTTGTTAACCATTTCCAGCGCAAAACGTTAATCAAATGCCCGGTGTGGTTGTTGCCATTGACGTCATCCGAGCTGCCCTGAGCATCGAACTGCCTCGTTCTCAGGGGACGGTCTCGCCATTATGGCGGGCACCCTTGTGGTTAACCGTTGAAAGTGTCCCATCTCGCTAGCCTTTTCGTGCCGGTCTTCATCGAAGTCCGGGGGCTGGCCCATATCCACGGGGCTTTTAACGTGACCAGCATTTTGACAAATACGGCGGCAATGGCCGCGCTCCAGACGTTGCGGACGATCGGCACAGGCATGGCCGAAACCCAGCAGCAAGTGAGTTCGGGGCTTCGGGTTGAGACCGCCTCCGACAACGCGGCCTATTGGTCGATATCGACTACCATGCGCTCGGACAACAAGGCGATTTCAGCCGTCGCGGATGCGCTCGGCCTTGGCGCCGCGAAGGTCGACGTTGCTTATACGGCGATCGAGGCGGTGATCGACGTCCTGTCGGAATTCAAGAGCAAGCTCATCGCGGCCAAGGAGCCGGGCGTCGATGCCGCGAAGATCCAGGCGGAGCTTGATCAACTGAAGGGCCAGATCGTCAGCGTCTCACAGTCGGCGAGCTTCAACGGCGTGAATTGGCTCGACACGGACATCGCCAACATCAACGACAGCGACCTGAACAAAGTGTCGCTCACCTCGTCCTTCATTCGGTCAAAGGACGGCGTCACGATTGGCAAGACAGACTTTCATTTGTCGGAAATTGCGCTGTTCAACAAGAGTAGTGGTGGCCTCTTGCAGGCCGATACGCGCAAGATGCTCACGCTTGGCGGGATCAGAAACTACGACACCTACATGGATGCTCAGGGCATCATCCACATGGATACGACCAACACAGTAATTGGCGTGCGCGCCGTAAAGGACTTCAACTTTACCGGCCCGCTGAGCGTTGGCGCGGGCGACACAATCAGCTTCGACATCACCGTTGACGCCGACAACCCTGCCGATGTGGACGCCCCGCACCATCCCGGCAAGACCATGCAAATCGTCATCGATCGCACGATGGTCGACACCTTGTTTCCCGCCGCGAACGGCGTGATCTCCAGCTACACGCAATATGCGTCATTGTTGAACCATGCGCTGTCACAAGCGAATTCCGGAGCTTCCGCCACTACCTATGTCGACAACAACGGCAATCCGATCATCAACAAGATAGGCATCCAGACGCAGGAAAATTCGGGGCTGAACGGATCATCTGTCGAAATCAGCAACTTCGTCAGCAATGTCGGGTCAGGCGGCATGTCCAATTCCCTGCATTACGGCACGCGCGGATCCGGCATGTCGCTCTTATTTACGCCCTTCGAGGTCCACAAGGACGGCGACAATCTTGATGGCGTGGAACTCAGCTTCAGCTTCGGCGTCAATGGTGCGCCGGCCACGGATCACGGCTTCAACCGTACCCATGTCAATCAATTGCTTGGAAAGACAAACGGCAAGGTCGAGACCTCTGACGAAATGGTCACCCTGCTGCGATCGTTGATCAGCGCCGACTGGCCGGACGTCATCATCGAGGCAACGGGTTCCTCGGCGATCTCCGTCCGTTCGGACAAGACCGTCGATCGCCTGTCCGGTGCCAGAACATCCATCGGCTTTACCGGCATCTCGGTCAACATCGAGCCGCTTGCCGAGCAAAACGTCCTGGACATCGACATCGTCGCCAATCCGCAGAAGCTGGACGTCTACATCGGCTATCTCGAGGTGGTGACCGCCGACGTGATCGATGCCGGCGCAACGCTCGGCGCGCTCAAGACCCGCATCGACATGCAGGAGAACTTTGCTCAGACCCTCATGGATAGCATCGACAAGGGCGTTGGCCGCCTGGTCGATGCCGACATGAACGAAGCCTCGACACGGCTGAAGGCGCTGCAGGCGCAAGAGCAGCTTGCCATTCAATCCCTTCAGATAGCGAACTCCGATGCCGGAAACATCCTGCAACTGTTCCGGTAACATCGCTCACGCTGGATCCGGCTTTCTTTGGCGGCCTGTTTTGCCATACAACCCGCGCGTTCGCTTCGCATACCCGCCGCATCAGGAATTCCAATGAACGCGCCTGCCCACTCCAGCACGACGGCACTTGCCGCCGTGCTGACGATCTGGACGATTTCCGCCCCCGTGTCTGCACACGCCCTCGACAAGGTCCGCTTCGGCACGGACTGGCTGGCCGAGGCAGATCATGGCGGGTTCTACCAGGCGCTCGCCGACGGCACCTATGCGAAATATGGCCTCGACGTAGAAATCCTGCAGGGTGGCCCCGGCACCCACAATCGCGCGCTCCTTCTGACCGGCAAGCTCGACTTTTATCTCGGCACCCAGCAGGAACAACTCGTCGGGCTCGAGCAGGGCATTCCCCTCGTCGATGTGGCCGCCTTCTATCAAAAGAACGCTCAGGTCATTCTTGCTCATCCCAACGCCGGCATTGAAGAGTTCGCGGATCTTGCAAGCCTCGAAACCATCTACATGACGCATGGCGGATTTGGCGCGTATTTCGAGTGGATGAAGGCGAATTTCTCGGGCTTCCGCGACGAGCAGTTCAAGCCCTACAATTTCAGTCCCGCCCCGTTTCTTGCCGACAAAGGATCGGCGCAGCAGGGATTGATCACCGCAGAGCCTTACGAAATCCAAAGACAAACAGGCAAGGAACCGAAGATCTTCCTGCTCGCCGACAGCGGATACAAGCCTTATGCGACGATGATCACCGTGCAGCAGAGCCTGGTCGACATGAGGCCTGACCTCGTCCAACGGTTTGTCGATGCCTCGATAGAGGGATGGTACAGCTATATCTACCGGGACAACGGAGCGGCAAACGCGCTGATCAAAAAAGAAAATCCCGAAATGAGCGACGGCCAGATCGACTACGCCATCAACAAGATGAAGCAATATGGGATCGTCGATTCCGGCGATGCGCTCGACAAAGGCATCGGCTGCCTGACTGGCGAACGCTACAAAGACTTGTTCGACGAATTGGTGAAAGTGAAACTGCTGAAGCCCGATACGGACCACACCAGGGCCTTCGATACGCGCTTTTCCTGCAAGCGCGTCGGCATGTCGCTCAAAGATTAGCCTTCAGACATCCACCAATATGGCGTCGCTTCCGGCGCGAAACCATCAAGACTGCTCGCTCTCGTGCCAACGACGCAGCGCGAGTTTCGAAAGCAGGGACGTGAGGCTAAATATCGCGACGCCGAGCAGGGCGAGCAGGACGAGACATGCAAAAAGCCGCGGCATGTTCAGGCGGTATTGCGCTTCCAGCAGCCGAAAGGCCAGGCCCGCGTTATCACCGGCCTGCCCGGCCGCAAATTCGCCGACAACGGCCGCCACCAGGGCAAGGCCGCCTGCGATCTTGAGACCTGAAAAAAAGCTAGGCAATGCCGATGGCAGCTTCAGGTGAACGAGGGTCTGCAAGCCGGACGCACTGTACGTTTTCAGCAGATCCGCATGGTTTCGATCGGCCCCCTTCAAGCCTTGCAGCGTGTTCAGCATGACGGGAAAGAAGGTGACGAGGAATGCGCATGTCAACTGCGCGATCCAGGGTGTCGGCGCGTAGATCAGGATCAATGGCGCTACGGCGACAATGGGCGTGACCTGCAAGGTGACCAGGACAGGCGACAGCAATCTCTCGAGCCATCGCGACTGCGCCAGCACCACGGCCGCGCCTCCGCCCCCGACGATCGCAAGGGTGAGCGCAGTCAAAGTCGTTTGCACGGTCACAAGGAGCGCCGGCCCCAAGAGGTGCCAATCCGTTAGAATCGCCAAAGCGACGGTGACCGGACTCGGCACGAGGTAGGCAGGAACGCCCGACAGCTCGACGTAGGCTGCCCAACTCGCGATCATCGCGCATGCGCCAACAAGATATGTAAGGGTTCGAGACGACAAGATGTCGAGCAATCTCTTCAATTTGTCTCTACCTCGGACCTACAGCAGCGTCGCTGCAAATCGCAGCGATTGATCGGATGCCGTACCGAAGCTAAGTTTCTCGAACCTTGCTTCGCGACCCGAAACTGTCGGTGTGAACTGAGGCCGTGCGCCCGCAATGAGCATGGTAGGCCGTCCCAGTCGATACATTATGCGATTGTAGACGCACGAAACCGGAACAAGCAGTGTACAGGCCACGTCGGCGATATCATTGCTGAAGAAATTGCGCGTGTCACTGCGTCGCCTACTGAGCGACGAGATCAATGAGCTTTGGTTGTCTGAGCTCGTCAACGCGACTGATATGCAGAAAGACCCTCCTCCCTCGACCAACGTCGGAGCCGCTCTACTCCGAAGGGCGCTTCCGTTCGGACGGGCGGGGCCTCTACGAACGAAGAACGCCAGGACAGATTCAACATGGTGATCGCCCACCGGCCCACTAAGGCGCGAGGCATTCCTCGCAAATGCCACAGCCGTCGACGTCCATGCGTGAGGCTGGGAACTTTTTATGACAACACAGACACATCGCAGTGCTCCGCGCTTCCCGTTTTTCGGGCGCAGGGCGAATGATCTCGATCACGCGATCGGTGAGGAGTTTCATGGTAAGCTGTTCCATCTCGAGGCTCCATGTCGAGCATGAGGTGCGCCAGCGACGAGGCAATGCTGGATGACATCGTCTCGGGCTGGCGCTTCAGGAGTCATGACCTTCGCCATTCTAGATGGGGGAATGGTGGCCACCAGCATCAGGTCTGGCGCCCAGGGGTCGCTCGGCATCGGTAGGCATTCCGGCGTCTCGGCAGGCCTCAACGAACGCTTCGCGGGCGATGGCAACCGGCGTCATTCGATTAAGCGCGCGACGACAGGTTTGCACCGCCTGGCTATACTTCCGACCTCGATAAATCGTCCATTCGCCTTCCAGGAAGTCGAGGACGTCGTTGACAGATGCAAAGACCTGTCGTGTACCGTCCTTCATCTCAACCGAGATGGGTGCCATGAGCAGCAGTTCGGGATTAAGCATGGTGATCTCCCTTCGCATTGATGCCAAACGAAGACGCTCCAACGCTTGTGCGAGGAGCAGTGCCGATCTGAAAAGTCGGCGGCGCAAATCGTCCGCTCGTGTCCATTACTGGTGCCAGCAGATGGTGTCTTTCGGCGAAGGCGACGAAGAGGCCCCGCACAGTCTCTGCTTCAACCTCGCCGCGCAATGCAGCCAGACAGGCCTTAAGCGCCATCGAATGGGCCGCGTCCCCCGAAGAGTGCCGCCACTCTACGAGGAGACGGTAAGCGTCCATCACTGACCGGATTTCTACGGGAAAACCGAGACCCACAAGGATGCCAACTGGCCGCTCGAACATATCGGGTTTCATCGTGCTCTCCTTTCCAACCCGCGATGTCGATGGGCGCCTTAAGGACCGGCGCCCAGTCTATTGGGATAAGTCATGCGGCATTCGATGCCTCGATTTGCATCGGCGCCTGTGACCGTTCAGCCGCCGCAGCGCTTTCGATCGCGATTTTGCGCGGTTTCATCTCTTCCGGGATTTCCCGCACCAGGTCGATCTCCAGGAGACCGTTGGTCAGATCAGCGCCTGTCACCCGCACGTGGTCCGCAAGCTCGAACCGGTGCTCGAACGGTCGACCGGCGATCCCGCGATGCAGATACGCATCGGAAGAGGGTTCCTGCTTCTTGCCGACGACTGTCAGAAGATTGGTTTGAAACGTGATGTCGAGATCGTCGCGGGTAAAGCCGGCAACCGCAATCGAGATCCGATAGCTATCATCTCCGGTCTTGGCGATGTCGTAGGGGGGCCAATCGCTGATCGAACGCGCGCGCTGGGTTTCGAGCAGATTGAAGAGTCGGTCGAACCCCACGGTCGAACGGAAAAGCGGTGCGTAGTCGTAAGTTGTTGCCATAACCATATCCTCCTAGAGCAACATGGGAACGGAAGCGCCGAAAGACGGCGCTTCCAGCAAGTCCAGCCCTCATTCAGCGGCTGGCGGCAAGCGATTTGGTTAGGCACAAGTTTGGTTTCAAGGGGCCGGAAGAAAAAATTTACAAAGCCCTCAACCACCCCTAGGGCGCAGCCCCTGTGCGGACCCGGCTCCTTTCAGGGAAGCGTCTCAATTCACCCTGAACTCGCCATCCACGCGGCGCCATTCATTGGGACCAATCAGACGTTGATGGGAATACCGTACAGAATGAAGGGGGCCATCGAGATTGGCTTGCCAGAAATCGAGGAACTTCTGCATTTCCGGAAAGTCAGGAGCGAGATCGTAGTTCTGCCAGACAAAGGTCTGCAAAACGGATTCGAAATCGGGAATGCGGTAAAGGATATGCGCGGTGGTCAATCCATAGCCGTTTATTTGACGCTCGAAATCCGATGAAAATCGCATGCTTCATCTCCGTTTCTCAACAAGCGCCAAGGTGGCGCAATTGTTCGCGGTCATCAATGGGAAATCTAAACGCGACGAGGACTTTGTTGTTCCTTTACAGCGTGTTAGCAGCCATGAGAAGCGAGTGCTGTTTTTTTGGGGCGCCCTCTTGAAATCCAAAAACCGCAAAACCAGATGATTTCGCGCAAGATGCTCAAACGAGGTTTTGCACCCGTCCGGACTGGTCATCCGGTCCGGTGATGGGGAACAACGTCATACCTGTTTGTCCATGGAGGAAAACATGACTTTCCGACCGCTGCATGACCGTATTCTCGTCCGCCGGGTTGGCTCGAAAGAGAAAACCAGCGGCGGGATCATCATTCCCGATACGGCGAAAGAGAAACCGCAGGAGGGCGAAGTCGTTGCTGTCGGCGCTGGCGCGCGCAACGAAGCGGGCCAGATACAGGCGCTCGACGTCAAGGCCGGCGACCGCATCCTATTCGGCAAGTGGTCAGGCACCGAGATCAAGATCGACGGGGAGGATCTGCTGATCATGAAAGAAAGCGAAGTCCTCGGTGTCCTCGAAGCCCAGGTTGAGAGCAAGCAGGCAGCCTGAGCCAGCCTACGAAGTCCATTAGTCAAATAGCTGCCTATTGAGGAGTTAGAAAAAATGGCTGCGAAAGAAGTCAAGTTCCATACCGATGCCCGTGAACGCATGCTGCGTGGGGTCGATGTTCTTGCCAATGCCGTCAAGGTGACGCTCGGCCCAAAGGGGCGCAATGTCGTCATCGACAAGTCTTTTGGCGCCCCGCGCATAACCAAGGATGGGGTGTCAGTTGCCAAGGAAATCGAGCTTGAAGACAAGTTCGAAAACATGGGCGCGCAGATGCTGCGCGAAGTCGCCTCCAAAACCAACGATCTCGCCGGTGACGGGACGACCACGGCCACCGTGCTTGCCCAAGCGATCGTCAAGGAAGGTGCCAAGGCGGTTGCCTCGGGCATGAACCCGATGGACCTGAAGCGGGGCATCGATCTTGCCGTTGATGCGATCGTGAATGAACTGAAGACCAACGCGCGAAAGATCTCCAACAACTCCGAGATTGCCCAGGTCGGCACCATCTCGGCCAACGGCGACGAGGAGATCGGCCGATATCTCGCCGAGGCGATGCAAAAGGTCGGCAATGAAGGCGTTATCACTGTCGAAGAGGCCAAGACTGCGGAAACCGAACTCGAAGTCGTCGAAGGCATGCAGTTCGACCGCGGCTATCTCAGCCCGTATTTCGTGACCAATGCCGACAAGATGCGGACCGAGTTTGACGATCCCTATATCCTCATCCACGAGAAGAAGCTTTCCAACCTTCAGGCCATGCTGCCAGTTCTCGAAGCGGTCGTGCAGTCAAGCAAGCCGTTGCTGATCATCGCAGAAGATGTCGAAGGCGAAGCGCTTGCAACCCTGGTCGTCAACAAGCTGCGCGGCGGCCTGAAGATCGCAGCGGTCAAAGCTCCGGGCTTCGGCGATCGCCGCAAGGCCATGCTGGAGGACATTGCCATTCTCACCGGCGGCACGGTTGTGTCCGACGACGTCGGTATCAAACTCGAGAATGTCACCCTCGATATGCTCGGCCGGGCAAAGAAGGTCGCGATCGAGAAGGAGAACACCACGATCATCGACGGCGTCGGCGCCAAGGCCGATATCGATGGCCGTGTCGCACAAATCCGCGCACAGATCGAGGAAACCACATCCGACTACGATCGCGAGAAGCTGCAGGAACGACTTGCCAAGCTCGCTGGTGGCGTTGCGGTCGTTCGTGTCGGCGGCTCGACAGAGGTGGAGGTGAAGGAAAAGAAGGACCGCGTCGATGATGCGCTGCATGCTACCCGGGCCGCGGTGGAAGAAGGCATTCTTCCGGGCGGCGGCGTCGCGCTGCTCAGGGCCGTCAGGGCGCTCGACAATCTCCCTTCGGCCAATCCAGATCAAAAGGTCGGCATCGAGATCGTCCGGCGCGCCGTGGAAGCACCGGTTCGGCAGATCGCCGAAAATGCTGGCGCCGAAGGCTCCATCATCGTCGGCAAGCTGCGCGAAAAGACGGACTTCTCCTACGGGTGGAACGCTCAGACCGGCGAATATGGTGATCTCTATGCCCAGGGCGTCATAGACCCGGCCAAGGTCGTGCGCACAGCGCTACAGGATGCTGCCTCCGTCGCTGGCCTTCTGGTTACGACCGAAGCGATGATCGCAGAGAAGCCGAAGAAGGACGTCGCGCCAGTACTACCGGCCGGCCCGGGAATGGACTTCTGACGGATGGTTCAGGCCCGTTCTCCCAAGGACGGGCCTGACCGGCTCCACGATCGCCCCCCGCAACGACGGGTTCACTCTTGTCGAAGTTTGCGGTCTTCGAGGCAGATCAGATAATCCATGCCCGCACCTTCCCCCCCGGTCTCGATCGACCCCGCGATGCGATCCAGTCGATACATTATGCGATACTGAACGCACACAACGGGAACAAACGTGACACAATCGTCATATCTGTCGAAAACATGGACTTCCCGCCAAACGACGCAGCTGGGAACGCGTTACGTCGCCTGGGCAGGCTGATGCGATGATCGCTCATCCTCGCCGACACGTTTTTTGTTGGTCGACTAGAGAACTCGCGGCCATTGCTGGTGGGCGTGCATGACGGTGAGGATCTCAACGTCGCGACTTACGCGGTAGGGAATGATGTATGGAATGTCGGCCAGCACGAGCTCGCGCGTGCTCTTGATACGACCAGGGCGCCCACTGGCAGGGTACTCCGCCAAGGCATCCACGGCAGCGACAATCCGCGCCACGACCCGAGCGGCCGCATCTGGATCGTCTTTCTCGATATACGCGCCGATCTCATCAAGTCGCCGCAACGCCCGCAGCGTCCAGCGAATACGCTTCCCACTCATGATTGGCGGGCAGACTTGACGTACTTCCCGACTACTTTCGCGACATCTTCATCGCTGGCGAACTCACCCCGGTCCGCCTCGGCCAACCCCGCTTCAATCTCGGCAAGCTGCCATTCCTGTTGCTCAACGAAAGCTTCGATGGCTTCGGCAGCCATATAAGAGCGGGACCGATCCAGCTTCTCAGCGAGTTGATCCAACTTGCTCGCGGTTTCATCTTTCACACGCACGGTAAATGCAGCTGTCATAGGACCTGACTTTCCTTGGTTCACCTTGATTATCAGTGAACCGCTCTGGTGCGTCAAGGTTCGCCTTGAAAGAATTCCAACAGCGGACAAAGCCGCGGACTGCCCGGGAACCCCTTGAAAAGATTCGAATTGGCGACCCACGTCTGGGGGCCAAATGATCAGTTGATCCGTTTGCCTTCCGCGGAGAACAAATGGATTTTCTGGTTTTTCGGTGAAAGTTGGATCTGCTGGTCGGGCTTCAGTTCCACCCGCCGGTGCAGCACGATCCCCGCTGTCTGCGTGCCGACGCGGACCGAAAGATGCGTTTCTGCACCCGTTGGCTCGACGGTCAGGACGGTTGCCGGGATGCCCGTATCCGCGAGGTCGAGGTCCTCCGGGCGGATGCCGTAGGTGCGAGCTTCACCGTTGCCCAATGACGATGGAAGGGGCAGGGAAACGCCACCGTCAATGCGAAAGCCGCCATCGCCGACATTGCCCTCAAAGAGGTTCATCGACGGCGAGCCGATGAAGGTGGCGACGAAGGTGTTGTCCGGCCGGTCGTAGAGGTCGAGCGGCTTGCCGATCTGTTCGATCCGGCCGGCGCGCATGACCACGATCTTGTCGGCCATGGTCATCGCTTCGATCTGGTCGTGGGTGACATAGACAATGGTGGTGCCAAGCCGCTGGTGTAGTTCCTTGATCTCGCTGCGCATGGTCACGCGCAGCTTGGCGTCGAGATTGGACAGCGGTTCGTCGAACAGGAACACCTTCGGGTGGCGGACGATGGCGCGGCCCATGGCAACACGCTGGCGCTGGCCGCCGGAGAGCTGTTTCGGCAGGCGGTCAAGCAGCGGCTCGAGCGCGAGAATGCCGGCGGCCTCCTTCACCAGCTTCTCGATCGTCGCCTTGTCGCGGCCCTGGAGTTTGAGGGCGAAGCCCATGTTCTCAGCGACCGTCATGTGCGGGTAGAGCGCATAGCTCTGGAACACCATGGCGATGTCCCGCTCCTTTGGCGCCACCTCGTTGACGACCCGGCCGTCGATGCGGATTTCGCCGCCGCTGATGTCTTCGAGCCCCGCCAGCATGCGCAAAAGCGTGGACTTGCCGCAGCCGGAAGGTCCGACGAGCGTGACGAATTCTCCGTCTTCGATATCCACGGAGACACCGTGGATGACGGAAGCCGCGCCGTATTGTTTCAGAACGCGATCGATCGCTACCGATGCCATTGTCTTTCCTCCCTCAAAGTTTGAGCTGCCAGATTTTTGCGCCCGTGACCGCGCCCATCAGCCTTGCCGAGCGCGCGGCGGCAAATCCCGGGATGCGCTTGGTGCCTGTCCAGCGGCCGTTGTCGGCGAAGACCTCGATTGAGCCCGCATCGAGGAAGATGCGCAGCTGCGCAGGCCTGGCGCCGGATGCCAGATATCGCGGTGGCGGCTTGCCGGTACCGGCATCGAAGAGGATTGCAAGACCGTCGCCGTCGAGCCTGACACCCAGCGTGATATCTGGGTGATCGAGCGCGAGCTCGAAGGCCGCGCCAGCCTCGGGCAGTGCAAGCACGATCTCAACTGCGCCACCTTCCAGGGGAACCGTTTCGCCGGCAGCAAGTGCCGTTTCATCGAGCAGCCGGTGGCGCAGGCTTTCGACGGCCGCGACCGGCGGCGTCAACACGGCGTCGCCGTCGAGGAGCACGCGACGCGGCAGGGTCATCGCCGTCGGGAAATCGTCCTTCTTGGAAAAATCCGTCCAGTTGGCAAGCCAGGCGATGCCGACCGGCTCGTCGCCGTCGACGAAGGCCTGGAGGGCGTAGGCGTCGGAGCCGAAATCCAGTTCCTGTTCGAATTCGACCGTGAACGCCCGGCCGTCGAAACGCCCGACGGTGACGGATGTGAGGTTGCGCCGGCCGGTGGCCGGGTCACGGCTTGTGAGCAGGCCAAAGATCAGAGCCCAGCGGGTCTCCGGATCATCCGCCTTGCCGCCCACCGGCACCATGCAGGGGCACTCCGCCGCGGTCATGCCGAAACCGTCCTCGCGATGGATGATGCCGAGGAAGGTCCAGCCCGTGGCCCCCTGCAGATCCGCCGTCTCGTAAAGCAGGACGACACCGCCCGATCGGTCGCGGCTGCCAAGCAGCATCTTCCACCGGCCATCCGGGCCCTTGAACACATAGGGATCGCGGAAATCAGTGGTGAGATTCAGGCCTTTCGGACGAACGGGCAGGATCACCTCGGACGGGCCGGCGACGATGCCGTCACGGCTGACGGCCGAGAGCTGGATCTGCTCTTCCGGTTGCCGGTCGCGGACATGTTCGGTGTAGAAGACCCGGATGCCATCTCCGTCCGGTCCGGAGACGGGGATGGCCGAGCCGGAGAAGGCGCCGCCCCGGCCATCGTCCTTTTGCGACAGGTGATCCGGCGGAAACAGGAACATCGGCAGATGCGTCCAGCGGATCAAGTCCTTGGAGACCGCATGGCCCCAGTGCATGGTATTCCAGCGCAGCCCATGCGGATAGTGCTGATAGAAGAGATGGCCAAGGCCCTTGAACCGGCCGAAGCCGTTCGGGTCGTTCATCCAGCCGAAGGGCGGGCGGAAGTGGTAGCCGTGGGCAATCTCGGGCGGCGCCGTGCGGACGTCGCGATGGAGGACGCGGATCCCCTCCTCCACAACCGTCCGCGGGTGGAACGCATAGGCGATGGAGAGCGCGGTTGTTTCCGCATCATAGGCAAGCACCGTGCGACCACCCGTCCCGAGCGTGACCGCGAAGAATTCGAACTCCCCGGCGCGGCGCGTGGACGGACCGGCAATCTCACTGCGGTCTACGGCGACCGACAGTTTGGCCTCGGCGCCGATCTCGCGCGCCTTCAGCCAGAGATGCAGCACGGTTCCGGCGGGCAGTTCGGCCTCGACGATTTCAAGCACGGGGCTCGCGGGTTTTGTCTGCGAAGTCATAGTCAACCTTTCACGGCGGAGCCGACGAACGAACTTACGAACCAGCGCTGGAAGGCGAGGTAGAGAATGAGGACGGGGATCATCATCAGAACGGATGCGGCCATGGCGCGGTCCCAGTAAATGCTGTCCTGTCCGAAGAAAGTGGCGATCGCGACCGAGATCGGCCGGGCATAATCGGTCTGGGTGACGAGCGTCGGCCAGAGATACTGGTTCCAGCTCTCGATCCCCATCAGGATCGAGACTGTCGCAAGCGCCGGCAGGCTGAGCGGCATGTAGATCGACCGGTAGATGCGAAACGCCGACGCCCCGTCCATCTCCGCCGCTTCGTAGAGCTCCTTCGGCAGTTGCGCGAAGAACTGGTAGAACAGGAAGACATAGAGCGGGCTAGCCACCCATGGCAGGATCTGTACGGCGAACGTATCCGTCAGTCCCGCTCGCGACATCATCACGACGAGCGGCATGATGATGCTTTCCTGCGGGATGACGTAGAGCGCGACCACGAGGGCAAGCAGGATCGCTTTGCCGCGAAGCGTCCCCCAGGCGAGCACGAAGCCGGCCATGGAATTGATGATCAGCCCGGACACGACGGTGACGACGAGGATCACCAGCGAGTTGATGAGATAGCGACCATAGGCAAGTTCGCCGGAAAAATTGGCGATCTCGCGGTAGTTCGACAGGGTCGGGTCGGCGACCCAGAAGGCGCGGAAGCTGCCCATGTCGGCAAGGATGCGGAAGCGGTCATCCTTGAGGCTGGCGATCAGCAGCATGAAGAGCGGCGAGATCATCACAAGCGCGATGATGAAGATGCAGACGGTCTGGACGATACGCAGGCCGGTCTTGCCGTTGCCGCGGGGGATCGCCAGCGCAGCCGGCTGGCTGAGAACGAGATCAGACATCGAAGCGCCTCAGGAGTTTGCGCTGGAGAAGCGCGATCAGAAGAACGATGACGAAGAGAATGACGGAGACGGCGGATGCATATCCGAGCTTCTGTTCCTCGAAGCCTGCTCGCACCATGTAGTGCACCACGGTCTCCGTGCTCTCCTTCGGTCCGCCCTGGGTGAGGATCGCGACCTGCGTGTAAAGCTTGAAGGCCTGGATCGTCGTGATGACCAGCACGAAGACGTGGGTCGGACGCAGGCCCGGCATGGTGACATGCCAGAAGCGGCGAAGCGCGCTTGCGCCATCGATGCGGGCCGCATCGTAAAGCTCCTCCGGAATGCCCTGCAGGCCGGCGAGGTAGATAATCATCTGGAAGCCATAGGCCTGCCAGGCCGAGAGCAACACGATCGAGAACATCGCCCAGTCGGGATCGCCGAGCCAGTCGATCGGCTGGATCATGCCACCGGAGAGGAAACCGACGATCTGGTTGAGTGGGCCGCTCGGATACTGAAAGAGCGTGCCCCAGATCACGCAGACGACAACCATCGAGGTGATCGCCGGCAGGAAGAACATGCCGCGCAGAAGGTTCTGCATCGGCAGCTTCTGGTGCAGCAAAAGCGCTGTCACGAACGCAAGGCCGCACTGGACCGGCAGCACCCACACCGTGAAGCGCGTGACGTTCCAGAGCGACGTCCAGAACAGCGGATCGC
Source organism: Ensifer sp. KUDG1 (assembly GCF_050434285.1). Lineage (NCBI taxonomy): Bacteria > Pseudomonadati > Pseudomonadota > Alphaproteobacteria > Hyphomicrobiales > Rhizobiaceae > Ensifer > Ensifer sp. KUDG1. The sequence continues at coordinate 103,490 of NZ_JBNDIG010000004.1, forward strand.
TGAACACCCGCTGGAAATTCAAGGGGCCGACAAAACGCACCGGCGTCGGACGCGGCACCAGCGGCTGATTGGTCATCGCCGTCCAGAAAGACAGAAGAAACGGCGTGATCAGGAAGACGGCGAGCAGCAGCACGGCCGGTGCGATCATCGCGACCTCCTGCCAGAACCGCTGCCGGTCGCGCCGCCTGGCGGGGCGCGGCAGCGCGGTCGCGGACGTCTGTTGCAAGGTCATGGTCTCCTCCTCATCGCTCATCCTCCCGAGATGGCGCAGGTCCGGCCAGCGGGACGGCCCTGCGCTTTTCGCCTATTGCTGCTCGTCGAACGGCGGATAACCGGCGTTGTCCTCGATATCCTGGTCAATCTTCTTCGCGGCAGCCGTCAGCGCCTCCTGCGCGTCGCCGCCGTTGAAGATCTTGTCGACCGCCTGCATGAAGGCCGAGGTGATCGTCGGATAGGCCGGGTGCGGCGGACGGGCGACGGCGGTCTTCGAGGCCTGCTCGAAGGCGACGGCGAGCGGCCCGCCGTCCGCGTAGAGCGGGGATTCAGCGGCGAAACTCTTCAGGCCAGGATAGGCCGACTGGGTCTTGGCATAGTCGCGGTAGTCCTTGTCCTTCAGAAGGAAGCTCAGGAATTTTCCGGCGGCTTCAGGATTTTCGGAGCTCGCGGAGATGCCCCAGATCCAGGTGCCGTTCGGGCTGACGCCCTTGTCGCCGATCTTCGGCAGCGGCATGACGACGATATTGTCCTTCATCGCAGCGGCGGCTTCCGCGTAGAACCAGTGCCCACCCATGGCAAGCGCTGCCGGCTGGCCTTCTGCATAGAACTGGTTGGTGCCAGACGAGGTGGGAACGACCCAGCCGTTTTTCACCCAGGTCTGCATCATCGTCAGCGCCTTGACGCAGGCTTCACTGTCGAGCGTACCGCTCGCCTTCCAGGCCTTGCGATCGATCAGGTCGCAGCCTGCACTTTCAAGCAGCGGTCCGTAGGCATAGGTGATCCACTCGGTTTTGATGCCGTATCCGCGGAACGTGTCGATCGGCCACTTCACGCCTTCAAGCTTGGAGAGCTTTTCGAGATAGCCTTCAAATTCCTCGCGCGTCCAGGCATCGTCGACGGATTTCGGAATGCGTGCGCCGATGGCTTCGAGATACTTCTTGTTGCCGTAGAGGACGACGGAAGAGTCCGTGAGGCCGATCGCATAGAGGTCCTTGTCGATCGGATAGGTGCCCTGGGCGATGTTCGAACCGGTCATGTCGTCGAGCACATCCTTGTCGACGAGCGGCTTGATGGGCTGCAGGTAGCCCGACCAGACGTAGTTGGCGAGAAATGGCGCGTCGAGTTCCATCACGTCCGGCAACTGCTTTGCCATGACGGCGGCGCTGAACTTCTCGTTATAGGCATCGTGCGGCGCGTAGATCATCTCGACGTCGATGTCGGGATTGGCTTCCTCGAAGCGCTTGGCGACGTCGCCATAGGCTTTCACCCAACCCGGATCGCCCTGGTGCATCACATGGATGACGGATTTCGCCTCGACGAAACCCGCACTCCACAAGAGTGCAGAAGACGCGAAAAGCGCACTAAGTAAACGATTACCCAAATAAGTCGTCATTGATCTTCTCCTCCTATTCAATTCGACAGAATGTTGGTTGCTAGACCGATGCCCGCTCGACCAGATGAAACGGCAGCTTTCGCAGATGCGGCGGCTCAGGCTCCCCTGCGAGCAGGATCTCCATGGCCAGGCGGCCCATCGCGCGGTGCGGCAGGGCCATTGTCGTCAGCGGCGGATCCAGCCGCGAGGCCAACTCGACCTGATTATCGAAGCTGGCCACCGCAATGTCGTCCGGAATCCGCAGGCCGGCGCGCGCAAGGGCCGCATAGACTTCCATCGCGACACGGTCATTGCCGCACAGGATCGCGTCCGGTCGCTGACCGGTGGCCAGCAATGTCTCGATATGCGACGCGACGAGGCTCGGGGCGCGATCGCTGTAAACGCTGCGGCGCACGGCCGGAAGCACAGAAATCGGTTTGACGCCTGCCTCGTCAAGGGCGGCACGAAAGCCCTTTTCCCGGAGCTTCCCGGCAAGGATGCCCGGCAGGTTGATGAAGGCGATGCGGCGGCGGCCGGAGGCGAGCAGGTAACGCACGATCTCCCGCGCCCCACCCTCTTCGTCGGGCACCAGTGACGTGACGCGGCCTGAGGCCTCGCGGCAATTGATCATCACGCCGACGGAGCCCGCCAGTGCCGGCGGCAGGTCGACGTCCTTGTGGTACATGGCGGCATAGGCGACGGCACGAGGCCGGAACTGCTGCACTTCGTCGACCACCGACCCGACCGACTGTCCGCTGCTGTGGTTGACCGCAAACACCGCCATGCCGGCACTGCGCGCCGCACCATCGAGCCCGCGCACGATCTCGGTGGCGAACGGCGACGTGATCAACCCGTCGGAAACGACGCCGACCAGCGGCAGCCATCCCTGGCGCACACCGCGCGCGGCGAGATTGGTTACGTAACCCAGTTCCTCGGCGATCACCTTCACCTTCTGGCGCGTATCCTCCGACATGCGCGCTGACCCGCCGTGCAATGCGCCGGAGACTGTCTTCACCGAGACGCCCGCACGCTCCGCTATGTCAGAAAGCGAGATTGCCATGATTCTTACACGACCTAACTTGGGTTAACGATTACCCTATATTTTGAACGGCGGCCTTTTGTCAAGCCCACCGCGCGCCCCATGCCAGTGCCACTCGATACATTATGCGATCCTGTAGGCACAAAACGGAAACAAATCCGGCACGGCGCCACGCCGCGCACTTCTAAAAGATCAGCCGTTCAAATCTGACTTCGAACGGCATTCATGTATTGATCGGTTGAAGTCCATTCGCGCGGGTTTGGCGTGCGACCGTTGAGACCTTATGCTGCGTCGGTTTCGGCTTCGTAGTGCGCGAGGATTTCGGCGCCGGTGGTGATCCAGACGTCATCGCGTGCGGCGTTTGCTGCCCTTCGACGGACCATCAGCCCTGCCAGCGGGGGTCTGTTTGTCGCTCACGTCGGATCCAGCACGAAGGAAAGAAAAAGCGCCACCTAAATGATGGCGCTCTAAACTCGCGGAGTATTGGCTGTCGTTAGTTTGCGGCCATCGAGTCGAACGACTTCTTCAGAGATTCCTGGATCTGATCGATCGAGAAGCTCGCAGCCCGCTGGGCCGGTGGATAATCTTTGAATGTCCCCAAAAACTGGCCAGCCAATGCTTGGGCCGGCACCAACAAGTAAGCATGATCAAGGACCCAATCGTAGTAAGTATTCGACGTTACGTCGGCCCGTTCATAGGGATCAGCCCGCAGATCGAAAATCTTGGGAACACGGAGTGGAGTGAAAGGCTCCGCCCAAATGCGTAGTGTCCCGGTCGCACGCTGCTCTGCAAAAACGATCTTCCAGTTCTCGTAGCGCATGGCGACCATGTCGCCATCGTCATTGAAGTAGAAGAACTCCTTGCGCGCGCTCTGGTCGGCTTTGCCGGTGAGATAGTCGAGCTGATTGTAGCCATCCAGATGGTTCTTGTATTGTTTGCCGGCGATCGTTGCTCCTTTCAGCAAGCGATTCTTGATGTCGTTATCGCCGGCTGCTGCCAACAGCGTCGGAAACCAATCCAGTCCTGAAAAGATGCCCGTGGCAACTGATCCCGGCTTTATTTGCCCGGGCCAACGGATCATTGCCGGCACGCGGAAGGCACCCTCCCAGTTGGTATTCTTCTCACTGCGAAACGCTGTGGTGCCGGCGTCCGGCCATGAATTTTGATGAGGGCCATTGTCAGTGGTGTAGATCACGATCGTGTTGTCTGCCACGCCGAGTTCATCGAGTTTGTTGAGAATATTCCCAATGAGTTTGTCGGTCTCAACCATGCCGTCTGCATACTCAGTAAGTGCGGTCAGACCAGGTTTGCTGCGATTTTCGGGCCGGACATGAGTTCGAAAATGCATACGCGTCGTATTCATCCATGTGAAGAACGGCTTCTTGGCTTTCACCTGGCGATCAATGAAATCAATTGCGGCCGCGGAAGTTTCGTCATCCACGGTCTCCATGCGCTTTTTCGTGAGGGGGCCGGTATCTTCGATCTTGCCATCAGCGGAAGCCTTGATCACACCGCGCGGCCCGAATTTTTTCCGAAACTCTGCGTCCTGAGGATAGTTAAAGTTTTCCGGCTCCTCTTCGGCGTTCAAATGATAGAGGTTGCCGAAGAATTCGTCGAAACCATGCGCCGTGGGCAAGAACTCGTCGCGATCGCCAAGATGGTTCTTCCCGAACTGGCCAGTCGCATACCCCTGGTCCTTAAGCGCCGAAGCAATCGTCACGTCCGAAGCTTGAAGGCCCACGTCCGCGCCTGGAAGGCCAACCTTCGATAAACCCGTGCGCAAGGTGGACTGTCCGGTCAGGAAAGTCGAACGGCCCGCCGTGCAGCTCTGCTCGGCATAGTAGTCGGTGAACTTCAAGCCTTCATTTGCGATCCGGTCGATGTTAGGGGTGGTATAACCCATCAGACCAAAGCTGTAGGTGGATAGGTTTGTTTGGCCGATATCGTCACCGAAGATGACGAGAATGTTCGGCTTTTCTGTCGGTTGCTCCTGGGCGTAGGACGGCAAGGCTGTCGTCAGCGCACTTGCTGCAAGCAGCAGGCCGCAAACCTTGGCTTTTATTCGCATCTCAAGCCTCCAATATCTTCGGCGGACGCCGTGTTGTCCGCACGGTCCCTGCGGCCGATCGACGTTCGCCAGACTGGTGAAGGGCGGGTCGGCGAAATTTTCAAGAGCGACGCACACGTTGACCAAATGAGACCATGCCCGGTGGAAGAGAGCAGCCCCGTTCGCGCCTTGTCTAGGTACGAACATGTGCGAACATGTTGCGAGATACGCGTGCGTGCACGATAGCCGTTCACCAACTTTGCCCGTGATCCGCCTGCATTTACCGCGCCTTCAGCGACGCGAATGACCGTCGGACCTGACCATCTGGGTCAATCGATGCTTGATAGCGACGCCGGCGCACGTGGGATCGAGAACGTGCCGCGCATCTCACCAAGCGCGGCCGGATGCCAACCGCCAGTGATCAGCGCCGACTAACTTCCGAATGCGCTCGATCAGTCCGTTCAGTCAAGCCCCCCCGCACTGAGGTAGAATTGTACCCACCCGGAATTCAGATTTGACGCCGACGGGGGACAGGTGGATGCCGCGTCCGAAGTGAGAAAGTGTCAGCGCAGTTGCGCAAATTTACAGTTACGTACTTATCTTAGCCCGCTAAAACGTGAAGATGGAGAGGGTGGCGCTGATCGCCCAACGCAGTGAGTGTACAAGCAGCGTCTTGCGAGGAACCTCATGACGTCGAACTTGGCCGATGCAATAGTTCTGGGTCCTATCGAAAAGCAGGTGCGCGACGAACTCGATCGGATCCTTGAAAGCCCGGGTTTCAAATCGACGCCTCGTCGCAGGAAACTCCTTAAGTATTTGGTCGAGGAGTTTCTGGCAGGCCGCGACAGTGGTCTCAAAGGCTACACGATAGCCACCACCGTGTTTGGTCGGGACGAGAGCTTTGATCCACAAACCGATCCGGTTGTCCGCCTAGAAGCGCGTCGGCTCCGCCATGACCTAGACACTTACTATGTTTCCGCCGGAAGAGACAATCCTCTTAGGATCACCGTTCCCAAGGGACAATACACACCGGTAATCGAGTGGGCGCAGGAACCCCTTTTGCCCGGGCCAGACTCGTTGCCTGGCACCCTGCCCCGGCAGGAACATCATAACGGCTCCGAGCGCGCTGAACTTAAGCCGAGATTGAAGAGAGGATGGCTCCTCGCAGTCGCACTTTTCGGCTTAGCCGGTGTACTCAGCGTATCTTCCGTGCTGTGGTATGTGAACGGTAGCAACGGGCGTGCATACACTCGAGGTCCGGCGCTTACTGTGCTCCCGTTCTCTACCGACGGCCTCACGGCGCAACAGTCGGTGATCGGGCGGGGCATCGCTGACGCAGTGCTGACTGGATTGAGCCGTTTCCCCGATCTACGCCTTTATGTTCCAGACGCCGTGGAAGAGGCAACCGTGGATCCGATCGAGATCGGGAACCGTCTCGGACTGACATACGTGTTGGATGGTAGTGCACAATTGCCCCCTGGCTCGAATGCCTTGCGCATCACCGCCCGCCTTCTGGAGGTCAGTACGCGGCGGGTCGTTTGGATCGGAAAATACGAACGCAGCTATACGGGAGGCTTCCTTCTGGGGGTGCAGGACGAAATTGCTGACGCGGTCGTTTCGACCGTAGGGCAACCCTACGGCATTATCCGAACCGAAGACAGCCGCAGACTGCCGGAGACCCTTTCCCCGAGTATCACCAGCTACGAATGCGTACTGCGAGCCTATTCCTACCGACGTTCACTTTCTTTCCAAGCTTACGAACCGTCCCTTGCATGCCTCGAGCAAGCGGTCAAACAAGATCCATCGTACGCCGAAGCATGGGCAATGCTCGGATGGCTGCAAATGGACGCGGGGCGTTTCGGCTGGACACCTGATGGAGACACCCAGGCGGCGTTAAATCTTGGCCTTGCTACAGCGCTTCACGCCAACGCGGTCGACCGAAACAATATCGCCTCCCTGAAGGCCCTCGGTTCCATCTACCATTATTTGGGGAAGTTCGAGGAAAGCGAGCGGGCGCAAAGGAAAGCGTTTGAATTGAATCCGAATGACCCAGACACGATGGCCCAACTGGGCTGGAGACTGGCTGTAAGGGGCCGCTTCGACGAAGGGATACCGCTCCTTAAAAGGGCTATCGATCGGTCCGTAAATCCACCCGGGTGGTATTATCACTTGATCGCGGTCGACCACTACCTCCGCAAGGAGTACGAATCCATGCTGCAAAGCGCAGTCTCTGCAACGGCTGATGGTTCAGGCATGAGTTGGTCTTTTGTGGCAATCGCCGAAGGCGCGTTGAATAACGAGGCTGGAGCCAAGCGAGCACTGCAGAAGATGGCCGACCTGTCACCGCGAATGGCGCGGGACCCTGCAGTTATCTATCGGCAAGCGCAAGCAACCGCGACAATAGTTGATGCGCTGATGGAGGGACTGGTACGGGCCGGATGGGAGAGGACACCCGCACCTTAGCACTTGCCGGCTTCGTGCGGCAGCTGAGTCAATGAAGAAGATCTACCTAAATATTACATGGCTACCGAAATTTTGTATGCTGTTGAGGTCCGACGCGTCATTCGCGCTCAACGCACGACCCTATGCGCGACAAACCTGGACCCGATCTGGAGATTGTGATCTTCCTTCAACCGTGAGCGATTGGCCTATGTATCGCGCGGGATCACGAACTTCCAACGACACCTCATCCGGCGCATGAGAGCCAGCAGCAGCTATCTTCCGATAGACTGTCCAGCACGCCTCCCAATCTCATTTTGATTATTCACCTTGCCGCGACTCTCGCATAGAGTTCGCCTGAATATGCACTCTCTTTGGAGTTGTCGGCAGACGGGAGCAGCGCATTATGGAAGACGGAGATAGTAACGGCTCGGCTTCTAGCGAAGTTGCTGAACGTGACGCACGTGCGGCACTCGAATCTATGCTTGCGGACGAGCAGTTTCGCGGGACTGAGCGCCATCGAAAACTTCTGCGGTATGTGGTGGAAGAATTCTTTTCCGGCCGCAGACAGGTCAAAGCGTATACGATTGCAGTCGATGTTTTCGGCCGACCAACCTCTTTTGACCCGATGATCGATCCGATCGTGCGTGTCGAGGCGGCAAGACTCCGCGCGGCCCTCAGCCAGTATTACCAGTCCGCTGGCGATGAGGTCGCGATACGCGTCGAGCTCGCGAAGGGAAATTACGTTCCTCGTTTTGTGAGACACAGCTGCCCGATCCCTTCTGAAGCTCCAATTGTTCCAGTGGAAGTCAGAAGCGAAGCGCAAGAATGCAACGAGAATGCTCCAGTTATGCTTCAGCCGGCGCGCCGCATATCGGGCGGCTTCCTCGCAAGCGTCGTCCCAGCGCTTGCGATAGTGGCCGGAGCTCTTCACCTTACCGCTGGCTCATATTCGTCGTGGGACTCGCTTCTTTCAACTAAGCCGACGATTGTCATCGACGTTTCCTTGCCAAGTGGCGCCGTTGGCCAAGATCCGAGCAACGTGGGCCGTAATCTTGTCCACGCGCTGTCGCACTTCTCTGCTGTGCAAACCTTAATGCGAGTGTCAGCGGCGGGCGATATGGCGTCAAAGCCGGCGGTGAAACGGCCTGCAAGCAAGGAGTATAAGCTCACGGTAACCTACAGTATTGGCGTTGAGGAACATCGGCTCTCGTGGCAGGTCGTGGAAACGGAAGGCAATACAGCGCTAAGAGCGGGCACCGCGAAGGAGAAGACCGACAGCGGCAACGCAAGGGAAGTTCAGGAGAAATTGTTGGCCCGGCTGGCGCGAGCGATCGCCGGAGAGGACGGCGTGATCACCAGCCTGGAGGCGGCGCGCCAGCGAGTGACGCCGACGATTGGTTCAGGGTGCGTGTCCCTTGCGTATGTCGCAATGGCACAGTTCGATAAGAAGGGCCTGGCCTCGGCGCATGACTGCCTGGACCAATCGGTTACATTTCGGGCGACCGACCCGGACGTCCTTGCAAGCTTGGCCTTGGTATTGGTGGCGACGGGAGACGCAAGGGTCTCGCGGACCGTGGCAGCGCGGGCGCTGAAGCTCGCGGACAAGGCGGTAGCACTCGCTCCGCGATCAAGCCTGAGCTACGTCGCCCAAATGCAGGCACGCTTCGCTGCTGGTGAAAGGGAGGCCGCCTTCACGTCTGGTCGCCAGGCTGTAGTTCTCAATCCTCTCGATGACACCATTCCCGCGAGCCTTGGCCTGCTGCATTTTGTCAGCGGGCAATATTCAGAAGGCGTGCGCCTCGCGCGGCTAGCCCAGGTGGGCTGCGAACCGTTGCATCGCGACGCAGCACTTACCCTTGCACTCGAAGCCTATCGAAGCGGCAGATATCGCGAAGCGCTCACAAATGCGCGTCAGCTCGCAAATCCCGCAGATACTGCGGGCAGCGTCCTACGCGTCGCAGCGGCCGGTCAGCTCGGTTTGACACGAGAGGCGGCCGCCGCCCTCAACAGGGTTCGTTGGAATATGGGTGAGTCACCCCGGTCCATAGAGAGCGAACTTACCGCTCGCGGTTTCGCACCTGGCCTGATCGCTCTTCTCAATGACGGACTCCGCAAAGCCGGCGTCCATGTCTCCCGCATGCAGCAATAGCTTGCGACATCGAGCCCGAGCCCAATCTCTCAGTTAACCAGATATCCTGACCGAGAGTCAGATAGCATTGACCGTGGCTCCATGAGAGGAAGAATCTTGCCCATGGTGCCTCCGGAAACATGTTCGTACATGTTCGCACCTTCCATCCGGTCGATAGCCAGCGAAATCTTTGTTCATCGAGGGGTACCAAATTTGGGATTCCGTCATGTCGGACCTATCCACGGTGGTCGAACATTTTCAGATGCACGAACTGACCATCCGACGACTCTATGGCCGGATACCGGAGTTTAGGAGTCTCTGCGAAGACTATGCGACAGCGAGAACTGCCCTGGAACGCTGGCGAACCGACGAGCAAAAGCTGCACGACTTCCGACTGCTCACTGAGGAGATTGAAACAGAAATAGAAGAGTTCATCCAAGGCGCGCTGAGTAGATTGCGGGAGAACCAATCTGGGGACGGAAAACAAGACCGCGATTAGCTCAGACTGCCGCAGTTTGACTGCCCGTGCTGACGCTCGCCAATACCATTCACGCCTATACCTGGAGACCGGTCCATGAGCTTCGTAAAACAATTGGCGGCATTGACCGCTTTGTCCCTGACGTTCGCATCGTCAATTTCCAGTGCAGACGATCTCCCGTCGTGGAAGGACGGTGCGACGAAACAGGCAATCGTCGATTTCGTCTCGCAGGTCTCTACTGAAGGCAGCAGGGGCTATGTCGCGCCCACTGAACGCGTGGCGGTGTTCGACAATGACGGTACGCTATGGGGCGAACATCCAATGTATGTTCAACTGGCCTTCGCACTCGACAGGGTCGAATCGTTAACTCCGAAGCACCCGGAATGGAAGGACGTCGAGCCCTTTAGATCCGTGCTTGCAGGCGACGTGGCAGGTCTCGCAGCATCAGGCGAAAAAGGCCTTGTCGAGTTGGTGGCCTCCACGCATGCCGGCATGACAAGCGACGAGTTCGCGAAAGTCGCCGGCGATTGGATTGCGTCCGCGAAGCATCCGAAGACGGGAGCGCCCTATACCAGTATGGTTTACCAGCCGATGCTCGAACTCATTTCGTATCTGAAGGAAAACAAGTTCGAGGTCTTCATCGTCTCAGGTGGAGGCATTGAATTTATGCGGCCCTGGACGGAAGAGGTCTACGGCATCCCGCCGCAGAATGTGGTCGGCTCCTCTATCACATCGAAGTACGAGGTGAAGGACGGCAAACCTGCGATCGTGCGACTGCCTGAGGTCGACTTCGTGGACGACGGACCGGGCAAACCCATCGGGATATATACCCATATTGGGAAGCGGCCGATCGCGGCCTTCGGCAACTCCGACGGAGACTTCCAGATGCTGGAATGGACGACCTCGCGGGCAGGCAAGAGTTTTGCCCTGATTGTTCATCATGACGATGCAGAACGTGAGTTCGCCTATGATCGAGAATCTCATTTCGGGCGGCTCGATAAAGGCCTCGATGAAGGGCGCAAGCGTGGTTGGACCATCGTGAGCATGAAGAACGACTGGAAGCAGATCTATCCAGATCGATAGGTGAAACATGCTCGGAGGAAACTTTATGATCCGGAAAATGATCATCGCGCTCGGCAGCGCAGTGACGATACTGGCTTCATTGCCCATTACCGCCGTCATGGCACAGCAGACGGCAAGTGCGCCTGCCGCTGAACAGCAGACAGCACCCGAGCCGCTCAGCGACGATGAGCTCGAGGTGCTGGTGGCGCGCATCGCGCTTTACCCGGACGAGTTGGTGGCACTCATTTCCGCCGCCGCACTCTATCCTTTGCAGATCGTCGAGGCGGAACGGTTTCTTGAGGCTCGCGAGAACAAACCCGACATGAAGCCGAAAGACGACTGGGACGGCAGCATCATATCGCTGCTGAACTATCCGCAGATCGTCAAGATGATGAGCGAAGATCTCGAATGGACACAGTCCTTCGGCGACGCCATCGCCAACCAGCAAAAGGATGTGCTGATCGCCATCCAGCAATTGCGTGACGAGGCAGTCGCCAAGAACATCATCAAGTCCGACGACAAGGTGAAAGTGGTGCAGGAGGGCGACAACGTCGTCATCCAGGCGGCCAACCCGGAAACGATCTACGTGCCACAATATCCGCCGGAGATGCTCTACGAGCCGAACTATGCGCCGGCGCCGATCGGCTACTATGACGAGCCCTATCCCGCCTACTGGTATCCGGGTGCGGCTTTCTTCGCCGGCGCGGTGACGGGTGCGGCCTTCGCCGCGATCGTCGACTGGGATGATTGGGGTGTCTGGGGCGGCCGCTGGAACGGCGGCGACATGGACATCGACTGCAACAACTGCTTCAACAACATCAACGGCAAGGTGAAGTGGAACGACGTCGACTGGAAGAACGTCGATCGCAGCAAGATTAACTTCAATCGTGACCAGCTTCAGCATTTCGACCGAAACAGCATCAAGAACAACATCAAGGCGAACGGCAACAACAACCTGCGCAACCGCGCCGCAGAGATCAATCGCGACCGGCCGAACGCACGGCCCGGCGGAGGTGGCGGCGGCCAGATCAGGGATGTGCGCAAGAGCACGCTCGACGGGCTGAAAGCGCAGCAGAGACCGGCGGCTCGGCCCGGCGGCGGCGGTGGCGGTCAGGCGATCGCCAAAGCCCGCGCTGGGGACGGAAAGCCGAGCATCAATCGCCCGGGCAACAAGCCGTCGCAGGTCAACCGCAGCGGTGGCAAGAAGAAGATGGCGGCAAAGGCGCAGAACCGGCCGAAGAAGCCATCGGGCCTTGGCAATGTCAATTCCGGACGGCGTGAGGTCGCTTCGTCACGCCGCGGCGGGCAAAGCCTTGGCGGTGGTCATCGCGGCGGTGGGCGGCCACAGATGAGCCGTGGTGGCGGCCGGCCGCCGATGCACCGCGGCGGCGGCGGCCGCAGACGTTGATCGGATCACAGGAGAACGACCATGACAAAGCTCTTCAATTCCCTTCTCCTGGGATCAGCGATGGCGCTGGTTCTGGTAGCGACGCCGATCGGCTCCGCCTATTCGCAGGACAAACCGCCTGCCGATAAACCTGCTGGCGATCAAGCTGCCGGCGCTCAGCCTGCAGGAGACCAACCGTCGGCCGATCAGCCGCCGGCGGACCAGATGGTAGGTGGGCTGGATGCCTATGCCGCCGCAGAAGACCCGCCGGTCTTCGACGATCCGGACAAAGCCATCGGCGAATTCAAGGCCAGGCTGGCCGCGGATGATTTCGACGGCCTGGCAAAACTTTTGGGGCTGAATGCCGAGAAGCTGAAAGACAGCGAAGGGGTGAAGGATACGTTCGCTCTTATCCGCGAAGGGGCAGCCCGCAATGTCGTCGTTCGCGATCTGGAGGGTCGCAAGATCCTGCAGATCGGCGACCGGCTCTGGCCCTTGCCCTTCCCGCTCACCAAGGGCGATGACGGCAAATGGGCCTTCGATACCTATGTCGGACTCGAAGAGATCGTCAATCGTCGCGTCGGCGAGAACGAGTTGCAGGCGATCGACACCGTCGAAGCCTATGTCGATGCCCAGAAGGAATACGCATCCGAGGATCGCGATTCCGACGGCGTGCTCGAATATGCGCAGAAGCTAATCAGCACGCCCGGTCAGACCGACGGTCTCTATTGGCCGGCCGACCAGGGGGATGGCGAGAGCCCGGTCGGAGACGCGATCAGCGAGGCGGCGCTGGAAAAGGCCCAGACCGGCGAAGGTTACTTCGGCTACCGTTTCCGCATCGTGAAGTCGCAAGGCGACAACATTGCCGGCGGTCGCTACGACTATGTCATCAACAGCAACATGATCGGCGGCTTTGCGCTGATCGCCTGGCCGGTCACCTATGCGGAGACGGGCGTGAAGACCTTCGTCATCAACCAGCAGGGCATCGTCTACGAGCGCGACCTCGGGCCGAGCACGGAAGCAATCGTCCCCTTCATCGACCGTTTCGATCCCGACGACAGGTGGGCGGTTGTTGCAGATTGACGGTGGCAAATTCACGTTTCGCGCTATTTTCGAGGCCGTCCGCGAAAGGGCTGAGTTTTTCTTGGCGGGCTAATCGCGCACAGGCTTGGCGGCACCACGGGGCAATAAGCATGACTTGTCAATCGAGCTGGACTTTGCAGCGGAGGGTGAAGCCGTCATCAGGGCAGATCCCTCCCGCGCGCCGGTTTCAACGATTTCGCAGTCGCATAATCTGACCGCCGCGGCCATGCGCGGAGACAGCCAAGGCAGCTCCAACAATATCGGGAACGGGCGACTAGACGTAGAGCGTTAGCCTGGACGGGTCCGGCAGGCACCTCGAACGACAACTCACAGTAGGAAGGATTGACGCTGATGAGTGACCCAGCACGATACGACAGTGCTGTCCCCGTTGAAACGAGCAACGTGGCTACACCGCCTCAAGCGGATAAGATCGCCGAGTTTCTCGCGTCCCATGGCGGCCCGTTCTTCGAGCTTCAGGCACGGCTTAAGCTGTTGCGTGCGAACGCGCTGCAGTCGGGAATGCGGGCTTTGCTTTTCGTCGCGCTTGCCTGGGGCGTTCCCTTTCTGCTTGGCCTGCCCGACAGCCTGTCGATCGACCATAGTCAGGGCGCCTATCTAACCGATCCGGGCGTCTGGGCAAAGTTCTTCATTGCCATCGCCGCCTTCGTGCTGGCCGAGCAGCAGGTCGAACGCGGGCTGCGCATCAAGCTCGGACAGTTTTCGCGCGCGCCGCTCATCGCTCCGACCTCGATGCCATCAGCCGCGCGCGCGATTTCCAACGCGCTGAAACAGCGCGATTCCGGGCTGGCGGAAACCGTCTGCCTGGCGCTCGCCGCGGTCGCGGCGCTGCTTTCCTTCCTGAACTTCCACACGACAGACGCCTCGTTCTGGGCCGTCGAACATACGGCCGAGGGCAACAGGATTACCGTTCCCGGCTGGTGGTCGATCTGCGTCAGCCTACCGCTCTTCGTCTTTCTGTTCCTGCGCGGCGTATGGCGGCACTTCGTCTGGGCGCGACTTTTGCGCAAGATCGCTCAACTGGAGCTTCGCCTCGTCGCCGCCCATCCCGACGGCAAGGGTGGCCTCGGCTTTCTGTCGCAATATCCGAACGCCTACATGTTCTTCGTCTTCGGCATGAGCGCGGCGATCGCGGCAGCGGTCATGAAACACCTGCTGCAGGAGACGCTGTCGATGACGACGTTCAGCATGATCATGAGCGGTTGGCTGGCGATCGTGATCGCCTTCTTCGCCTATCCGTTATCGGCCTTCTCCAAGCCGCTGGCACGGCTGAAGGAAACCGGGCTGCTGATGTTCGGCGTGAAGGCGACCCGCTTCCAGCGCGCAGCAGAGCGCAAGGTCCTCGGCCGCAACGTGGCAGACGACGCGACCGAGGAACCCGACGACGACGTGGCCGACCCCGGAAAACTGTTCGACGCGACCAAGAAGCTTTCGACCATGCTCATCAGCCGCGACGCCGTCTTGCCGGTCGCCGCCGCTGCCCTCATTCCCTTCGCCGTCGCAGGCGCGACAAGGCTGCCTTACAAGGAGGTATTCTCGGTTTTGAAGAAGCTGCTGCTACTTTGAGATCATGCGCTCGGTCGGATCGCAGTGAGCCGAAGTTCACCGCCCCTCCCGCCAGCTAGAAGCTCCAGGAAATGTGCAGCTTGCCTTCCCAGACATCGAGATCGTTATGACCGAAGCTCAGATAGCCGCCGGTCGCTTCGATCTGGAGATTGTCGTTCACCAGCATTCTGAAGCCCGATCGCAGTGAGAACGACCATGGCGAAGGCGTTACTTCCGACAGGTCTCCGGTCAGAATCTTGCCGTCGTTCGGCCGCTCGAACTGGTATTCAGCGCCGAGCTCGGTGAAGACCAGAAACGGCTGCCCATCCGGCATGCGGAATGTACGACTGACCTCGGTCGACAGATCGAGAATGCCGTAGTTGAAGCTGTCGCCGGGAAGGGTAACGCTGACGGGCGTGTTGAGGATGCGCCCCGAAAGGTCATAGGCCTCGCTGTCGATATGCGACCAACTGACCGACACCTTGGGGCGGATCAGAGAGGCATCGACCTTGTATTGGCCATGCAGAGAGATTTCGCCGGCAAGGCGTTCCGAATCCTGTTGGCCGCTCAGCACGCTAAGGTCGATACCATTGTTATAGCGCCCATAGGTCAGCGATCCGTCGACCGCCCAGTGCTTCGACAGGCGATAGGCCGTATACGGGCCGAAGCTGAAGCCGTTGGTATCGATGCCCAAGGTGCCGTCGAACGCATCGGTTGAACTGTCCTCAAGGGAAACAGTCATGCCAACGACGAGGTTGTCGGTGATCCGGCGATCGAGACCCATCGTCAGCGAGCGGGCCAGCGTGTCGCTGTCACGGTCGTAACGGTCGTCGGAAATGTCAGCGAACTGGATGTCGGACCAGAAATTCCAGAGGGAAGGCGCCGGCAAGTCGCGGCCTGGCGTCAAGGGCACCTGAGACGATCCGCCTGCGCTGCGGGCGGCGGCCTCCTCGGCCTCGAGGTCCCGGCAGATCGGCAGATCGCGTTGCTTCCTGGCGTCGGACGATCGCGGGTCGATACAGGTGTCCGGTGCTCTGGCTGGGACCACGCGGCCGCCTTTGAGCGCGGTCGGGGTGCGCGGCTTGAACCCGGAAAAGACCGGTTGCGGGCCGACGTCCGGCCGACCATCCGGCCAGTCGAAACTCGGGAAGACAGGTTGCGGTCCAACGTCGGGCCGGCCATCGGGCCAGTCAAAGGCTGGAAAAACCGGTTGCGGGCCGACATCCGGCCGACCATCCGGCCAATCGAAACCCGGGAAGACAGGCTGCGGTCCGACATCTGGCCGGCCATCGGGCCAGTCGAAGCCTGGAAAGACGGGTTGGGGGCCGACATCCGGGCGGCCATCGGGCCAGTCGATGTTCGGGAGGATCCCGCTGCGCACCTGGTTCTGAGTGTCGAGCAGGCAGGGCTTTCCGCCTTAGAGGTCATAGAGCTTGTGCGTGCCGCCATTGCCGTTTGAAACGACCGGTGAAAGCGAGAGGTGAAGGCCGCGTCTGGACTTATTCCAGCTATCGACCGTTTGATTGCCCTGCGCCGCCTCGAGGCCGAAAGAGCCGGCGCTCGTTCCCGAAATCCAGACAGAGCCGGTGCCCCCTTTGGTGTTGCCGAGATAGCCAAGGCCACCGCGGGAACTGCAGTTGGCCGCGATGGCATCGCCGGATATCCAAAGGCTACCCAGACCAACGATTGCCGCGGCCAGAGAAACCCGCCCGATACTACTCACTTGCCCCCTCGAAACGAGCGTCGCATGAGACGCATCGCCAGGCGCCGCCGACCTTCGTGCTCCGAGAGCCCCCGGCTCAAATCACAGTCTTTCCCAACCCTTGACTAGCGCCTACCCCAGATATTGAGGGGGCCGGACCATTATTGCGCCGTCTCGGCACTTGAGCATGCGCTCTGAGACTGGTGGCCATTTGTGTTGCTCGGCGCGAGCTAACGTCGTCTGGCGTGAATATCGCATGCGATCACGGAAAACGGTCTACAGATCTGTCGCCTTGATAGGAAGCGAACTGTAGCCACGTGTCTGCAGCGCGGCATGAAGGATAGAGCTTCTGCAATCCGGTCTGCTAAAGACTCACGCATGACTACAACCATCTCTTCGTCTGACGGTGACGGTTACGCCTCTCTCCTTTCCCAGTTGAAGAAGCGTATCCGATCAGCGCGCCACAAGGCAGCCGTTACTGTCAACCGAGAACTCATTCTGTTTTCGCAGACATCTAAGCCGATACTCACCGAGTCAGGGCGTGCCTCACGGTGCGTTGAAGAATAGCCTTGCTCAAACTGGGCAGATGCGGATTTGGATACCACGCCTCTGATTTCGAGAACCGAAGCTCTCGATCCGATGAGGAACCGTCATCCTAATAGCCATCCGGCAAACCCACCACCGGCAATGATCAGCGGGATCGGCATGCGTGGCACTCCCGTCACCGCAGCAGCGGCGGCAGCCGCGGCAGCCGCGGTGAAACCGACAGCGCCGGAGAGTTGTAGTATCGAGAGCACGCCGGCAATGATCAGTCCGGTCCCGACCGGCGCAAGGCCTTCGCGCATGGCACGGTGCCAGGCTTTTTCGCGGTGGGCGCTCGTCAGCCTGAACACTCCATAGCAAAGCAAGGAGGACGGAACGAAGAGCGCAAGCGACGCGACCACCGCCCCGCCCCAGCCGGCAATCTTCCAGCCGACCAGGGTGGCGAGCATGGTTCCAGGGCCGGGAGCGGCACGCGAAATCGCAAACAGTTCGACAAACTCGCGAGAACTGAGCCATGCCCGTGCCCGCACGACCTCACCTTCCATGCCGGAGATGATGCTCGCGCCGCCGCCGATGGAAATCAGCGAAAACGGAATGAAGACGGCGAGCAATCCGAGATAGGCATCGTCACGCATCGGATTTGACACGCCTCCAGCTGAGCGCAACGCTGATCGGCGCGATGACGGCTGCGACCAGCAGCAACGGCAGCTTCAGGACCGCGACGCCGATCGCCGTGGCTGCGACGATGGCAAGACCGGATGCATGTCGGGCCGCTCGCCGCGTGCCTTTCCAGCAGATGACGAGAAGCAGGCCGCTGGCGCTTGCCGCGACGCCGGTCAATACGCCCTCGAGCTCAGCCAGGTCGTGAACCCGGTCGACGATCGCGCTCATGCCGATTACCGCGAAGAAGGGGCCGACGAGGAAGCCGAAAGCAGCCGCGATCGCGCCAAGGGGACCACGCAGCTGCTCCCCCATGCAGACGACCAGGTTGACGACGTTTGCGCCCGGCAACATCTGCGAGATCGCCAAGCTGCTGACAAAGTCATCTTCGCTGATCCATCCGTGCCGCTCCACGAATTCGCGGTGCAGCCAGGCGGACAGGCCGCCGCCGAAGCTCAGCACGCCAATCTTCAGGCAGACGGCGAAGAGCGCCGGCAGGCTGGCGCGCCGATCGGCACGGTCGTGTTGCCCTTCGTTGTCAGGCCGCATTCGGAAGCTGTGCCATGCTCGCGGAGAGGAGCCGTTTCGTATAGTCGTGCTGCGGATCACCATAGACCGCCTCGGTCCTTCCCTGCTCAACGATGCGGCCGCGATACATCACCACGACCTCGGTCGCGAAATCGCGGACCAGCGCCAGATCGTGAGCGATGAAGATGTAGGACAGCCCGAGCTCACTGCGCAGCTGCTTCAACAGGTCGATCACCTGCGCCTGGACGGAAACGTCGAGCGCCGAGACCGCCTCGTCGCAGACGATGATTTCGGGCTTGAGAGCAAGCGCGCGGGCGATCGCGATACGCTGGCGCTGGCCGCCGGAAAACTGATGCGGATGCCGATCGATATGATCGGCGTTCAGGCCCACGCGCTCGAGAAGACCGACAACCTCGTCACGCCATTCGCTCTTGGGTAACACGTCGGAATGGATCGCCCAGGGTTCGGAGACGATTTCGGCGATGGTCATACGCGGGTTGAGGGATGCCGTCGGATCCTGGAAAACGAACTGCATGCGGCGGCGGACCTTGAAGGTCTCAGTCGGACTCATCCCATGCAGGTCGCGCCCATCGAAGCGGATCGTACCGATTGTCGGCCTGTCGAGGCCAAGCAGCATTCTCGCCAGTGTCGATTTTCCAGAGCCGGATTCGCCGACGATCCCCAGCGTTTCGCCGCTGCGCAGCTTGAAGCTCGCATCATCGACGGCGCGGATCGCTTTCGGTCCGGCTTGCGCCGCCTTGCCTGGCTCGACGCCGTAGATCCGGGAAACCCCGTCGACGTCCAGCAGAACCCTGCCCTTCGCTTCACACGTGTTTGCTTCGAAGCCATGACGGCCCGGCATCGCGTCCAGCAGTTTGCGCGTATAGGGGTGCTCCGGCGCGTTCATGATCGCATGAGCCGTGCCCGCCTCGACGATCCGCCCGCCCTGCATGACGACGACCCGATCCGCCACCTTTTCCACGACACCGAGGTCGTGGGTGATCAGCACCATGCCCATGCCGCTTTCGGCCTGCAACTGCTTGAGCAGCGCCAGCACCTGCGCCTGAACGGTGACATCGAGCGCGCTCGTCGGTTCGTCGGCGATCAACAGCTCGGGCGCAAGCGCGATCGCCGACGCGATCATGATGCGCTGCCGCTGCCCGCCGGAGAACTGGTGCGGATATTGGCGCGCCCGGCGCTCCGGATCGTCGATGCCGACCTTGGCCAGGAGGTCGATGACGCGGGCATGGGCCGTGGCCTTGTCGACGCCGTGGACGCGCAATGTCTCGGCGATCTGCCAGCCGATCGGGTAGACGGGGTTGAGGGCCGCCAGCGGATCCTGGAAGATCATCGAGATCTTCTTGCCGTTGATCGCCCTGCGGTCTTCGCGCGAGGTCTTCAGAAGATCCCGGCCGCGATAGAGGATCTCGCCACGCGAGATCACCGCCGGCGGCGTGTCGATGAGGTCGAGCACGGCGGACGCGCTGACGCTCTTTCCCGAGCCGCTCTCGCCCAGAATGGCGAGCGTTTCGCCTGGATTGACCGACCAGCTGACATCGTTGACCGCATGCACGGTCCCCGCGCGGCTCGGAAATTCGATGCTCAGATTGCGGATTTCGAGAAGGGCCTGCTCAGTCATCGTGCACCTGCTGAAGTCTGGAAGCGCCAGCGTTCGACCGGGTCGGTCACCAGCCGGAGCCAATTCGAAAGGAGGTTCAATGCCATCGTCACAGTCATGATCGCGACGCCCGGCCAGAAGGAAAGCCACCAGGCGGACCCAAGGTAGTTGCGGCCGTCGGCCACCATCAGCCCCCATGTCACTTCGGGTGGCTGGATGCCGATGCCGAGAAAGCTCAGGCCGGATTCGACCAGCATGACGAAGGCCATTTCGAGTGCTGCGAGGTTGATGACTGTCGGCATCACCATGGGGGCGATGTGCCGGAACAGGATGCGGTTGGTGTTCGCGCCCATGGCAAGGGCCGCCGTGACAAACATCCGCTCCTTGATTTCGAGAACCTCTGCCCTGACGGTCCTGAGGAAGATCGGAATGCGCGACACCGCCAGCACCAGAATGACGTTCTCGACGCCGGGATCGAAGACGAACAGCACGATGACCGCGAGCAGCATCGAAGGGAAGCTCATGATCGCGTCCGCCAGGCGCAGAAGGGTCGCGCTTATCCACCCGCCCTTGTAGCCGGCGACGAGCCCGAGCGCGCCACCGATCGTCATCGACAGGAGGACGGCACTGCTGGCGATCAGGATGGTGTTCTGGCTGGCGACGATGATGCGGGCGGCCAAGCTGCGCCCGAGCGCATCCGCGCCGAGCACGAACATCCAGCCTTTGCTCAGCGAGAACGGCGGCGCGTTGCGCGCCATGAGGTTGACGGCCCGCGCCTGGTCGGCCATCAGCCACGGTCCGAAGATCGTGCAGAAAATGACGATGAGCAGCAGGATGGCTGAAACGAAGGCAACCTTGTCCTGCCACAGAAGCGCGGCGATCTGCCTTGCCGCGGCAGATCGGGCCGCAGGTTTCGCCTTGGCCACCCGTGGGGCGGCCATCTCAGTTATACCGGATGCGCGGGTCGACGAGGGCATAGGTGATGTCCACAAGGATGTTGATGATGAAGACGGCAAGCGCGGTCACGAGCACGGCGGCCTGGATGACGGCGAAGTCGCGGAGCATGACGGAATCGATCATCAGCTTGCCGATGCCGGGAAAGCCGAACACGGTCTCGACGATGACCGCGCCGTTGACGATGCCGGCCGCCTGGTCGCTGGCAACCGTGATCACGGGCAGAAGTCCGTTGCGCAACGCGTGCACGAAAACAATCGATCGCGATCCGACGCCCTTTGCCCGCGCCGTCTTGATGTAGGTCGACGACAGGGCCGTCATCATCGATGTCCGAACGACCTGGACGAGCACGCCGGTCGGGCGCAGCGTCAGGACCGCCACCGGAAGGACCCAGTGCAGAACCGTTCCGGTACCCGATGTCGGCAGCAGGCGCAGCGTGACGGCAAACACCAGTACGCCGACGATCGCGACCCAGAAGTTGGGGGTGCTGGCGCCAAGCAGCGACACGAAGCTGGCAAGCCGATCAAAGAGCCCGCCTGGTTTGAAGGCGGCAAGCGAGCCGATGACGACGGCCAGGGTAATCACCAGCGGCATGGTGACGGCCGCAAGCATCAGGGTCGTCGGAAAGGCCTGAAGAACGACGTCGAGCGCCGGCCGCGAGAACTGCAGCGATTGGCCCATGTCGAGATGCATCAGGCCGGCCATGAACCGGCCGAACTGCAGATACAGCGGATCGTTGAAGCCGAGGCGCTCGTTGAACTCGTGCCGGATCTCGGCGGACGCGTCCTGTGGCAGATAGAGGTCGGCGGGCGAGCCGGTCATGCGCGCCAGGAAGAACACGAGAATGATCAGGACGATGAGCGAGAACAGGCTCTGCAACGATCGCTTGAAGATAAATGAACCCATATCAGCTCCTCCGCCGGATGTGGATTGACGAACCGCCCCGGAACCGGACGGAAACCCGCGGCACCGGAACATATCGCCCGGCGCCGCGCGCGTCGCTATTTCAGGGTCAGCTTTGCCAGCTGCAATTCGACCGCGTTGGCGATGGTCGGCTGGAAATCGAGCCTGCTGCCGACCCGCATGTAGTTGACCATGTGGAACAGCGGCACGTCGGCGACCTTGTCCTCATAGATCCTGCGGAACACTTCCTGATAGGTCTGGGCCCGCTTGTCGCCCTGCTCGGTTCCGGCAAGCACGATCAGATCGTCGAGTTCGGGGTCGTGCAGTTCACTCTGGCGACCGTTCGAATGATACTTGAAGAAGGCCGTGAACGCCGCGTCGCCGCTGTTGTTGTCGTGCATCGTCAGGAAGATGTTGGGCTGGCGATCGGGAGCGAACGGCTTGTTGGCCATCTGCAGCCATTGCGACATTTCGAGGTTGTCGAGCTTGATGTTGAACCCGACCTGCCGGAGCATTTCGGCCGCGGCTTCGACGAATTCGTTGCTGTTGGCAAACATCGCCGGACGCCCGATCATGCGGATCTCGCGCGTTACGTCGACGCCGTCGGCCTTTGCCTCGGCGAGCAGCTTCTCGGCCTCCGCCGGGTCATAGGCCCAGGGTTTCAGGTTCGGGTTGAAGCCGAGCACGTTCGGGCCGACCTGCTGCATGGCAAGCTTTGCCTTGTCGCTGACGATGCTGCCGAGGAAGGCCTGCCGGTCGATGGCGAGGTTGATCGCCTTGCGAACACGCACGTCGTCGAGCGGCGGAATGTCGACCGACAGGCGGAACATGGCGCTGTCGGAATTCGGATAGACCTTGTCCGTCTGGTCGTTGGTCGCATCCTGCGGCGCGATGGAGAAGGCGAGATCCGCCTCGCCCGTCTCGACCATGGCGGCCGCCACGGAGGATTCGGTGCGCCAGACATAGGTCGCCTTGTCGATGACTGGCTTTTCACCCCAATAGGCGTCGTCGCGGACGAGCACGACGTTTTCACCCTGCGTCCAGTGATCGAACCGGTAGGGGCCGGTGCCGACCGGCTTTGCGGTGTATTCGCCCATCGGGGTGTTGGGCGAGGAAATCGCCAGCTGCGCCAGAAGCGTCGGCAGGATCGGAACGGGCGCCTTGGTGGTGAATTTCACCGTGTGGGCGTCCACTTCGCTCGCCGTCACATCAGTGCCGTCGAAATATTTGGTGCGGGTGATGCAGGTCAGCTTCGGATCGACGGTGCGCTCCACCGAATGGATCACGGACATGGCGTCGAACGGCGCGCCATCATGAAACTTGATGCCCTCACGCAGCTTGAAAACCCATTCGGTAGGCGAGGTCTGCTCCCAGCTTTCGGCCAGTCGCGGCAGCGTCGTGTTTTTGTCGTAGTCGAGTTCAACCAGCGTTTCGACGACATTCTGCTTGATGATGCGGCCGATGACGGACCGCGGCGTTTCGCACGGGTCGAGCCTGTCGGGTCCAGCGGGAAGCACGATCGTGACCGAGGTCTTCTCCCCAGCCAGTGCCATCCCGACCGGCAGCGCCATCGTTGTCGCCAGCGCGACCGCAAACGATTTCCAAATTTTCAAAGGCGTATCCTCCTCTTGCCTTATGTCATGCCGCGCGTTTCAGCCTTTGACCAGCTGAAGCCGCGCCTCCCTGAATTTTGCAATCTTGTCGCGCTCCCGTTCCTCCTGGGCGCGGATACCGGGAATGAGGCCGGCAGCGATTTCCGGCGAGACGGCGACGATCCCGTCGTCGTCGCCAACAATAAGGTCGCCGGGATTGACCACCAGGCCGCCGATCGAAACGGCAACGTTGATCGCGCCCGGGCCGTTCTTGTAGGGACCCTTATGGGTCACGCCACGGGCAAAACAGGGCAGATCCGACGCCCGGATGGCAGCGACGTCGCGGATCGCGCCGTCGATGACAAAGCCGGCAACGCCAAGCGATTCCGCATGGGTCATGATGATCTCACCGATCAGCGCCTGGCTGATATCGCCACCGCCATCGACGACGATGACGTCGCCCCGGCGCGCGACCTTCAGGGCCGCATGGATGGCGAGATTGTCGCCGTGACGGGTCTTGACCGTCAGCGCCGTGCCGATGAGCTGGCCGCTCCGGTGATAGGGCAGGATCCCCGTCGCCCCCGGAAGACGCTCCATGTTGTCGCTAATGATGGACGTGGGCACGCCTCGGAACTGCACCAGGAGTTCGGCGCCCAGAGGCGCGGGTAACGGGAATTCTTCGACTGACATGTTTCCTCCAACGAAAGCCATCCCACGGCCTTCCTTCATGAAGGAAATCTAAACTTGCCAAACGCCGCGAAAAAGCGATAAATTTCGTCCTATATAAATCGCTTTTCTTCATGGAACGCCGATGTTCACCCTGAAGCAGATGGAAGCCCTCTACTGGGTCGCGACGCTCGGCAGTTTCGAAGCTGCCGCGTCTTATCTGAACGTCACCCAATCGACGATCTCGAAACGGATCGGCGAGCTGGAAAGCCGTTTCTCCGTCCCGCTCTTCGATCGCTCCGCCCGGCAATCCGTGCTGACATCGAAAGGGGGCGATATCCGGGATATAGCCGAACAGATGCTGCGGCTGAACGACCGGCTGGTTCTGACCGCGCGGGCATCGGTCGCGCCGCCCCTGCGCTTCCGGCTCGGCGTGACAGACCTCGTTGCGCTGTCCTGGCTGCCGGAATTGCTGGCGACCATCATCGAGCGGTACCCGGACATCAGCCTCGAGCCGGAGATCGACCTGACGGCGGGGCTCATGGAACGCCTGACCGACCGCAAGATCGATTTCGTTATCTGCCCGCGGATTACCCAGCATCCGCAGTTCATCAACATGCGGCTCGGCGAGATCGAACTCGTCTGGATGGCGAGCCCGAAGGTTTACGGCGATGACCAGGTTCTCGGCAACGACGAACTGCTGCGCTTTCCGCTGTTGATCCAGTCGACCGGCTCGATCCTGCGGCCGATCCTTCACGACGTCATCGACAATCCAAAACTGCCATTCGCCAAAACCATTTCCTGCAACAACATGGCGGCACTCGCCGAGCTTGCGGCTTTTGGCCTCGGGATCACCATCCTGCCGAAGGCCTTCTTCAGCAAATATGTCAGTGATGGGCGGTTGCGGATCATGAAAACAGCCATCGCGCTGCCAAAGCTCGAATATTTCATCACCTACCGCAACGACTACAATGGCGCATTTTTTGAAGAGATCGCCGAACTCTGCCGGGCCCTTTGCGATTTCACGGGCCGAACCGCCTCTGGGGGTTAAGCCCGCTCCATTGCCGGATACGAATCCCCTTGCACCGGCGATGCGAGATTCCAAGCGGATTGGACACGTCAGTTATCTTTCGGTGCAAATCTTATATCGGGCGGCGTTTATGAGTGGCTTTTGGTCCAACGGTCCGGGCGTCCAAATCCAGGGCGGCAACGCCAAACCTCCAACGGACCGACGAGAATGGAAGCCGGCAATATGCCGCCTGGCGCTGATGTCTCCTATCCCCCGCCTTGAGCAGATTCGAATTTACGGCGACGTTTATCGGGTTCTGCACCAGCTTTACTGCTTGAAACAGTTCTCGCGATGCCAACGCAGGAAATGCGGATGCGGCCGCTCGAATGCCCGCATCGGTACGATCGCGCGTCCGGTCCTGTTTATCAGCCCTCGTATACTCCCCCGATCATTGGCATGCCTTGAAATCAAGATGTCAAGGTCATCTGAAAGGCTGATCAGGCCACGGTCGAACATCCAGTGCGCCGTGCCGGATAGAGCGATGCCATTGGTGAGGATATCCGGCCCTTTCGCCTCAACCGGCCGTATGTGCGCTGCATCGACTTCGGCGCGTCCACCGCCGTTGATGAGCTTCAAGCCAGTGATTGCACAGCGCTTATCGTAGGCCTGAACGACGAGGCGGCGGAACAACCGGTCACGAACAATCCGTGACGAGAGCTGTGTGACGCGGTTGCGCTCTTGCTCGAACACGAACGGCGTTTGAACGCCTTCCCCCAGTCCTTCAACCGAGATCCTAGTGTCCAATTCGCCGGTCCGCGGCAACTCTGGCACTTGCTCATCTAGCCCAATGCCCACAATGCGATTGAAGTCCGCGCTCGAAATGGGCCTTACCGCAGACTGCGCCCTCCCCGATATCCTGCCCTCTTCGTTCAGGACGCCGCGCTCAACCACACCTTCTGCTCCGCTGAAAGGAACCGGATTGATGAAGTCGAGATAGCTGCCCGGCTCGATGAGCGCGAGATACATGCCCGGCGCCTTTGGATCTGGGATGACCTCGGCCACCTTGGCGACAGCGAAATAGCCCCGCGTCGCCGCAACCTTGCGCGGCTCATAGTAGATGATCCAATCGCCAAGGCAGGCCCGCACCCTTCCAAGATATTGGCTTGGAAACTGGTACTGTTCTGCCGGGCTGTCGTCGTAGATCGAATCTGAGCGATGAATGAAGACCCCGAATCCCATGATTGACGCTTAGCACAGCCTGTGCGTTCGCCGATACGATTTCACACGCATCTCTGGGTCAAATTTAGAGTTCGTTTACCACATGGTCTTAGCAGGCCACGCCCCGGCACTCGTGCCGATCAGCGATACGAATTCTGGATCTCATGAAAACCCAATCTGCTTCATCACTTCATTTTCAGCGTAAAATTTCCGACTTCTGCGATGTTCGCGTCGCGCCACTTGTTTCCAGGCGGACCCTGGAGAACATAAAGCCCTACCTCTCCAGCTTGATCCTTTACCGCAAGCATCCGCCGACGCGGATGGGCCGCATCGATTGGCGATCCGTTTCTGATGCCTGCGCTTTGGAAGACGAGATGACCCCCGCGCTAAAGAAGGGCCTGCAATCCGGGCTCGAAGCGATCATCCGCTGGATTGATCAGCAACGACCAGTCGAGCATGACCGGCCCACGCCTACACCGCCGATCGAAAGCCCTCGCTGCGCGACCCGCAAACCTGACGTGAAGGCGAGCAAATCTCCGAGCTCACCACGACCAACACCGTCGACGCAGACGAGGACAAAGCCCGGGGTCCCGCCGAGGGCGGTCGAGGAACACCCAGGGCCTCTCTTCGATTGGACAGAAAATCCGTCAGATTTCCAAGAAGCGCTGAACTACCACATGCGCCGACACGGTGACACGTACTGGCATCTTCACCGGGCAGTCGCCGGCGACCACGAGACCTTCGATAATAAGACACTGCTCAGTTGGACGAACGGCACGCGCGTCCCAAGATCGACGGACAGTTTCGAGATCCTCGCCCTCATTGAGAAACGCTATCGGCTCCCTAGCGGATACTTCAAAGAACGGCTGCCACATCAGTCACGATCAGTATCCGGACATGAGTTCGAGAGTGACGTCAGTCCTGCCGAGCGGCGGCGGCTCGCCTGGCACCTGCCGGATGACTTCAACAGTTTGCCATTTAGCAAGCGCGAAGAGATCGTCGATTGGGTACGGCGCGTGATCATCTCCGGCACCACCGACTATCGGCGCTTCCAGGCGGCAGCGATCCGGCAGCGATATGCCATTCGCTTTCCTGGTCTCTCTTATGGAAGCTCGCTTTCGCCGCGGCTTGCATCGAACGATCTGGAATGGGGAGGAGAATCCGGTCATGCGACGATCGAAGATCCGGATCTGCTTGCTGGTGTTGTTGATGCCCCTGCCCGGCTCGCGATGGAGATGGCAAACCTCGTACGCTTCAAGACCGCGACCCTGACGACCCTCGGGTTCCAGCGTAATGGGGTCTGGGGAGAGGAGACGGCTGCACAGAAGATTGAGCATCTGGGCCTCATGTTCGGTGCCTTGGCAGCTTCACCAAAGAGCGCTGTCAAAGGCTATGGCGTGCCGCTCAGCCAGCTGACCTTTGGCTTGCTTGTCTTTCCCGGGATCTGGGATTGGTACCTGCATTGGCGAGAGAAGCGCCGTGGCTTCTACACCACATGGGAAGAAGACATGTTGAGCGTGCTTCTCGGCATGGTTCGGCCCGAGACGGGTTGGATGTGGCAGCATCCGGAGCTCGTCCAGAATGCGAGCCCAATCCCCGGCCTGGTGACATCTGCGGAGATCGCTGCGGCACAAAAGGACTGGCATTCGTCGTGCGACATCGTCTTCAAGCATGCGTCGCAACGCTCGAGAGAGATTCAGCGTGTCGCGCGTGTGCACCGTGATCCCTTCGAGCCGATTATGTCCGTGCTCGAGGCTGACAGTCCGCTCGCCGAGTATCGCAAGATCACCGACGAAATCATGCGGCGCATGCCGGACCAGGATCGTTATCCGCGTTCGGCGGCGGAATCCGTTCGATCCTTCCTGATGCTGCGCCTTGGCCTCCATCTCGGTCTTCGCCAGAAGAACCTCAGGCAACTGCTTGTTTGCCCGCGGGGACATTTCCCGACGTCGGAGCGTCGTCTTGAAGACATGAAGCGTGGTGAGATCCGCTGGAGCGACCGCGATGGCGGCTGGGAAGTCCTGATCCCTTCCAATGCCTTCAAGAATGCGAACTCCTCATTCTTCGGTTCGAAGCCGTTCCGTCTGGTGCTTCCGAACCTGCAGGATCTCTATCCCCATCTGAACGCGTATATCGAGCGTCATCGTGCCGTGCTGCTCGCTGGCGCCGAAGATCCAGGCACCCTTTTCGTGAAGACGGTCAAAACCAAAACCAAGGATGCGTCTTACGACCAGACGACCTTTTACGAGGCTTGGCGGACTGCGATCCAACGCTATGGCATCTACAATCCATATACCGGTCGCGGCGCCATCAAGGGTTTGCTTCCGCATGGTCCCCATAACGTCCGAGATGTCCTTGCGACGCATATCCTGAAACAAACCGGATCCTACGAGCAGGCAAGCTACGCCATCCAGGACACGCCGGAGATGGTTGCGAACCACTACGGTCGTTTCCTGCCGCAGGAAAAAGCGGCGCTTGCTGCCAGGATTTTGAATCAGGTATGGGAAGCAGCGTAGTCTCCGCAATTTTCCCGACAACTTGATAGGTGTAGCACCTAGTGCTATATAAAGCGATATCACGACAGACTTTCAAAACGGCGTGGTTTTCCAAGGCAGCGAAGAAAGCGCGGATCTCCGACAAAGCCCTTCGCAAGGCAATTGACCAAGTCGCACGCGGACAGGCTGATGATCTCGATGGCGGCGTGTTCAAGAAGCGGCTCAACGATAACATGCACCGTTCGATCGTTCTGGCGAAAGCGGGTGAGTACTGGGTGTTCGCCTATCTGTTCGCGAAGAAGGACCGCGCAAACATCAATGACGACGAACTCCTGGCTTTCCGGAAGCTCGCCGAACTCTATCGGCGCAAGACGCAGGCCGAGCTTGATGCCGAAATCGGGACCGGCGCCCTACTGGAGATTTGCAGTGACGACTAAGCGCAAGTTCAAGAGCGATGCCTTTGAGGCAATTTATAGCGCCGTAGAAGATATGTATGCGGCAGGCACTATCAACAAGGAAACCATGAAAACCTTTGATGAGACTTGCCTGTCCATCCCGCAGGAGCTATCGCCGGGTGAGATCAAGGCGCTGCGCGAGAACAACCATGTCAGCCAGCCAGTCTTCGCGCGCTATCTGAATACCAGTGAATCGACAGTACAAAAGTGGGAAACCGGTGCGAAGAGGCCGAGCGGCCCCGCATTGAAGCTGCTCTCGATCGTCCGGAAACACGGCCTGGAGATGCTGTCCTAGAAGCACGTTGCTGCGAAAGGCGTGAGCAGGGTGCAACTGAGCGCTTACCTCCCCTTCACCTACCCGGCCGCGCCAGTGACCGGGCTATGTCGATGATGTCGTCCCGCGACGCCGTTGGGTCTTCCTTGTTCCAGGCAACTCCAAGCCCGATCTTCAGATCAACGCCGCGCACGGGCCGAAGCTCGAAACTGCGGTTGGGCAGGTCTTTCGTCCACTCCGGCGCAAACCCGATACCTAGGCCGGCGGAGACCAGCGACACCAGCGAAAAGGTGTCGTCGCAGCTGTAGGCGATGTTGCCGGTCAGCCCATGGGTCTCGAACATCTCGGAGAAGTAGCGCTCCGAATAGGAAAGGTTTTGACGGGAGAAGGCGATGATCTTCTCTCTCCTCAGATCTTCGATGTCGATCTCGCTTCGAAGTGCCAGAGGACTCGTCTTCTCGACTGCCAGCATATAGCGCTCATGGGCGATCGAGAAGAAGCGCAATGAACCGATGTTTTCGACGGGACGAATGAAGCCGAGATTGATCTGGCCGTTTTCCAAGCCGCGGATGATGTCTGAGGTCGAGCCGCTCGTCACATGCAGCGCCACATCAGGAAACTTCCGACCGATGCGCGCAAGAAACGCCGGCAGAACTCCTATGGTCGCCGGATAGACGGTTCCGATCTTGATCGTCCGCGCCGCCTTGCCGGCCACCGATCGCGCGACATCGATCGAAAGCCCGACATCACCAATGATCCGAACCGCCCGATCGTAGAACGCCTCCCCTGCCCGCGTGAGCTCGACCCGACGCGTCGACCGATCCAGCAGCCGAACCCCCAGCTCCTTCTCCAACGCCTGGATGTGCGCGCTCAATGCCGGCTGGGCGATGCACATGCGCGCCGCCGCTCGATTGAAGTGCAGTTCCTCGGCCACCGCGACGAAGAACGAAAGCTGACGTAGTTCCATGTGCGGTTCCACCTCCTCAGGCCGGGTCCATCGTTGCAATCAACACTACATATTGTTCTTATAACACTCCATATCGTTCGTGGCTATATTCGTGTCCCTAAGGAACAAATTGTTCCCATGGACACACTCGCGAGACGATTGCAGGAGCGAGCCCAACAGTTGGGCATTTCTAACGCTGAAGCAGCTCGGCGGGTGGGGCTCGATGAACGTCGTTACGCGCACTACGCGTCAGGGCGTAGAGAGCCAGACTTGGCAACGCTTGTGAGAATCTCCGACGCTTTAGGGACGTCGCCCAACTGGCTGTTAGGCGTGACCGTGAGCACCGCGCAAGATGCTCATCTCGCCGCCTTGGTCGAGCGCTTCGCCAATGCAGCCAACGGCATGACCAAACAAGAAATCGAGCTCTGTGTGATTCAGGCAGAGGCAATTGTCGCCGCCAAAAACCGCGCCTAGCCTTTGCCGTTCCAGGCATTCCACTCGATACATTATGCGATCTTTTTGGCCTAAAACGTGAACGTCCTGGCAACAAGCGGTGGAAAGGGTCTTGGGGAACGTCTCACTTGAGCAAGCTGTACCGAGGCAAAGCTCGACGACTATCATGCTGCCGTGTGGACGCTTGCTGCAGGTGACGAGCACGAGTAGCTTCGGCCAGGATGGATGGAATTGTTCGACAATTTGGGAATTGCGAACGTTCCGCAAAAGACGTCGCACTGCGACCGCAGGCGGATTGACCACGAGCGCTCATGCGCCATACCTAACTTGCGCTACTCTCCGACAAACTCGGAGATGACGTACTTCCCGTCTGCTGCATGCAGGCGATAGAGTTTGCCACGTTCAATAGCCAGCACGAAACTCGTACCGCCCGTTCCTATTACAGCAGTGACGCCTGAAGCCGCACCAAGTTTGACCGTCGCGATTTCTCTCGGCGCCAGAAGCAGGGTCTGATGGCTGCCTCCGACGACTACATCGACATTAAGCGCCTCGGTGTAGCCGTTCACGAAGCCTACGTTCTCTGATCCGATTACAGGATCGTACAGGGCGCGCGGTGATCGGAGCGGTTCCTGCACAAGTGGATTTGGAGCAAAGGCAGGGGGCATCGTTGAGATGTCAGGCATAATTACCGACGGATCGAAGATTGGCACTCCAGAGCCGATCACGCCGGGTGCGGCCTCCGGCGCGAGTCCCCCAAGAAAGGTACGGTCGGGCAGCGCAGATTGCGCGAATGTTAGATCGGTGCTGATAATCAGAGCAACCGATGTCAAAATGCCGGTGTTCCTCATCACGTTTCTCCTATCGAGGGAATTTCGCTTCGTCCCTTTTATTCGCCCCTGGCGTTTCGGGCGCGGGCTCCGGCGCCGACCCGGCCCGCGCTTCTCCGGTCATCCGGCCGAAGATGTATCCAACGATAGTTCCGAGGAGGCTGTACACCGGAGCGGCCTGCTTGTCGGAGTAACCGGCGGAGATCAGGAAGAGCGAGGCGAACACGACGACGATAATGATGAACGTCCGTGTAAATTCTGGCGTGATTGCCGCTCGGCCGGCCATCAGGCAAAGCGCGAGGATCGTAACCGCCATGATGGCAACGGTCATGGCAGTGAGCCAGAACTCGTAAGGTGTCTTATAGGTCCAATAGGCGCGAGGAGCCTCGCTGTTCTGGGTAGCGACGACCTGACCTTCCCGCGGCCCGGCTGATTGAGCCTCCTGTCCAGCGCTAATCGCTTTCGGTGGCGGATTTGTGGACTGCGTCGTCTGTGCGGTCTGCGCCTGCGCGGGTTCGCCCCCGGCGGTGTTCTGTGCGAGAAGTGGCAGCGTTGGGCTCAACACGGCCACGGCAGCCACGGTGAAGGTCGCGACAAGGTTTCGGAGCGTCATTGGATGGCCTCACGCATCTAAAGCCTGCCCCTCGAGCCAGTCGCGAACCCCTCGAAGATACGCACGTCCGATCGCCTCCCGGCCTACGGTGGCTGCGGCTACGCAGTCGTTCGAGTTGGAGCCGAAGAAGGGCTCACACAGAACGGTGGGGATGTTTGGTAGCGCCGACACCGAGCCCCACCCCCTGTCTCCCACTTTCAGCAGTCGCAATCCATCAGCGTGACGAACGGCAATCTTTAGAAGATCCGTGGTGGAGACCACCAGCTTCGCGGCCAGCGACTTCGCTTGCTCGTTGGAAAGGCAAAGCATCTCCAGTCCGTTGGCCTGCGCGTCACTGCTGCTGTTGAAGTGCAGTTCCAGAATGCAATGTGGATTCCACGAGGCAACCTTCGCATAGGCGTCCTGGATTTCTTTCGAATAGCTGCCGGTCGCCTCGCGCCAAAAAAGTTCGACGTTCAGATTGTAGTGCCCCGCTTCGGATTTCATTTCTTCAGCGACGATCTGGTTGAAGTCGAATTCCATCTGATTTATCGGCGCGCCCGAACTCGCTCCCTTGCTGAGGCGATTGTGTCCAACGACAACGGCCAGCCGCGCGGCGTTGTCGGGCGTGCCGCCCGCCGAAATGCTGGCGGTGCCAAGCGTAATGCGCAAAAGGCCGGCCGCCTCGTCAAACAACGCCAACACCTTGCCCACGTACGCGGGATCCGCCGCGTAGTTGCCGGCAATATGCCGAATGTATTTGACGCCATCATCGCCAAGCTGATCCCAGCCGTCGTACGGACCGCTTCTAATGAAATGCCAGTAGCCCGCAACGAACGCGGCAATCGAGTCGAAGCTGCAGTAGGTTGTCGCATCGCCATCCGTGCCAGTGTAGTCGACTGGGGTCGCGTGTCCCGCCATCCTCTCCCGAAACTTTATTCCGGCGAAGTTCCGGTGCTCGCGAGCGAGCCTGCTGGTCCCCCTACCGGACTCGAGGATCCACTGCGAGAGACTCGCCACCTTCAGGCCGTCCGGGATTCCCTTGAAGGAAGCATAGTAGAGAACCAGATCCTTCCACCACACGCTTCCATCATCCGCGTTTGCAGATCCGGGCTGCGGTTGTGCGCCGGGCTGCGGCTGAGGACTCGATGGAGCTACAGTTTTCTGGGCAAGCGGGGGGCTAACAGTCGCTGGCGTATACGGCGCGACATTCACTCCTATCCCGACCAGCGCGCGGTCCAGCGCCACTTTGTACTCGGCGAACGGAGACGTATTCGCCGACAACACGATTTGCTCTAGGCGCATAGCCGCAACGCTCACGGCCGCCGCCGCCTGCTCCATGATGGCCTCCTCCAATTGACCAAGGATGATCCATAGTCGGGAGTAGGCTGCTCTTAGCTTGCCTTGTTCGTCCCCGTCCGAGCTGGCTCTCAGCCGCTGCTCAATTGCCAGAATGCTTGCGTTTACGGCGGCTTGAGCCTGAATTACCGACGTCACTTCACCCTCCTATGATTTCTATCCCCCAGCAAAGACTTTGCGTACGGCTTCGACGTCTGCACGAAGACGGGCGGACTCTCCGGCCAATTCGGCGAGCGCAACGCCTCTGTTCGGATTCTCCAAAGCGAATTTTAACAACTGGAACGTGTCGTGGAGCCGATCCAACAGAACCACGAAATTCGCTACTTTGGTCCGTTCGCCATTGATCTTGGAGATTTGAGTTTCCGTGATTATCGGCTGTTGGCGGTCCATGTAGATCATCGCGCTGTAGATAGATGGCGCCGCGTTCTTCAGTGCGACTAGTAGCCGCTCGACGCTGTCGGCGCCCTGCAGGACAAGTCGGCGAGCCTCCGCGACGCTATAGGCCCGCAACGCGTGATCGATGATCGGATCGAGGGCCTGGACGATAGCGGACGCCCCCGGTATCCCGCCTATCTTTTCCAGATTGGTAGAAATCTCCACGAGATAGGATTTCGAAGTCGCCACATCCTTGCCTTCAACCAGCGCGGCGAGGAGGTTGGCGTACGCAGTCACCACTGTCAGTGATCGGCGGAACGCCTCGGTGTTTGGCGGCTCGCCAATCGTGGCGAAATAGGCCGCGTCCTCGACCTTGAAGTCGTACCGTTGCGCCGGGTTTGCTTTAACGAGCGCGTGCCGACGATTGCGTTCGGCCACCGCGAGGCCGTCGAACAACAGCGCCCCTGCATCGTTTACCGCCCCAGCCGCCTTCGCAAACGCTCTTGTCTCTTCAATTGGCGCATTGTTTACACATCCGCTTGTGATCCACCCAAGCAAAACGGACGCAATAACTTGTCGATACGCGAGCGCCCTCCCGCCCCGACTCGCAATACGCGTTTGCCTCATTCTCCCCAAGTCCCATGCAGCTTATTCTTTTAGCGATTGTTTATACAATTTCTTATTGAAATATGCAACCGCGTCTCATTCAGCTAACGCCTAGGTCGCAACCGAACTTGCGCGTTCTCTGCGGAGGTGGCCATCTGGCGCGAACCGCGAAAGCGGTGTGTTCTCCAAGCCGTCATAGTCCAATGCCGTTCCGCTCGCCGGCAGACATTGTTCGTCGAGCCATTGCAGACACATTTCACGAACTTTCTGGGGACCGATAGACATCATTTCGTGACTCTCGGAGCAACTTGGAGCCAATCAGAGCAGAAATTGGATGTTGATTGACACGATCAGGCTCCAATCAAAGGAATTCTTCAACTCTCATCATTCGCCAGGTTGTCATTGTGGTGTGATATTCACGTGTTTGGAAATGCGGATTTATCTATGCAATTGAAACGCAGCGAACTTTACAGCCAGGTATGCAAGGCACCACTGAGCAAACTTGCCCCGGAATTCGGTATAACCGGCACGGCATTGGCCGCCGTGTGCAGGCGACATCAGATACCATATCCCGGATCGGGATACTGGACACGCAAGTCCCTTGGCCTTCCTGCAGAGCTGCCTGCGCTACCTGATGGCTCAGACGAGATCATCGAAATCATACCGGTGGCCCCGAAGCAGCGGAAGCAGAAGGCGCTTGAAGGCAATGCACGTCCAAAGACGAGATCCGTTGCGAGGACCCGCCGCCTCGAGCATCACCCGTTGCTTTTTGGCGCTGAAGAGCATCTGAGGAAATCTCGCGCTGCAAAAGACGGAGAGTTCCTTCGGCCCTACAAGCGAATTCTGCCAGACGTGATTTCATCAGAAGCCGCTCTGCTTCGCGCACTATCGATCGCCAATGACCTCTACGTCGCGCTGGACAGGCAGGGCTATCGCGTTCACATCCCCCCGGCCGGAGAAGGCCACCGACGCATTCATGTTCAGGAGCAGGAGGTTGAGCGGAAGGATCGAAAGTACGGTCGATATAATTCCGGCAGTATCTGGGGGCCAGACAGGCCAACGATTTTCTACATCGACACAGTGCCGATCGGTCTCGCTATCACTGAAATGACCGAACGGGTGACGATGCGGTACCTGAACGGTGATTACCATCGTGAGGACAGCAGGCTCGTCCGGTCGATGAAATCCTGGCAGCTGACGCACTCATGGACGACCGAGCAGGATATGCCTTCCGGGCGCTTCCGGATAATTGCCTATTCTCCGAAGAATGGCGTTGAATGGTCTCTGAGCTGGCAGGATACGGAAACGGAGCCACTAACCAAAGCAATTCCGAATATTGTCGAGACGTTACGGGCAGCGAGAGACAAGCTGCAAACCCTTATGACAGCAGAAGATGAAGCTGAGGCCAGAAGGAAAAAAGAGCGGCAGGAGGAGTGGGAACGCTACCAGCGGCGCGAGGATGAACGCAAAGTTGCCCAGGCGATGAAGGATAGCCAGCAACAATTGGCAGAGATTATCGAGAGCTGGGGCAAGGCGATGGTTGTTGAACGCTTCTTCTCCGATGTAGAGCAACGGATGGAAGGGGTCGATGAAGCGCTCCGACAGCATCTGGAAGGACGGCTGAAGCTCGCTCGCCAGATGATGGGTAGCATAGACCCACTGGACTTCATGGCAAACTGGCGGGCACCTGACGACAGGTACCGGTCTAAATATGACCCGTCGTCTCGATCGCCGTCAGGCGGACCCACAAAAGAGCAATGAAGAGTACCGGAGAAATCAGCAAGGCGCCGCCTCTGGCGGGATTTCGGGAGTTCTCGACACGGGACAGACGGGAACAGGCCAGCCGCAGGAGCTTCAGCATAGCGGTCGCCAGAGAAGCGGGACCGACTGGCCCCGTATGTCCCGTTCCGTTTGCCGGGCGGCCAGCCCGGAGCAGGAGCGTCGCACGGTTCTGTCGAAAGCGCCCGGATTGACGAGCTTCTGGAGGTGCTCAGGGAGCCTGCCGAGACCGGACGACAGCGATGAAACCGGCGATATCCATCAGCCACGCCTGCTGCGTCAGTCGATAGGTGTTGTGCAATCGGCGTGGCAACACGAGCTGAAGCTTCTTGGCCTGCATCTCGTCTGTCTGGTTTTCTGATATAGCGGGCTCAAGGGTCAACAGGTGCTTTTCAGGAATCCGGACAGCCTCTGACAGGACCTGACGCCAGCGATCCTTCAGCGTGGATTTGGCGCCGAGCATCGTCAGCATTGCGTCCGGATAAAGCGGATCACGATACTCATCCTGTCCAGGGAACAGAAAATCCGGCTTGTTGCGGTTCTCTGTCTCCGCTCCGCGGACGTATCGAATTCGCTGGGCGGCAAACACAGCTTCTAGGTGATTTTCCAGTGCGTGCCCCGCTCGCGCCTTTCGCCGGTTCTGCACACTTAGCGAAAACGCCAGAAATCCCTCAACGTCAGCGCCGTCAGAGGCACCGAAGCCACTCCCAATGCGCGCGGCAACAATACGTCGTTCAAGACGTTTGAACAGCTGCTCCTCGCGATCCATCCACGAGATCAGCGCCAGGTCCGGGTCATCTGCGGCTGAAACCTCGGGCATCGATGTGCGGGCAAGCTCCGAAAATACCCGCGTTTTCGGGAAATCCAGACCGAAGCGCTCGATCAGCGTATCAAGCCGGTCAGCTTCCGGTTCTTCCGGCTCAATACCGAGTTCATCAAGAATGTAGCGTGCCGCGAAATCGAGTTCGGCATTGTGCGCGCCATCGACCTCCTGGAATGTGAAAGCGAACTCCGGTTGTTCCTCCAGCGCAAACAGCCAGAGCAACTGGTTCTGGATCGTCGCAGATGGTGTGACGATCACAAGGATCGAGCCGTCTCTCTGTAGGGCCAGGAACAACATATCTCCGGGCTGCATCAGCTCCGTGACTGCATTGGAGGAGTAATACAGATGATACTCCGGAGCGCGAGGCTTTCCCTTGCGGACGTTCGACCAGCTCATGAAGCCTTCTTCGGCCAGGGCTTCCTGCTCGCCGGATATCCATATGAAGCGTGTCGCGATACCCCTACGATCATCATCACCCAGAAGTCGGCGCAGGGGTTTTGTCCCCTGAAGCTCATGCTGGTTCGATTTCGGGGTAATGGTTTCCACCAGCGTCAGCCGCTTGGCGACAACGCCGGTGAACAGATCCGACAACAGCCCGCGGCGCAATCTAGCCTCCCCTGATTTCAAGTCGCGGCCGGTCAGATTTCAGCCACTCGGCGCAGGACAGAATTACCTCTTCGAGAGGCAACCGCGTTTTGCCTTTAAGTGCACATTCCCAAACGATCGCCTGTCGCCAGCCTGACTCCGACAGAGCTACTTCTGTCCGCTCATCAACCGCGCGATTGCGGGCTATTTTCGCCTGCCAGAACTCGGGCCGGGTTGATGGCCATTTGAACAGATGGCAGTCGTGGCCGTGCCAGAAGCAACCGTGCGCGAAGATGACGGCCTTGTAGCGCGGCAGGACTATGTCCGGCTTCCCAGGAAGCGAGCGATCATGGAGCCGGAAACGAAAGCCCAGTGCATGGAGCCCTTTGCGCAGCAGGATTTCCGGTTTTGTGTTGGTGCCACGGATTCCCGACATCATCCGGCTGCGAACCTCAGCCGTGACAATGTCAACCATAAGAGCTCGCAGGTTCACGATCGGGACGGCTTACGGTCACCGGTGCTGCCATCGTGCGGCCGGCGCCTCTCAGCAGAGCGGACTCGATGAACGGCTTCATCGCATCGGCGAGAAACTCGACGACCGGAACGACAACAGCGTTGCCGAACTGCCGATAGGCCTGGGTATCTGAAACCGGTATTTTCCAGCGGCGATCGCCCCGATCGAAGCCCATCAAGCGGGCGCATTCCAGTGGAGTCAGCCGGCGCGGTCGCTTTCCGGGCTGCGCCACAAGAATCTCGGATCCGTCCTTGTAATAGCGGGCCGAAAGCGTCCGTGTGACATCATCAGGGCCAAACAGGCTGTATCCGAACCCGTTGCCTTTTGACGTGTGCTTTTCCTTGTATGCCTGCAGATACTCCCAGAGGCGCGGCGTCAGGGTGTATTTCGGATCTACCTCATCGTGCGGCTCGAGGATGCTGCCAAGTGTCGGTCCGTTGTCCGGGAGCTTCAGGGATTTGAGGTCGAAATCAGTCGGCTCGTGGAAGCCGACAATGAAAATGCGTTCGCGACGCTGCGGTACCCAGTGCTCAGAGCTGATTACGCGTGTCTGCACATGATAGCCAAGCTCGTTTGTCAGGACATTTATGATCGTCGCGAACGTCCGGCCCTTGTCATGACTTTCGAGGTTCTTCACGTTTTCGAGCACGAAAGCGGCGGGCCGATGGTGCGCGATGATCTGGGCGGTATCAAAGAACAGCGTACCCTGCGTATCGCAAAGGAAACCGTGGGGACGACCAAGTGCGTTCTTCTTGGAAACACCGGCAATCGAGAACGGCTGGCAAGGGAAGCCGGCTAGCAGGATGTCGTGCTCAGGAATCAGATCAGGGTTTTCGGAATATTCCCGGACATCTCCCGCAAGGCGATGATTGTCACGGAAATTCAGACCATAGGTCTTCTGGGCGTTCTGGTCCCATTCCGATGTGAAAACGCAATGCCCACCGATGCCCTGGAAACCGATGCGCAGGCCGCCAATGCCCGCAAACAGATCGACGAAGCGGAATGAGATCGGTTCCTTGCCCGCACATTTGCGATCGGCCAAATCCTTGAGAACCCTGAGTGCAAGATCAGTCGGGCGGCCCTCGCCGTTCACGTAGCGAGCAACAGTGCGATCGGAAACCGAGATGAAGGAAGCAGCTTCAGCAGGCGTCAGTCCGGCTCGCTGACACAAATGATTGAACTCGTTGTCGTCCGGATGCGTCTGTTGCACGAATCACCTGCCATTCTCTGGGTCATTTTTTGCCAGACTGGCAAATTTTCACCCTGAGAACAAGGTATGTTCCTCAAATGTTCCAACCTTACTCACCGGTCAATTGCCTTTGGACGACCTCCGTTTGTTGACCGAGGTTTCCAAGTTGAATCCTGCCGCTTGGCTCCACCTCAGCTCCGCAGCAGGAGAAAATGGCTTTCGCAGTTTCAAGACTGTTCGGCGAATGCAAGCAGGATGCTTAGAGGGTTTATGAGATCAGGAGTGCGTCTTGTTGCCATGAAGTTTTTGAGTAGGGCCGCGCTTTCCTGTTCGCAAAGCCGAGACATCTCGAGGGATCGCTCCAGCGCAGCAATCTGGCCGAGGCGAAGTTCGCGCGGCCCTGTATCCGCAGGTGCGGTTTTTCTCCGTTCGAGTACCAATTCCCGGTTTCGAGACTCTTCCTGCCAATGAAAAGCGAGCCTGGACTGAAATGAGTCCGCGAGCGGGAAAATGATGGCTCGGGCTTTATCGTCCAGTTCCCGGATTCGGGCACTCATTGCCTCAGTTTGCGTCCGCCTTGCCGCGTTCACAACGTCGGTCCGCAAGACAGGCCGGACAGGTTGCCGACCTTTGGCGCACTGGATATTTGAGCCAAAAACAAGCGGTCTTAAAATGGAATCGATTTTCTCAGCCGGCACATCTGTCCATCTTTCACCCGACGCAGATGAACCGAGCTTGCATAGTTGCGCTGGCACATTGAAACGGACCCACCGTTGAACAGCGCGCGCCATAAAATGAAGGGACAGTCGATCAGCAGCCAATCCTAGTCGCTGAGATTCTGAGACAGCGGCCGCGAGAATTGTCTTGGCCGCCGGCGACCAAATCGGCGGAAGCATTTCGTCTGGGAACGGATCAAACTCTGCCACAGTCACCATCGTCGGTGGTTGCCCTTTTGCAGAATGCCCTTCGGGCAAGGTCACCGTTGAATGGATGAGGGTTTGTGCCTTTCCAAAGGTCTTTTGGCCTTCTGCAATGTATCCCTCGACCAGGGCATCGTGAAGCAGGCTGCCATGATCAAGAAAATGAAGAGGCCGTCCGGTATCTTCCCCTGAATCTGTGATCACCGTTTTACGTGGCGGTACGGGAATCCGAGAACGTTCGATGATGTAGGGCTGATGATCCGACATCCAGTTCTCTGCCCTTGTCCCGGGCAGTGGGAAAGGTATGTGACCTGGACGCCCTCTTCCATCGAGACGATAGTACCAAAGCGTATTGAACCAGAAATCAGGATCCAGCTTGTCCGGTTTGCTTCCAACTTCAAAGTCTCCAGATCTCGTGATCGTTTCCAGCCAGGAACGCATCGCGCCCTGAGAGTTTTCAATTTGCCCCTGTTCCCTTCGCTTCAACATTGCGGGTTCGACAACGGGCAGTTTCTGCCAGGCGTCAAAATCGGCAACTGCATTTGGCGGCGTGAACGGATCGAGATGCCCGAGGGAGGTAACAAGTCCTGTAGTTTCCGGGTTTATTTTGGTCAGTCCGTCGGGTGCAGCGCCAGTGATGGCCGCTTGTGACAGCAGTTCATACACGCCTTTCCGTTCATCATCAGACAACGGCGGCAGTGGGGCATTGAAAACCCCCAGCTGCGCTGCAACGTCAGCGATGGCCGCCTCCTGGGCGCCATCGTGAACTAGACGCCAGATTCGAACCTGCCGTTGCCGACCCTTGCGTCGGGACGCCGATCCGAGGCGGTCAACACGACCGATCAGCTGGTCAATACTCTCCATTTCCCATGGCATCGAATAGAAGACTATCCGGCTCGCCGCGTGATGCAGGTTTAGTCCCGCCTGTACCCAGTCGCCGACCAAAAGCAAACGGGCAGAGCCATCCAGAAAGGGCGCAAGAGTTTCCTGGACTTCGCGCAAATTGGTAACTGCCTCGATCTCGGCAGTAGCCGGCCGCCTGAGAATCCCGATACGATCCGCCAGATCAGGAAAGTATCGCGGCAGAGCAGTTCTCAACATGTCGATTGTGGGGTTATCTCCACAAACAATGATCAGAGCTCGGGTCGCGTCTTTTTCCCACTCTTCGGACAGAAGATCCAGCAGCGCTTCCAGCCTGCTGTCACCGGGATCATCAAGTGAAGCGGCTCGTGCGCGCTCGGCCTTTTCAGCCAGACCTCCATCCTGGCCGGCGATTTCAGCCAAGACGTCCCTTGCCGCCCGCGCACTTCTTTGCAAAGCGCGCACAAATGTCCAGGGACGGCCTTGCAGATCAGCGCTGTAATTGACGTCCCTGAGCAGTTCCGCCGCGATCTCATGCCGCTCACGCTCGGCCACAAGCGGCTGAATTCTGACTTCCGTATTCCTTCTGACTGGAAGGTAAGGCCCCCAACCATCTCTGCCGTTCCTGACAACGCGTCGTGTCGTCGCGAACTGCAGATAATTTCTGGAAGCTTCCGTTTTTTCCTCTGAGTGCACTAGCGTCTCGCGCTCCGCGAGGACATCGCTTACACTCTTCTCCTCAAAGCGGGCCCTGAACGCTGCCGCGGGCTCGATCATACGGATGATGAGATCGCGCCAGACTGCATCTCCCAGCCTCGGTGTTGCCGAGAGGACAAGAACCTGCCGGAAACTGTCAGCTGCCTGCGACAGGGTTTGCACCGTTTCCCGCGGCATAGTCTGCGGCTCGTCGACGACGAGCAGATCAAACTTGCTGCTATCGAGCTCCACGGTTCGCTCCACCTCGCCCTGACGTCTGACAAGATCGCGGGGTCTGGCCAGCAAAACCGGAGCCGTTTCCGCATCCTTGTCCGACGCAACACCCGCCAGTGCAGGCATTACGTGGCCGCGAATCCAGCATTCCTCCTGCCATTGGGCCAGCAGATTATCTGGCGCAATAATAAGGGTGCGGTGCTTCGGATATTGCCATCTGAGAGCGTTGATGATCATCAGGGCCTGGACAGTTTTGCCAAGTCCCACCTCGTCGGACAGGAGATGCCGGACGTCGGTGTCGGAGAGTATTCGGCGCACAGTCGCAAGCTGGTGGGGCAGCGGATCAGCTGCAACACCAAGTGCTCCTCCCATGGCGATCGTCAGCGCCTCGGTTCGACGCCGCAAGGCCTGAACGCAGTTTACAAAAAGCAGGTAGTGATCCATCACGCCAGGCTTTCTTCAGGAAAATCCAGCCTCGACAGCTTTCGCCTCAGGGCGGCGTAACGCACCGCCCTCGCTGTCTGCATGTCAGAAAGGCTTTTTGCGAGATATTGCTGCCACTCGCCTGCCTCGAGCAGGGCACGCGGTGAAATCCACAATTCGAGCATTGCACGTAACTCCGGCCGTCCGATCCAGCGCAGCCCCGGCCGACGGAAGGCGTCGACATGGCAGTTGTCGAGCAGATCAACGATGTCGTCCTCGGTCGTCGTCTCGTAGGGGAAAGCGGAAAGCGCCTCCCATCTGGCTTCCGGAAGAATAAACCGCCGGAACATTGCCAGCCGAGGTATGTCGCGAGCGCGCTCGAGCGCCAGCAGCCATGTGCTTGCCGGCCGTTGCATATCGACTTCCTCGAAAGCGTCGCGGCCCTCCTGAAGCATATGACTGCGCAGATCCTCATATGCCTCGATCACAGCAAGATCGAGCTCCCCACCGAGGTCCTCATTCCATCCGGCCAAAGCAATCTCGTGATCCGGAACGGCCTGATGAAGACGGAGTGTGATCCTTCGCGTGAGGAAGTCCATATCGAAAGAGCGGGCTATCGGCGGCAGATCGTCACCAGACAACAACCCGAGACGCTGCGCACTGATACGGAATGCACCTGCCGGCGAGAGCACCGATAGATTTAGGCCGTGTTCGGTTCGGCGCCAGTTCTCCCCGCAAAGAAGGTCGACCAGACCAGCCTCCAGGCTATGCGCAGCTTGACGCTGCTGCCAATTCGCAATGGGATCGCTGGCCTCTGCCAGACGCCATGCCAGATATGCGCTTGCCATTTCAAAGAGGCCGGGGGAGCCGCCTCTTGAGAGAGCTTCCCTTACTGTGCGTGGAAGTGAAGGCTGTTCACATGTCCCTTGCCCCAGGCGAAGCAGGTTTTTCTCACGCACGATCCGGCCCGCGCCAAGGGCTCCCCACGCTTCGCTGTCGGGGAGGACAAGCGTGCACTCGGCACTCGCAGCAGTCGATTTTGAAGGCAGGAGGTTTGAGAACGTTGCCACTCGGGAGACAAGTTCTCCTTCACTGCCCTGCCGGGCAGTCCACGACCGGCGACGCTCATCATACTGGAACAGTTGCCTCGAGGGCAAAAGCAGGAACTGCTCCGCAAGCAGCCCTTTCACGCTGACCTGCAGCCGAGCCGCAGTCGCTGGCACTGCCCCCCTTTTTGCCAGTGAAGTCTTCAGGCCCTGCAGCAGTGGCATCCGTCCACCAATATGGGCGGGCAGCCGGTCTACATTACCCTCCGTGACGAGATCCTCTTCACCCGCCATGACCAGTTTGATCTGGGCGTGAACGTTCTCAAGCGGCAGAGGCGCCCTGATCCGGACCTCCAGTGTTCCGTCCATGAGGTCGGTCAGCGTAGCGTTTTTCGGATGGATCGAAATACTTGCCGCTTCGATCTCAGGCGGATCAACCATCCGGAACGGCGTATGCGATGCCTCGTCGAAACCCTCCGGCCCTATTGTATGCTCGCCAGCTTCGGGCTCGAATACCGTCCAGTCGAATCCAGCGATTTCCAGATGGCCCTGCGCAGCTGACTTCTGATCGAGTACCAAGACCGTCTCATCGAATGCCATCAGGGCCAATATCGGAAAGCCTGTAGAGAACTGCACGCCGGTGCCTGGCATCGGCAACCCTGATAACCGCGTCATCGAACGGCCTTCGCGGACAGGGAAACCGTGCTTTCTCAGGATCTCGACATCTCTGGCTGAGGACGCGTCCAGCCTCTGGATGACCGATAAGCCCTCTCCTTCCCCGCGGATTCTGACGATTATCGCGCCCTGTGCGACCTGTTCACTCGGCAGGAGAGCTACTGCTGATCGCCCGTCAG
The DNA here is from genome assembly GCF_050434285.1 of Ensifer sp. KUDG1. Taxonomy (NCBI): domain Bacteria; kingdom Pseudomonadati; phylum Pseudomonadota; class Alphaproteobacteria; order Hyphomicrobiales; family Rhizobiaceae; genus Ensifer; species Ensifer sp. KUDG1. Next base: position 148,006 of record NZ_JBNDIG010000004.1, read on the forward strand.
CCTCCAGCTGGAAAAGTTCTGCTTCATCGGGCTGCAGCCTCTCCAGGAGCAGTGTACTTTGCGGCGAGGTGTTTGTGATACCATCGCCGCGGCGGAGAGGCATCTCAGGCCAATCGGCGGTCATACCGAGATCCAGTTCACCACCTGCCAGAAACAACCGAAGCTGGATGAACTCCCGGGACGTTGCGGTGCCAAGGACGTCTCGCTGAATTCGCAGGGTCGAAATCACCTGATCACGGAGTTCAGCAGTCAGGGTTGGCCCGCGCACTGAAATCCTGGTGACGAGGTCGCCGTCGAGAGCAATCGAGAACCTGGAAGCTGGAATATTGGCCTGCCGTCCGGACCGCCGCGAGGTCAATCGCCTTGCCTCGCCGATAGCCCGGCGGGACTCCACATCCCGACGAACGTCCGCGTCTACCCTGCGGACAAATGTCTCGGTTAGCCAGCCGTCTGCTGCAGGGTCGAGCAAGCGGGTCATTACCTCTCCGGACAGATCGCTTCGCTTCAACCAGTTCTCAAACCTTCGGCCTGATTGCCCGGATGCTATATTGCGAACGTAGTCGAGCAGACTGTCCTTGCTTTCATAAGAAATGCCGGCCCGCACAGCAGCCCTCAGGGCATGTGCGAGGGGACCCTGCACCTCAAGTGGGACTGCCGCATTCCCTATTGGCCAAGCGATGTGGGGAAAATGCTGTTCCCATGCACTGTCGCCGGGTCGGGCCAGACCATATGTCCTGTGCGACAATTCGAAGAGACGCGACAGATGTACTGGAGGGATTGACCTGGGATCAAGATTCAGATCCTGGGCAAGCAATGGCCAGAAATCGGTTCCGGTTCCCCGATATCTGTATCCCACCTCCGAGGCGACAACGATGAGGGGAAGGTAGCAGAAACCCCAGCTTACACTCCCCAGATCCGGATCGATTTCCAGCTGCCTGGCAACCTGGCGGCGGACGATTGCCAGAGCTGCTACCTCAAGGCCGTGCTCGATTGCAAAAACCGATCGGCCAGAACGAGCAGCTGCAAGTTGCCGGAAGCGATCACCAAAAGCCTGGTGATAATCCTTCAGGAGCATAGTTACCGGCATGATAAGCTTCCAACAACATCAGACGGGTACAGCGAGACAATTTGCTCTTGTCCCGATTGAAAATTCATTGACGAGAATCACTCGGGCAGACAATCTTCGCAATGTGTAGTTGTCGAGTAAAGTCCTTGGAATTGAAAACATTTTCGCCCCCGAGACTAATGAAGATTTATCGCGACAACCAACTGGATCGCGGCGTTGTGGCTGACATGGTTCGCGCAATGGTCAGGTCTCGACGTGGCGTAAGCAGATATTCTGTTTGCGAATGGATTTCAGGCTTTCTCGTTAAAGATGATCTTGCCGCAGGTCGGCCGGAAATCGAGTCCGTTATCGACATTCTCTGCGACGCTGGAGATATTGGTAACGGCGTGGTGCATGGCGAGGCGGTCCTTGTCGCTGTACCGTCCCGGCGCATTGCACTCCCTGATGGCAGGGTTGTCGGGCTAGGCGACCATGGGCAAACGACCGATCGGGGCCCTGATGAGCTTTTCCCGACTGTCCCAGGACAGGCAACCGCAACACTTGTCGATCTGCTGGAAACATGGGGAACCGCGGATGAAGAACATGCGTCGCGTTACTTTACTGCCAATGGCCGTTTTCCACCCGCTGACGGCATTCCGACCGAAACAGCCGTAATCCTTTCTCTTTGCGGAAGCCTGGATCCCCGTTCGGGATCATGGTCAATTGGCGAAGAAAACGCCGCTTTCCTGAGAGACTGGTTCGGAGTTCCGTCCAGCAATGAAGCCGATAGAGAAACCGCTCCGGACCCGGAACAGCAGCTTGTAATTGCGGCGGACAGCGGCGAGCGCATTGTTGTGGAAGCCGGACCAGGTGCCGGAAAGACAAACACAGCCAGCGAACGTGTGGTGAGGCTGGTCGAGGAGGGGCTTGCACCGTCCCGGATTGTCCTCCTGAGCTTCACCCGCATTGCAGTCGCCGAACTAAGGGAGAGGATCAGAGATCGCCTTGCATCCACTCCGGGCATCGCGATGGTCCAGATACATACTTTTGATTCCTATGCGGCGCGCATAGTTCTCGCAGCAGGAGCAAAGACTACCGGCAGTCATGAAGCTACCGTCCAGGTTGCAACGAGGCTTCTGCGGACGCGCGATCCCCTTGTGGTCAATCTGGTTGATCCGCTCGAGCACGTCATCATCGATGAGGCGCAGGACCTCGTCGGATCCCGGAGGGCGTTTTGTGAGGCCCTGATCACGGAGGTCCACCGGACGTGCGGGATCACCGTCTTCGGCGATTTCGCCCAGGCGATCTACGGATACCAGAGTCCTGGGAGCGAAAACGACACACTCCTCGATCTCGTGCAGCGGCTACCGCAATTCCGCCCGATGCGAATAACCCGGGACCACCGCGCCAGAACAAACAGCCTCCGATCGCTTTTCCGATCCGCCCGCGACTATCTCCGGGACAACGATCCAGCGACTCGAGAGAATTACTTCGAGCTTCGTGACCTTATCGAAGCAAGCTCGTCGGAAACAGGAATCCGGGATTACACCGGGCATCCATCGACGACGCGCGGGCTGATCCTTACTCGATACCGCTCCAGTCTTCTGGAAATCGCGGAAGCTATGCGTATGAAGGGGAGACAGTTCCGCATTCGCCTCAATGACAGACCGTTACGAATTGAGCCGTGGCTTGGTGCTTGTCTTGGTGGATTGGATCCGGACACGAGGGTGACCCGAGAAGCATTCGGCCAGCTCTACGACGGGTTCCGGACTTCGATTTCCCGAACGGTCGACGAATGCTGGGAGATTTTGCGGGAGCTCGATGGAGCAGGCCGTAGTGAGATTACTGTTGGCGGAGTTGCTGAAGGGCTCGAGTATCCGCCGTCAGATCTCGTCAGTGATCATGAGGGCACGTCTGGCCCGCTTCTCTCGACAATACACGCTATCAAGGGGCGACAGTCAGATCGCGTCCTAATGCTGATGAATGCGGAACGCCGGAATGAGGGTGTCAACTGGTCAGAGGAGGCGCGCATCCTCTATGTTGCAGCTACCCGTGCCAGCGATGAGCTCCGCACAGGCTGGGCGCCAACTGGCAGTTTCTACACAGCCGGGACACCCGAACGTCACTGGCGAGCGCGGCGAGATTATCGAGAGATAGAGATTGGGCTCGAAGGAGACCTGATCGAATGGGCCAGGTTCATTAACTGCGGCCGTGTCGCTTCTCAACAAGACATGATCGATTCCGTCTGGCGAGCGGCGTCCGACGGTTCAACCGTGAATGCAGTGCGTTTCGGTACAGATCAGCTGCTGCTCCAGTTGCCCAACAGTGGACAGTCCATCGGTCTGCTCGGACAGCAGTTTACCGATGTGTTGCGGGCAATAGTCAACGTTCCGAAAGGGTCGGAGCTGCCGGAGCTGTCCGGAATTTCAATCACGGGAGCAACCACGGTGGTGGTGGCGGGAACAGCGGCAAGGGAACCATCACTGGGGTTGATGCCCTTGCTGGGCGGCTTTGCCAGAATTTCCGGATAACATACGAGGAGGGCTGCGATCATGTCCGATGCGCGGGATACATTGGTTGAACGGATGCAGATAGATCTCATGGGGCCGGAGACGCCCGATGAAGTGATATCGGATCGGCCCACCGATCGGTACCTGACCGGCATCCTGTTTCCGCCGAGAACGGCGGTCCCGCCCGAAGAGGACGATGAGGCGGCCGACGGTGAAGATTCCGAGGTTAACGGGACCGCGCTGGATGGCGTGAAAGCGGCTTCGACCTTTCGCCCCAGCACAGCAGGCCTTTCTTTTGCGGTGGAACCAGTAGGCGAGAACCCGGTCTTGAGGGTGAGGGTTGATGGTGCTCGCTATCTCGAGCATGAGGCTGAAGAGGGCGATGGTCAGACCGGTACGCGCAAACGGCAGAGCTGGAAAAGAGACCCAAGACGTGCCGAGGTACTCATCGATCTTGCTGCTGCGTCGCGACCGGGTTTTCCTGGAATACCGCTGGGCGACAAAGGGCAGCCCGGAGTGACCCTCCACGTGCGGGTCGCGCAATGGCAATCCGTTTTGCTGGTGACGCTCGCCATCAGCAACGACGCCTGCCCCTCGGAAAAAACAAGCCGGTCTGCAAACGAGAAGGCCGCGCTTTTCCAGGTGGCAGTGAAAGTCGTTTGTGAAGCCGAATGCAGGCTTGTGCCCAAACCCGCGCCCACAGGCGTGCCGGGCGAGGATGATGAAGATCGGGCGAGCTCTGCGCTACTCTATCGCCGGGCGCAGCAATGGGCAGTTGGGCACACCTGCTCGGCAATCTGGGACGAGCCCGCAGAAGAAACCGTCAGTTGGGTCGCGACCAGCTGGTTTCCAGAATCCACGGTTCATGTCGTCAGCGCAAGCGGCGCCAACAGTTTCCGAACCGGTTCCGTTGACAAGATCCTGTCTGCATCCACCCTTGCAGGAACAGACGACGGAGACTTGGTCACAGGACTGGCCGAGTTCGTTGATGCCTACAGCGACTGGATAAAAGATGCCGAAGACCAGGTCAGCGGCCTGCCGGCGAGTCTCATTGGACAAGGCGATCTCCACATGCGCACCTGCCGCGCGGCAGAAGCCCGCATGCGAGCGGGGATCGAGCTTCTCCGGACCGACAGAGATGCACTAGGCGCTTTCAGAATGGCAAATGCCGCCATGGCCCTGCAGTACTCCTGGCGGCCCGATACCAGCCCGGACGGGCTGAAGTGGCGACCTTTCCAGCTGGGCTTCGCCCTTCTTTGCATGTCTTCGATCGCCGGGCCTGACGACGACGATCGCGATACCATGGACCTCCTCTGGTTCCCCACGGGTGGTGGCAAAACAGAAGCATACCTCCTGCTGACAGCTTTCACGATCTTCCTCCGGAGGCTCCGGGCGGCCGGAGACCCGGCAGGTGGCGGCGTTACAACCTTCATGCGCTACACGCTTCGCCTTCTTACGATCCAGCAGTTCGAGCGAGCTGCAGCCCTTGTCCTTGCCTGCGAGATGATCAGGAAAGGTCTGGCAAAAGCGGGTATTGCACAGGCTCCTTCGCATTTCGTCACCGATGCGCCGATTTCACTTGGACTGTGGGTAGGAAAGGGCGCCACACCGAATTCTGTCACGGACGCGGAGTCGGCACTTTCCACTGAAAGCGAAAACTCGCCGGCGCAGCTTCGCGCCTGCCCCTGCTGCCGCGAAACTCTCGACTGGCGTATTGCGCCTGACCGCAGCTGCGTGGAAGTGCGATGCCAGACCCGAGGATGCGCCGTCTCTTCCGGCATGGAGCGCCTCCCGGTCTGGACTGTTGATGATGATGTTTACAAACGCCAGCCAACCCTGGTAATCGGGACAGTGGACAAGTACGCGCAGATCACCCGGAATCAGGATACAGGCAAGCTCTTCGGGATTGGAACGTCCGCCTCCCCTCCCGATCTCATTATCCAGGACGAATTGCATCTGATCTCCGGCCCGCTAGGGAGCCTTGCCGGCCTCTACGAAACCGCGATTGATGAGCTTTGTCGTACCCCGGAAGGGCGCCGCGCAAAGGTTATTGGTTCCACCGCCACGATCCGACGCGCCTCGCATCAAATACGCGCACTCTTCGACCGGTCCTCGTTCCAGTTTCCGCCACCCGGCCTGGACTACAGCGACTCTGGCTTTGCCGTTGAAGACAGAGCGCTTCCCGGGCGACGGTATGTCGGCATCAGCACCGTCGGCCGCTCAGCCAAATTTACCCAGCAGGCAGTGTCGGCCACCCTCCTCCAGAGCGGAACAGATCCCGGAATTCCGGACCATGTTCGTGACGGGTACTGGACGCTCATCAACTACTTCAACTCACTGCGTGAACTGGGTGGTGCACTGGTGCTCATGCGTGATGACGTCACAAGAAGTATCGGCGACTACGCTGCGCGCCGCTCCGGTGAGGCTGAACGCGTCACCGACAACCAGATTGAGCTTACCAGCCGGGTTCGTTCAATCGAGATCCCGAGATATCTCAAGAATCTGGAACGTGGCTGGCAAGACCCCGAACATGTCGACATTGTGTTGGCGAGCAACATGATTTCCGTTGGAATGGACGTTTCGCGGCTCGGACTTATGCTCGTAAACGGACAGCCAAAGACAATAGCTGAATATATTCAGGCGACCAGCCGTGTTGGTCGCGACAAGCGCTGGCCCGGACTTGTTGTTACACTGTTCAACGCAGCGAAGTCACGTGACCGCAGCCGCTACGAAACGTTCGCGAGCTGGCACAACAGTCTCTATCGCGAAGTTGAAGCTACGAGCGTTACACCCTTTGCGCCCCGTGCCAGAGACAGGGCCCTGCACGCTCCCTTTGTCGCGCTCGTCCGCCATCTGGTCGCCGGAATGGCTGACCCTGGTGCAATCGAGGATCACCAGAATGACGCCGAAGCACTGCTGGAGCGCATTGTTCAGCGTATTGAGAGGATCGATCCTGGCGAAGCCGGATCGGCCAGGAAGCAGCTGAATGATTTTCTGGATGGATGGTTCGATTTCCAGGGCCTGAAATCGTACTGGAACGACTTTGACCCGGCACTGCTGACATCCGCGGAAACCGCTGCGGCCCGTGGGAACAGGAGCCGGTATCGCGGCCAGAAGCCGACCCCGAACAGCCTGCGCTCCGTTGAGGCGTCGACCCCGTTTGTCTTGCTGGAGCACCCCCGCACTAGAGAGGAAGTACGATGAAACCGATTGGAAACATTCGGCGTAGCCAGGTTCTGTCAGGGAATGGCCCCGGTGCCATCATCGATTTCCGTGGCGACGGGGGAGCCCCCCTGTCGGTTGTCGCCGCGGGATTGGAGGCATGGGACCAGCTTTCGGCCCGGCAAGGGCTGCTAAATGACCAACGCATCACACATGAGCCACTGCAATCTCGCCTTGGCGTTCGCGGTTTCAGACTGCCCCCGGTTGGAAAAGAGCGCTTCGGAAACGTTGAGCGCGACCGTCTTCTGCCTGCCTACAGGTTTCCCGACTGGCACGTATGCCCTAAATGCGAATTGCTGCAGCGAAGCCGCTTCTGGGGCAACGAAACAGACCGACCGGAACTTTTCTGCCCGGTTTGCAGCACGGGTCGCGGTCGACGCGCGAGAAAAATGTTCGTCGTCCCGGTCAGGTTCGTCGTCACCTGTATTGATGGTCACCTTCAGGATTTCCCATGGATGTCCTGGCCCCGGCACGCTGAGGGATGCAGCCGCAAAAAGCCTCTGAAGCTGAAAGGTGAAGGATCGGGCCTGAAAGGTCTGAGAGTTCAGTGCACAGAGTGTGCGGCTGAAAGAGATCTCGACGGCGCTCTCAGCCCCGGAGCGCTAAAGTCTATGAAGATACGATGTGACGGGCTCCAGCCATGGCTGAAGAGTGAAGGCTGCGAATGCGCAAACGAACCGGTCGCCATACAGCGGGGTGCTTCGAACGCCTATTTTCCTGTTATCGCGTCAGCGCTGGATGTCCCTCCATTCGGTGGCTCGTTCCGTGACCAGCTCGAGGAGTTCTGGGGCGACCTGACAGAACTCGACGATCCGGAACAGTTACCCCGATATGTCAGGCAGCGGATCCATCCGATGTGGCCCGATCAGTCGGTCACGGCGGATCAGCTGACCTCTAGAATCATGACCTTGCTGAACCTGCTGGCAAGTGACGCGGCTGACCTTCGTCTGAACGAACACATGATGCTCTGCTCCGACAGTTCGAAAGATGAGGAATTTCCCGAGTTCAAGATCAGCCCCCAGCAGGTTCCGAACCCTCTTCAGGACTATCTTTCGAACCTCGTGTCGGTCGACAGACTGCGAGAGGTGCGTGCCCTGCGGGGTTTCACGCGCCTGAGCCCGGCAGAGGCCGAGGATCGCAATGCAAAGATTGCTCCCTTGTCGCGCGAGAAGCTCAACTGGCTTCCCGCAATTGAAGTCCGCGGAGAGGGAATCTTCATCAACTTCGCGCCGGACAAGGTGGACGAATGGGAAAATGATGAGGCAGTCAAGGCTCGTGCGGCGGCAGCCCATGCCGCTGCCAAACGGTCGTGGGAGGAGCATAACGGCTCGGACCGCCCCTTTCCGATGGAGATATCACCACGATTCCTGCTTGTTCATACGACGGCCCATGCACTGGCTGAGCGTCTGTCGCTGGATAGCGGATACTCAACCGCCTCAATTCGCGAGCGCCTTTATGTGTCGGCGGGGCAAAGTGGGATGTGCGGGTTTCTGCTTTATACTTCGGCTCCTGACTCCGACGGAACGCTGGGTGGCCTTTCGCGCAAGGGCCGGGCAGATGAATTGGCCCCCATCTTGTTGGCTGCACTTCGGGAAATGGAATGGTGCTCCTCCGACCCGCTTTGCAGCACCGGTATTCTGTCCCTGTCAGAGGGATCCGGTTCTGCCGCATGTCATTGCTGCACCTTCGTTCCGGAAACGTCCTGCGAGCATTTCAACCGGCATCTCGACCGCGGTCTGCTTGTAGGCACGCCACAAAATCCGTCCCTCGGCTTCTTTCGCAAACTTCTGGACAAAGGCAACTGAAATGGCTCGCATGCATCCCAGGTCGTTGGCACCGCATATCCTGAAGGACCCGAAACGTTCTTCGGAAGTCCGAGTCTATGATCGTATCAGGGACCAGGTTCCCGACGACTACGTCTGTTACTATTCGCGTTCCTGGCATCAGGCCGACGACGACGGCGCAGAGTATGACGGAGAAGCAGACTTCATTCTCGCTCACGCACAACACGGGTTGCTCTTTATCGAAGTGAAGGGCGGGCGTGTCAGCTGCCGCGAAGAGGACGAACAGTGGTTGAGCACGGACCGGGACGGCTTCCGGTTCAAAATCAAAAATCCCATAGCTCAGGCAAAAAGCAGCAAGCATCATTTCCTGAAGCGGCTGAACGATAACAGGCGACTAGGGAAGCGGTTTATCCGGGCTCGTCACGCCGCAATTCTTCCGGGCAGCGCCAAACCTGCGCGCGCACTCGGCCCGGATGCCCCGCTCGAAATCATAGCGTTCGGGGATGACATGGATACTCTGGGAAAATGGCTTGTCGACCGGATGAAAGAAGGCGGCGATGTGCGTGAGACGGCACTCGGCCTCGACGGTATGCACGCGCTAGATGAACTGGTCACGGGCCACTTCGAGCTGCGCGCTCACATTGGTACTAGCCTCGCTGAGGATGCACTTGTAATCGAGCGGCTGACGGCCGAACAGGCGTGGCTTCTGGATTCACTTGAAGACAATCGTGAGATAGCAATCTCCGGAGGCGCAGGAAGCGGGAAAACTGTTTTGGCCATCGAGAAGGCTTTCCGGTCATCTGCTAACGGCCGACGTACGCTCCTGACCTGCTTCAATGCTCCCTTGGCCAACTATCTCAAAGATGTTTGCAAGGATCGCCCAAACCTGGTGGTCGCAAGTTTTCATTCGATCTGCCGTGCACTTGCGGAACAATCAGGAACGCAACTCCCGAAAAATAGCGGCCCGGAATTCTTCAGTACGCTATTGCCGGAAGTGCTGATTGAAGCCGTCACAAATAGTCCTGAACTCGGGTTCGATACAATCATTGTCGATGAGGGACAGGACTTCCGCGATAGTTGGCTGAATGCACTTCGGCTCTGCCTGCGTGACGTTCCCGATAGCGAATTCTATGTTTTTTACGACGACAATCAGAGGCTTTTCTCTCACGACGACACATTTATCCGCGCACTGCCACAATCAGGTATCTCACTCACCCGAAACCTTCGCAATACGCGCAAAATCCATCTCCTAATGTCGAAGTGGTACCAGGGAAAATCGAGCCGCGCCGCGGGACCGGAAGGAGAAGCGGTCGGCGTAATCGAGGTCAAACGGCCAGATCTGGCAATTGGCCGTGTAAAGGAGCGCGTTGCCCAACTCGTGCGTTCCGGACAGGCAACACCCGGTCAGATTGCCGTCCTCACAGGTCGGGCTACCGATATTGATTCAGAATTGTTTCGTATCGCAGGTGCTGAAACCTGCCGGGCAGACAGTATCCACCCTGAGCGGATTGTCTTCGACACGGTGCGCAGGTTCAAGGGCCTTTCCCGTCCTTGCGTCTTCATCGTGGGAATCGAAGACATCCTTGAGCCTGAACTAGTCTATGTCGCCACCAGTCGGGCGAATCTGCTCCTGGAGCTGGCAGGGACCGAATACGACATTACGCGTTTCGGCGTAACGGTGAGGGAGTGATTGAGCGTCCTGTTAGAGGACGATCTCATCGCCGATGCGGCCGGCATTGGTGGAGCGTAACTCCGAACCATCAGCATAATCCGGCTTCCCGCGTCCTTCCGGGTTTAATGGCATCCACACTCGCAACAATAGAAGAGTCGGGACAGCATGAGCGCGCAGACTGAGTTTGCACTTAAACAATGGGAAGCGGATGCCGACTTGTTGACGCGGCTGCTGGATAGAGCAGACCTTGTGCTGGTCAAGAAGCTGTCAAACAATGACCGCGACTGGGCCCGATACAGCAACAAACATCAGGCCGGCGTTTATATTCCGCACGAACAGCGAGACAGCGGCTTCTTTCCCTCTCTCGAACTGAAGGAACGGAACGACGGTAAAACGGACGAAATATGGGAGAGGTTTTTCCGGACGGACTGGCCGCAGGTCGGCGACCTCGACAGGAAGACGAGACTCGTCAACTACAAGAGCAAGGGCCAGGAAACGCATATGACCGGTGTGCCCAAGGAGGCCTTTGCGGATTTGTTGCCAGCGTCGTTCCTGATAATGGGACGCGTTCATGACAAGGAGACGTTCTTCGAATGTCTCACCATTGACTCGGACAGCGACGTGGCGGACCTGCTGGCCGACCTGTTTGATCTTCAGGCTGATTTCCTGATCGGCATATATGAGCCGGCCGAGCGAAAAAAGGCGGAGCAGGAACGCATCCTCGATTTCGCCGAGCAGGTAATCGCTGCATGGATGAGCGGCGATATAGCGGCATTTGCGCGCGACAGTGCCGTCATGCCGGTCACGGCCGAGCTGGCCCGTCTTGCCCGGAACTCATTCATGCAGAAGTACGGGCTCGAGAAGATCAACCCATTCACACTTGATGCGCCGGGCGATGCCCTGCGCGAGATCAGCCGCATGATCGAGTGGGACCTGTTCCGCGAGTATCAGCGCCGCGAGCGTTCGGTCGAACTGGTTCGGCTTGTTCTCGGTGACAGGCCCCGTGAAGTTTCCGCATCTGCGGTCATCCGCAAGCTGATTGACGAGCTTCCGGCAATCGACGCCCTTATGCTGTCGGCCAGCCAGCAGCGGAAATCGCGGGCGGGCTATTCGTATGAACATCACATCGAGGCGATGCTGGCGGATGGCGATATCCTGTTCGAGAAGCAGGTTATTCTTGCCTCGAAGAAACGTCCGGATTTTATCCTGCCCTCGCTCGCATTTATTGACAGCGGCAGGCCTGGATCGGAGACGGGGCTTATCCTCAGCGCGAAAACCACCTTGCGTGAGCGCTGGAAACAGGTGGAGCGCGAGAAAGGCTCGAGGCAGCTGTTCCTGACCACGGTCGATGAAAACATCGCCGGCAGTGCCATCGAGGATATGGCATCGTTTGGCGTCAGCCTCGTCATTCCGGAAAGCCTGCGCAAATCGAAAGAGACCGAGTACAAGGGGCACAAGAACGTGCTGAGCTTCCGGGAGTTCTGCACCGATATCGTACGCCCTCATCTGGCAACCTGGGCAGATTGAATCGCGGAGTGGTCCAGCGGCTTCACGCTGACGCACATCCAGTCCGAGCGCAGAGGGCCTCGTGACCACGCGACGAACGCCAGTTCTAATGTCAAACGGACTCTATTAACGGTCTCGCCTTTCGCCACGCAATCAGAATTGCTTTCGTGCTTGCCTGAGATATCAATGCCACGGAACTGGGGCACTTATTAATGAAGATGATCTTCAAGTACTTCTCTGAGAACGTCGCTGAGCATGTTTTCGTTCGCGATGACCATGTCGGCATTAAGTGCACCTTGCCACAAGACTACAACGATCCCTTTGAGCTATTCCTTGGAGTAGATCTTGATCAAGGATCTGAATTGCTGGCGACGTATAGCGAAGTAGTCCAGGAAATCCCGCCGCTGTTGACCACCTGCTTTTCGAAATCGCCAGTGGTGACCCCCATGTGGGCGCACTACGGAAACAACCATAAAGGCTTCGTGATCGGGTTCGACGTTTCCGAACTGCAAGAGGTTTTTCCGGATCTCCTGATCCGCGAGATTTCATACCGAGATCGCCCGAGTGAGACGCTGGTCTCGTTCGCGCAGATGGCCGCATACCGTAAGAAGCCCAGAGACGCTATGGCTCTGCGGGACGCCGTCCTCTACGAAGGCTATTTCTCGAAGTATGTGGAATGGAGCTACGAGCAGGAAGTGCGAGCCGTTAACCTCGAGGGGTATGTCGAGGACGTGAGCGGCAACAGAATCTTCTACATTCCGAAACGATGTGTCGCAGCGATCATATCGGGCGCGAAGTCATCCTCGCAAACGAAAGACACTCTTCAGGAGGCTGCACAAGAACTCGATGCCGGCTTCTATATGGGTAAAATAGGTCGCAGCTACCCGACGCCTTACATGATCACGGACACGTGTAGCGGCAGAGTGTTTGCGGGCGGGGAGATAGCTCCTCCGATCGCGGAATGTGCAGAATGCTCGGAGCCGCTGAGAGCCAACGGGGATTTGTGTCCTTGGTGTTCAATCGACGACGCGGATCGGATAGCCGCCGCCGCAAACAATCCTTTCAGGATACTTGAGCATCACGGACTGCTTGAGGAGTATATCGAGAGGTACCCGGCAAGGCCAAGGAAGCCGTACCAATAGTCTGGTAGACGCAATATCCTTTTCGTTGGGGTGCCGATACTTCGCGCCGATCGTGACTCGCTTCTTTTCCCTCGCAATGCCCCAAACTCGGAGATTTTCGGGTCATGAACAGGCTTTGACGAGCCTTTTCGCCAGCCGCGTTAAATCGTAGGGAAGGTAATACGTTTTTCCGCCACCAATGAACGTAACCTCATGCACTACCTCGTGATCCTGCACGTTATCGTAGGACATATTCAGGTGGTAATAGATGTTGGAGAGTTCGTTTTTAAGTTCACTGGTATCAAGGCTTATCTCGGCGTCTGAGACCAGTTCTGCTGTTACTAAGTCGCTCAAGCCGTTAAACGACCCCTCAACAAAAATAAGACCGTTTCTCAGAAGGTTACTTATAGAAGAAGAGGCGGTCTCTTTGCCGAAGAACTCAACTATTGGGCCACCATTGTCGCGGATATAATTACAATTTCGCGGTTTTCCGCCTTACCATACATCATACGATCGCGCTCGCCAAACAACCTTATCTTCTCTTCATAGGAATCGTGATAAAACTTGAGTATGACGGCATCAACTCCACTAAGCTGCTCCAGTATATTCGGGAGGCTAGGGTCGACAATAAACTTGGCGTCAGGGTTCATTGCGTTCGCTGATCTGAACCCTTCAAACTGGACCAGTTTTGGCTAGAGTTTTCCGGTGTGTTTTCCTGGCTGGGAAAGGAACGGAAGACGATGAAGGCATCGCAGTTTTCGGACGCCCAGAAGGCGTTCATCCTGAAGCAGGGTGATGAAGGTTTGCCGGTTGCTGAGATCTGCCGGAAGGCAGGGATCAGCCAGGCGACCTATTTCAACTGGAAGAAAAAATACGCCGGCATGTTGCCGCCGGAGATGAAGAAGCTGAAGCAGCTCGAGGACGAGAATGCGCGGCTGAAGAAGATCGTCGCGGACCTGACACTCGACCGCGAGATGTTGCAGGATGTCATCCGCCGAAAGCTCTGAGGCCTGCTCGCAAGCGTGAGGTGGTGAAGGGCATGTGCCGGGATTGGATGATCTCGATCCGGCGTGCCTGTGGAGCGTTGAACTTCGATCGGTCGACCTACCACTACACCTCTCGCCGTGCCGATCAGGCCGGCCTGGAACGTCGTATTCGCGAGATCTGCGAGACCCGTGTGCGCTATGGCTACCGACGCGTGCATGTGCTCCTGGAACGCGAAGGCTGGGGCATCAACATCAAGCGAACCTATCGCATTTACAGAGACTTGGGTCTGCAATTGCGCAACAAAACTCCGAAGCGCCGGGTTAAAGCCAAGCTGCGGGAGGATCGGCAAAAAGCTGTGGGACCGAACGATGTCTGGGCGATGGACTTCGTTCACGACCAACTCGCGACCGGAAAGAAGCTGCGGGTTCTGACGGTGGTCGACACCTTCTCGCGCTATGTCCCGGTGCTTGATCCGCGTCACAGCTATCGCGGCGAAGACGTGGTGCAGACATTGGAACGGGTGTGCCGGCAGGTCGGCTATCCGAAGACGATCAGGGTGGATCAGGGCACGGAATTCGTGTCACGAGATCTCGACCTCTGGGCCTATGCCAAGGGCGTGACCCTGGACTTCTCACGTCCGGGAAAGCCGACGGACAACGCCTTCATCGAAGCCTTCAACGGCCGCTTCCGAGCGGAATGCCTGAACCAGCACTGGTTCCTGACCCTTGCGGATGCGCGCGAAAAGATGGAGGATTGGCGTAGAGACTACAATGAGGTTCGGCCGCATGGTGCGATCGGCAACAAGGTGCCGATCTCGTTGATGAATTCCGGAGGCGCAACCAGTCCGCCTCCCTGAATGAAGCAGGAAAACTCCAGCCTCCGCTGGTCCAAAAACCTGGGGCGGTTCAAAACCGCAGGGACTCTAGTCGCCGCTGGATGAAAGTTCCATGGCAGGTCAAATCCAGCTCCGACAGTTGGGCAAAGCTGGACCTTGCGAAACTAATGGTCGTCGGTGGCTTGGTGCCTGCCTCACAGACAATCATGTCGGGGCTTCAGGAATGGATTGCATCGCTGGCTGATAGAACATGGGTCGACGATAGCAAAGTGACCGAGATACTGGACTGGCTGAAGCTGCTTCCGTATTCAGACGACCCTATGGCTTTTTTTGTTGGTCTCGATGCCATCACCCCGAAGTGTGACTTCGGGTGGTGGCGCTTGAGGGACGTCTGCCTCTCAATCAAATACCTACCGGAAGTCGAACGCATCAACCTCTTGCGCGGAATCGCCCAACGGGTTCCCGATCTCATTGAGCAGTATGAGTTCTACCTGGCGATGCCAAAGCCCGGTGCCCTCACCCTCGATTTTCTGGAGCAAATCGTATCGGGCCAATTTGCTGGGAAATCGTTAGACCGCGGGGCGCGGTTCGACTATCCGCAACAGGTATTCGGCGACCTGTCGCCAGAGGATCGCCAAAATCTACCGGAGCGCTTCGAACGGGCCGAAAATGTGAAGGTGAAGCATTATCTAGCGGAGATGCTGCTTGCTGACGCTGATCATGACGTGTTCCTGATGCTCACGTCCGACCCGGCCGGGCGGACCGCAATCGCCAACCTTAGGTGGAGCGCACGGAAAAGCTTGCTGTATCACCACGAGCCGATTGGAGGGAACGCGTTTGAGTTGATCCCGCGCGACATCAAGAGGCTTCGAGAAGGGCTCTTCGACCTCACGCAATCGGCCGACCGCGAGACAGCAGTATTCGCCGCCGACTACCTCGAGCGTATCGACTTCGAGCGCGATGGAGAGGGCGACGCCAGCTTCGGTCCGAGACATCCTCGCATTGCCTCACGCCGGTCTTGGCCCGATGTTGAACGCATTCTTGGCACCTCCTTCTCCGCAGGTCTCACGACAGATTAATCATATATTAACCATATGATTTAACGTCTGAAATATACTAAATGGAATCTAATGTGCGTATTATTTCCGTCGTCCAGACTGCGGTTTTTGGATCTACTCACTATCGATAGGTTTCAAGTATCGATAGTGATAGTTTTGGAGTCACCTAGATTCGGTAAAGGCCCAAAGCTTGATGGAGCCGCGAAAATGGCGAAAAAGACACCGTCCGATGCCGTCCACCGGCGTGCCGAAGAACTCGACGCGCTCGACGCCATCCTGCCGTTCGATCGCCGTGATCAGCTCGCCACCCTTCTGACAGACGACGACGTCGCGACGCTCAAGCACCTTGCCAACGAAGGCATGGGCGACAACACGCTCAGGGCGCTTGCCTCCGACATCGGTTATCTCGAGACCTGGTGTCAGCTAGCCACGGGAAGCCCCCTCCCCTGGCCGGCGCCCGAGAGTCTGCTGTTGAAGTTTGTCGCCCACCATCTCTGGGATCCGGCCAAGCGGGCAGAGGATCCGTCCCACGGCATGCCGGCGGAGGTTGGAGCTGGCCTGCGGGGCCAGCGCCTCCTGCGCGCCGACGGCCCGCATGCGCCCGAGACCGTACGACGACGGCTGACGAGCTGGTCAATCCTCACCCGTTGGCGAGGCTTGACGGGTGCCTTCGATGGTCCCTCGTTGAAGTCGGCGTTGCGGCTTGCGGTCCGGGCCAGCGCCCGGCCGCGACAACGAAAGAGCAAAAAGGCGGTGACCGGTGATGTCCTGGCCAAGCTGCTCTCGGCCTGCGCCGGCGAGCGCACGGTCGACCTACGCGATCGGGCACTGCTTCTGACGGCATTTGCATCCGGCGGACGCCGCCGGTCGGAACTGGCGGGGCTGCGTGTCGACGATCTCAGCGACGAGGATCCCGTGCAGGCCGATCCGACGGATCCTGGTTCCCCTCCCCTCCCCTGCCTGTCGATCCGCGTCGGCCGTACCAAAACGACGACAACTGACGACGACGAACGGGTGGTCCTTATCGGCCGGCCGGTGCTGGCGTTGAAAGGTTGGCTGCAGGAAGCCGGCATCAACAATGGGCCGGTGTTTCGACGCATCGATCAGTGGGGGAACATCGATCGCCGGGCGCTGACGCCGCAATCCGTCAATCTGATCCTGAAGGGCCGCTGCAGGCAGGCGGGGCTCGACCCGACCCTGTTTTCGGCGCATGGACTGCGATCAGGCTACCTGACCGAGGCCGCCAATCGCGGCATACCGCTGCCTGAAGCGATGCAGCAGTCGCTACACAAGTCGGTCACGCAGGCCGCGAGCTACTACAACAACGCCGAACGCAAGAACGGACGAGCGGCGCGACTGATCGTCTAGGAGGAATACGGGCGGAACGGTGCTAACAGCTATCAGTAAACCAATCGCGTTCGTATCGTTCCAGGAATATCGCGTAGAGCCTGAAGAATTTCATCGGTACTTCCGGAAATTCCTTCGGCCTCGACCACCACATAGCCCGTGTCGCCATGCGTCTGAAGGAACTCGGCGACGATGTTCAGCCCGCGCGATGAGAAGATCTCGTTGAGCTGGATGAGCATGCCCGGGCGGTTTTCATGCACGTGAATGAAACGCGTGCCGTTCGGGCGCTCGGGGAGTTGCACCTGCGGAAAGTTGACGGCGCCCATCGTCGAGCCGATGTCGGAATACTCGACCAGCTTCCTTGAAACCTCCCCGCCGATGCGCTCCTGGGCTTCCTCGGTGGAGCCGCCGATATGCGGTGTCAAAATGACATTGCTCAATCCTTGCAACGGCGTCTCAAAACGCTCGTTGTTCGATGCCGGCTCCTTGGGGAACACGTCCACCGCGGCACCCGCCAGATGGCCGTCCTTCAGGACTTTCGCAAGCGCATCGAGATCGACCACCGTGCCGCGAGAATTGTTGATGAAGATGGCGCCCTTCTTCATGCGGCGCAATTCGGTTTCGGTGATCATGTTATGCGTCGAGGGTGTTTCGGGAACGTGCATTGTCACGTAGTCAGAGATCTCGAGAAGGTCGCCGAGCGAGGCCATCGACTCCGAATTGCCCCGGCGCAGCCGATCGGAAAGATCGAAATAGCGCACCACCATGCCCATGCTTTCGGCAAGCGCGCTGAGCTGCGAGCCGATATTGCCGTAGCCGACAATTCCGAGCGTCTTGCCGCGGACCTCCCGGCTGCCGACAGCGGATTTCTCCCACCCACCCTGATGCGCGGAAGCCGAGCGCGGAAAGATCTGTCGTGTCAGCATGATAATCTCGCCGATCACAAGCTCGGCCACTGATCGCGTGTTTGAATAAGGTGCATTGAACACCGGAATGCCGCGCCGCCGCGCTGCATCCAGATCGACCTGGTTCGTACCGACGGAAAAACAGCCAACGGCGATCAATTTCTTGGCGGATTCGAGAATCTCGTCCGTCAGCTGCGTGCGGGAACGAATGCCGATGATATGAGCGTCGGCGATGTGGCGCTTAAGATCCTTGTCGTCGAGCGCCTTCGGCAAATGAATGAGGTTGGTGTAGCCCGACGACGAAAAGTAGTCCACGGCGGTCTGGCTAATGCCTTCCAGCAGAAGCACGGAAATGCGCTCGCGTGGGAGAGAAAGCTGGCGGGTCATAACTATTGCTCCGATCTGCGGAAGGCGATGCGGCTGCGGCGCGCACGTCGCCCAGAGACCAAACTACCGCTCTGTCGAGTGATGTACTCGAGAATATTGACCAGATCTGTGAGTGCCGAAGGCAGCATACGAAGCTGCGGCACCCTTAGAAGCCTTCCTTGGTCAGTTGAGCGGCCCTGGCTTCAAGCGCCGCGTCAATATCTGCGTCGGACACTTCGCCACCGTCGGAGATAGATTTGTTGAGCAGGCTGGTCAGAGCCCTCAACTTCTGTTCGCGCTCCTCGACCAGCCGAAGTCCTTCGCGCACGACTTCGCTGGCCGAACCGTAACGGCCGTCCTTCACGATATTGGATACAAAGGCTTCCCAACGGTCACCAATGGAAACGTTCATGTCACACCTCCGATTGCCCACAGCATGTCACAATAACAGAATTTGAGCAATTATTGACATCGGGCTTTGTGAGCGCTCAATCCCGCATTCGAGTAGCGTTGAGGTTTGGTTGACCGATCATGCGGCGCGAACATGGGGTCGATGGTTTTCGAAGCAGTTATACCTTTTTTGTGGAAAGGTATAACCATAGAAGCGATCGGAAAGTGAGGTATGGGGAGCCTCCTCCGCCAATCAAGCGCCGAACAATCACAGGCTTAGGCACTCGCCTTTCTAGGCCCGGTACTCGTCCGCATCAGCGCCATCAGCATCGGTCCCAGCGAAAACTCCTCGCGCTCGGCCCTTCGTGTCAGGTCGCGCAGATAGCCGCCGGCCGAGTTGATGTGCCCTGCCCTTTCGAGAATGCAGGCCATGACGGCGGCTGCGTTCTCCGCCCCAAGGATCCCGCAGGCCTCCTCATAGGCGCTCGGACTGACCCCGAGCATCGATCGAACTAGGACGGCGGCCGTCAGCAGGTCGCGCCAGCTCTCGATCGCGCCATTCGGTCCATAGTCGCGGATCTGCGGGCAGGCCTGCAGCACCATGCCCAACGGAAACGCCTTTATCGGCTCCCGCACCGGCCGGATTTCTGGCCTCGACTTCGCCCCCTGCTCTTTTCGAGAGCTAGGTTCAAGTTCATGGATGGATTTGGTATTTGAATTCTGTATGTGGCGTTCATTTCGGACATCATTACTGTCCAAATTTTCGGAATTTTCCTGAATTTCCAGCCGGTTGACAATCGCGTCGCGCAACAGTTGCATTTCGTCGAGGATCGGTTCGATATCCGTGACCGTCGGGGTGCGTGGAATACGTCCGGTTAGCTCGATAAACATGTCCTCGATACGGTCCCAATCGCCGGCGGCTCCTTCTTCGATCGCCGCGCTGAGCAGTTTGCGAACGTCGCGTCGGCATATCGACAGGGCCTCTTTCGTCGCACGAAACCGCCTGCGCTCGGCAGCAATCTGCTGGGCCAGATGTGCAAGTTCTTCGGCGCGCGCCAGCAAAGGCGCCAGACTGAAGCCGAAAGCCTCCTCGATCGTGCCTGCATTGCCCTTGCGCGCGTAGCGCTTGCCGTTGGCACTGTCCTTCCGCTGGATCAATCCGGCCTCGACCAGGGCTGCCAGATGCCGGCGCAACGTCGTTCCGGCAATGCCGTGAGCGCGAACCGACAGTTGGTCGTTCGAAGGGAACACCACCAGACCACGGTCTTCGGAAAGCTCACTCTCCGGATAGAACGTCAGCAGTGCATCCAGCACTGCCAGGGCACGATCCTGTACACCGAGCGCGGCCCTCGCCTCGCAAGCGTCGCGAAACACCTTCCATTTGTCGACGCTTTTCCCGGATTTGATTTCGGCCGTCCGCAACTGCCCTCTCACATGGGCAAGCGAAATCGACCGCCGCCCAAAGGGCGTCGTCACATTTCCACCTTGCATTTTCCTTCACCTCTCTTCGAAGGCAAAAGAAACCTGCTCACCAAAAACGGTGCCAAAGACTCTTGACGGGGATTCGGGGAAATGCGATTCTCGGTTTGCTACAACACTGAGAAGGGCTTCCACGACGGCAACGTTTGGGGGCCTTTTTCTTTTGCGGTTATCTTCCAGCTTTCAACTATCACGCCCTATCGGGCATTCCTCTGCATGAACTGATCATGCAGGTGTTCGATCTGCTCGGCGACGAAATCGACGAAACCACTCGGTACGGACTTGTTGAATGCAAGCTTCGAACCGGACTTCCCGTGGTTTACCTGCCCAAGCACGAGACCGTGCGCAACGAGCTGGGGCGCGTCAACGGACAAAAGTGCCCCCTCGGCCTTGTCGGAAAGTGCTTCGAAGACGCTTTTAAAACGGGCGTTGGTGTCCGCGTTGCGAACGTCTTCTTTCGCCAGTGCCGACTGAGCCACTTGGAGCGCTGCGTCATGTGATGACCACTTCGCTTCGAAATCCACCCAGCGCCGACGGCCGACGTCTGGTGCGGCGCCGATCTCCTGCAGCACGTCATGGGGCAACGCGCTTGCCAGACGGATCATCTCCGAGACATGGCCCTTTCCGGTGTTGAGCGACTTACTAATGACGTCGCGGCTGAAGCCGGCGATTTCTTGCGCGCGTGCAAACAGGCACCGCTCGATAAAGGAGAGATCGAAGCGGTTGCTGTTTTCTTCGCCCTGCAGAACGATTGCATCTTCATCGCTCAGGTCCCGGGCGATCGCCTTGAACTTGACACCCAGCAGCCTGGCCGCAGCAAGACGACGGCGCCCGAACACGATCTGAAACGGCTTGGGTGCGCCATGGACCGACCGAACGAGGCCTGGCGTGCTCTGTCCGTGCTCAGCCATCGACTGAACGAGTTCTGTAAGGTTGGCCGACTCATAAGCCGAGGCAAAGCGATCTGGAATGGCTGAATCAAGGACGTCTTCCGGATCGAGCTCTATGATCTGTCCGCCATCCTTTAAGAGCCGCTCTGCAAGCTCGCTACGTTCCTGGATCTGCCTGACCCCGGCTGCGACTTTCAGCAGATGCGGAGACGTCGTCCTTTGGGCCCCCGCCCTGTCAGGCGTCGCGTCGAGCTGATTGAGGACGTTTGCAAAAAGACCTTTGGAATCCTTACGGCTCATTCTCTCCCCCATGCCTTCCGAAAGAGGGCTTCCAGTTCGGCATTCGCCGCATTGATGGACTCGATGGCGCGGTCATAGGTCTTCGGTGCGGAGAAGCGCGTCCGTTGTACCTCATAGAGGCTTTGCTTCCAGGTGAGCGCATCTGCAACGGCAGTGGACTTGATGACGGAGTTCAAAAGTAGATCCTCACCGAACACCTGGCGCATGAGTGCGGACATGTTGGCCTGAGGATGGTCGTTGGGCTCGAACTTGGTGACCAGGAACTTTGCGAAATCCCACTGAGCCGATGTTCCCACTTCGTCGAGAATCTGCATGTAGGAAGCAGCGAGCTCGAGGAACTTCGCCGTGGAATCAACATCCAGCATGTGGGCTGGAACCGGGATGACGACACCGGTCGCCGCCGTCAATGACGAAAGCGTCAGGAAGTTCAGCGAGGGCGCCGAGTCCAAGAGGATGAAGTCATAGTCGTCGGCAACCTGTTCGAGGGCTTGCGAAACGCGAAGCAGGAAGCCTGTTCCGCCAGCCCGCCGCATTTCCAGTGCAACTGCAGTCTCGAATTCGGTCAGTTCGAGACCGGCGCAAATGACGTCGAAACCTGCAATGTGCGTTTGATGAATGATCGACCGCGTCGGAATCGGATCCTCGAACCGGATTGCGGAGTAGAGCGTGTCCCCTCCCCGGTAGTCGAAGTTCGGTAGATTGCCGTGCAGAGCGGTCAGGGATGCCTGCGGGTCAAGATCGACGGCCAGCACGCGATAACCACGCAGCGCCAGATAATGGCCAAGGTGGATCGTCGTCGACGTCTTGCTCGAGCCGCCCTTGAAGTTGGTCACCGCGATGATCTGGCACTGCTCGCTTCCGGTGCGGCGAGGGTTCATCCATTTCTTGCGTCCGTTGGCGGCGAGCGCCAAGCGCAATTCGAGGACCTGCTCCAACGTGTAGAGACGGCGGCCGTTGGCGATTTCGGGCGAAGGCCCCTGCTCTTTCGCCGCGACCTGACGAATATACGCTTCGGTCACATCGAGGAGCTGAGCGACCTCGGTCGAGGTAAACTTGCGCATGCTGCGCCGCGCATCTGGCGGAAACTGCGCCATGCTCAGATTGCTCAACGCCAACTCGAGCTTGCTGGAGAAATTCTCCATGAAGGAAAGGCTGCTGAGATGTCGCGTCATGAATAAGAATCCTCGGTGGTCACTGTCGCTACTTAACGGGCGCTGTGGTTAACGATCCGCTAACAACCACGTAACTACTCAAAAACCCGAAGTTTCGGATTTTCTTCGCAACTAAGGGGTACCCCGATTCGGGCAGGCGCATCAATTATGGCATGCCGGTGCAATCGAGCTGTGAACAGGTCCATTCGAAAAGTTCCCCGCGGGGAACTTCCAGTTTCGCGAAACACCAGAACCCGCAAAACAGCGGCGGCGACCGTCAGGCGCCAACGGGCTACCGGCAGCCAGCCACCCGGTTTTGCGGAAAGTTCCCCGCGGGGAACTTCCGGTTTTCGAGGGCCAACCAAGAAACGAACCGCAATGCGCCGGCAACGGGTCATCCACAGCTGGCCATTAATCCAAACGCTTTCGGGCCGGCCCGCCAACGAACGATCCCCGCGGAAAACCACGACGAAATGTCCGCCGACTGCCGCCAATATGACCTGATTTGCGGCCTCGCACACCCCGCGGGGAACTTTCGTTACCTCAGGCAGACCGCTACGGGACGACGAAAGGAACCATAGGCGTCGGCAGCCATTTTTCCCGACGGGGAGCTTCGCGACGATCGAAATTAAGAGCGTGCCAGCTATCCACAGCCCGCAGCGCAGACTGACCGCAATTGGGTCTGTTCTGCCTAAAAGTTCCCCGCGGGGAACTTTCGGCTCTCGTTCCTTCACAGGACTGCGAGATCACAGGCCGCCCTCTATACATCGGGGTCAAATCTCTCATCTGGCGAATTCGGCATACGATAAGGAGCCAACACCGTTCCATAAGCCGCCAAGCCAGACGGCGAACCGCTGGCGGCGGGCCATCAAGGTTTCCACCGTCGCTTTCACAGAGAGGTTCCCCGCGGGGAACTTTTGGAGGGCGGCATATTCTAGGGGTGACGGCGCGGCCAGTTAAGTCGGCACTGCCAAAATTCCCCGCGGGGAACTTCCTGACGATCTCGAAAGAGCACGGGCCACTTTCTCGATGAACCGCTCCAACCCGAGCGTGCCTGGGGCGCTCTAATACCACCAACCTAAACCGCTTGTATAAGGGGCTCATCCAAAAGTTCCCCGCGGGGAACTTCGATGAAACCAAGGTGACAAGGTCTCGGACCCGTCGCGCAGAAGGCCCGGCCAGAAACTCCGACGGCGTGCGATCACGCCCCACCGACACGTGTAGGGACCGGACTGGCCCGAATAGTCCCCCGCGGGGAACTTTCAGACGATCAGCGCACGGTGGCGACGAAGTCCACGTCGCCACCGATGATCCTGACTAACCGTACTCGAATCCACTGCAATTCATGAGGCGAAATCTCGGAGACATTTTTGCCCCTCGCGGCGTTGCCCTCAGTCGTAGCACTTCTCCTGCAAGTAACGGAGGAGAACGACCAATGAAGATCATTGCCATAAAGAATGGCAGTTCGAGCGACATCAGGCCCCTCCTCGATCGGATGTTCGCGCTCCGCGCAAACGTCTTCGACGGGCGTCTGGGCTGGAAGGTCCTTACCCGCGACGGTCATGAACGTGACCCTTTTGACGAACTCGACCCAATCTACATCCTGGCGATAACTGCAAGGAATGACGTCGTCGGCTCTGTGCGCCTCCTCCCGGCGACGGGAAAGACAATGCTTTCGTCGGTGTTCCCGCAACTCGTCGAGGACCAGACGTTTTCCCCGCACGCTCGAATGGTCGAGAGCTCACGCTTTTGTGTCGACACCACGATCGAACGAAAGGGCCGAATCGGACTTCATCACGTTACCCGATTGATGTTCGCCGGCATCCTCGAATGGTGCCTTTCGCGCGAGCACACCGAGGTCGTCACAGTGACCGACCTAGCCATCGAGCGCATCCTTGGGCGCGCGGGATGGTCGCTTCGCCGGCTGGGGTCACCGCAGACAATAGGAAAAGGCAAGGCACTCGCCGGCATTCTCGCCGTGAACCGGGAAATCTTCGGGCGGATCAAACCACCCGGATATTTGTCGGATCTCAACCGTTTCTTGAAATCCGAGCCAACGGTGTCGTCGTGACGTATAGCCGTTCCCTGCCCCGGCTCGTGCGCAAGCTCGAGGATGCCCTTGGTCCTAACATTCGGGCAGCGCTTGATGACCCAAACGTCATCGAGATCATGCTTAACTCGGACGGCAACCTCTATGTGGAGCGCCTCGGCCAATCGATCACGCATCTTGGCCAAGTGGCTGCTGCCGCTGCCGAGGTCGCGATTGGCAGCATTGCGCACGCGACCGGCACAGCGGTCGACGAACGCAGGCCAATCGTATCGGCCGAGTTGCCTAACAGTGGCCACCGCTTCGAGGGTTTGCTGCCGCCTATCGTCGCCGCACCCTCCTTCTCCATACGCAAACGCGCTTCGCGCCTTATTCCCCTCGAGCAATATGTGGTCGACGGTTTCATGACTTCGAAACACGCTCGGCTTCTGACGAGAGCTGTTGCCGAACGCCTCAACATTCTCGTCTCAGGTGGGACCGGCTCTGGCAAGACGACATTGGCAAATGCGCTCATCCTGGAGATCGCGACCGCCGCGCCCGATGACCGCCTTATCATCCTTGAAGACACGGTCGAGATCCGATGCGGCTCGCACAACGTCCTTCCGCTGCGGACCAGTGACGACATCGACATGTCGCGCCTGCTCAAAAGCACACTCAGGCTGCGCCCCGATCGCATCATCGTCGGCGAAGTTCGCGACGCGGCAGCCCTGTCGCTCCTCAAGGCATGGAACACCGGACACCCAGGAGGCATTGCGACGGTGCACGCCAATTCCGCGCGTTCGGCCCTTCGTAGGCTCGAGCAGCTCACGGCGGAGACAAGCCGGCAGCCGATGCACGACGTCATTGCCGAAGCAGTCGATCTCGTCGTTTCGATTGAACGCACGGCTACCGGCCGTCGATTGGGAGATCCAATGCGCGTCGTTGGATACGACGGGGCGGCCTATCGGCTGGAGCCTTATCAGGAAGGGGAACGACATGTGGCATGATAGACGTTTCACCAGGGTGGCTCTCGCGAGCCTCCTGATTTTCTCGAGCGGGGAACCGGCGCTCGCCGGGTCGGGCGGTGGACTTCCTTGGGAAGGTCCGCTTGAGCAAATCCAGCAATCGATCACGGGCCCCGTCGCCGGTTTCATCGCTCTTGCTGCGGTCGCCGTCGCCGGCGGTATGCTGATCTTCGGCGGCGAACTCAACGATTTTGCCAGGCGCCTGTTCTACATCGTGCTCGTCGCCGGCCTGCTGCTCGGCGCGACGCAAATCGTCCAGCTGTTCGGTGCGACCGGTGCGTCGATTGGCGACCATGCCTTGGTCGCCCCCTTCGGCCTCGACAAGCTGGGAGGCGCGAGCGATGCCTGAGGCGTTCTCACACCTTGAGCGAAACCGCATCCATCGTGCCCTCTCGCGCCCAAACCTGGTGCTGGGTGCCGATCGCGAGCTCGTCCTCGCCACGGGGCTTGCAACGGTCATCCTGATCTTCGTCGTTCTGACCGTCTATTCGGCGCTGTTCGGCCTCGCCCTCTGGGTCCTCACAATCGGCGCCCTCAGGCGCATGGCAAAGGCTGATCCCCTCATGCGCAAGATCTACATGCGTCACGTGCGCTATCGGCGGACCTACCGTCCGACGTCGACCCCGTGGCGAAAGGGCTGAAGGTGTCGCGATGGTCAACTTGGCGCGCTTCCGTTCACCCGATCCTTCGTTTGCCGACCTCGTGCCTTATGCAGCTCTCGTCGACAACGGGATCATTCTCTTGAAAGACGGCTCGCTAATGGCCGGATGGTACTTCGCAGGCCCCGACAGCGAGAGCGCTACGGACATCGAGCGCAACGATATATCCCGGCAGATCAACACGGTTCTCGCTCGCTTGGGATCTGGCTGGATGATCCAGGTAGAAGCTGTCCGCCTGGTCGCCGCCACCTATCCGGATGCCGACCGATCGCATTTTCCAGATCCGATAGCACGTGCGATCGATGCCGAGCGCCGGGCACATTTCGAAAGGGAAGGGGCACATTTCGAGAGCCGCCATGCCCTCATCCTCACCCAACGTCCCCTGGAAGCATCTCGACGCGGACTCGGGAGGTATGTCTACGCCGACCCGGAAAGTCGCAAGAAGGGCCACGCCGACACGGCGCTTGATCTCTTTCGGACCCGCACCCGTGAGGTCGAGCAGTATCTGGCAAACTGGATCTCGCTTCGCCGCATGCAGACGCGAGAGCTCGATCAAGGCGTGGGGGCGCGACGGCACCGCTACGATGAGCTCTTCCAGTTCATTCGCTTTTGCATCACCGGGGAAAACCATCCGGTCAGACTGCCCGACATCGCAATGCGCGCTTGGATGCCGCTCCTTCGGAACGGCCGGGATGATCCTCAAAGGCATTGGCCAAGCCAACGGACACTTTTGTCCCTGGATGAACGGGCCCGTCTAACCGAATTTCGTGCCGCTCCAACGCACGAAAGGACGATCGGAATGAAAAAGCCTGCTTCGAGGATCCGCGAAGAGATCGCCAAGCTCCAGGAACAGTTGAGGCAGGCCGAAACCCGCGAAGCCGAACGGATCGGCCGCATCGCACTGAAGGCCGGCCTCGGAGAGATCGAGGTCGATGAACTCGAACTGCAATCCGCCTTCGAAAAACTCGCGGCACGGTTTCGCGAAGGCGGGAGAACGGCAGTCCAAGGGAGCAAGTCCTCGTCGCTCACGCCTGGTGCGCCTGAGGGCCGCAATGAAAAGGCTTGAGCGAATGGCACGCGCAAGCACACGCGACGCCCGGAGGAAGGACACGCGGGAGAAGATCGAACTCGGCGGTCTCTTTATCAAAGCGGGGTTGCGCTACGAGACGCGCGCGCTTCTCCTCGGCGCCTTGATCGATCTTGGTCAGCGCCTGAAGGTCGACGATGGCGAGCGCAGTCGGCTAACGCAAATCGGTGCGGAGGCCTTTCGAAATGGTCGTGAGTAGGATCGCACTTGCAGCCTCGCCATTTGCCTTGATGGCCCTTGCTCTTGTCGCAACACAAGGCGCCGGCGACTGGCTGTCGTCTTTCGCGGGACGAGAGCCCGAACGTTTGGCATTGATCCGAGCGGGCATCGCCATCCCCTCTGTTTCCGCCGCGGTCGTCGGTGCCATTTTCCTGTTCGCGGCGGCCGGATCCGCCAACATCCGCCTTGCAGGATGGGCCGTATTCGGGGGAGGGCTGACCGCTGCCGCTGTCGTCCTCGTCGTCGGCTTTACAGACACAAGCCACGCTCAGTCCTGGCAATTCCACACGCTGAACTTTGAACCGGCAGCGCTCGTCGGAGCCGTGGCGGCGCTTCTATCATCGACCTTCGCATTGCGGGTCGCGATAATCGGAAATGCCGCCTTCCCCAAATCTGCGCCGAAGCGCGTCTACGGGAAGCGCGCCATCTACGGAGAAGCCGAATGGATGAAGCTTTCGTATGCGAAGAAGCTCTTTCCAGAGGTGGCGGGCATCGTGATAGGAGAAGGCTACCGGGTCGATGAAGATGGCGTCGCAGCCATTCCGTTTCGCGCAGACAAGCGCGAGACCTGGGGCGCTGCCGGCTGGTCTCCGCTGCTATGCTTCGACGGCTCTTTCGGCTCGTCGCACGGGATCGTCTTTGCGGGGTCAGGCGGGTTCAAGACCACTTCGGTAACGGTACCGACGGCGCTCAAATGGGGGAGTACGCTCGTCGTTCTCGATCCCTCCAATGAAGTGGCCCCCATGGTCGTCGACCATCGAAAAGCCGCTGGCCGAGACGTTCGGATCCTCGATCCCAAAAAGCCCGACGCGGGCTTCAATGCCCTGGACTGGATCGGCCGCTACGGCCGAAGCAAGGAGGAGGATATCGCCGCGGTTGCCTCCTGGATCATGAGCGACAGCGGCCGCTCAATCGGGGTGCGTGACGACTTCTTCAGGGCGTCCGGACTGCAGCTGCTGACCGCGCTCATCGCCGATGTCTGCCTCTCCGGCCACACCCGCAAGGAAGACCAGACGCTGAGGCAAGTTCGCAGGAATCTCGCAGAACCTGAGCCGAAGCTGCGCGAGCGGCTCCAGACCATCCACGCGAACTCGAGTTCGGACTTCGTGAGGGAAAATGTCGCCGCATTCGTCAACATGACGCCGGAGACCTTTTCGGGCGTCTACGCGAACGCAGTCAAGGAAACCCATTGGCTCTCCTACGAGAACTACGCAGGTCTGGTGTCATCCAGGAGTTTCTCGACCGAGCAGCTTCTGGCCGGATCGCTTGATGTCTTCATCAACATCGATCTGAAGACGCTGGAAACACATTCCGGCCTTGCTCGCGTCATTATCGGCTCGTTCGTGAACGCGATCTACAATCGCAATCGCTCTGACGGCGACCTGGCTCTGTTTCTTCTCGACGAGGTTGCCCGCCTCGGTTACCTGCGCATTCTTGAAACGGCACGCGACACCGGCCGCAAGTACGGGATCTCGCTCACGCTGATCTTTCAGTCGATCGGCCAGATGCGCGAGACCTTCGGCGGCCGCGACGCAACCAGCAAATGGTTCGAGAGTGCGAGCTGGGTCTCCTTCGCTGCGATCAACGATCCCGAGACGGCCGAATATGTATCAAGGCGCTGCGGCACGACGACCGTCGAAGTCGATCATGTCAGCCGCAGCTTTCAAGCACGTGGATCGTCACGCACCCGCTCAAAGCAACTTGCTGCCCGGCCGCTCATCCAACCGGACGAAGTGCTGCGCATGCGCGCTGACGAGCAGATCGTCTTTGCCGCGGGAAATGCGCCGCTTCGATGCGGTCGCGCCATATGGTTCAGGCGCAAGGACATGCGAGCCTGCGTCGCACAGAAGAGGCTTCATGCGCCGTCGGAGCCTACCTGAACTTTCCAGGCTCGTCCCATCACGAATATGAATCAATCAGCCGGGATCGATTCAAAACTCTCGTTGGACGAGATTCTGAGCATCGGCGATTCTCATGCCATGCTCATTCAGCCCTACCACCTATATGCCGAACGCAAGGATCCGGCGAAGAACATGGCCAGATATTACGCCATTGACATTTCGTTGAACCTGTTCGGTCAAGCATGTCTCACGGGGTGGTGGGGTCGTATCGGCTCGGCGGGGCAGCGCATGACCCATCGCTTCCCCGACGAGAGCGACGCGGTGAAGCACGTGGGTGTCGACCAGCAGCCCGCCACTCAGCTACGGAACATCAATCCCGTAATTGCTGCACGGAATGAGGCCCCGCCCGAAGGCGGGGCCCGTTCGGCTTAATCCCTGTTGGGCCGCGACCAAATCAGCTGGTAGCCATCCTCACCTTCGACTTCCGCAAGCGTCGCGTAGATCGGAGCGGGAAAGCTTGGATCATCGAGCTTGACCGAGAGGTAGTCGCGACCGGTCTGCTCGGAGCTCCTCTGCCAGGCCGCTCCGAACTCGACGTTACCGGCGTAGATGCGGAAGTGTGGGCCCTTGTCGGAGGGAGATTCGATCCGGGCGATGCGGGCCTTGACGTTGAGGGCCAGGGTGCGGATCGAGCCGTTGAAGCCATTTTCGGTCGAGGTGAAAGTGCCGATGGTTGCCATGTCGAAGTTCCTTTCTGTTGTTTCGGGCCGCGCCCTTCGCGGCCTCGATGGCTGTCGAAAGGACCGGGGACGATCGGACCGCACCCATTGGGCCGCAATGAAATGGAGGACGGCAAGGCGCACTTTTGTTGGCTGGCACGGAATGGCGGCCCGAGCCGCCAGGGGCAAGAAAAGTGCGCTTGCCGTTGCGGAAGAACGATCGAGGCGCCAGCCGTTTTCCGGTCAGACACGCCTCATCGAGGCCGCGGAGGGAGGACCGTAACGGGAAGGAAACGCGGCAATAGTGACGAAGTAGGTCCAACAGTGGTCCAGAACGTTCAGCGGCTCTCCAGTTCCAGCAATGCCGTCGGAACCGACGTTCGCCATTGCTATCTCCATCCTCGATCAAGGCAGAGCTGCGAATGCCTTTACACGAAATCGTTCGATAGCGATTCGTGGCCCGGAGGAGATATGCGTCAGCAGACAAGACCGTTCATCGTCGAAATCAAGCAGTCCAGAAAACCGCGGGACAAGACGCAGAAGGCATCGATCTGGGGAAAACTGGACCTGCGCCTATCCGACGAGCCGCCTGCAGTCATCTCGGCAGAACAGGGTCCATCGGAGCCCCTCGATGCCGGCGATCAACTCCACAGCAAGCGCCCTTCAGTTGCCTGACGGATGCCAAAGCGCGGCACCAATCCGAAGCTCCTGTGCCGACCGCGTTCGACAGACCAGTCAAAACTCTCCAGGTCAATACGGGCGGCCTCACTGCTGATAGGTTTCCGGGTGGGCAGGGGAGTTTGAGGGGCGGGGCTTTGGGGCGCCCCTCAAGACACGGGATGGCCTCGCGTCCAGTTGGGTTACCGAACGCGAGGATTGTCAGCGGATAGAAGGTCAGCGGTGCAACAACGCGGCCATCCTCTCCCCAATGAGCCAAAGAGCCTTGTTGAGTTTGATGTCCTGATCGATGCCGTTGATCGGGCGCGATGTCGATCGGCGCGCTCTGCCGAATTCGTCACGCCTTACACCGCGCAAACCGCCTTTGATGCTGTTCTCCTGCACGACATTCCACACGGTCCACAGATCTTCGGCCTGGTCCTCGATACGGCGAGGCACCAGCAATTGCTCCGATTTGATCGGGTTCGCCGCAACGCCTGCGGCATCGCCAAATCGGACGAGATGTGCAGCTTCGGCCAAGATCTCCCTCTCCTCACGCCCCATTTTCAAGCCTGACCAGTCCTGCGGCGCCGCGAGAGTGCGTTCCGCCTCCCCCAGTACGCGATAGGTGCCCTCGATCACCTTGCCTTGGACATCACCGGAATGTCGGACCTTGATCGCGTCGATTGTTCCCGTTTGCGCAACTAGCGAGTTGAGGCAGCACACGCGGAAAAGGCCTGCGAGCAACTCGTATGCACTTGTTCCGTCATTGGCGTTCTTCAAGAGGATTTCGCAAACGGTAACTCCGACGTGATAGACGTTGCCATTATCGAGACGGCGAAGCCGGATGAGGTGCTTTGTAAAGTTCGCCTTTCCTTCCGTCCGGCTAACAGACTGGCGCGCTCCGACCGGCATGAAGCCCTCCTTTATGAGAGCGCGCAGGATCTCAATTGTTGGGATCGGCTTGAAGCGCTCGGAGCGGCTTTCATGCGCCGAGGTTGCAAATATCGAGGGTGCGATGGCACGCATCTCGTCAACGGTGAGGGCACGACCTGTGTCGAAGCGGGCAGTTTTGGCGTAGATGCTCATTGTCATTTCTCCTTTTCCGTCGGACCGCGAAGCAGGCCGCGTCCTGCTTCCCGGGGCCGCGCGAGCGGTGGGGACGGAGGGGGAAAACAGTCTTTGCGGGGAACCGCCTGCACGAAAGCGCAAGCGAAGGAAGGTGGGCGAAAGACTGTTTGGGGGAGAGAAGGGGCAAAGACCCTCGGCCCCCTCGACCGATCGGGGTCGATCGGTCGACCAACAACGAAGCGTATCGGAGCTTTCAGCACAGCGCCGCGTCAGCGGGAAAGCGGGAATTCGCGTCGCGCAAAGGGCGGGAAAAGGGCCGCCGCAGGAGCTTCAACATAGTGGTCCGAAGGAGAAGCGGGATCGACTGCCCCCGTCCGTTGCGTTCCACATTTGGTCGACGCATCAACGCCGGGCCGGAACTGCGCAAGGACGACGCTGTCGCGGCGTGCCCTGCCGGCGCTTTCGGCATCTTTGTTCCAAATGCGGGTACACACGAATCATTCAGAACTTGCTGCGTGGCTCGGAGGGAGGAGCGCAAACTTCAGCATGAACGACTTCACATGCCAGCGATGATCGAGGATGTGGGCGCGGTGCTTGAGGCGCGCGCGATTGCGCGTCACGAACGCGTGCTCGGCCTTTTGACGGGAGGAAGAGACCTCACCACCCGCATGGGCGCTGATCCTTTTCCAGACGTGTTGGTCCATCTGGCGGCCGAAGCGCCACCCTGACGACCATTGCCGAGTATCAGGATCGCAAAGCCCTCAAACTGGCGTCACAGGAAGCAAGCCGCCACGGCTTCCATGAATCAACCTGCTTTCACCCTTCCGGCGTGCCGATCATGAATGCCGCATTCTCTCCCTCGGAGAAAGAGATCGCCTAGACCCTGGACCCCTCGGTGCATCTGAGGCCGCGGAGGTCCGCGGCTCGCCTTCAAATATGACGAACGCATGGTCGATACTCCGATCACCGAACGGGCGCGCAAGATCCTGCGAAAGGCCGACTAGCTCGCCGTCGACGTCAGCCAAGCATGGCCATCTTCAACTCCGCCTCGCGGCCGAGCGAAGTCATCCATTCGGCAAACTCCGGACGGCTCTTGATCTGGCGACCGTAGTGGCGGCGAAGCGCGGTGGTGAGTTCGCTTCCGCGGCCGAGTTGTTCATCGGCAAAGCCGATCATCTGAGAGTTCGGCCAGGCCTGCGGACGGATGGCCGCAAGACGGGCAAAGAGGCTCTCGCCTGATGCATCCGGGTTTGCCTGCGCCATCAAAGTCAGCATCGCGGCGGTCGAGCGCGACACGCCCATATGGCAATGCACCAGAACATGGCTCGACGCCTGCTTGTTCTCGCGTGCCAGGAAGTCGGCACCAAAGCGCAGGATCGCCTCGACATGGTCCGGGTGAGGCATCACCCGGTCCGGTGCTGCAGCAATGATGTCGTGGAAGCGCAAGGTCGTGCGATGATGCTCGCCATAAGCGCCGAAGGCCTCCAGTTCCGGGAGTTCAGGATCGACAATCGACAGGACGTGGGTCACGTTCCGACTGCTTTGGCCCGGCAATTCGTCGATCCCACAAACGGTCAGCACTGGAGAAAAAGTCGCTTCCATGTCAATTTTCCTCGGTCCGGTTTATCAAGCGCCTTCCTCGCATCTACGCGCAAGCAGGGCAAAGAGCACGTCCAGCATCACATACATCGGAGCGCGGCCGGTCGGCACGATGAGGGGATGGGTTGAGGCGCGGTAGGCGTTGAGATTGATGTTTTCATCGGCAAGGGAGGCGACGACGGAGCCGCCGGGAGAGATGGAGACTATACGTGCGCCAGCCTTCTTCGCAATCTCCATGTTCGAAATAAGGTAGCTCGTGCGGCCGGAGAAGGAGAGGACGAAGAGCACATCTTCTCCCGTCAAGCGGGGTGCCGAAACCATCTGCAAGGTCGGATCGGAATAGGCAACGCTTGCGACACCCAGCGAGGCAAGGCGGTGTTGCGTTTCGCCAGCGAGGAAGCCGGAGCCGCCATAACCGTAGACGTCGATGCGGCGGGCCCTGGCGAGCAGTTCGACGGCACGACGAAGTGTCTCCAGGTCGAGATCATGACGGGCCTCGCGCAAGGATTCTGCGGCGCGGTTGAAAACGTCATCGACGAGGCTCGTAAACGGGTCGCCGCCGCCCTCCACCGGGCTTGGCGGCGCCTGGCGCACGGCGAGCTGTTGGGCGAGCTTCAGGCGGAAATCCGGAAAGCCATCGCAATCGAGTCGCCGGCAGAACCGGATGATGGAGGGCTCGCTGACATTGGCGATGCGCGCCGCGTCGGTGATCGACCAGGTGATCGCCGTGCTCGGAGTGTCGAGGATCGCCTCGGCGATCCTGCGCTCGGCGGGGGTGAACTGCGAGAGAGACTGCCTGATCAGATCGAGCATGGAACCCTTCGTTCCGGCATAGAGGGATTGTTGAACATGAGGATCACAATGTCCCATCAGCCATGAGCTTCGACAGGCAGGACGATTGATAGTCAAAACCGGCCTGCGCCACAACGAGCCTCTTCACCGATCCGAGTGTCTCGTCGCGCGGGTGAAGCGACCGACCCCCACCATCTTGGACCACGACGAGACCTCCGGCCGCCTCGACGAGCTGGATGCCGGCCGCGATATCCCAGGCGCTGAATTTCGATTCGTAGGCGACCGCCGCGCGGCCGCAAGCGACATAGGCGAGATGCAGCGCGCACGAGCCGAGACGGCGCACGGCACGGAAGGAATTGACAAGATCGGCATGTGCCTCCTGTGCCGCGCGCGACGGGCGCTCTCCCTCATAGGGAGCATTGCTCAAAAGTTCGACTTCGCGGTCGATGCGCCCACGCAGGAAAGGCTTCACCTCACTCCCGTTCAATGACAGCTGCCCGCCGGTCGCCAGGAAGAGCTCCTCGCGGATCGGATCATAGACGATGCCGCAGATCGGTTCGCCGACATGGTACGCCGCGATCGAGACGCAGAAGAAGGGCAGGCCGGAGGCGAAATTGCTGGTGCCGTCGATCGGATCGATGATCCAGGTCGTATCGCCTTCGCCTTGCAGGCCACCTTCTTCGCCGAGGATCCGTGATGCCGGTAACCGCGTCCGGATGATCTCGCAGGCCGCAGCTTCCGCCGCCTTGTCTGAGGCGGTAACGATGTCAAAGAACCCGGCCTTCTGCTGGGTTTGCAGCGTCTCCGGACTAGCCTCGAGGAAGCCCTTGCGGGCAACGGCGCCGGCAGCAAGCGCGGCTTCGTGAGCGACGTCCACGATTACCCGGTGCAGATCATGGCGGATGGCTTGGTTAAGGGTCATGCGGCTTTTCCCATGGCGTCGGCTTCATTTTCCGGCAGGATCCAGACAGGCCTGCTATCGACGGAAAGGCGCAGCGTCTGGCCGACTTCGGCAACGCCCGTCCGATAGTATTCGGTATCGAGGAAGATGCATTCCTGGCCTTCGAGGTCGGTCAGATATTCGACATAGGCGCCCTGGAAGACGACGCGGCGCACCTTTGCCTCCATCGTGCCCTCGGGTTCGACCCGGATGTGCTCCGGCCGCACCACGCAGCGCACCTCCTGGCCCGGTCTGAAGACGCGACCTTCGTTCGAAAGATCAAAGGCCATGGTGGATGTGATCCGCACGCGAACGACCGCAGCGTCTGCAGTCTCGACCTTGCCGCGCAGAAGATTTGCCTTGCCCATGAACTCGGCGACAAAGCCGGTTCCGGGGCGGGAGTAGACGTTGAGCGGCGTGTCGCCCTGCTCGATGACGCCGTTGCGCATCACCACCACGCGGTCGGAGATGGCCATCGCCTCGCTCTGATCATGGGTGACATAAAGGCTCGTAATGCCGAGGCGCAACTGAATAGCGCGCAGTTCATCGCGCATGCGCTCGCGCAACTGTGCATCGAGGTTGGAGAGCGGTTCGTCGAACAGCAACACCTTCGGCTGCGTGACGACGGCGCGGGCAAGCGCCACACGCTGCTGCTGGCCGCCGGAAAGCCGCGAGGGCGAGCGATCGGCGTATTGGGCAAGCGCCATGGTATCGAGCATGGAATCGACGCGGTCCTTCATCTCCGCGCGCGGCAGATTGAGCAGACGCACGCCGTATTCAACGTTTTCGCGCACGCTCATGTGCGGGAAGAGCGCGTAGCTCTGGAACACCATGCCGACATTACGCGCATTGACGGGAACGTTGGTGACGTCACGTCCGCCGATGGTGATCGTGCCGTCGCTGGGAGTCTCGAAGCCGGCAAGCATTCTGAGCGTCGTCGTCTTGCCGCAGCCGGACGGGCCGAGCAGCGTGACGAGCGTGCCTTCCTCGATCGTGAGGTTCAGCCGGTCGACGGCGGTCGCTCCGGTGACACCCGGGAAGCGCTTGCTGATGTTGGAGAAGATGACTTTCGACATGGGCTTACCTCTTCGAGGTCGACGTGAGGAGGAACTGCATGACCGCAAGAATGGCGAGCACGACGAAGACAAGGATGCTGCAATAGGCGGCGGCGACACCGAGCTTCAGCGTCTCAACCTGCGACAGAATGGTGACCGTGATCAGCGTCCAGTTGGCGGAGACGAGGAAGATCACTGCGGACAGCGTCGTCAGCGAGCGGGTGAAGGCGTACGAGAGAGACGTGAACAGCGCCGGTTTCAGGAGCGGTAGCGTGATCTCGAAGAAGGTCCGTGTGTTGGACGCACCGAGGACGGTGGACGCCTCCTCGATCGACTTGTCGATCTGGCGGAGCTGGTTGGAGCCGGCCTCGATCCCGACCTGCAGGTTCTTCACCACCATCGCCGCAACGACGATGAAGGCGGTTCCGGTCAAGAGCAGAGGCGGCGCGTTGAAGGTGCTGACATAGCCGATGCCGAGAATGGTACCCGGTGCTGCGAACGACAACAGCGTCCCCCAACGCAGCAGGAAGCTGCACGGGAAAGCCTTGCGGACGAGCAGATAGGCGATCAGCATGCCGGCAATCGCGGTCACCGGCGTCGCAACACCCGCAAGCAGCAGCGAGTTGCTGAGCGTCTCGAAGCCCGCCGTGAAGACGGTCTTGTAGTGGGCGAGCGTCAGCGTATTGTCGACGCCGGGCAGTTTCGTGAACGAGACGTAGATCACCGTCACATAGAAGGCGAGAATTGTGAAGGCGACCACGTAGCACAGGATCGTCAACGGGATCACGACGGCGCCGGAGATCCGGATCGTTTGGGCCGTCGGCTTGCCGGTGACAGTCACATAGCTGCGCTTGCTCACCCAGTAGCGATGGATGAGGAAGGCCGTCATGGACGGGACCAGCATGAGGCTCGCAAGCAGCGCGCCCGCCTGCAGATTGAAGTAGCCCACCATTTGCGAATAGGCCTCGACGGCAAGCGTGTTGAAGTTGCCGCCGATCAGCATCGGATTGCCGAAGTCTTCAACCGACTTGACGAAGACGAGCAGGGTTGAACTGAGGATCGCCGGCGTGACGAGCGGAAGCGTCACCCGCGAAAAGGTCGTCCAGCGTGAGGCGCCCAGGGAAGCGGAGGCGTCCTCCAATGCGCTGTCGATCGACTGCAGCATGCCGCGAATGTTGAGGTAGGCGATCGGCGTGAAGGCAAGCGACTGGATCAACACCAGGCTATGGAAGCCATAGACGTTGGCATTGCGGATCCCGAGCAGCTCGCGGGTGATGAGGCCGGAGCGGCCGAAAAGAATGACGACCGCCAACGCCATCACGAACGGCGGCGAGATAATCGGAAGCAGCGCCACGCCATGAATGAAGGTC
Organism: Ensifer sp. KUDG1; assembly: GCF_050434285.1. Lineage (NCBI taxonomy): Bacteria > Pseudomonadati > Pseudomonadota > Alphaproteobacteria > Hyphomicrobiales > Rhizobiaceae > Ensifer > Ensifer sp. KUDG1. Next base: position 185,634 of record NZ_JBNDIG010000004.1, read on the forward strand.
TTGCCGGGCATGGTCGTTCGCGTCGCCGAAAAGGCGAGAAGGAAACCGGCAGCGGTGGCGATGACCGCCGAGGTGGCGCCGAGCAGCAGCGTGTTGACCAGCGATTCCCAGACGAAGGATTGGGAAAGCGTATCGGCGAGCGCAGCGAAATCGAAGCCATGGTCGGTGACGACCGCCTGCTTCATGACGGTAAAGATGGGCAGGACGGCGAAGACCAGCACCGAAAGCGTGACGAGGGCGAAGAGGCCGAACAGCCATGGGTCGATGGTGATCTTTCGCAGGAAGGCCGGCGATGCCCCCGTCCGGCCGGACGGGGTCGCTTGCGAGACGAGGGTCATGTCGGGGCTCCTTGCCGGCCTTACTTGGCGTCGGCCTTGTGGCGCACGTCGCTTTCGTAGCGCTGCAGGAGCCGCGCGCGGTTCTCACCGGCCCAGGTAAAGTCGTAGTCGATCATCTTCACGTTGGAGAGATCGATCTTCGCCTCCGGGTTCTTGTAGCCGGGCACGATCGGGCCACGGAACGTTGCACCGATAGCCGCCTGACCCTTGTCCGTCAGAACCCAGTCCAGAAACGCCGCGGCGCTCTTTGCCTGCTCGTCCGACGCGTTGGCGATCGCGGCCGCAGCATTCACCTCGAAGCCCGTCCCCTCTTCGGGGAAAGAATAGCCAACCGGATACCCTTGAGCGATCGCCGCCTCGATGTCCTGGGTGTAGGCCATGGCAAGCGCAATCTCGTTATTGGCGACCATGCGCGATGGCGCCACACCCGAACGGGTGTATTGCACCACGTTCTTGTCGATGTCCTTCATCAACGAGAATGCCTCCTCCTCGCCGAACAGCTGTACCATCGAAGCAAGAGCGACATAGGCAGTACCTGACGATGCCGGGTGAGCAAGCGCCACACTCTGCTGGAAGGTTGCGTCTGCAAACGATTTCCAGCTTGTCGGCGGCTTGGCGCCGGTCTCGTCGAGAACCTGTTGGCTGTAGGCAAAGACGATCGGCGACAGCGAGATCGGTGTCCAGCGACCTTCCTTGTCGGTGTAGCGTTGGTCGACTTTCTCGATACCGGTCGCCTTGTGGGCGGCGAGCAATCCCTCGCTGGCTGCCTGGATGAAGTTGTCGGCCGCTCCTGCAAGCCAAAGGCCCGCCTGCGGATTGTTCTTCTCCGCCCGGATACGCGCGAGGATCTCGCCGGCGCCGATGCGCACGAACTGCGCTTCGATCCCGGTGTCGTCCTTGAAGGCTTTCAGCACAGCACCGCAGTCGTCTTCCGACATCGGGCAATAGACGGTCATGGCCGCAGCACTCGCGCTGCCGGCGGAAAAGACGTGTGAGCACAGGACTGCGAGCGCTGAAGCCAGCGCGAAACGGCGTGACATGTTGATTTCCTCCAAATGAAAGCGACGGCCCCCTTTTGTGAAAGCCTTCCCGGGCTCTCAGGTCTCACTCGCCGTGCATGAGTGTTGATATAGCGAGGAAATCTACATCTGTCAAAGAAAATGTAAGAAAGCTACATTCTTGGGTATTGAGGGGATGATACGCGTGGTGAAGTGGCATTGCCCGAGGGTGTGGCCAATGAAAGTTGGGAAGCGGAGGGAAGACGCAAACGGTGTATTCTGAAAACAGCAGATCAAGGCTCCGGCGCTAACTTCGGAACGAAGCCCATTGCGAAGCCGAAGAGCCGGCCCACTTTTTCGAGTGTCTCCAACGTCGCGTTCGCGTCACCAGCTTCGATTTCTGCTACCTGGCAACGGGTAGGGCCGACGCCGGACGATGGGTCTCTCGCTCACAGCACAATCGTTCCGTCGCCAGTTGTTTCGAAGCGTTCCCATCGGCGTGGATCAGGGATCCCCACTCTGATGTGTCAAAGCGGGGTCTCAGCCAGGCTGATGAAAGTTTCTAAAGTCCGTTGCGGGAACAAGAGCGAGGCGCAGCCGTTCTACCATCAGACCTGCCTCACGAGCCCGCCCATGGAGCCGCGGCGGAGGGGAAAGGGATCTGACAGTGGCGACGCGCGCAATCACGCCCCTACTCGAATAGAAGCAGCGCGCTGCAGCACACTGCCACAGCCACAACGAATACTCGCACGTTTCTCGCACGACCTTCGGGCAAGGTTCGCTAGCGAGACCAATGCGTTGCGAAAGAGTTGCATTGCGATTCGTCGCCTGGAGGAAAAATGCGTCAGCAGACAAAACCGTTTATCGTTGAGATCAAGCATTCCCGAAAGCTGAAACCCAACGGCGAAAAACTATCGATCTGGGGGAAACTGGATTTGAGCGTTGCCGAGGAGCACGTCGCATCCGAGAACCCGGTAGAGGCACCGGCCGCCATCGAAAGCGGCGACCGACCTTAGCGCCGCGATCGGCGCAAAACCTCAAGGGCCATCTCAAACATCTGTCGTGTCCGGCTGCAGCCCATAACGAAGCGCGGCCGCGCGCCAGAATGGAAGGGTCGCTGTTCGCGTTCAGGCACTATTGCTGGATCGGGGCATTTCAACGAGCCTCGCCGAGCCGATAACAGGCGCTTTTTTTTGCGAAGCTTAATGGTATCGAAAGCGTCTGATTATACCAAAGCCTCATGCTTGGGGGTGGGTTTCGAAGTCTTGTATTGGAAGTATTTCTGCTTCTGTTGATGCTGACGCACCTGGGCGTTGGATCGACCCACGCTGCTGATTCCAGCAACATTCGCAATTCCTGCTGGGCATCCGGCCGCATCTCGGAGAACGTCATCACCATAGCTTCGGCCGCGGAGCGGTGGTTCTGCGATGACCGGAAATTCTCGATTGATTCCGAGCGAGTGCTGCTTCGCTTCGATCTCAGGCCGGGCGATGACCTGCCTCGATATTTTCTCTCAAGGCGGAGCGCACTTAAGGCGGTGCATCTGCTTGCAATCGACCAGGACGGGGCGGTGCGGCAAGCCTCCGTTTCCGCAGCAGCGTTGCCCAGCTCAATGGCCGCCGGTGGGTATTTCAAGGCTCCCCTGCCTGGCGTGACCGATGCGACGCGGCAAATCGTCGTCGCCATCGACTTGCCTAGCCACCGGATGACACTGGAGCGAGCATACCTGGCACCAGAGGATGTCGCAGGCAACAGCATCGAGGATATGCAACCCCTCATGATCGTTGCAGGCCTTGCGGGCATGCTCGCCATGCTTCTGATCTTCAATGGGGCGTTCTATCGGATCCTGCGCGAACCTTTTATTCTCTGGCACTCGGCTCTGACGCTCTCGTTGCTGATGACCATTGTGACCTCATCAAGCTTGTCAGTCGTCTTCTTCGACCCTCCCGCCATGACGTTGAGCTGGATGACCACCTTGCTCTTCGGGATGACCGTCGCATCAGGAGCGATGTTCACGTACAGCTTCATCGAACCTGGACTGATGCATCCTGCACTACGGCGTCTGCTACCCTATTGCGCGGCATCGGCATTGTTCCTGAGTGCGTTTCACGCGGCATTCCCGTTCGTTGCGCGGCCAATACAATCGACGGCGTACACGGCTTCGTTTGCACCGATCCTCATCATTTTCATACTGTCGATGATCGACGCATTGCGCCGCGGGAGCCGCGCGGCAAAATTTCAGGCAGTCGGATACACGCCAATGGTCGCGGTCGGTTTGATCCGTCTTGTGACGGGCGTCGTCCCCTGGTTCGAGAGCATCGACGCCACGCTCGCATTTTATACTGGCTGTCTATTCGAAGCCCTCTTCACCACTCTCGGCGTAGCTGATCGCTTCGTGACCATGAAGCGAGAGCGAGATCGCGCACGCATCGAAGCTGATCTGCTTGAGCGGCTTTCCGAAACAGACCCGTTGACGGGCTTGCTCAATCGGCGGGCTATCGAGGGACAATTTGGGCAGCTTCGAGCTGAAGGCTTTGCAACATTGGCGGTCATTGACCTTGATCATTTCAAGTCAATCAATGACGTAAGCGGACATGTCGTTGGTGATGCCGTACTCAAGGCTGTCGCCAGTGCCTTCCAGCCTGGGCCGGACGTGAGGGCATACCGTCTTGGTGGTGAAGAGTTTGTGCTGCTCACGCGCGGCAATGGCTCCGCCACCTTGGCCGAACGCCGGCGGCAGGCGATTCCGGCAATTGTCGCCAATGTCGTTCCCGGTCTCAAGCGGCCCGTAACCGCCAGCATGGGAGTGGCGGATGCCCTCGGCGATGAAGATTTCGAGAAACTCTATGAACGGGCCGACAAACTGCTCTACGAAGCAAAGAGTGCGGGCCGAAATCGAACGCGGAGTGCCCTCAAGGCAGCGACGGATCAGGAAATCTTTGCGAGAGAACAGGCCTTCGCCGACTAGAGCACTCACTGTGCTGCACGAACTCGGGCGGAGTTTTCCAGGATCTGAAGCGTGAACTTGCTTTTGGCGCGAACGGGGCACTGAAACGACAGTATTTTGCCAATCCACTGGCCGTGGAGCGGACGACTGCTGGTCGAAGCCGCAGCAAAACCGAGCGACGAGCCGAGACGGGACCTTACCTGATGCCCCCTAAAGGGATGCGGCAACCGAGCCGCCTCCGTCCAGCCCCGATGGGGGAGCCGTTACATTTGCGTCAGAACCGCAGAAAAGGTAGGGGTGCACCCCAATGGCAGCGGCCGCCAACGCGACCGCCGCAAATCCGAAAAAACATGCAAGGCAGACCATGAGCGACCAGAACGACGACTACGTGTACGACGATGTAACGGGTGAGTGGCGGCCAGCCTCCGAACTTGCTGCCGAAAAAGCAAGAGCCGCCGAGGTACGCGATGCGTCAGGTACCGTCCTCGGAGATGGTGACTCGGTCGTTCTGATCAAGGATCTCAAGGTCAAGGGTGCCGGGCAAACGCTGAAGCAGGGAACGGTGATCAAGTCGATCCGGCTGACTGATAACCCCGAAGAAATCGATTGCCGCCATGAGACAATCAAAGGTCTCGTTCTGCGCACCGAGTTTGTTCGCAAGCGCTAGGCGATCGGAGGGTCGCCTGTGAAGCAGGCAGCCCTGCTTCCATCCAACCGCGCGATAATGAACTGTCGTCGGGCGCCGCCGACGGTTCAAGTCGAAGACCAAAGGAGAGCCGGGCTACCATTCGGCTCAGTGCCAAGGGCGGCATAATCACGCGGCAGCTCAGCGCCGACGTCTTCGAAGACTCCGCCTCAAGGGCCGAGGGAATTTCACCGCTTCCACGCTCGACGGAAGAGACAACTCATCTCAGATCGGCAACCTCCTTCGCATCTGGCAAGAAGAGCGCCGCCCAATGATCAGATCGAACCCCATGAAGGTCAGGCAGAGCCAACGATCCTCTGTCTGCTCACCAAAAGAGATTTGCTATCCAGCGCTGATCTGGAGAAGAGCCACGTCGGAGACAATTGTCCGGCCACGCCGACGCCTTTTTGCCCAGCTTCATACGCCCTCCGCGGAGGCGAACATTCGATCCACCCCGAATCCCCGCGATGCCGGCCAAATTCGCCGGGATCTAACTATCTAATTTCGCTATACTAAACCTCTTACCAGAAGCTATTACGCCATCTACTTCCGCCATCTGGACTGAAGTCGATCACATCTCGACAGTGGCGTCGTCGCCGCTGGGCTCGAACTGCCATTGGCGGACGACCAAGACGCGACGCAAATGGCCTACTATCACCACGTCCCATTATGGCGCGAGCCCGCGGCCCCGCGGTCTCCTCCCCTATCCCGAGTTAGAAGGTCTGCTTCTCGAGATCGCCGTCCACTATTTCTCGCGGGTAGGCGACCTTCACGCGCTCAGCCAGCCAACAGATACTTTCGGCGGCAGGCAGTTTAGATCCTCATCGCCACCGGCGCTGCGTGCCGGAACGCGACCGAGACATCCCGAAACGCAAGATGGCCGCCATGGCTCAAGTTTCGGCAAAACTGGCAAGCCGCCGGCCACCGTACATGAGAACGGTCGGCAGCAGGGGCACGACCGCCAAACGGCGAGTTGTCAGCGACCCCGGTAATCGGACGTGGCAGCATTGCGGATCGGGAATTGAGGAGAACCGGTTCACGCCAGGCCGAGCGACAGGCCCCCTCTTCCCAGTCTTTCGATTTGCCCCGACCAAGAGAAGCGACCACGACGAACCCGTCATCCCGATCCGCCGACCGATTTCGGCGCAGAACGGCCGGCCCGATGAAGTTCAGATCAAGGAAGTGCCCTTGCTCCATCGTGTCAATCCATGAGTGATGGCGATAGGCGCGCCCGCGCCGCAGTCGCTCTACGTGACCGCAATGAGCCGCCGCAAACCAGCCGGGCACCACCCCTATATTGCCGAAATCTATCCCGTGTCCATGCGATGGCCGCATCGCCCCGGGTTTTCACATGGAGAGGCGATATCACCTCAATACTCGCGCCTCTGAAAGGCCCGCGTCCAGCGAGCCCTTGGCTCTTGTTTGTCAAATGACCGAGCGTCGACGCTTACAGGGATTCGATGCCGGCTGGTCGGATCTTTCCCAAGGCGGCACCACCATTCACGGCGTCGAACCAACCATGGAATCGTTACCTGGAACGACGGGGTGGAGGACGCACTTGCGGACGAACAGCTCAAAAGACAGCTGGCACGCGGTCCTGACGCCGGACAGTCGAACATCAACCGGCACCCTGAGATCCCGAAACACGATGCGCCTGACGGCGCGCCCCGCGAAACAAAGTGATTTAACACGAACCTCGGAAGGCCCGAATCTAATCAAAGCGCCGCCAATCTCAGAACCCTACTATCATCATTGAACCTTTGCGCCTGCCCCTCTATGGCGCGTACAGACGCTGATGCCTCGATAAAGGTATTCCCGTACGCTACCACGGATCCGCGAGTTTGCTTGCAAGCGCACTTCCAATCCCCGCCGAACGTTTGACCAGGACCTATCGAATGCCACAGGGGTGGGGTTCGAAGCGGCACCAGCGAAGACGGAAGGGCCCCGCTACCTCTCGACCGGGACGCCGCAATCCGGCCGAGCGCACCACTCTCGCGCGCGCAATTTCGTTCGCTTGGGCAGATCAATTTAGGGTCACATATCGAAGCGCAGCAAACGCCGTTTTCATCACACACCGAGCCTCCGAGCGCTTACAAAGCTGGCTAATTACCGAAGAAGTCCCCAACAAGGATTGCGTCCCGACTGCACGGTCGCTACGCCGGACTCGTCACAGACCTGTATTACCCGCGCCAGAGACCCGCGAGGATCGCTAGAGAAGCAACCCTCGCTGCGGCAATTTTGTTCGGAACTTTGAAGGCAGTCGCGCCAAACAACCAACATCTCCTTTGCTTCCTGAAGCGACTTTCGACAGTGATGTCATCCGTAATCCAGCAAGAGATAGTCGGAGCCAGGGTTGAGCCGCGACCGACGCGAAATCAAATTGAGACGAGCGCCGGTGCCCAAGCACCTTCAGACAAACTTCAAACACCCGCGAAGAGCACGGCGTTAGCGGCCGCCGTTGCTTCGTCTAGCCCAAGCAGACGTCTCATTTGGGAATGATGGCCCCCGGGGGCAGCCTTTCCTGACAGGCCTCAGCGTTAGAGGTCGCCACCGGCCGATATCCATTGCTTCAATTTCAGACCTGGCTTTCGCCCTTTGCTATCCTTACCCGATAGCCTCGGAAAGTGGTCCGCGCCCGCGCTCATCGCCAGCCGTCTCTGAAATATCCCGAAGCCGCAAGTTAGGTTTCGAGCTTCCGATTGAAAGCCCTGATATCGGAAGGCGCGGCTTGCGTGGCTAGAGATTGGCTTGCAAGCTCATGTTTAGCGGCACGGGTTCGGACCTTGTCAGCTGACAAGGTCTGTTCGCATTGGATCATCTGTCGCGACTGCGCCGGATACCCTCAACCACGGTTCGACAAAAGCAACATAGAAGCCTTGTCAGCTGACAAGGTCTTCGTACGCCGCACTAAGGCCACCGAAGCCACATACGCACCTCGTCTACGAGTGCAGTTGCTTGACGGTAGTGCACTCATAGATGCTACCTTTGGTTGCTTACCGCATCTCCGAGGTTGGCAGCACCGGAACCAGCGCGCGAAAGGTCCGAAGAGACGTCTTGATCTCAAAGCCCCCGCAATCCCGACATCACGGCAAAAGCCCGCCCCGTCGCTGCTCATGCGCACAGATCGCGACAGCATCCATCGGGATGCAGGGGCGGGGAGCCGCCTAACGCTTGCAAGATCCCGACAGCACCGGCAAAACCAAAGTCCCGTCAGAGACTCCCAAGAAATTGGTCCGGCAATCGGCGCGCCTTGGTAATTGCCAGGTTCAATCCCGCAGCTGCCACTTACGACTTTCGGTACCTAAGTTGCCAAGGCCGTCGTGCACTGCCGCGTCACCCGGTTCAATCCTGACGTCTGTTCTTGCGGCCAGCCCTCGTGACCCGACACCTACGGGTGGATGGTCTTCGAGTGCTACGATCCTCAAGTCCCGCCGCTGCTATCCCTTCGCTGCATCCAACGCACGCAAGGCCCACTCCCTCGTCTATCCAGCGCCTTGTTTGGAAAATGCCCTCGACGCGAAACCCAAACCTTGCGCACCGCATTCAACCTCTTTCGATGACCTCAACCAATCTTGTGGGTGCCAACGATCGCTTGGCTTGCTGGCCGTCGCTTTCGTTGCGCGATCTTTGACACCATTCAGCGACAGGCATTGCGGCGTGGAGTCCGTAAGCAGTTTCGTTCGAGATCTTCGGCGCGAAGCCCGGTGTTGGCCTGCGCGAGATAAACAACAGATCAATCAGATCAACTTGTACGCCGTCGCGACCTCTTGCGCAGGAACGTCGAGATGCAAGCAGACACGATCGAGCCCGCGCCAACGCCGCCCAACCCAATGGTTACGTTGCCGAATACCAGCGCTGAAAGATCAGTGCGGCTAGTTCGTGAAGTTCGACTTCTGATCGCGCTGGCGACAAGTCGTTGTCGTCGCCAACGTCCGAGCGAGGGATGCGGAGCCCTGAGCCGAGTAATTGGATCCTCCAGTCCGACTTGTCGAACAGTGGTGCAGACAAAAGGGCAGGGGGTAGTTCTCTGCGCCTGGTTGACCGCTTGCGAAACGCTAAGGGAGAAGCGGAGTTCACGAAGCTTCTGCCGAAGGCGACCCACTTTGCTATTGAACGCAGCCAGTCCAGCCTCATGATTAGCCAGGTCATCGCCGGAAGAGATGACGGTCGGAGAAGGGGAGGGCGCTCGCGCGATATACGCAGGAATGTAGCAGATGCTAACTGTCCGACGTCAAAGAGGTCGGATCTCTCAGTTCTCCAGCCTTCAGTTTCCAGAACCACAAGACGTGAGACGCCCAGCTCGGGTTCGACCGGCTCTTTGGCGATCAAATCGCATTGCTCAGCCGATAGAGATCGTCAATGGTGCTACAGAATGCAGGGTTCGATGGCAGAAGTCTTCCGGCAGTTAGCTTCCGCTTCTGTAATAATTGCCATTATATCATATAGTTAATAAGTGCATAACTTTCGAGCGCATCGACATCCGAACCTGAGTGGTAATTGCGCTCCTGATTCCGCTCGCTTCAAACCGGTTGCTGTTCTGGTGGCCGCGCGGGCCGTTTCCCCGCTCATCCGTCGGCATCACAAAAGCCGCAAATGCCCGGAACTATCGCTTGAAACGCGCCAAACGCGCGGCGCGTCGCCCCCCCTTTTGCGCCGACGAGCACTTACCGAGATTCTGAGCGTTCAATCCGAACCAGGAGAGCGGCGTTTCCGTCGACCACGCCGCACGTCTAAACTGCATCGCTTGCCACCGTCTCTTTCGTGTAACGATCTCAGGCGTGCGGGAGAATTCACTCGCGGCGCTCGAAGAGCGAGAATGCTGGATTTCCGACCATGCAAATTTCAGCCCAATTGGCGAGCGCTGTTAGGTCCAATACGCTTCGATATGGCGCCCCACTGACGTCAATTGTCACCAGGTTGCAGAGTACGGGACAGTGCTCCGGTTCGAGCGATTGAGCATTGGGTGCAAGGCACCGGGTGATGTCTGAATGGTGGCTTCGTTACAAGTGGGGTTTCCGCCAGCCGGCAAGCGACCGAGCACTTGATATCTCGTCAGCCCGTGCAATTGCAGGCTTCACCGAAGTCCGCTCGTCATCCGTTTCCAACTTCGCTTGTTGAATTTCCAAGACAAGTTCGCGGCAGGAGCGGTCGCCCATGTTGCAGCGACCGGACAGTGTCACGTTTCCGCGGTCCTCTGTCGGATAGGCGAAGGCGGTAAGCCAATCACACTTTCCGCCAGGGGGAAGGCACGACGAGAACGATACCCGCGATCGGCGCCGATCGCGGTCGCCGATGCCAATCATCCAAAACCGATGCCGCGAGCTAGGACGTGGTCGGACTTCCCGAGCTCAACCATCTTGAAAAGCGTTGCGTTGGGCCCGCAGTTTGCCAGCGCTGTCTGAGAACGATCTGGGATAGCTCCTAGGTATCCGCTTCAGGCAGCCAGACTCGCAACTGACCGACCGGTTTGAAACCAAGCTTTAACAGCTCATCCAATGCAATGCCGTGATCGTATCCAACAAGTGGCAGATCCGTGGAAAAGGCGTTACCGGCGAGCAAAACAGCATCCCGAAACGCGGGCGGGGTATCAAACAGACTAAAGATGTTCGAGACCCCTACCGTTTGAGCGGACCGGTTTACGATGCAGCCGGCATCGAAGCCATGCCCCGTCGATCGGCCATAGATATGCAGGTCGGGCTCGGAGAGCAGAGAGGGTGGAAAGACCTTGGCATCGGAGGGGCTGCCGGCCTCTTTCCAGGCGCGTTCCCAGCAGTTCAATGCCGTCGCGTCACGCACGCGTTCCCAGCCGTGGGTCGAGCAAGCGGGCGTTCCGCAAGGTTCGGCCCAAACCCATGACGCCGTAAACAACAGCCGGAATCCCTTGCCGGTCAGATCCAGCGTCGAAAATCCGTCTTTAAGACTGGGCCGCCGTCCCAACCTATCCGTCAGCCGGTCGATCTCGACGAACTGGTCCGCAACACCGTTCGGGTCGAGCGTCGTCATGTTCGAATAGTATGGAGGGGCGATCGCATCGCTGGACCAAAACGTTCCGGTTCGGAGATCAAGCCGTCCATGTGCTCGAAACACCGCCTGATAGAGATCGGCATTGTTGGCCGCGCAAAGCCAGGCCTTTTCTTCATCCGAATGTATCGGGATTTCGGATTGTGAAAGGCTCTCTGTCATGGGTACCTGTTGAACTGAATGGTGAACGCCCGACCTGTCCGTTTTGCGCTCGTCTGTCGAGTAGACACGACAGACGATACACCGCAGTTTCTGTCGATCAAAATCCGAGAACAGACAAGCCGCGTTCCGGCGGCCCTTGAAAACTCCCATCAGCGAAGGCTTCCCCGCATTCGCGCGACATGACGACAATTACCTCCCTGTCAAAACGACATCTCCGGAGTTGCGCGTTCGAGGATCAACCCACTGTGCCAACCATCTTTGCCCGACCTCTAAGTTAGACGGCCACATTCTCTCGGGGCCGAATGTGGCCTGATCGCTACGGCGGCTACAGATGTGATCGCGCCACCTAGGTTCGACGACGCCAGGTTCTGGCGTCAGGTTTGCGGCATTCTACCGAAAGTCGGATGGAAGCTTAACTGCATCCCCAAGTGATCTTGCTCAATCTGCCACGAAACGCAGATGACGGAAAATTCCGTACGGCTGGAGAACTGTAGACCGGACGCCGGCATGACCAAGGCTGGCTGCGGTGCTGGCTTAAGTTGGAATGTAGTTCAGTGCCGCCTCGACAAGAGGGGAGGGGACTTGGATCCGTCGGCAACTCGCCAGCAAGACACCATCCGAAAATGAAACCTGTATGTGAACGACAGGGCCCCTGGGTAATTTCGGCGACCGCCGGCTTCCTGCTCAAGTAGAGCCGGCATCATCCCGCGGGTTTGGCGATGCTCCTCCCAGCACCGGTCGCGAAACAGTTACACGGCAGCGGATCATCGCCGCTTCAGATGCGTTACCGCTTTGACAGCTTTCCCGCCTGGTCGCCCATTGATGTCACCCGCCCGATGCTTGCAAAATCGCTTTCGTCGCAAGGCGGCGACCACGCGTTGGAACTCTACCCTGCATTCCGCATCCCGCCGGCCCCGCGCAAGAGCGCCATCAACATCGGACCGAGCGAGAACTCACCGCGCCGCGCCTTCGAGGTCAGATCGCGGAGATAACCGCCCGCAGAATTGATGTGCCCAGCTCTTTCCAGCATGCAGGCGAGCGCCACAGCTGCATTTTCGGGCCCCATCACATCACAGGCATCCTGATAGGCACTCGGGCTGATGCCCAGCATCGAGCGAACGACCACGGCGGCCGCCATGAAGTCGCGCCAGTTCGATATCTCGCCGCTCTGCCCGTAAAGCCCGATCTCAGGGCAGGCCCGCAAAACCATCGCCAATGGGAACGCCTTAAGCGGCTCTGCTGTCGGCCGCTTTTCTGGCTCAGGCTTCGCCCCCAGCTCCTTTCGAGAGCTTGGTTCAAATTCATTGGGGGATTCGGGATTTGAATTCTGTATATGACGCTCAAAACGAGCATCATTGCTGCTCATATTTTGAGAATTTTGCTGATCTTCCAATTGATTGACGATCTCGGCGCACAGCAGTTCCATTTCTTCGAGCAGCGCCTTGAGGTCATGGATGGATGGAGAGCGCGGCATACGCGCTACGAGGGCCAGGTAAACGGCCTCGATCTTCCCCCAATCGCCGCTCGCCCCCTCCTCTATAGCGGCAGAAATGAGCTTACGTGCGTCTCGGCGCCTGATCGTGAGGGCCTCCTTGGTGCGGCGAAAGAGCGTCCGTTCCGCTGCGACCTGTTGGGCCATTTGAGCAAGTTCCTCCGAGCGCGCGAGCAGAGGCGCGAGATCAAAACCGAACGCGTCTTCGACTTCCCCGGACCTGTCCTTGCGAACGTAACGCTTGCCATTCGCGCTATCCTTGCGAACGATAAGCCCGGCATCGACGAGTGCTGCCAGGTGGCGACGCAAAGTTGCGCCGGCGATGCCATGCGCCCGAATCGAAAGCTGAGTATTCGACGGAAAGACGATCAGGGATTTACCCTGGCGAAGGTCGGTCTCGGGATAGAAGCTCAACAGCGCATCAAGGACGGCCAGTGCTCTGTCCTGCAGGCCGAGAAGCGGCCGCGCCTCACAGGCGTCGCGAAAGACCTTCCACTTATCCGCCGACTTGTTCGGCGTGATCTCGACGGATGCTACTTGTCGCCTCACCAGCGCAAGCGTCATCGGCCGCCGCCCAAAGGGCGTCGTCACATTTCCACTCTGCATTTTCCCTCACCCTTCAGAAGGCAAAAGAAATCCGCTCACCAAATTAGGTGCCAAAGTCTCTTGACGGGGATTCGTGGAAATGCGATTCTCAGATTGTCCAGATATGAGAGAGGCTTCCACGACGGCAACGTTTGGGGGCCTTTTTCTTTTGCAGCAGTCCTTTCGTGTTCACGTATCCGATTGCATCTCCGACCGTTGTCAGAGGCCTTGATCCTTGCGGTCGCGAGAGAACCGCGCAACGAGCGCTGGCAGTTCCTCCCCGACGAATTTGACGAATTCCACGCCGAGAGGCCCGTCGGCTGATATCCGCACCTCCTTGGCCGAAAGCTTCCAGGAACCCAGCTTGTTGCCGGACGCATCGGACAAGTCCGTGCCGTCCTGGCGTACCGCGTTCGCGGGTTTTATGGTTTCGAACGCACGCTGGAAGCGTTGATCGGACAACGGCGAAGCGTCGCGCGCCTCAGACAAGATCTGTCGAGCGGCCGCAACGGATTCCGGATGGTCAGCGATCGTCTTGGCGAATTCGAGCCAGCGCGGCCGGCCAATCTTTGGCGAGCGACCAATGGCCTCGATCACGTCGGTCGGGACCACGCGGTAAACGCTGCGCATCTTGGCGAGCTCCGGGTCGTCGATCGACAGTGCCGCCTTTATGTCGCGCGGCTTGATACCGGCGTCGTCCATGCGCGATGCGAACAAGGCGCGTTCGATCCAGGTGAGATCTTGCCGGCTTGCATTCTCAACGCCCTGAGCAACGACCAGGTCCAGATCCGATATTTCGACTTCGATCGCGCGAACGGGCTTGCCAAGTTGTTTTGCGGCAAGCCACCGCCGGTGGCCGTAAATGATCTGGTAGCGTCCCGCCGACGAGGGGTGTTTGCGAACCTGGACCGGAACCTTCTGTCCTTCTGCATCGATCGAGCGCTTGAAGGCTTCGAAGTCCGCCCCGTCATCGTCCGGCAGCCTGTCCGGATAGGGAGAGGGGTCGACCAGTGAAGGATCAAGCTCTCGGATCGCGCCGCCACCCGACTCGACCAGTGCCTTCAGCCGATCGCGCTCGGCCCGTATGTCGTCGATCGCTCGATGCGCGGCACCGACCACACCGGCGCCGACCCGATTGGGAGCGGCAGGAGGAGTGGGCGTCGTCGATTGCTCTTTCGCAGCAAGGTTGCTTTCAAGTTCGGCCGAAAGCAGGCCGAAGCTGGCGACGATCGATTTGCGGGCGTTCTTGCTCATTCACGTCCCCAGCTCGAGTTGATCAAACGAATGATGGCCTCGTTCACGCCATCGACAGCCTCACGGGCCCGCTTGTGCGTGTCGCGGCCGATCTGGCCCATTTCGAGCTCATAGATCGACCGTTTCGCCAGGCCCGCCGCCTCGACTGCCGTGCTTTCGATCGCGGTCGGCAGGAGCACGTCCGAACCGAAGAGATGGCGCAACATTGCCACGACCTGCGACTGAGGTGCGTCGTTCGGATCGTGCCGCGTCACGAGGTAACGAATGAAATCCTGGTCGAGCTGAGCGCCGTTGTCGTTCAACACGCCGATCAGGTCGCCCATCATCAAGAGGAACTGGCTCATCGATGCAACGTCGAGCATCGCCGGGTGAACGGTGATGATCATGCTCGTGGCGGCGTAGATCGCGCTCAGCGTCAGGAAGCCGAGGGAAGGAGGCGTATCCAGAAGGACGACGTCGTAGTCGTCTTCCACCTCGGAAAGTGCGAGTTTCAAGCGCTCGAAGAAGATGGCGCCGGAGCTTGATTTGCTTGCGAGCACACGCGGCGTCTCGTGCTCGTATTCCATGACTTCGAGGTTGCCCGGTACGAGATCGACGCCTTCGAAGTAGGTCTTGCGGATGATGTCGCGGATCGGCCGGCGCTCGGCATCGTCGTAGCGAAGCGCCGCGTAAATCGTTTCGTTGGCGCCGACATCGAGTTCCGGCTGCGCGCCAAACAGTGCCGAGAGCGATGCCTGCGGATCGAGATCGAGCGCGAGTACGCGATAACCATTCAGCGCCAGATAATGCGCAAGATGGACACATGTGGTCGTCTTGGCACTACCGCCCTTGAAGTTGGCGATCGCAAGGACCTGAAGATGTTCGCCCGGGCGGCGGCGAGGCAGGAAGCGGAGCGCCTCGGAAGGCTTCTGCTTTGCAAACAGCTCCCGAAGCTCGTTGATCTGCGCGAGCGTGTAGACCCGGTGATTGTTCTCTAGGCGGCTCGGCTTGGGCCCGCGCCCTTCGGACGACATCAGCTTCAGCGTCGAATCTGGTATGGATGTCAGCTTCGAAACTTCGTTCGTCAGAAACGACCTCAAGGTCTTCTCGGACTTCGGCGGATACATGCGCGTTCGCAGTTGCTGCAACTGGCTCGACAAAAGACCGGCGTGCCGCAATATCTTGGCGGCAGCGTCTTCCTTGAGTTGAACGTCAGTTTCTGCAGGTCTAGCTATCGCCATTTTTCCCTCTTGGCGGCCGAAAGTCGGTTTACCGGCCATTGCCCGCCAAAGATAAAACACGATTCTCCCGGACCGTCCAGAACAATAGGGTTAACAAAGCCTCAAGGCTGATTGTGAAGCTTGCCCGCCGGAATCCCGTCACCCAATTGGAATCGTTGGGCTTTCCTGGACGAAATGGGCTGCCAGGCGATGAGTTTGCGCACACCTTTGTTCGCGCAGACCCACAACCGAAAGGCGATTGCGCGAGCATTGGGCCTAGACTCATGAACCGGCACCGACCCGCCCGCCGCGAATCATCTGCAGACGTACGGTTTACGCGCAGATGCCGACAGTCCGCCCAGTCAGTGTCTCATCATCCTTGGTTGGCCCGGCATTTCCCCCTGCTGCGTGAACGGTCGCCTTCAGCCAAGACGAAACTGCGCAGGCGAAATGCGCCTGCGCAGCAGACATCCGTTGGATTGTCGAGGCACTACGCCGGCTGGGCGACCATCTTTGATCGCTGCTTCCACATGGACAGCATCAGGACAATGACCAGGAGGCCAAGCGTGACCAGCGAAGCGTTGTCCCGCGGCAGGTTCAATCCGCCCTTTTCGATGGGCTTGGTCAGAAAATCGCCGAATGTCGCTCCGAAGGGCCGCGTGAAGACGAAGGCGATCCAGAACAGCAAGACATCGCTGATCTTGGTCATGTAGTGGAGCGCGACAACGAGACCGATGATCCCGGCCGTAACGATCGCACCTTGAACATAGCTTAGGTCCATGTTGTCGGTGAGAAAATCACCGAAGGCCGTCCCAAGGCTGTTTGAGAAGACGACCGCAATCCAGAAGAGGGTCTCGGTATCCCGGCGGTTGACGTGCACGACACCAAGCTTGGCGTCCCGCAAATACCAAACACCGAGCGATATTGCGAGCCCGAGCGTCAGGATGATCGACCCCGAGAGGTAGCCGAGGCCGAAGGACCGATCCATCATATCGGATATTTCCGTGCCGGCCGTGGTGGTCGCGACGATCGCCAGCCAGAACAGCGGCGAATAGAATTTCCGCGCGGAGATCTGCGCGACGAGGATGACCAGCAACGCTGCAAATGTGATGCCGAACCCGACATAATAGCCGAGATTGAGTGTCATGGAGATGAAGTCGCCTGCGGTCTCTCCAAGGGTGGTGGCGAGGATCTTCATGATCCAAAAGGCCAGCGTCACTGCGGCGACCTTGGTAAGTGGCGCGGCCGTGGGCGTTTTGCCGGAAAGCTCAGATGCGGATTTTGAAACCATGATGCTTCCTATCGGGAAAAATGGTTGACCGTCTCGAAGTGGGGTGATCGGCGAGAGAGGTGATCTCCGGGACGCCGAGGTCTTCGCATCCGGGTTGGATGCGACTGAACCCTCAGGCCCCGCGGTTCTCGGGCCGAAGCGGGCGGATGGCCTGCCGCGCCGGATACTGAGCACCGATTCTCACGGTGGCTTTACGCAGAACTTACGGATTCGTAATGGAACGACGCCTGAGATGCCCGATCACATTCAGCCGTCCGACCGGCACGTCGCAACGCCCTGATGGTCTGCGCCATGGCGAATGTGCGAACACGTCTTGGGGTGGCAGCGCATGTATTGAGAGGGAAGGGCGTACCGCAGCAGCGACGGCTGGCCAGATCAAGAAAGCCACTCGGGCGCAACGAGGTAAATTGCGGCTCGGCAGCGCCCACCTGTGGCACCCGCGCCGCATCCATCACAAAGGAGATCACGCGATCCCTTACTTCGACCGAGATACGGCCGTGAAACGCCAGCACTCGGCGACCAAGCGCATACCGATAGCTATGAGACACCGGATGCAGGCTGGCTGGATGTCTGGCTCCTGGCCACGGCCATGCGCTAACCACTTGTGGCCCAACAGAGAGGGCGGTCCTTTCGGCTGTGAGCGATCTTGGGCCGCGCCGTCCCCGCGCGACCTCTCGGGCTCGATCTATGCCGCGTTCGCCTAGCTATGGACCGCGGCGACCAGGCGGCGGCAAGCGTCCACGAGGTTCGGCTCTTGAAGCAGGGCGCCGCCGATCAGGTACATGACGTCGTTGCCGTAGGCTTCGCGCATCTCGGGAACCCGCTCGAAGGTCATGCCGCCACCGGGCGCGGCAACGATAGCCCTCGGCCCGCCCATGTCGGCCGCGCAGGCCCGAGCGATCGACAGGCATTCCTCTCGCGTGAAACCGAAGCGGCCTCCGAAGTTCGGATAGATCACCGCGTCTGCCCCCATCAGCCGATGCAGCGTGCCGAAGAAGGACCGGTGCGAGAAGCCGCAATCGGAAG
Organism: Ensifer sp. KUDG1; assembly: GCF_050434285.1. Lineage (NCBI taxonomy): Bacteria > Pseudomonadati > Pseudomonadota > Alphaproteobacteria > Hyphomicrobiales > Rhizobiaceae > Ensifer > Ensifer sp. KUDG1. The sequence goes on from NZ_JBNDIG010000004.1 coordinate 203,632, forward strand.
AGACCACATTTGCGCCCGAGAAGGCCGGGTGCGAAACGATCGGCAAGGTGAAATCCGGGTCGGTTGCAAGCGTGCGGACGACATCATAACCGGTCAAAGCCGGGGCCAGCATCACCGCACCGGCACCGGCTGCCTGCGCTTCCTTCGCCCGGTCAAGCACGGCTGAAGCCGGCCCGGTCACATTCGGCACGAAGCTCGTGTTGCCACCGGTTTTGGCATTGGCCTCGCCGACGGCCGCGATGCACGCCTTCAGGCGTTCGGCAAAAGGCGACGTCACCTGATCGACGAGACCGTGGTCGTCCTTGACGAAGTGCATGCCGCCAAGCGCGAAATCATGGGCACGGCGCGCAAGTTCGGATGTCGAAAGCCCGACGGGCTTGATCGCCGACATCAAGAGAGGGCTTTCGCCCACGCCTGCGCGGGCACGAAGCCCGGCAATACCGTGCTTCGGTCCTGCGCAAAGCGCAAGGATACCCGGCGAAAGACCGATATCCTCGACCTTCAGGCCGGGCTTGATGGAGCTGTTGCCGAAGATGACGTTCAAGAGCTGCAGAAAGTCGCCGCCGACATCGTCGTCGGAATAGGAGATCGTGGCGACAAAGCCCGGCCGGTCGGCCGGATCCGGCTTCAGGTCCTCCAGCTTGCCGAGGATCTCATCCTCGACATAGCCTTTGGGAACAGCGCTACGCGGAATTTCGACGGTCTGCTCCAGCGCGATGTCGAGCGCCCGCGCCTTAGCCTCCTCGGCGTCAGCGGCGCGCACGTAGTAGGTGACCGTGAAACGCGGAGCCACTAGAGCGCCTCCGCCTTCTGGGCCGAATGAACGTGGTCGATGCGGACCTCCGTCAATTCGTCCTCGCCGATCTCCAGCGGCTTGCCGACCAACTCGCTGATGGCGCCAACGAGCGCGCCGGCGTCCAGGCCATACTTTTTCATGAGGTAGGGCTTGGACGCACCATGGGCGAAGGTGTCGTTGAGGCCGAGCCGCTTCAGGCGGACGCCGAGGCCTTCTTCGGCCAGAATTTCCGCAACGAGCGAGCCGAGGCCACCGACGATGGTGTGGTTTTCCAGCGTGACGACGCCCTTCTTGCCACGCGCGGCCTTCAAAAGGCCTTCGCGATCGAAGGGTTTCAGGGTCGAGGCGTGCAGATGGGTGATGCCGATGCCGCGTGCCTGAAGCGGTTGGGTGGCGCGCAGTGCTTCCTCGGTGCAGACGCCTGAGGAAACGACGAGAATGTCGTCGCCCTCGGACAGAACCCGCAGCTTGTTGAACGCGAAAGGCGTGGAGAAGAGACGCGGGACCTCGCCGCGAAGCACGCGCACATAGACGGGGCCATCGATGCTGTCGGCCACTTCGAGCACGGTCTCCACCTCGGTCGCATCACCGGTCTCGAGGATCGTCATGTTCGGTACAGCGCGCAGTACGGCAACGTCCTCGATCGCCTGGTGGGTGATGCCGCCGGGCGTGGTGATACCGGGCAGGAAGCCCATCAGTCGCACCTTGCGATTGGAATAGGCGATCGAGTTGATCAGCTGGTCGTAGGGGCGGCGATAGAGGAAGACTGAGAAGGTGTGAATGAACGGCCGGTAACCTTCCATCGCCAGCCCGCCGGCAAAGGACAACATATTCTGCTCGGCCATTCCGAGCGAGAGGAACTGCTGCGGATGACGGTCGCGGAAGCCGTCGACCTCACAGGACGAGGTCAGGTCGGCGGAAAGGCAGAGGACTTCGGGTCGCGCCGTGGCGAAGGTCTCGAATGCCTTGGCGTAGGGACGATTGACGATCTCGACCATGTTCAGGCCCCTTTCATAGCTTCGACGTCGACGCCGAGTTCGGCCGCAAGTGCGGCCTGCATTTCAAGCCGTTCTTCCGCGCTCTTGAAGCGAACGTAATGAAGTCGCGGGAAACGCTTTTTGAGGAACTCCATGCCCTGGTAGGGCGAGGTGTTGGCGAGGATCACCAGCGGCTTGCCGGGTTCCGCGCTTCCGGCCGCAGCCCTGAGCGCGTCGAGATCATGACCGTCCACCGACCGGCAGGTGACGCCGAAGGCGCTGACGCGGGCTGCAAGATCGCCAAGGTCGAGCACCGACGACATTGCGCCGTCGCATTGCTGGCGGTTCACGTCGACGACGACGCGGATGTTGTCGATGCCGTGGTGGCTCATCGCCCCAAGGCATTCCCAGGTCTGGCCTTCCTGGAACTCGCCGTCCGACATGTAGACCCAGACCTTGCCCGGCTCCTTCTTCTGCAACCGCGCCCAGGCGACGCCGGAGGCCATGGAGAGCCCCTGCGCCAGCGAGCCCGTGGTCACTTCCATGCCGGGGCTGTGCTCGGCGCCGATCATCTCGACCGAACCGCCATCCTTGTTGAAATGGTCGAGCGCGTGCTCGTCCATCCGCCCCATCTCGATCAGCGCCGAATAGATGACGAGCGCATAGTGGGCGGGCGAGATGAAGAAGCGGTCGAACGCCGGCCCGACCGGTCCGTGATAGCCGGCACCGGTAAAGGCGTCCGGATTGTGCGCCGAAGGAACGCCGCGAAACGGCAGCGGCACCTTCGGCAAGGTGGGTTCGCCGAGCGTCAGCAGCTCGTTATAGAGCAGCGCTAGGCTCTCGGCCGCCGAGCAGGCTTGGCTGAGATAACCGCCATTGTTCTTCATCGTGTGGAAGAACACGCGCCGGCGGATGCCGAGCGCGATCTCTTCCGTTGAAACCCGGTTCGTGAGTGTCATCGTCTCAGCTCCGTTCTGGGAAAAGCGCCTTGAGGCCCTCGGGCGACGGCGTTGCGATGCCGCGCTCGGTGATCAGGCCGGTGATGAGGCGGGCGGGCGTGACGTCGAAGGCCGGATTGGCTGCGGGGCTGCCCTCCGGCGAGATGCGCACGCTGGCAATCGAGCCGTCGCTGGCGCGCCCCTGGACGAAACTCACCTCGTCGGCGGTTCGCTCCTCGATCGGGATTTCCTTGATCCCGTCGCGGACCGTCCAGTCGATCGTCGGCGAGGGGAGGGCGACATAGAAGGGGACGCCATTGTCGCGCGCAGCTAGCGCCTTCAGATAGGTGCCGATCTTGTTGCAGACATCGCCATTGGCCGTCGTCCGGTCCGTGCCGACAATGACCATATCGACATCGCCGTGCTGCATCAGGTGCCCGCCGGCATTGTCGACGATCAGCGTGTGCGGCACGCCGTGGCCGTTCATTTCCCAGGCGGTGAGATAGGCGCCCTGATTGCGCGGGCGCGTTTCGTCGACATAGACATGCACCGGAATGCCTTCCTCGACAGCCATGTAGATGGGTGCAGTCGCCGTGCCATAGTCGACGGTCGCAAGCCAGCCGGCATTGCAATGGGTGAGGATGCGCACGGGTTCACCCGGCGCCTTCTTCGCAGCAATCTCGCGGATAACCTTCAGGCCGTTCGCACCGATGGCGCGATTGAGGTCAACATCTTCGGCCGCGATCTCGGTGGCGCGATCATAGGCCGCCTTGGCACGCTCGCCTTCCGGCAAGGGGCGCAGATGGTCGCGCATGGCGTTCAGCGCCCAGCGCAGGTTGATCGCGGTCGGGCGTGTTTCGTTGAGCTCCTCCCAGACTGCGTCGAGATGGGCGTTCGACGGATCCTTGGCCATCGCAATGGCGATACCGTAGGCGGCGGTGACGCCGATCAGCGGTGCGCCGCGCACCCACATGTCGCGGATGGCGACGGCCACATCGGCGACCGTCTTCAGTGTCACGACACGGAACTCATGCGGCAGCCAGCGCTGGTCGATGATGTCGACGGAACGGCCGTCCTCGTTGAGCCAGATCGTATGGTAGTGGCGTTCTCCGACTTTCACGCTGATGTCTCCTTCTGAAGGCGCTCCGCGAGTGCGCGGATGTCCTTGAGGCTGTGGATATGGTGCCGGTTGACGGCAAGGTGACGCCCGAGCTTCAGCGCCCTGGTTTCGCAGGCAGCGCGGCGATCGGGGTCGACGATGGTTTCGAAGTCGGCGTTGTGGGCGAGCCCCAGGATACGGCGGTGCATCTCGACGCCGGCAAAGCCCAGCATCTCGCGCCAGATCTCGTCGATGACGATGTCGAGCGCCTGTTCGGCGCCGAACGGGTCGTTGCGCGCCTCAAAGAGGCTTGCCTGATAGAGAATACCGTTACGCTCGGTGCGCCAGAGATGGGCGAATTCGGTACGGAAGGTTTCCCAGATGACTTCGACCGTATCGAGCAGATAGCTACGCATGCCGTCGCGGGCGCCGGGCGCGTTTTCGTGGCCGCTCTGCGAAAAATAGCTCATCCAGAAATTGGCAAGCAGCATGCCGACGTCGAAGCTGATCGGTCCGTAGAACGCGAACTCCGGGTCGATGACACGGGTCTCGTCGTCCGTCACCATCACGGACCCGGTATGGAGGTCACCATGGCACAGCGTCTCCGCCTTGGCGGAGAAAAGATGCTTCAGCCGTTGCGCTTCGACCTTGAGGTCGCGGTCGGCGCGAAGCTCGGCCACAATAGGATCGAGCTGCGGCGTGGTGTGGCGGTTGAGCTCTGCCTCGAAATAGGGATCGGAGAACACCAGGTTTTCGGTGATGTCGCAAAGCTCGATATTGTCGGCGAAAAGCGCAAGGTCCGCCTTCTTCTCGCGCGTGGCCATGGAGAGGTCGGAGCCGCGAAAGAGCGTACGGGCGACGAAGAGGCCAAGGTCACGCCCGATCTTCGGGAGCTGCCGCCCGTCGATCAGCGCACGCCTCAAAATCACGTGCGGCGTCAGGAATTCCATGACGATGAGCGCCTGGGATTCGTCGAAGAAATAGATTTCGGGCACGAGCCCGGGATCGCGCGCGGCCTGGCGCTTGAGGGCATGATATTCGAAATAGGAGCGCTTCAGCGGCAGCGGCCAGCTTTCGCCGACAAGGCGCACATAGGGCAGCGCCTGCTTGACGATGGCAGCACCCTTGTCTCCGGTGACGATGAAGACCAGGTTCAGGTTGCCATCGCCGACTTCCTTGACGCTCCAGCGCGAAAAGTCCGGCCCGATCTTTTCTCTCAGGACGGCGTTGCCACCGAGTTTTTCCGGCAACGTCGCAGCGCTCAGCGCCTCGAAGACCTGCTTGTCCATATCGTTCTCCTCCAACGCATGGCGCGGGCCTCCACCGCTCGCAGCCATGCCGTGTGTGGTCACAACTAAGGCGGCATTCTAGCAAATGTCAATGGCCTTGACATTTGACGGATGGCTATCCTAACCTGCCTTCATCGGGAGGAGAGAATGAGCGAACAGGCAGTGTTTCGCATTGAGGGCGTGCGCAAATCCTTTGGGCCGGTACCGGTTCTTCGAGGGGTGGATCTCGATCTCAAGGCTGGGGCGGTTACCGTTCTGATGGGCGCCAACGGTGCCGGCAAATCCACGCTCGTGCGGATCCTGAGCGGCGTTTACACGCGCGACGCCGGCACGATCACGCTCGCCGGAATGGCTTTTGAGCCGACGACCCCGGCCGAAGCGATCCGCGCCGGCGTCGTCACCGTGCATCAGAACATCAATGACGGCGTGGTCGCCGATCTCGACGTCGCCACCAATCTGACGCTCGATCGCTTGAACGGGCGCGGTGCGCGTCTGTTCTTCAACCCGCGCCGGGTGCGTCGCGAGGCTGCCGCGGTCGCGTCGCGCATGGGGCTTGCGATCGATCTTACCGCCAATATCAACGACTTGACGCTTGCCGACCGGCAGATGGTGGCGATCGCCCGTGCCATGGCGCACGAGCCGAAGGTGTTGATCCTCGACGAGCCGACATCGTCGCTGTCGAGCGCGGAGGCAGACCGGCTTTTCGATCTCGTCGACCGGCTGAAGGCGCGCGGTGTCGCCATTCTCTATATATCCCACCGCATGTCGGACATCCGGCGGCTGGCCGACAGCATCGTGGCGCTTCGCGATGGTCGCATCAGTGGCCGCTTCGAAGGGCCGGAACTGGACTATGAGGGCGCCGTCAACGCCATGCTCGGTCGCAAGGTCTCGGCAGGGGCCGTCGATCTTCGCGACGGCGGCGCTCCGGTCTTTGCCGTCCGCGGCCTGAAGCTATCGGAACAGGCGCGCCCTTTCGATTTCACCCTCCGCGACGGAGAAATCGTCGCCGTCACCGGGCTTGTGGGCGTCGGCAAGACGGCGCTCGCCGAGACCCTGTTTGGCGCACGCGCGCCGTTCGCCGGTGAGATGATGCTCGACGGCGCGCGCTATGCGCCGGGAAGCACGGGCCGGGCGATCGCCGGCGGCGTCTTTCTTGTCGCCAAGGACCGCGCCGAAAGCGGCATCGTTCCCGACTTCAACATCTACGAAAACATCAGCCTGCCGTTCCTTAGCCGGCTCTCGCGCTTCGGCATATCGAGCCGGCGGGCGGAAAAGACCAAGGCACGCCAGCAGATCGCGGCGCTTGGCGTCGTCTGCCGCAGCGAGCGCGACGAGTTGCAGACGCTTTCGGGCGGGAACCAGCAAAAGGTGATGGTCGGGCGCTGGCTTTCCGAGCCGTCGCGCCTGCTCATCCTCGACGAACCCTTCCAGGGCGTCGACATCGCCGCACGCCGCGACATCGGCGAGAAGCTGCGGGCCTCGGCCGCGGGCCGCGCCACGATCCTCTTCCTGACCGAACTCGACGAAGCCTTCGAAGTCGCCGACCGCATCCTTGTGATGTCGGAACAGACCATCGTCGGCGAGCACCGCAATGCCGACATCGATGTCGAGCGGCTCCTGTCGGAAATCGCCGGTCAATTCTATCAACAGGTCCATGCGTCATGAGCAGTGAACAGAGCAATTCCGCAGCACCGGTCGCGGTCCCTTCGAGCGCATCGGGAATTCGCGAGGCGGCGATCAAATACGGCTTCCTCGTGCTTCTCGCCGGGATGGTCCTTTATTTCTCGCTCGTGACCGGCGGCTTCGCCTCGCCGCAGAGCGCCGTCTTCATCCTGCAATCGGTGTCGATAACCGGCATCCTTGCGCTGGGCGTGACGGCCACGCTGGTCGTCGGCGGCTTCGATCTTTCGATCGGCTCGGTCGCGACGACGGCGATGATGGCCTCGTCCTATGTGATGGTGGTGATGGGCGGCGACGCACTGACGGCAACGCTCGTATGCCTTGCCATCGGCGTGCTGGTCGGTTTCGTCAACGGCGTCATCATCGTCTATATGCGCGTGCCGGATCTGCTGGCGACGCTCGGCATGATGTTCCTCTTGCTCGGCCTCCAGCGCATCCCGACTGAGGGCCGGTCGATTGCAACAGGCATGACGCTTCCCGACGGTTCGGTCGCCGAAGGCACCTTCAGCCCGGCCTTCCTGGCGCTGGGCCGCCATCGTTTCGATTTCATCCTGCCCAATCTCGTGCCGGTTTCGGTGGTGGTGCTGATCGTGCTTGCGATCCTGACCTGGTTCTTCCTCGAATACACCCGCTTCGGCCGCATGATGTATGCCGTCGGCTCCAACGAACGGGCAGCCGGCCTCGCCGGTGCACCGGTCAATGCCTACAAGATTTCCGCCTACATCATCTCCGGCGTCTTCGCTTCGATCGGCGGCATCCTGCTTGCCGCCCGCCTTGGCCGCGGCGACATCGCGTCGGGCAACAACCTACTGCTCGATGCGGTTGCCGCCGCGCTGATCGGTTTCGCCGTGCTCGGCGCCGCCAAGCCGAACGCGTTCGGCACGGCGATCGGCGCGCTCTTCGTCGGCATCCTGCTCCAGGGCCTGACGATGATGAACGCACCCTATTACACCCAGGATTTCATCAAGGGCGCCGTGCTCGTCGCTGCCCTGATCTTCACCTTTGCGCTCTCGAAAAGAGGCAAACGCTGACGGGGCTCCCTTCAGCGGAAAACAAAAAGTTCACCAGTGGAGGAGACTGACATGAACATGACTCGCAGAAGCCTGGGCCGCTTGACGCTCGGGTTGATGGGGGCCGCCGCCTTCGGCGTGCCGTCCTTTGCCGCCGACATGCCGAAGCCGTTCGACAAGGCCGGCGACGTCAAGATCGCGCTCGTGCGCTACCTTTCGACCGGCGACTTCTTCCAGTCCTATCTCGCCGGCGTCGAGGCGCAGTCCAAGGCGCTCGGCGTACAGCTTCAGGTCTTCGACAGCCGCCAGGATGCAGCGCTCCAGGCCGACATGGTCGACCAGGCGATCGCACTTGGCGTGCAGGGCATCATCATCCAGCACGGCCTGACGGAATCGATGAAGGAAGCCGCCCAACGCGCGGTCGACGCCGGCATCAAGGTCGTGGCCTTCGACGTCAACGTCGAAAACGAGAAGATCCCGCAGATCGAGCAGTCCGACCGCGACCTCGCGCGCCTCGCGCTCGAGCAGGCGGTCAAGGACAATGGCGAGAGCTTCAAGGCTGGCTACGTCTATGTCGCCGGTATCGCGCCGCTCGACCGCCGCGACGAGACCTGGAAGGAATTCAAGGCGAAGTATTCCGGCATCGAGGAAGCCGCCCAGTTCGGAACCATGGACAATCCGATCGCCAACTCGGTCGCCAACCAGGCCCGCGCGGTGATTTCGGCCAAACCCGATATTACCGTGATGTTCGCGCCCTATGACGAGTTTGCCAAGGGTGTGAAGATCGCCGTAGACGAAGCGGGCCTGTCGTCCAGCGTCAAGATCTACTCGGCGGACATCTCGACGTCCGACATCGCCGCCATGCGTGAAGCGGGCTCGGCCTGGACGGCAACGGCCGCCACCAACCCGGCCGTCGTCGGCCAGGTCTCGGTCCGCTCGCTCGCCATGCTGCTCGCCGGCGAAGACCCGGGCCGCCAGGTCGTCGTGCCGCCGACGCTGATCACCCAGAAGGACCTGAACGACCAGGACATCAAGAACATGGAAGAGCTCGGCGTGAAGCTGCCGCAGTTCGCCCATGCGGATGTCGCCATGCCGGCATGGATGCCGAAGCCCTGATCTCTTGATCGATAAACACTAAAAAGGGGCGGTCCATCGGGCCGCCCCTTTTTGTTTCCGGCTTTGCTTCAGTCGGCGTTTGACGCCGGCGGCGCCCACGCCTCGATCGCCGTCTCCGGATAGATCTGCACCGAGCCGGGCTCGAAGTAGCTCTCGATCGCATAGCCGAGTTTGGTCAGGTCTGTCCGGTACCAGCCGACGATCGTGCCGCGCCAGGAGGCGCGGCCTTTCTTGGCGGCATAATCACCCATTTGAAAAGCGGCATCTGCAGGCCAGGGATCGACCATTTCGTCTCCATCCGAACAACTCTAGCGGGAGACGACATGGTGGCACGCTTTCACCCTTGGGTGGAAGGGATCAGCGCATCGCGGCCGCGATATTGCCGCCGTCGACGGTCGTGACATCAGCGGTTGTGCGTTCAGCAAGCGCGTGGTGCACGAACGCGCGCGCCACGTCCTCGGCCGTCACTTCGAGACCGAGCAGGTTTCCGCCCATATAGTCCTTGACCGAAAGGCCGCGGGCGGCTGCGCGATTGGCGATCATCTCGTCGTTGAGCAGGCCCGAGCGGATGCGGTCGGCGTTGACGGCATTGACGCGGATATGATCAGCGCCGTGTTCGAGCGCATACTGACGCGACAGGAACAAGGTCGCTGCCTTCGGCAATCCGTAAGCGCCGAACTTGGCGCCCGGATTGACAGCCTGCTTGGAGGCGTTGAACAGCAGCACGCCGCCAGTCTTCTGCTCCTTCATGATGCGCACGGCATTCTGCGCCACCGTCTGATGGGCGAAGAAGTTGAGTTCGAAGCTGCGGCGCAGCAGGGCATCGTCCATGGTCGCAATCGGACTTTCCCAGGCGGCACCCGCATTGGAAACGACGATATCGACGCCGCCGAATGTCGCGACCACCTGGTCGAAAGCGGCGCGAACGGATGCCGGGTCGGTGATGTCGCAGGCGATGCCGATCGCGTTGTTGCCCGCCGCCTTTGCCACGGCTGCCGCCTTGTCGCCGTCGAGATCGAGCACGACGGCATGGGCGCCCTCGGCGACGAAGGCCTTGACGATCGCCGCACCGATGGCGCCGGCGCCGCCGGTGACGAGCGCGACCTGACCGGTAAACGGCTTCGGCTTGGCGCCGGCGAGCTTCGCCTGTTCCAGCGACCAGTATTCGAGGTCGAAGAGATCCGGCCGGCTGACCGGCTCGAAACGGCCGACGGATTCGGCGTCGCGCGCAGCCTCGATCCACATCTCGCCGACATCAACGGCGATCGTCGCGTCCTTGTACGTGCGGCCGTGGCCGAACATGCCAAGCCCCGGCACCAGCGTCAGGCGCGGCATGGGATCGAGCATGATGCGCTTGACGTCGTCGCGTGCGTCGTTGGTGTGGAAGTACCCGGTGTAGTCTGCAGCAAAGGTGGCGACACGGGCGTCGATCACGGCCCGGTAGCCCGAGAGATCATCTTGAGCCGGCGCCGGAAGCACCATCGGCCCGGTCTTGATGCGGATGGAAAGATCGGGCGTCGAAACGCCCCTGGCGGCCATCTCCTCAACCTGTTGCGCGTTGACGAAGTCGAGGATAGCGGGCGAGGTGCGGAACACGCTGACCATGCGGTCAAAACGGCCCTCGCCCTTGTCGACGGCAACGGCACCGCGCAGCATCGGCGCGATATCGGCTGGGCTTGCAAGCGCAGTGGGCAGGGCGGCCGGCGTCAATGGATTGTGCCCGTTGGCCTTCACATGCTCTTCGGCGAGCGTGACATAGTGGATCATCCGCGCATAAGCTTCCTTGGCCGTGTCGGCGAAGGTGAAGATTCCGTGCTTGTCGAGGATCAGCCCTTCGACCGTCGGATCCTGGTCGAACACGTCCGCCGCAGCCTTCGCCAGCGCGAAGCCCGGCATGATGTAGGGCACGAAACCCATTTTCCTGCCGAAAAGCTCGGCGCACATCTCCCGGCTCTTGGCCTGGTCGGCGATGGCAAGAATGGCGGTCGAATGGGTATGGTCGACGAACTTGTGCGGCAGGAAGGCGTGAAGCAGCGCCTCCACCGACGGGTTCGGCGAGGCCGGGTCGATGAGGTTGGCGCGCAGCAAAGTCACCATGTCCTCGTCCGACAGCTTTTCGAGCTTGCGGCTCTTGAGCAAGGGGGCGATTTTGACGGCTGGCAGGCCGGCGGGCTCGATCGTGCCCATGTCCCAACCACTGCCCTTGACGCAGAGCACGGCATGCGTGTCGCCGACAAGGTCGGTGATTTCGGTTTTCACTGAAGTATTGCCGCCGCCATGCAGCACGAGCCGCGGCTCGCCGCCAAGCAGCCGCGTCGTATAGGTCCGCAGCGCCAGATCGCGGCCGATGCCCTCCGCCTGATAGCCCGCAACGACCTTCTCCGCCTCGTCGTCGCGCCAGAGATTTTCCATAAGTTCAGCCTCCCGATAAACCGGCCCGGCCGGTATCGGCGGACCCAAATTCGAGGCTCAGGGGGCGCCTGAGCCGCTCTTGCCAAGCCCTTCGCGGTTCCAGCGATCCAGGACCTTGCGTGCCATCGACTCGGTGATGACGAGATGCGAGGCGAAACCGCCCTTCAAGGCCGCCATCAGCGGCTCGAACTTGCTGTCCTCCTGGACGACCAGCACGCGCTTCTTGATCGTGCGGATGGATCCAAGATCGGCCGAAATGCAGCGGCGATTGTGCTCGCAATCCATCCATTGGCCATCGCGGTCAATGAGCTGTCCGGCAATGACGCCGGCCGCGCCCTTTTCACCCATGGCATGCATGTCCGCAGCCGAGAGCGCCCCGCACTTGACAAGGTGGCTGTCATCCTCGATGCCGCCGACCGAATAGAGCGCCAGGCCGCAGTCGGAGATGGTGGCGAGTTGCTCCTTGATGACGGGTTCGCCGCGCAGCTCTTCGGCCAGCCGTTCGGAGGAAAGCACGAGCGGCGCATAGAAATTGATGCCTTCGGCATTCAGACGGCGGGCGATTTCCGTCGTGCATTGATCCGGGCGGTAGGAATAGGGCGCGCCGAGATTGCCGCAGAGCTGCACGACCGTAACGCCGCGCAGGTCCGCAAAGGGCATGACGTCGGCGATATGATAGACGGTGCGCCCCCAGGCAACGCCGATCCGGTCTCCCTTGTTGATCAGTTCGAGAAAGACGGACGCCGCGACGACGGGCATTTCGGCGGCCGGGTCCATGGCCTGCCGGTCTTCCGGCACGAGCCACGCGGTCGTCAGCCCGGTAGCGTCTTCGAGCTCGCGGGCAAGCACGTCCTGCGAAAACAGCTCTGTCGAGGTGGTGATCGTGACGATGCCCATCTCGCGGGCCTTGCGCAGATACATGGCGATCGAGGCGCGGGATATCTCCAGCCGCTGCGCCACTTCGTCCTGGCGCAGGCCGTGCGTATAATAGAGCCAGGCGGCCTTGTGAATGATCTGGTCTGTGGCTCGGATGGGCATTGGCGGAACCTTCGCAAGATGGATCTGACATATTTCATCTATACTGACAAAAGTCAACGTCATTGACGATTGTCGCGTCCGTTGACGCGACAGCGACTGCATCTCTCTTCTGAATGATGATCCTGAATGTGCCACGCGGAGCCGCGAACGCGGCTGCCGCCAGCAGCCGGTTGCAAACGGAATCCATATGTGAACATACTATTCATATAAGGGTCCGAATGGAGATCGAGCGACCTTGCGCTCGCAAGCCAGACAACGGGCCCGCTATTGCCGACCGATTGCATCAGGGACTGAACAATGGATGACTTCATGCCCACCGTCGGGGTGTCCTCGACCCATCCCGCGGACATGCCGCAAGAGCACGCAGCACTTCCCGTGTGGAACGCGGAAAACTGGTTTTACGAGGATTGGCCGGTCGGCCAGCGTATAAGGTCCTTGCGGCGTACGATTGCCGAAGGTGACAGCCACCTCTTCAATACGCTGGTCGTCGACATCCATCCTTACGTGCAGGATCAGATGTTTGCAGAGCGCGAGGGCATCTTCGGCAGGCGTCTCGTTGCCGGCGCTTTCGTCTTTTCCGCAGGCCTCGGGCTGGTCGCCACCAACTGCGTCAACGCCTTTTCCTACGGCTACGACAAGCTGCGCTTCATCAAGCCGGTCTTCATCGGCGACACGATCTACACGATCCGCACCAACATGGACAAAACGCCCCGCTACAAGGAGCTCGGGCTTATCCGGGCCAGCTACCAGGTCTTCAAGGGCGAAGGGGAGCTGGTGCTCTACTGCGAGCACCTGCAGACCGTGAAATACAAGAACCCCGCCGACTTCGTCGGCAAGACCGAGAAGTAAGATACCGATGACCGAAACCAACGAATTGCCGCTCTCTGGCCTTGTCGTCGTCGACATGAGCCAGTTTCTCTCAGGCCCCTACTGCTCCTTGCGCCTCATGGATCTTGGCGCGCGCGTCATCAAGATCGAGCGCCCGGACGGTGGCGACCTGTCGCGCCGGCTTTATCTCAGTGACACGGAGATCGGAGGCGATTCGACGATCTTCCATGCGATCAACCGCGCCAAGGAAAGCCTCGCGATCGACCTCAAGAACGCGGACGACCTTGCGGCCCTGAAGACGCTGCTCGCCAAGGCTGACGTGCTGATCCAGAACTTCCGCCCCGGCGTCATCCAGCGCCTCGGCCTCGACTACGAAGCGGTCAAGGCGATCAATCCGAAGATCGTTTATGCCTCGATCAGCGGCTATGGGGAGGAGGGCCCCTGGGTGAAACGGCCGGGACAGGATCTGCTCGCGCAATCGCGCTCTGGCGTCATGTGGCTGAACGGTGATGAGGGCCAGGGGCCGGTGCCCTTTGGCCTTGCGATCGGCGACATGCTTGCGGGTGCAGCGGCAGCGCAAGGCATTCTCGCAGCGCTCGTCCGGCGCGGCATTTCCGGCAAGGGCAGCCTGATCGAAACCAGTCTGCTCGAGGCGCTCGTCGACTTCCAATTCGAAGTGCTGACGACGCATCTGAATGACGGCCGGCGGCTGCCGACCCGATCGGGATTTCGCAGTGCCCATGCCTATCTGTCGGCACCTTACGGGGTCTATCCGGCCAAGGACGGCTATCTCGCGATCGCCATGACGCCGATCCCGAAGCTTGCCGATCTGCTGCAGATGCCCGAACTCGACGCCTATCGCGACGATCCGGCAACCTGGTTCTCCGAGCGGGACAAGATCAAGGCGCTGATCGCCAAGCGGATCGCCGAAAATACCATCGACCATTGGCTTGGCGTCCTTGAGCCCGCTGACATCTGGTGCGCCCGGGTCCTCAACTGGAACGAACTGCTCGAAAGCGAAGGTTTCCAGGTGCTCGACATGTTGCAGACTGTGGTGCGCGAGGATGACGTTTCGATCCTGACGACACGGTCACCGCTCAGGGTCAACGGCAAGCGCGCCCAGGTGGACCGCGCAGCACCACGCATCGGCGAACACAGCACCTCGATCCGCAAGGAGTTCGGCCTGTGAGCATCAAATTGAAGGGCATGACCTGGAGCCACCCGCGCGGCTACGACCCGATGGTCGCCTGTTCCCGGCTTTGGCAGGAACGCACCGGCATAACGGTGGAATGGGACAAGCGCTCGCTGCAGGATTTCGAGACCTATCCCGTCGAAGAGCTGGCGCGGGCCTATGACCTGATCGTCATCGATCATCCCCATGTCGGCCAGATCACCAAGGAAAAGTGCCTGGCGCCGCTTGATGTGGAAGGCCATCAAGAGGAGAGGGCGGAGCTTGAGGATGCGAGCGTCGGGCGCTCCTATCCGAGCTATACTTGGCAGGGCCGGCAATGGGCCTTCCCGATCGATGCGGCAACGCAAGTCCAGGCCTGGCGCCCGGACCTGGCGGAACGCATGGAAAGCTGGAGCGACATGCTGGCGCTCGCGCGACAGGGGAAGGTGGCGCTGCCGATGCGTCCACCGCATTCCCTGATGAGCTTCTACACGCTTGCCGGCAACCTCGGCTCTCCCTGCCGAATTGACGGTACCGGGCCACTGATCGAATCCGATGCCGGCCTCGATGCCTTCGAGCGCCTGCGCGAGCTCACGGATCTGATCGATCCCGGCTGTTTCTCGATGGACCCGATCGGCGTGCTGGAGGCCATGAGCGACCCAGCGTCGCAAGTTGTCTGTGCGCCACTGATTTACGGCTATGTCAGCTACGCGATTGCGGGCTTCCGGCGGTCGCTCGTGACGTTCGGCGATATTCCGGTTGCCGGAACCAATGGCCCTGTCGGCTCGGCGCTCGGCGGGACCGGCATTGCGGTCTCGGCCTTCTCGAACGCACGCGAAGCGGCGATCGATTTTGCCTATTTTGTTGCGAGCGGCGATGTCCAGCGCGGCATTTATGCCGCCGGTGGCGGGCAGCCAGGCCATGCGGCCGCCTGGGATGACGACGCCGTCAATGCGGCGACCTCGGACTTCTATCGTGCGACGCGCAAGACACTGGAGAACGCCTGGGTTCGTCCGAGGCACGATGGCTACATGGCCTTCCAGCAGGCGGCGTCCGATCGCATCAATGACGGCCTCCTGCGCAAGGAGCCAGCGCGAAAGGTCGTCGACGACCTCAATCGACTGTTTGCGGCGAGTTTTGTTGCAGCCTGACTTCTGAGTTCCGGGACGCCCAGGCGTCCCGGACCAGATTATAGAAAGGTCCGGTCAGGCGAGATTCCAGATCCGGCGCGCATTGTCGGAAAGCAGCTTGCGCTTTTCCTCTGCGCTGCAACCTTCCAGAAGCGCGTGGGTGGCGCCGACCCAGGTCGAAAGATTGCCACCGAGCGTGCAGACCGGCCAGTCGCTTCCCCAAACCACCCGGTCCCACCCGAAGACGCCGATCGTGTGCTCGACATAGGGGCGCAGCGTCTCGACCTGCCAGGCCTCGTCCGCATAGGCGACGACGCCGGAGATTTTTGCCGTGACATTTGGCCGGCGGGCAATCTCGCTCATGTGCTCGCGCCAGGGGTGCTCGGCGCCGGCGCGAATGTCAGGCACGCCGCAATGGTCGAGAATGAACTGGACGTTGGGCGCGAGATCGGCAAGCGCAATCGCCTTTTCGATCTGGTGCGGCAGGACGCAGAGGTCGAAGGTGAAGCGGCGGCCGCCGAGCCGGCGGATATTGTCGCGGAACGTCGCCCCGTCGGAGAGATCGTCCGGCATCACATGCAGCACGCGGCGGAAGCCCTTGACCAGGCCGTTTGCTTCCTGGCGTTCCAGATAGGCCGCAAAGCCATCCTCTTCGGGCCGGCAGGCGGCAATCGCGCCCTTCAGCAGACTATCCGCCTGGCCTGCGAGCCGCGCGACCTCGGATGTCTCCTTCTCCATCTCCGACGGATCGACATCGACCTCCATGTGCAGGCTGGCGGTAATGCCGAGCCGCCGCGCTTCGCGCTCGTAGGTGGCGTAGAGAAAGTCCTGGTCGAGGGCAGGCACGCCGGCGAGCCAGGGATAGGCGAGCCTCGACCTGTCGATGAGGTGAAGATGGGTGTCGATGATCAAGGCGCGCCTCCCCCGAACGGCTTCTCACATAAGAATGATCTATTCAGATAAGAAGTACGATCGTTCTCAAGTGGCGTCAATCTGTTGTCGAGGCCACGTCCGAACCGGCCAATGTCGACAGCTGCTCGGCGGTTTTGAGCAAAAGGGCGATGCTTTCGGTGATATCCGGCGCCGAGGGCGCGTTGACGAGCGCGATGTAGGGCACGGTCAGCGCCGCGATGCCGCGACCATCAGGCCCCAGGATCGGCGCCGAGAGGTTATAGACGCCGGCTGTCTGCGCGCTTGCCATCATTTCATAGCCGCGCTCGCGGATCTGATCGAGGCGCGCATAGAACTCCGGCCCGCGCGGGACCTCGTCTTTGCTCCTGCCATGTTCCGCGATCATCATCTCGCGCTCCTCAGTCGAGCGGAAGGCGAGCAGGATGTGGCCGGATCCCGTATCGAAGAGGCTGATATGCGAGCCGACCCGGATCGAAATCCCCCAATAATCAGGCGCTTCCTGCTGGGCGATGACGACGGCGGAGCCGCGATCGAAGACGGCGAGGTGGTTTGCCTGCTTCGAGCGCTGGGCCAGATCCCGCATCAACGGCGTGGCGTAGGAGGCAAGCCTGCGGACCGGCGCATGCAACTGCGACAACCCGAACAGCTTCAATGTCAGCGAAAAGCGATCTCCGTCGATGCGCGTGACATAGCCGCGCCGCACCAACCGATCGAGCATGCGGTAGAACTCGTTCGGGCTCCGGTTCAGGCGCTTGGAAATCTCCGCCTGCGTCAGTCCGCCGTCGACGCTGGCGAGCAGCTCGAGAATGTCGAGCCCCTTATCAAGGGCCGGTGCGCGGTAGCGGTCTGACTCTTCGGTATCCATGAAGCCTCCTTGGTGAATACTCATATCCATATACGCAGACGAAGGCGCCCACAAAGGAAAGTTCTCCCTTGACGCCTCATAAAAATGTTGTTTGTATATGAATTAGTTTCTCACAAATGAGAACGTCACGTCAGGAAGAGGGCGTGAACACGGGAGGAGTGGACATGAAAAGGCTGCTTGCCGGCGTCTCCGCCGGCGTCGTTATGCTTGCCTGTGCAGGAGGAGCGGCTAATGCCGCAGAACTGCCCGGCAAGTTCGAGGGCGTCACGATCGACGCCAAGCTGATCGGCGGTCAGCAGTACGAAAAGCTCTATGAGCGGATCGGCGAATGGGAGAAGGCGACCGGCGCCAAGGTCAACATCCTGTCGAAGAAGAACCACTTCGAACTCGACAAGGAGATCAAGTCTGACATCGCGACCGGCGGCGTCAGCTGGTGCGTCGGCTCCAACCATTCCTCTTTTGCGCCGCAATACCCCGACATCTACACCGACCTGCTGCAGCTTTTGCCGCCGGAAGAGATCGCCAAGTTCGTGCCGGCCCTGATCGACGCTTCGACGCTCGACGGCAAGCTCGTGATGCTGCCGCGCGCCCAGTTCGACGTGTCGGCGCTCTATTACCAGAAGAGCCTCTACCAGGACGAAGCCAAGAAGACCGCCTTCAAGGCGAAGTACGGTTATGACCTGGCGCCGCCGGACACCTGGGCGCAGGTGAGCGATCAGGCCGAGTTCTTTGCTGCACCGCCGAATTTCTACGGCACGCAGTTTGCCGGCAAGGAAGAGGCGATCAACGGCCGCTTCTATGAGATGCTGGTGGCCGAAGGCGGCGAATATCTCGACAAGGACGGCCGCCCGGCCTTCAATTCGGAAGCGGGCGTGCGTGCGCTCGACTGGTTCGTCAAGCTCTACAAGGACAAGGCGGTGCCGCCGGGCACGACCAACTATCTCTGGGACGACCTCGGCCAGGGCTTTGCCTCGGGCTCGATCGCCGTCAATCTCGACTGGCCTGGCTGGGCGAGCTTCTTCAACGACCCGAAGTCTTCCAAGGTCGCCGGCAATGTCGGCGTGAAGGTGCAGCCGGCCGGTTCCTCCGGCAAGCGCACCGGCTGGTCCGGCCATCACGGCTTCTCGGTCACCGAGGATTGCGCCAACAAGGAGGCTGCCGCCTCGCTCGTCTGGTGGCTGACCAACGAGGACAGCCAGAAGCTGGAATCGGCTGCCGGCCCGTTGCCGACCCGGACTGCCGTCTGGGAATACAACATCAAGCAAGCCGAGGGCGATGCCTACAAGACGGAAGTTCTGCAGGCTTTCCAGGAAGCCGCCAAGCACGCCTTCCCGGTTCCGAAGACGGCCGAGTGGATCGAGATCTCCAACGCCGTCTATCCGGAATTGCAGGCCGCCATCCTCGGCGACAAGACGTCCAAGCAGGCGCTCGATGCCGCCGCCGAAAAGGCGACCGGCATTCTCGAAGACGCGGGCAAACTCTGAACGTGACAAAAGAGGCGGCGCCGATGCCTTGAGGGCGCCGGCGCCGCCTCGACCATTTCATGCGATCCTCAGGACTGCCCGATGAAGCTCAAGAAACTGTCAGCGCCGACCCTGCTTCTGCTTCCGGCCTTCGTCGTGCTTGCGACGGTGATCGTGCTGCCGCTGCTCTTCTCGTTTTATTCGAGCTTCACGCCGTTTCGCCTGACGAAGCCTGAGACGTTGTGGGTCTTTGTCGGCTTGCGCAACTACGCGACCGTGCTCGGCAATCCCGAGTTCTGGATCGCCTTCGGCCGCACCGTGCTGTTGCTGACGGTGGCGCTCAATGCCGAAATGCTGCTCGGGCTCGGGCTGGCGCTGCTCGTCAACAAGGCGACCCACGGCCAGCGCCTGCTGCGCACCATGATGATGTTTCCGATGATGTTTTCGCCGGTGCTGGTCGGCTTCCAGTTCAAGTTCCTGTTCAACGACAATATCGGCTTCGTCAACAATGCGCTGCAGTCGCTGGGGCTGACCAACCAAGCGATCCCATGGCTGATCGACGGCAATCTGGCGCTTCTGTCGATCATCATCGCCGAAGTCTGGTCCTCGACCGCGGTCTTTGCGATCCTGATACTTGCCGGCCTGCTCGCCATGCCGAAGGACCCGGTGGAAGCCGCCCATGTCGACGGCTGCACGCCGTGGCAGACCTTCCGCTATGTCACCTGGCCCTATCTCATGCCGTTTGCCTTCATCGCCATGACAATCCGTTCGCTCGACGTGGCGCGGGCCTATGACATCGTCAAGATCATGACCGATGGGGGCCCGGCCAAGCGCACCGAACTGCTCTGGACGCTCGTCGGTCGCACGGCCTATGCGGACGCCCGCATGGGGCTCGCCAACGCCATGGCCTATGTCGCGATCCTGCTTTCGATCGTCTTCACCGTCTATTTTTTCCGCAAGCTCGCCGCGGCGCGCCAGCAGATCGGAGCCGAGTGGTAATGGATATCAACGCTTCGCACCGCCTGCGCCGTCGCCTCTTGAAGGCCGCACACTTGATCGGCCTGTTTCTCGCCATGGCGGTGATCTGCCTGCCGGGCCTCTGGATCGTGCTGTCGTCGCTGCGCCCGACCGTCGAGATCATGGCCAAGCCCCCGGTCTGGATTCCGGAGAGCATATCGCTCGATGCCTATCGCGCGATGTTTTCAGGCGCAGGGCAGGGCGGCGTTCCTGTCTGGGACTACTTCCGCAATTCGCTGATCGTCTCGGTCACTTCGACGGTGATCGCGCTTGCGATCGGCATGGCCGGCGGCTACGCCTTTGCCCGCTATCGCTTCAAGGCGAAGTCGGCGATCTTCCTTGGCTTCATGCTGACGCGCGCCGTGCCGGGCATCGCGCTCTCGCTGCCGCTGTTCATGCTCTATGCCCGCACCGGCATCATCGACACGCATTTCTCGCTGATCCTTACCTATGTGGCGCTCAACGTGCCCTTCACCATCTGGCTGATCGACGGCTTCTTCCGCCAGGTGCCGAAGGATCTGGCCGAGGCTGCCCAGATCGACGGCTGCACGCCGTGGCAGGCCTTCTGGCAGGTGGAGTTTCCGCTCGCCGGTCCCGGCATCGCATCCGCCGGCATCTTCGCGTTCCTGACGTCCTGGAACGAATATGCGCTTGCCTCGCAGATCACCCGCTCGGTCAATTCCAAGACCCTCCCGGTCGGGCTGCTCGACTACACCGCCGAATTCACCATCGACTGGCGCGGCATGTGTGCGCTCGCCGTCGTGATGATCATCCCGGCGCTGACCCTTACCTTCATCATTCAGAAGCACCTCGTTTCGGGCCTCACCTTCGGCGCGGTGAAAGGATAATCGTTCATGGCTCCTGTCACACTCAGGAAACTGGTCAAGCGCTACGGCGCGCTCGAGGTCGTCCACGGCATCGACCTCGAAGTGAAGGACCGCGAGTTCATCGCGCTCGTCGGCCCGTCCGGCTGCGGCAAGTCGACGACGCTGCGCATGATCGCCGGCCTCGAAGACGTCAGCGACGGCGCGATCGAAATCGGCGGAAAGAAGGTCAACGACCTGCCGCCGCGGGCGCGCAATATCTCAATGGTCTTCCAGTCCTATGCGCTCTATCCGCATATGACGGTCGCTGAAAACATGGGCTTTTCCCTGAAGATCGCCGGGCGCTCGGCCGATGAAATCAAGGCGCGGGTCGACGAAGCGGCAGCCATCCTCGATCTCAGCCATCTGCTCGAACGTCGCCCGTCGCAGCTTTCCGGCGGCCAGCGCCAGCGTGTTGCAATGGGCCGCGCCATCGTGCGCCAGCCGGACGTCTTCCTGTTCGATGAGCCTCTGTCGAACCTCGACGCCAAGCTCAGGACGCAAGTCCGCACCGAGATCAAGAAGCTGCATGCCCGGATGCAGGCAACGATGATCTACGTCACCCACGACCAGGTCGAGGCGATGACCTTGTCGGACCGCATCGTCATCATGCGCGACGGCTATATCGAACAGGTCGGCACACCCGAAGAGGTGTTCCAGCGTCCTGCCACCAAGTTCGTCGCCGGCTTCATTGGCTCGCCGCCGATGAACATGGACGAGGCGATCGTCGACAACGGTACGCTGGTCTTTGCCAGCGGCGCGCGCCTGCCGATCCCGCCGCGCTTTGCCAAGACACTGCGCCCGGGCCAGAAGGTGACGTTCGGCCTGAGGCCCGACGACATCTATCCGAGCGGCCATGGCCTGCATGCCGGCGATCCGTCAGCCGTGCACGAGATCGAGTTGCCGGTGTCGATCACCGAACCGCTCGGCAACGAGACGCTGGTCTTCATCCAGTTCAACGGCCGCGACTGGGTCTCGCGCATGCTCAATCCGCGCCCGCTCACATCAGGTGAAAAGGTGCGCATGAGCTTCGATCTCTCCCGCGCCCATCTCTTCGACATCGATACCGGCAAGGCTCTGGAAGGCTGACATGGCAAGAATTGAGAAAATCGAATTGCGCATGGTCGACCTGCCGCCGAAGGTGAAGCGGACCGACGCGATCCAGAGCTTCGTCAGCCAGGAAACGCCGATCGTCACCATCACCGACAGCGACGGCGCGACGGGCACGGGCTACAGCTACACGATCGGCACCGGCGGCTCGTCGGTGATGCGGCTATTGTCCGATCACCTCGTGCCGATCTTGATCGGCGAGGATGCCGATTGCATCGAGGCGATCTGGCACAAGATGGAGTTTGCCACGCACGCAACGACGATCGGCGCGATCACCGCTCTGGCCCTGGCTGCCGTCGATACGGCGCTCTGGGACCTGCGGGCCAAAAAGCAGAAGCTGCCGCTCTGGAAGCTCGCCGGCGGCGCCAAGGAAAGCTGCCCCCTCTACACCACCGAGGGCGGCTGGCTGCATATCGAAAAGGAAGCGCTGGTCGAAGACGCGCTCCAAGCCAAGGCCAACGGCTTTTCCGGCTCGAAGGTGAAGATCGGCAAGCCGCACGGTTCGGAGGATTACGAGCGTCTGTCGGCGATGCGCAAGGCGCTCGGCGACGGCTTCGAGATCATGACCGATTGCAATCAGGGTTTCACCGTCGACGAAGCGATCCGCCGCGCGTCCCGGTTGAAGGAGCTCGACCTTGCCTGGATCGAGGAGCCGCTGCCGGCCGACGATCTCGACGGCCACATAAGGCTGACGCGCTCGACGCCGACGCCGATTGCGGTTGGCGAATCCATGTATTCGATCCGCCACTTCCGCGAATACATGCAGAAGGGCGCCTGCTCGATCGTCCAGGTCGACGTTGCCCGCATCGGCGGCATCACGCCCTGGCTGAAGGTGGCGCACGCGGCCGAGGCCTTCGACATCCCGGTTTGCCCGCACTTCCTGATGGAGTTGCATGTCAGCCTCGTCTGCGCCGTGCCCAACGGCAAATATGTCGAGTACATTCCGCAGCTCGACGACCTGACGACCAAGGGCATGGAGATCCGCGACGGCCGCGCGCTAGCGCCGTCCGAGTCAGGCATCGGGATTTCCTGGGACTGGGATGCCGTGCGCGCCCGCTCGATCGACGAGTTTACTCGCGAGTTTTGTGGCTAGGAGGCATTCGAGATGCAACGGATGGGAATGGTGATCGGCCTCGAGGCCTCGAAGATCGCAGAATACAAGGCCCTGCACGCCGCCGTCTGGCCGGAGATCCTCGCGCTGATTTCCGAGTGCAACGTCACCAACTACTCGATCTTCCTCAAGGAGCCGGAAAACCTGCTCTTCGGATACTGGGAGTATGTCGGCTCGGATTTTAAGGCGGACATGGCGAAGATGGCGGCACACCCGAAGAACCAGGAATGGTGGTCGGTCTGCATGCCCTGCCAGAAGCCGCTTGATACGCGAAGAGAAGGCGAGTGGTGGGCGATGATGGAAGAGGTGTTCCATCACGGGGGGAAGGCATCTCGACATGGCTGAGGGCTTTGATCCGGGCGCGCTGAGCCAATGGTGGCCGAAGCCGAGCAATCCGCGACCGATCGTGATCTTCGGCGCCGGCAGCATCGTCGGCGACGCGCATCTGCCGGCCTATCGCAAGGGCGGCTTCCCGGTTGCCGGGATTTATGATCCGGATCACGCCAAGGCACTGCAGCTTGCCGAAAACTGGGGTATTCGCGCCTATCGGACGGAAGACGAAGCGCTTGCGGTCGATAGCGCGATTTTCGACCTCGCGATACCGCCCGCCGCCCACGCTGCAATCCTTGGCAGATTGCCGACAGGTGCTGCCGCCCTGATCCAGAAGCCGATGGGCTCGGACCTTGCGGCCGCAACGGCCATTCTGGAGATCTGCCGCGCGCGAAAACTCAAGGCGGCCGTCAATTTCCAGCTTCGCTTCGCGCCAATGATGCTGGCGCTGAAGGATGCGATTGCCAAAGGGCATCTCGGCGAGGTCGTCGACTTCGACGCCTGGCTGGCTCTGGCCACGCCCTGGGGCCTGTGGCCTTTCCTCAAAGGCCTGCCGCGCATCGAGATCGCCATGCACTCGATCCACTACCTGGATCTCGTGCGCGGCCTGCTTGGCAACCCTCAAGGCGTTCATGCCAAGACGATCGGCCATCCGAACCACGAGGTCGCGCAGACGCGGACGGCTGCGATCCTCGATTATGGTGATCGCGTACGCTGCGTGCTTTCGGTCAATCACGACCATGATTTCGGCCGCAAGTTCCAGGCCTGCGAGTTCCGCATCTCGGGCACGTCGGGTGCTGCCTATGTGAAGCTCGGCGTCAATCTCGACTATCCCAAGGGCGAGCCGGACGAGCTTTGTATCCGACCGGCCGATGGCAGCGAGTGGGTTGCCGTGCCGCTCGAAGGTGCCTGGTTCCCCGACGCCTTCGTCAACCGGATGGCCAACTTGCAGCGCTTTGCGACAGGCGAGGACCAGGAACTGATCGGCTCGGTGGAGGACGCCTGGCAGACGATGGCCCTTGTCGAGGCCGCCTATCAATCGAGTGCCGCGCCGGCAACGGCGATCGCGCCGCTTCCGGGACGCTGAGATGTCAGAACAGATCATCCATTTCGAAGACTATGAACTCGGCCACGAGCGGCTGACGACGGGCCGGACGATCACCGAGACCGACGTTGTCGTCCATGCAGGCCATACCGGTGATTTCTTTCCGCACCATATGGACGCGGAGTTCGCCAAGACCCTTCCGGGCGGCCAGCGCATCGCCCACGGCACCATGATCTTTTCAATTGGCGTCGGCCTCACCGCATCGCTGATCAATCCGGTTGCCTTTTCCTACGGCTATGATCGTCTGCGCTTCGTGCGTCCGGTTCATATCGGCGATACGATCCGCACCCGCGTCACGATTTCCGCCAAAGAGGACGATCCGAAGCGGCCGAAGGCGGGGCGCGTCGTGGAACGGTGTGAAGTTATCAACCAGCGTGGCGAGGTCGTTCTCGCCGCCGACCATATCCTGGTCGTCGAACGCAAAGCATGAGGGATCGAAAATGACAGCGGATCTTAAAGGCAAGGTCGTCCTGATTACGGCTGCTGCCCAAGGCATCGGCCGCGCTTCGGCTTTGGCCTTCGCAAACGCCGGCGCGAAAGTACATGCGACGGATATCAATGCGGATGCGCTTGCCGCGCTCGCCAAGGAAGCCGATGTCGAGACGCACCGGCTGGACGTGCTGGACACGCAAGCCGTCGAAGCGCTGGTCGCCAAGATCGGCGCCGTCGATGTCCTCTTCAACTGCGCCGGTTTCGTGCATGCCGGCTCGATCCTGGAGATGAAGGATTCCGATTTTGAATTCGCCCTCGACCTCAATGTCAAGGCGATGATCCGCACCATCCGCGCCGTATTGCCGGCGATGCTCCAGCGCAAGGACGGCGCCATCATCAACATGGCTTCGGTCGCTTCCAGCATCAAGGGCGTGCCAAACCGGTTTGCCTATGGCGTCACCAAAGCGGCCGTCATCGGTCTCACCAAGGCCGTTGCCGCCGACTATGTCTCTGAGGGTATTCGCTGCAACGCGATCTGCCCGGGCACTGTCGAAAGCCCGTCGCTGCAGGACCGCATGCGCGCCCAGGGCGACTATGAAACGGCGCGCGCCGCCTTTATCGCCCGCCAGCCGATGGGGCGCCTCGGTACGCCGGAAGAGATTGCCGACCTTGCCGTCCATCTCGCGGGCGCCACCTATACGACCGGCCAGGCCTATGCCATCGATGGCGGCTGGACCATCTGACAACACAGGAAGCAGAGATATGAAACTTCTTCGTTACGGCCTCCCGGGCCAGGAAAAGCCGGGCATCCTCGATGCGAGCGGCACCTTGCGCGACCTCTCCGGCCACGTCGCCGATTTCTCCGGTGCGGCACTCGACCCGGACAAACTCGCCGAACTCAACGCGCTCGATCTCGCCGGCCTTCCGGCTGTCGACCGCAACCAGCGGCTCGGCCCTTGCGTTGCCGGTACCGGCAAGTTCATCTGCATCGGCCTCAACTATTCCGACCATGCCGCCGAGACGGGCGCCACGGTTCCCTCCGAACCGATCATCTTCATGAAGGCGACCTCGGCGATCGTCGGTCCCAACGACGACCTGATCATCCCGCGCGGCTCGGAAAAGACCGACTGGGAAGTGGAACTCGGCGTCGTCATCGGCCGCAAGGCGAAATACGTCAGCGAAGCGGAAGCCCTCGACTATGTCGCCGGCTATTGCACCGTGCATGATGTCTCTGAGCGCGCCTTCCAGATCGAGCGCCAGGGCCAGTGGACCAAGGGCAAGTCCTGCGACACCTTCGGCCCGACAGGCCCGTGGCTCGTGACCAAGGACGAGATTGCCGATCCGCAGAACCTGCCGATGTGGCTGAAGGTTAACGGCGAGACCATGCAGAATGGCTCGTCGAAGACCATGGTCTATGGCGTTGCCTATCTTGTTTCGTACCTGTCGCAGTTCATGTCGTTGCAGCCGGGCGACATCATCTCGACGGGCACGCCGCCCGGCGTCGGCATGGGCATGAAGCCGCCGCGTTACCTCAAGGCCGGCGACATCGTCGAACTCGGCATCGAGGGCCTCGGCAGCCAGAAGCAGTCCGTGCGCGCGGACGATTGATCATAAGACTGGAGTGACCATGACCCGCATTACCGATCTGCGCGTCTTCGACCTGCGCTTTCCGACCTCGCAGAGCCTCGACGGTTCCGACGCGATGAACCCGGACCCGGACTATTCCGCGGCCTATGTCATCCTCGACACCGATCGGGAGGGACTTGCGGGCCATGGTCTCACCTTCACCATCGGCCGCGGCAACGACATCTGCTGCATGGCGATCAAAGCCATGCGGCATCTGATCGTCGGCCAGGATACTTCAGACATTCTCGCCCATCCCGGTCGTTTCTGGCGGCACCTGACCAGCGACAGCCAGCTGCGCTGGATCGGTCCGGAAAAGGGCGCGATGCACCTGGCGACCGGCGCCGTCGTCAACGCCGTTTGGGACCTGCTTGCCAAGGAAGCGGGAAAACCCGTCTGGCGGCTTGTCGCCGAGATGTCGCCGGAAGAGATCGCCGACATCGTCGACTACCGCTACATGACGGATGTTTTGACCCGTGACGAAGCGGTCGCGATCCTCAAGAAGGCCGAACCCGGCAAGGCCGCGCGCATTGCGACGCTCGAGAAGGAGGGCTACGCCTGCTACACGACGTCGGCCGGCTGGCTCGGTTATGACGACGACAAGCTCCGACGGCTCGCCCAAGAGGCGATCGACGAAGGCTTCAACCATATCAAGATGAAGGTCGGCCGCGATCTTGCCGACGACATCCGGCGACTGACGATCGCGCGCGAGGTGATCGGGCCGGACCGCTACCTGATGATCGACGCCAACCAGGTCTGGGAGGTCGGGGAGGCGATCGACTGGGTCAAGCAGCTCGCATTCGCCAAGCCGTTTTTCATCGAGGAACCGACGAGCCCCGACGATGTTGCCGGTCATCGCAAGATCCGCGAAGCGATCGGTCCGGTGAAGGTTGCGACCGGCGAGATGTGCCAGAACCGCATCATGTTCAAGCAGTTCATCGCCGAGGGCGCGATCGACATCGTCCAGATCGACTCGTGCCGCATGGGCGGCCTCAACGAGGTTTTGGCGGTGCTGCTTGTTGCGGCGAAATACGAACTGCCGGTCTGGCCGCATGCCGGTGGCGTGGGCTTATGCGAATATGTCCAGCATCTGTCGATGATCGACTATCTGGCGGTTTCCGGCACGAAGGATGGTCGCGTCATCGAATATGTCGACCATCTGCACGAACACTTCCTCGATCCCTGCGTCATCGAGAACGCCGCCTATATGCCGCCACAGCGGCCGGGTTTCTCGATCGAGATGAAACCGCAGTCGATCGCGGACTACACGTTCGCCGGCTAACCAAGGCTTCAGATTTTCGAAGGCCGGAACGGTACCTGCCGCTCCGGCCTTTGCTTGTCTGGGTGGTCTTTAGCGGCGCGCCCGTCAGCCGCTTACCCATCGCGTCGAGGATCGTGACAGATCACCAAAATGAATCGGTCACCCCTGATCGATTCAAAACTCTCGTTGGACCTCTGCGCGCCGATCGCCGAATCTTCGCGCATGACGATCGTTCAACCCTATCAGATCTATGTCGAGCGAAGGGATGCGGCCAGAAACATGGCGCGCTACTACTCCATGCAGATCTCCATGTCCCTTCTGGGCGAGGCCTGCCTGACGCGGCGCTGGGGACGGATCGGAAGTCACGGACAGATGATGGTGCACCATTTCGCGCGGGAGGAGGAGGCGGTCAAACTCTTCCTCGATCTGACGCGCAGCAAGCGGCAGCGCGGCTATCGTCCGCGGACATGATCAGGCCCGAGGACGACCTCACCGCGGCTTGAAGTCGACCAGAAGCGATTTGAGCTCGATTTCGCGGACGCGCCGTGCCGCTTCATCGGGGCTCACCCAGGCGAGCAAACGCTCGCCTTTCTCCTTGTATTTCTCCGCCAGCTTGGTCACTTCGATCTGGAAGATATCGACGATACAGGGCACCACGTCGCCGTCGTCGAGCATCTTCAAATAGGTGTAGCTGCCGATCGGCTTCTTGCGAACTTTTCCGCGAACACCGGCCTCCTGCAGAGCTTCGATCGCTGCGGCCTCGTGCGCTTCCTTCTGTTTCATCGGCCAGCCCTTTGGAATGAGCCAACGACCGCTGTCGCGCGACGTCACCAGAAGGATCTCGATCGCGCCGTCAGGCGCGAAGCGATAGCAAAGCGCTGCGCATTGCTGGCGAAACGAACCCGAAAACAGTTTCTCGGGCGAGGCAGCCAGCTTCTGCAACAGCGTCTTCGGTTTCGGTGATTTCGGCGCCTTTGACTTTTTGATCGCTCTCGAGCTCCTCGATACTTGGCGCCAATTGGCGGACATCTAGGACATCCGCCCCGCAGGTCAAAGGAGAAAATGGAAAGAAATGGTCGGCCGGAGGCTCACGCCTTGGCAGATATTGCGCTCAACTCCTCAAGGTCGAGATCCCGCTCCAGTTCGTGCAGCGTCTCATCGTCGATTTCGCCGGCGCGATGAAGCCGGATGAGTTCGCGCCGCCCGGTCGCGACCGCTTCAAGCACGACATCGAAATGGGCGTGGAGGATCGGCGTGTAATGCTCCGTGCGTGCGGCATAGTCGACGATCGAAACCGCGCGGCGCTGATAGCGGTCCAGCAATTGCGGATGGATGAGATTGCCCGCCGTGTCATAGGCGCGGCTTTGAATGGTGACGAGCTGCGCCTGGGCCATCGCCGCCTCGGCCTGGCTCAAGGTGAGGGGCGCCTTTTCAGACGAAGGCTCGACGAGCCTCGCCCAGGCAATCACCCGCCCGAGCGTCGTTCCCTGGATCAACACCGTTCCAAGGATCACGGCAAAGGAGGTCACCAGGATGAAGTCCCGGCCGGGGAAACCCTCGGGCACGCTCAGCGCAAGCGCGAGCGTCACCACGCCGCGAATGCCGGCCCAGGAAAGCACGGTCGCGCCACGCGCGCCCACCGGCCTGTAACGCTTGACCCCGAGCGCATTTCCGAGCCGGATCACGAGATCTGACCCGAACACCCAGACGAAACGTGCAAGGGTGAGCACGACGAGGATGACGACGATGGGCCACGCTAGGGTTGCCGCGACCGTCTCGAAACCGCCGCCGCGCTCGACGACGCCGCGAAGCGACAGACCGATCAGGATGAAGACGGCGGCTTCCATCAGAAAGACAATCACCTCCCAGAACGATGTTCCCCGCATGCGGGTCGCGGCGGACAGCACCGTGTGCTGATGCCAGCTGGCGATGAGGCCCGTGGTTACGGTCGCGATGACCCCGGAGACGTGCAGGAACTCGCCGACGAGATAGGAGGTCCAGGAAAGCAGCACCGTCGCGGCGATGATCAGGTATTCGTCGCCAAGCCGACGCGCAAGCTGGACCCAGCCCGTACCGATCACGATGCCGACAAGGGCGCCGCCGATCGCCAGCAGGAAGAAGTTACCCACGGCCTCGCCCGCGCTGAACGCCCCGGTGACACCGGCGGCAACGGCGAAGCGAAAAAGCACGAGGCCGCTTGCGTCGTTGAGCAAGCTTTCGCCTTCAAGCAGGATTTGTAGCCGCCGCGGCAGCCGCACGCGTTGAAGGACGGCACGGGCCGATACGGCATCCGGTGGCGCGACGATCGCACCGAGTGCGGCGCAGGCCGCAAGCGGCAGCGCTGGGAAGAGCAGATGCGTCGTCATTGCCACGATGGCGCAGGTGAAAAACACGGCCCCAACCGCAAGCGAAGCGATGCCGATCGAATGACGCCGCAGGCGACCGAGAGCGATCGTCCAGGCGCCGTCCATGAGCAGGGGCGGCAGGAAGATGACGAGCACGAGCTCGGGGTCGACCTCGATCGTCGGCAGGCCGGGGACAAAGGCAAGCAGAGCGCCTCCGGTCAAGAGTGCCACCGAGGGCGGCAGCGCCAAGCGGTCGGCGACATAATGCAGCGCGATGATCGCCACGAACATGCCGATCACCAACTCGAACAAATGTGTCGGTTCCACCAGCCGTAGCCTCCAGCGATATGACGATCGGCTTTATTACAGAGCAGGTTTTTGCCGAAACGCAATTGCTGCGTCGGATCGCGCACGAAGTGTCAGCAGATTTGGGGCGCGGAGTGCCTGGCCGTGCGGCGTCGTTCGGGCAAGAAAAAAGGGCCAGCGGAAGACCGCGGCCCATAAAGGTGTGAAGGTCAAAAACCTCCAGAGGGGAACAGCTGCTGCGGCGGACTGGGAGGAGACCCGCCATGTGCATCAGCTGTGTGCTTTATGCCTGATTTTTGACCAGCTGGAAAACATTTATTGTGCAATGCAGCTATGCATAAACGGAAGACGTGCAGCGCGGTCGTCAGTCTGAACTGCCAAACGGCGCCAAAAAAGGCGTTCTGTGGGGGGAGGGGACGCCGCCAAGAACATCCGTCCCGGCAGACAATCGGGACCGGCACACGTGCCGGCCCCGATGAGATAGTTGCTACACTAACGGTCGTGAGCTTGACCGCACAGCCATTCTACGACCGCTTTTACGATCGAACAGCGCACGGCAGGACTTCGAGCGTTGTCCGCAGCCGGTCCACAGGTTGTTCACAGGCAAGGGAGGGACTAACGCCTTGAAACGCAGTCCCGTTTTCCCAACAGTGACTAACTGCCCCTGAAAAGAATGCACCGCATCAGGTCAGCGACGCCTCGCGGGTTTCCGCGTCGATCATCGAAGCGGCGATCGCCGCCACAAGCAGCAAGCCCGCAAAGGTGCCGATCGCCAGGCCGAAGCCCTTCGCCACCAGCAAGCCGATGAGCGATGGCGCAAGCAGGCCACCGAGCCGGGCCATGCCGCCGGCCGCCCCCATGCCGGTCGCGCGCGAGGCGGTCGGATAGAGTTCCGGCGTATAGGCATAGAGTGCGCCCCAGGTGCCGAGCAGCGCAAAGCTCATGATCAGCAATGCGGCAGCAACGACCGAGGCCGCATCCGCCACGACGAACAACAGGCAACTGAGGGCTGACAGCAGGCAAAAACCGACCAGCGTCGGGCGCCGTCCCCACGTTTCGACGCCGTAGGCGGCAAGGGCATAGCCCGGGATCTGCGCCAGAGCGATGAGAACGAGGAAGCCGTAGCCGCGCACGAAGCCGAAGCCTTCGCCGGCAAGCCGCGGCGGCATCCAGGTAAAGACCCCATAGTAGGAGACCGAGACGAGGAACCAGACCGAAAGGATCAGGAGGCTGCGCCGACGCAGGTCCTTGGAAAAGATGCCGACAGCGGCGGTTGCCGCGGGCAGGGCGATCGAAACGGTCGGCTCGAGTTGGGGCCGACCGTTGACTGCCAACATGCGATCGACGATCGCCCTGGCCGCCTCCGCCTTGCCCGAGCGCAACAGGTAAAGCGGCGATTCCGGCACGAGAAAGCGAAGCCCCACGCCAATGACTGCCGGAATGGCCGTGACGGCGAAGATATAGCGCCATCCGTCCGCAAGGCCGGCAAGAGAGATAAGCCATGCCGCCAAAGCGACGATCAGCGTGCCGACAGCCCAGAAGCCTTCGAGCATCACCAGCCATCGCCCGCGGCTGCGCGCGGGAAGGAACTCCGACATCATCGCGTAATCGACGGGAAGTGTGCCGCCGACAGCAGCGCCAGTGAGGAAGCGCAGGACAAGCAGGACTGCGAAATTCGGAGCAAAGATCGACAGAATGCCGAAGACCGCGTCGCAGGCAACGGTTACGATCAGGACCCGCCGGCGACCGATCCGGTCGGCAAGCCTGCCGAAGCCGACGGCGCCGATCAGCATGCCCAGGAAAAACAGCGTGCCCGTCTGCAGCGCCTGGGGCACCGTCAGGCCGAATGTCGCGGCAATGGAGGCGGCGGTGAACCCGACGGCGAGCACCTGCATGGCATCGGCCGTCCAGACCAGGCCGAATATGCCCATCAAGCGCCGCTGATAGGGGCCTGTGCCCGCCCGGTCGAGCGCTTCCTGTATCGTGATCGTCGTCATTCGACCCTGCCTTGAGATTCGACGCGTGGACACTACGTCGGCCGCGTCTGCTTGGATATTGCAGAAATGCCGCAGATGCCCACCTGAGTGCGGCCGCGACGACCGATCAATCTTACGGGCGCCTGGCACGGACCGGCAATTTCGACTTGCACGACATGCACACGCGTGCAAATATGCACGCGTGTGCAATGGAGCTTCGCCGATGAACGATCACAAGCCGCGCTATTCGAACGACCTTTCCGGACGGGCCCTGTTGTGTCGGGATGTCATCCGTTCCGCCGGCGCTCTGGTGCTCGAGGGTTTCAGGGCAAGCGCCGAGCGTGGCTATTCCCTGAAAGGCCCGCAGGACTTCCTGACGGAAACCGATGCGGCCTCCGAGGCCCATATTCGCGCCGCGATTGCCACCCATTTTCCGGCCGATGCCTTCCTCGGCGAGGAAGGCGGCGGCACCGTCTCCGATCGCGTCTGGGTCGTCGATCCCGTCGACGGAACGGCGAATTTTGCGCGCGGGATCCCGCACTTCTGCATCTCCATAACCTATGTCGAGCACGGGCGGGCGGAGATCGGTGCAATCTACAATCCGGCCCACGACGAACTCTATTTCTGCCGCCGGGGAGAAGGTGCAACCCTCAACGATAAAGTGATCACGGTCTCGTCGACGGCGACCTTCGATGCCGCTTCGGTCGAAATGGGCTGGTCGCGGCGGGTACCGGACGAGACCTATCTGGAGACGATGCGGCAGATGCTGGAGAAGGGCGCTAATGTGCGGCGCGGCGCTTCGGGAGCTCTTGCGCTCGCCTATGTCGCCGATGGTCGCTCGGATGCCTATGTCGAACTGCACATGAACTCGTGGGATTGCCTTGCCGGACTGTTGCTCGTTGCCGAGGCGGGCGGCACTGTGTGTCCCTTCATGGAGATCGGCAGCCTGCTCGAAGGCGGGCCGGTGCTTGCATCGACACCGTCGATCGCCGGCGGCGTGAGTGTGGCTTCAGGCATCCCGGTGCGGGCAAGCGAACAAGCCGCCGAGCTCCAGCTGGCCTGAAACGGCGATAGCCTGACGACGCCTACCACCCGTTCGCATAGGAAAGAGGAAATCCAATGGACGCACCGGTCTATACCCGGCCCGCTATCAGTCTCATCGCCAGCGAGCTTGGACCGCACAGCGCCGATCTCTACATCGGCGGCAGTGATGGCGCGCGTGACCTCGACCTGCTCAAGCGTCACGGGATCTCCATTGTCGTCAATTGCGCGATCAACCTGGACATCAACCTCGTGCGCGAAGAAGAGGTCAGCATCAATGATGACCTTTGCGCAAGCGGCTACGCGGTCATCCGCTATTACAAGCTCGGCATGATCGATGGTGACGGCAGCCCCGACACGATGATGCTCGGCGCCTACTACATTCTCGATGGTGCGCTACGCCAGACGATGCCGAAGCGCGCAACCTACCCCTTTGCCGATGGCGGAAACATCCTCGTCAATTGCCGCGGCGGGCGCAGCCGCTCCGTATCGCTGGTGGCGCTGTTCCTGCACAAGCAGCAGCCGCATCGGTTTCCGACACTCGACGCAGCAGTCGCCCATATCCGCGAGCATCGAGAACTGCGGCCGGATGAATGGTTCGAGACGCCGAAGCCGATGCTCTATGAAGCAGCGCGCCGCGCTTCGGCCTGGATCGACCTCGTCGAAGCCTCCCGCCTGGAGGCGAAGGCCAATGTCTGAATTGCCGAAGATCGCCATCATCGCCGACGCGCATTTCCATGATCTTGCAGGCGACTTCGAATTCCCTGAGATAGAGATCGACGGCGATAAACTGGCGGTCAGAAGCTGGACCGACACGCGGGAATCCACCCGCGTCTTCAACGAAAGCGCCAAGGCCCTGGACGAGGCGCTCGCGGAGGTCGCGCGCCGCGGCATCCGTCACGTCGTCCTTTTGGGCGACTACACGGATGATGGGCAAAGGCAGACAACGGCGCGCCTGCGCACCATTCTCGATGGGCACGAGAGCACCTATGGCACGCGCTTTTATGCGCTTCCGGGCAACCACGACATCTTCGGACCCAAGGGGCGGCACCACACCAAGCAATTTCTCGACCGGAACGACGCCAGGGTCCTCGTCACCAGCGACGCAGGAAAGGCAGGCCCCGGCAGTTACGCGACGCCGCGGATGTATTGCGAGGGATACCCGACGGGCCTCGCCCCCATGGCTGGTCATGGCTACTTCCGACGGCCGGACTATATCCATTGGGAAACCCCGTTCGGGGCTTCAGATCGCGCCGAGGATCGGCTCTATCCGGTCTCGTCTCCGGACGGTCGCAATTGCTACCGGTTGATGGATGCCTCCTATCTGGTCGAGCCGGAGCCAGGTCTCTGGCTGCTGATGATCGACGCCAACATCTTCGAACCGCGCGACGGCCACTTTGAAGAAGGCGATGAAACCGCTTTCGTCGACAGCACCGGCGCGGGCTGGAACGCGCTTATCAGGCTGAAGCCATTCATCATCGACTGGATTGCCGACGTGTCCGCGCGCGCAGCGAAACTCGGAAAGACGTTGCTCGCGTTCTCGCATTATCCGGTGCTCGACCCCTTCGACGGCGCAACCGGAGCCGAAAGCGTTCTTTTCGGCGAGACCAACATCGCCCGCCGGACGCCGCAGCAGGCGGTCGCAGATGCACTGATCACCGCCGGCATGACGCTGCATTTTAGCGGGCACCTGCATGTCGAAGGCGTAACGCGTCGCGCGCGCGGCAGCCGCTCGCTCATCAATGTCGCCGTTCCGTCGCTCGTGGCCTTTCCACCATCCTTCAAGATCGTCGAACCGTCTCAATCGGCGTCGTCCATCGAGACCGTTGAACTGTCAGACATGACCGTCGACCAACGCGTGCTGCGCGCCTATCGTCGCGAGGCGGCGCGCGCCGGCGATGATGCGGATCCAGCCTTTGCCGCGGCGGACTACGGCTCCTTCCTGAAGGCGCACAAGCGCGCCCTGGTCCAGCATCGCTATTTTCTGAAGGAATGGCCCACCGAGGTCGTCGAAGAAATATCCGGGCTTTCGCTCGCTGCCGTCTGCGAGCGGATGATTGCCTCCGGTGAAATGACGTGCGCTTCCGGGCAAGGATCGATCGCTATCCCTGAAGAGGCCGCAAGCCTCGACATGATCGAGGTGATCGCCGATTGGTACTGCCTGCGCCAGGCCGGCGTGCTTGCGCTCGACAAGGTCCCTCAGCCGCGCCGCGCGCTTTATCGCCTGCTCGCCAAGCACTTTGGCCGTCCGCCCGCGAGCGGATGGGACGGATCGACATCGGGCTTTCTCGCGATCTTCTTCGGGGCCTTCGACGCCTTCCTCGATCGTGCCGAAGTAGGAGGCCTGCGCATCCGCATCGAAAACAATTCCGACACGGAAGAGGCTGCCTGACCATGGACCAGTCGCTCTCCACGGCCACTTCCTCCGCGCCGCCAGCGACGTTCATCGAGTTGCGGGAATCTTGCCGCCTGGGCCGGCGCCACCTGAAGGGTGGCCGTCTGGAAGTGGCCAAATTCGTGCTTGCCCATCCGTACGACGTCGCCTTTTCAAGCGCACGGAAAGTGGCGGTGCGCAGTGGCGTTTCGACGACGACGGTCATGCGGCTCGTCAGCGACCTCGGCTTTGACACCTATGCTTCCTTTCAGCAGCTCTTTCGAGCGGAGTTGCTGCGCGGCCGGCAGTAATCAGCATTGGGGAGGGGGCCGTGAGCACTGCAATCGTCAGCATCAACCTCTTCGGCGCCGTGGCGCTCCTCCTGTTCGGCCTTGGCCAGGTTCGCGACGGCATGCAACGCGCGTTTGGCGCACGTCTGAAAGCTGGACTGGCGGCCGGGACGCGTGACGGACTTCGTTCGTTTTCAAGTGGCCTCATTGCAACCATCGCTCTCCAGAGCTCCACCGCTACCGCTCTCATGGTCGCGTCCTTCGTCGAGCGTGATCTCGTCGTCCCGCGCATGGCGCAGATCGTGCTTCTCGGCGCGAACGTCGGCACGGCGATGACGGCCTGGATCGTGGCCCTGGGGCTCGGCTGGCTTTCGCCGCTCTTGCTGCTTTGCGGCTTCGTTGTCGGGCGCGGCAGCTCAAACGCGCGCAAGGGAGCAGGCGCCGCCCTCGTCGGCATCGGACTGATGTTGCTGTCTCTGCATCTGATTGGCGGCGCGACCGAGCCGTTGCGAACCTCCGCCGCCCTTTCTGCCTTTTTCGGGATGCTCGACAATGCCTGGCCGGTGGCGCTCGTCATTGCGGCAGGCCTCGCCGCCCTTGCGTCATCGAGCCTGGCAGTCGTTGTGCTGATCCTGTCGCTTGCGACCTCTGCCAGCCTTTCGACAGGCTTGCTCATCGTGCTCGTTCTCGGCGCCAATCTCGGCGGTGCTGCGCCTCCGGTTCTGGCCACCTTCAAGGCTGCGGTGAGCGCCAGGCGGGTTGCGCTCGGCAACCTGATCGTGCGCGCCGTCGGCTGCCTGGCTGCTCTGGCGCTCGCCGGATACGTAACCCCATTTATCGACCGGTTGCCTGTCTCACGCGGCAATCTGCCGGTCGATGTGCATCTCGCCTTCAATCTCGCACTGGCGCTTCTGGCCGCTCCACTTGCTCGGCCACTATCGCGTCTCACCATGCGCCTGCTGCCGGACGAGCCGAAGGCGACGGACGGCCCGCTTTTCCTGCAACAGAACGATCTTGACACCCCGGTCGCAGCGCTTGCCGGCGCAAGCCGCGAAGTGCTGGGCGTCGGCGACCTGGTGGAGCGCATGCTGGTCGAAGCAAACGACGCCCTGCAGCAGACGGATCCTTCCAGACTTGCTGCGATCAGCACGCTCGAAGGACGCGTGGATCGCGTGCAACACGAGATCAAGGTCTATGTTTCGCGTGTCGGCCAGTGCGAAATCGCCGAGGAACAGCGCCGCCGCGCCATGGATATCGTCGACTATGCCATCAACCTCGAGCATATCGGCGACATCATCGAGAAGGGACTTCTTGCCGAACTTGCAAAGAAGATCGCCCGCGGCCTGGCTTTCTCCTCCGATGGGCATGAGGAGCTGTCGCGCCTCTTCGCCGTCACGATCGACAATCTGCGCATGGCCCAGGCCGTGTTTGCCACACGCGACAACGCGATGGCGCGGCGCCTCGTGGAAGCCAAGGAAGATGTCCGCAGGTTGGAGCGGCAGTCGGCTGAGCGGCACCTGCAGCGCCTGCGCGATGGCCGCGCTGAAAGCATCGAAACCAGTTCGCTTCATCTCGACATGCTGCGCGACCTCAAACGCATCAACGCGCACATCGCAACCGTCGCGCACCCCATTCTTGATCAGAGCGGGCTGTTGATCGACAGCCGCATCCGGCAGGCGGTCTCGTAAGCAATCAGGCCTAGCGTCGGGCGGTCTTGCGCTCGACCATCGTAACGGGAACGACCTGAAGTCGCGTTTCCAACTCGTCTGCTTCCAGCGCTTCGAGAACATGCTCTGTCAGGGCGGAAAAGGACTGCGCAACCGTGGTGAGCTCGTAACTCTTCCACCCGGCCTGCGGAATATCGTCGAAGCCGACGACGGAAAGGTCGGCCGGCACGCGACGGTGCATTTCGGTGCGGGCCGCGTCGAGAAAGCCGAGAGCCAGGAGATCGGTCACGCAAAACGCGCCGTCGATGGTCTCATCGACGAGCACTTCGCAGCCAGCCTGGTAGCCGCTTTCATAACTCGTCGTGCCGCCCGACCAGGCGACCACTTCGACGCCGGCGGTCGCCATCTTCTTTTGGAAGGCAGTGGTGCGACGGACCTGGGCGGGGGTCTGGCTGCCGCTCGAAATCACCGCGACCTTCTTGCAGCGCGCCTCGATCAGGCGCAGCGCGGCAAGATCCGCACCGCGGGAATCGTCGCTCAACACCATGCTGGTATCGGTGCGATCAATTTTCTGGTTGATCAGGATCAGGCGCACGCCGTTGGCAATGCACTGGTCGACGATCGATTCCGGGGGCTCTCCGGAAAGGACGATGATCGCCTGCGCCCGGAACTCGAACAGCAGTTCAATCAGCGGCGCGATATCCTTTCGCGCATCCGCCGCATTCAGCAACAGGCACTGCAGACCGCGGCGCAACAGGCCGATGCTCAAGAGATCGAGCTGTTTTGCGTGAAAGGGCGCACTGAGGTTGGCGCCGACAACGCCAATAAGATTGGAGCGATCGTTGTTCAGCCCCTGTGCCAGCCGGTTGACCCGGTAGCCGAGTTCCCGGGCGGCCTTGAGTACCTTGCGGCGCACAGCCTGGGAAACGCTGGCTCCGGGCGTAAAGGTTCGCGAGACCGCCGAGCGTGAGACGCCCGCGCGTTTTGCAACCTCTTCGGCCGTCACAAAGCCCCTTGCCATGCCTTTCTCCTGCAGAATCAGACGGTTTCCATCAGGGCCACAAAAGCGGGCCCATTCCAACGAAAAAGTTCGAGCCTACACGCTCAGTGAACCAATCGACGAGGCCTGCGAACGGGCGCGTTCGCTCCATGCATGTCGGCTCTTTAGCCTTGCTGGAACCATTCGCCTGACCCCAATGATCACGCGTTCGCAAAATAGTGCATTATCGTCACAAAATACACATAAAAAACAATATGTTATGTCATTGCGCACGTGTGCATTTTTTTGTTGACAACAGCGCCCCATCATTGGATCATACGTTCCATAGATGGAGCTGAATTGGAATATTTGTTCTGTCTATGTTCGTGGTGATGGCGGCGCGGTTGAGGAGCTTGCGCCGACGTCTGGCAGGCGCCTGTGCCTGCCCTGCGAACGGGGAGGAGTGAGTACCCGAACGCCGCTGTCTTTCGCGTCATCGAGCGGCTTCATGCGTATGTCAGCGCCACGCCCTGGTGGCTGATTTCTGTTCCCCGTTGGCAGTTTGAAAGTTCCGGCCGGCATCGATGCCGGGGCAGGCAGCGCATGTTGAGTTCCAAGGGGAAGAGCATGGCCTTATTGAGTGAAACAACCAAGGCGGCAACATTGCCCGCCAGCGCGATGGCGCCCACGGCATGGCAACGCTGGCGTTATCGGATGAAGGTCGCCTCCCGGGAGCCGACGACGCTGATTGGCGTCCTGACGGCGCTTCTCTTTACCTATCTCATCGTCGTGCCGATCATCTCGATCGTGCTTGATTCCGTGCGCGTCCAATTCGGCCACGAGCGGCGGCTCGGCAAGGACTTCGGCGAGCTAACGCTCTATTACCTCGATCGTGCCTTCCTGTCGCCGGTATCGGTCGACCTCTTCTGGCGGCCGCTCTTCAACACGCTATCGGTCGCGCTCGGAGCAATCAGCCTGTCACTGGTGATCGGAACGGTGCTCGCCTGGTTGATCAGCCGGACAGACATGTTCGGACGGCGCTGGTTCGCAACGGCGTTGATCGTGCCCTACATGCTACCGGCCTGGACCTTTGCTCTGGCCTGGACGACGCTCTTCAAGAACCGTACGGTCGGTGGCCAGCCGGGCTGGTTCGAGGCCATGGGGCTGACGCCGCCCGACTGGGTCGCCTATGGGCGTTTCCCGATCATTATCATCCTGGCGTTGCACTATACCCCGTTTGTGATCCTGCTGTTCGGCTCGGCGCTCCGCCGCTTCGACAGCCAGCTCGAAGACTCCGCCCGCATCCTTGGGGCCAAGCGCTACCAGGTGGCGATGCAGATCATCCTGCCGCTGATGCGTCCGGCACTCTTGTCCTCGATGGTGCTGATCTTCGCCAAGTGCCTCGGCGAGTTCGGCGTACCCTATGTGCTCGGCCTGCCGGTCAAATTCGAGGTGCTGTCCACCTCGCTCTTCCGCAGCATCGCGTCGCGCCAGACCGGCGTAGCCGGTGTCGTCGCGGCGTCGATCATGCTGATCGGTATCATCACCCTGATGATCGATGCGCGGCTGGTGCGCGAAGCCCGGCGCTTTGTCACCGTCGGCTCCAAGGGTTCGATGAACCGCCTAAGCCGGCTCGGAAAGTACCGTCTGCCGGCGACCGGTTTTGCAGCGCTCATCTTTCTCTTGAGCGTCGGCCTGCCGCTGCTGACCCTGTTTCTCTCCACCATCATGAAGCTGCCGGCGCAGTTCACGCTCGACAACTTCACGCTCGACTACTGGATCGGCCGTGACCTCCACACGGTGGCGCTGCAGACCGGGGTGCTTTTGAGCCCCGATCTCTGGGCGGCTGCGCAAAACACCTTGATGATCGTCGGCCTTGCGTCCTTGACCTCGGGCATTCTCGGACTGCTTGTCGGCTATGTGGTCATCCGCACGCCGGTGAAGGCCCTGTCGGTCTATCTGCGGCAGGTCACCTTCCTCCCCTATCTGGTGCCGGGCATCGCCTTTGCCGCCGCCTATCTGTCGCTCTTCGCCGTGCCGCGCGGACCGATGCCGGCTCTCTATGGCACCGTCACCATCCTCGTGCTGGCGCTCATCGCCGACCAGATGCCCTATGCCTCGCGCGCCGGCATCTCGGCCATGACGCAGCTTGGCAAGGATCCGGAAGAGGCAGCCCAGATCTCCGGCGCTGGCTGGTTCCGCCGGATGATGCTGATCGTCATTCCGATCCAGAAGGGTTCGCTGGTGACAGGCGTGCTGCTGCCCTTCATCTCGGGCATCAAGGGCCTGAGCCTCTTCGTCATTCTCGCCGTGCCGAGCACCGATGTTCTGACCACCTATTCGCTTCGGCTCGTCGACTACCACTACACCCAGGCGGCAAACGCAGTCGTGCTGATCATCGCGGCGATCGCCTATCTCGGAACCTTGGCAGCCCAGAAGCTGACCAAGACCAATCTCGCAGAAGGACTCGGAAGCTGATGCCCACCATCAATCTCAGCGGCGCCCAGAAGAACTACGGCGTCAATTCCGCCAATGCCGTCTCCAACCTCGATCTCGAAATCCGCGACGGCGAGTTCATGTGCCTTCTCGGACCCTCCGGCTGCGGCAAGACGACGACGCTGCGCATGATCGCCGGCCTCGAAAACCTCTCGGACGGCGAGATCCGGATCGGGGAGCGGGTGGTCGACTCGGTCAGGGCAGGGGTGTTCATCCCGCCGGAAAAGCGCGAGATGGGGCTGGTGTTCCAGAGCTACGCGCTCTGGCCGCACCTGACGATCGAACGCAACACCGACTTCGGCCTCAGGCTGCGCAAACTGCCGAAGGAAGAGCGCGAAAAGCGCGTCGAGAAGGTGATGCAGGCGCTCGACATCGCCAAGTACCGCGACCGTTACCCGTCGCAGCTCTCGGGTGGCCAGCAGCAGCGCGTGGCGCTCGCCCGCATGCTGGCGGTCAATCCGGGGGTGCTTCTGCTCGACGAACCACTGTCGAACCTCGACGCCCGGCTGCGGCTTGAAATGCGCGCAGAGCTCAAGCGAATCCACAATGAGTTCAAGACGACCATCGTCTTCGTCACCCACGACCAGTGGGAGGCAATGACGCTGGCAACGACGATCGCCGTCATGAACGAGGGCACGCTGCAGCAGATGGGCACGCCCAACGATATCTACGATCGCCCGGCCAATCGCTTCGTCGCGGAATTCGTCGGCAGCCCGCCGATCAACATACTGACCTTCGGATCGGCCACGGCCTCCGACCTGTCGCGCGCAGCCGAAGCCTATCTTGGCACGCGCCACCCGTCGCTGCGCGCCATTGGCTCGATCGGCATCCGGCCGGAAGCGATCGGCTATTCGGTCAAGGCGGGCGATGTGCCCGCCGGCAGCTTCTCCGGCGAAATGACGGTGACAGGCGTCCTGCCGACCGGCGGCAGCTGGATCCTGGAGCTCAGGAACGAGAGCGACACGCTGTTCTTGACGACCAACGCCCTGCCGCGCGTCGAGACCGGCGCGAGGGTTTCGTTCTTTGCGCCGCCTGAGGCGCTGCACGTCTTTAACAAGGACGGCCAGCGGATCGCCGAAGCGGACGCGCTGCTGCGCAAGAACACGCTGAACTGAGGCGCTTTAGTGCGACACGACAAACCGAAACATAATCTGAGGGAGGAACAGACGATGGAATTTCTAAGGACTGAAAGGACGCACCGGGCAATCAGGCGCGCGCTGCTGGCAACGACTATCGTCGCCTTCACTGGGCCGGCGCTGGCGCAAGAGCCGTTCGACCTGAATGCACTGATAGAGGCTGCGCGCAAGGAACCGCCGATCACCGTCTATGACAGCACCGGCAAGATCGTCGAAATGGCCAAGGCCTTCGCGGAGAAATATGGCGTCGGCGCCGAGGGCTCCAAGGTTAAGGCGACGGCCCAGCTCGAGATGATCATTCGCGAAGCCCGCGCCAACAACATCCAGGGCGATGTCTCGATCATCAGCGACGCGCCGGCCGCCATGGCGCAGCTCATCCCGCAGGGCTTTGCTGAAAGCTGGCTGCCGCCGGATCTCGCAGCCAACATCCCCACCGAGTATCAGGATCCGCTGACCGTCGTTACCAGCGCCAACGTCTGGGCCTACAACACCGAGCTCTTCGACAAGTGCCCCGTCAGCAACATCTGGCAGCTGACGGGCCCTGAGTGGAAGGGCAAGGTCGCCATGCAGGATCCGCTTGGCAAGCCATCCTATGTCGACTGGTTCAACCAGATGGCCAAGCACGGCGACGACAAGGTGGCGGCCGCCTATAAGGAGCTCTACGGCAAGGACCTTGAGACAGACGACGGCAGCGCGACGGCAGCCTGGGTCAAGGCGCTCGCCGCCAACGCTCCCTTGCTGACGGACGCCGATGCGGCAGCCGCCGATGCCGTTGGCGCGCCGGGACAGTCGCAACCCTTCATGGGGCTGATGAGCTCAGCGAAGTTCCGAGACAATGCCGAAAAAGGCATGAAGCTCGGTCTTTGCAAGGACCTGAAACCCTGGCTCGGCTGGATGTATCCGGGCGTCGGGCTGATCACCAAGGGCACCAACAGTCCGAACGCGTCAAAGCTCTTCATCCACTATGTGATGACCGCCGAAGGCATCGCGCCGCAGGCAGAAGACGGAAAGATGTCGACGAACAAGGACGTTTCGCTACCCGCCGACGAGCCATCGGGCATCGGCGCCGTTCTCGATCAGGTCATGCACTACCAGATGGCAACGAGCCTCGACGACTGGGACGCGCGCGAGACCTGGCAGGACCTCTGGCGGCTCAGCTACCAGAAGTAATCGCCTGAACATGTGAAACGGTCTCCTTGGGAGGGGAAACCATGAGCAACGTTAAGAACAAGGTTATGATCATGGGGGCGGCATTTGCCGCCCTTGCGGCCGCATTCACGGTTGAGGCCAGCGCCGAAGAGGCGTTCGATCTCAATGCGCTGGTGGAGGCGGCCAAGAAAGAAAAGCCGATCAATGTCTATGACAGCACCGGCAAGATCGTCGAGATGGCCGAGGCCTTCACCGCCAAATACGGCGTGAAAGCAACCGGCGTCAAAGTCTCGGCCAACAGCCAGCTGGAAATGATCATCCGCGAAGCCCAGGCCGGCAACGTCCAGGGCGATGTCGCCCTGATCACCGACGCGCCGGCGGCACTCGCCCAGCTTCTGCCGCAGGGTTTCGTCGAAAGCTATCTGCCCGGCGATATGAAGGCGAAGATACCGGCGGCCTTCCAGAACCCGCTGGCGATTTCGACCAATGCCAACGTCTGGGCCTACAACACCGAGGCCTATGACAAATGCCCGGTCGGCAACATCTGGGAGCTGACCGAGGCAAAGTGGAAAGGCAAGATCGCGCTCGTCGATCCCCTGACCAAGAGCACCTACACCGACTGGTTCAATCAGCTGGAAAAGCATGCCGACAGCGCGGTGAAGGAGGCCTACAAGGTCCACTTCGGCAAGGATCTCGAAACCGCTGAAAAAAGTGCGGCGGCCGCC
This sequence comes from Ensifer sp. KUDG1, assembly GCF_050434285.1. Classification (NCBI taxonomy): domain Bacteria; kingdom Pseudomonadati; phylum Pseudomonadota; class Alphaproteobacteria; order Hyphomicrobiales; family Rhizobiaceae; genus Ensifer; species Ensifer sp. KUDG1. The sequence goes on from NZ_JBNDIG010000004.1 coordinate 247,692, forward strand.
TGGATCAAGGCCCTGGCGCAAAACGGCCCGCTTGTGACGGACGGCGACGATCCGGTTGCCGAGGCGGTCGGCGCGGCCGGCCAGAAGGAGCCCTTTTTCGGGCTCCTGAGCTCCGCCAAGTTCCGCGACAACGAAGGCAAGGGCTACAAGCTCGGGCTCTGCACGGAGCTTACCCCCTGGGTCGGCTGGACCTACACCAAGCTCGGCCTGATCGCCTCGAAATCGGCGAGCCCGAATGCCGCGAAGCTCTTTATTCACTACGTGCTGACGGAAGAGGGCATCGCGCCGCAGATGAAGGACGGCAAGCTGCCGACCAATGTCGACATCAAGATGCCTGACGACGAACCGTCGGGAATCATGGAGGTAGCGGACCGCCTCTTTCCCTATGACGCCGCCACCGGGCTTGACGATTTCGACCGGCGCGAGGAGTGGCAGGATTTCTGGCGCGTGAACTACAGCAAGTAGAAAGCCCGGCCGGCGCGACCTCACGAGGACAGGTCGCGCCGGCCGTTTCGCTATGAACAGGAAGAGAGCATGACCGACGCCAATCCCGCCACGAGCCGCAGCCATTCCGATAGAGACGCCATGCGCAAGCACTCGCGGCGACTGATGACGATCGCCGAAGGGGCGGCCCGCGCGGCCGCCGGCCCCTTGCTTGCCGCCTTTCGCTCGGAAATGGTCGTCGACTACAAGCGCGATCTCCACGACGTCGTGACGGTCTACGACAGGCAAGCCGAGGCATGCATCCGCGACTACATCTTCGCGCAAGAGCCGAACTCGGCCATGCTTGGCGAAGAGGGCGGCCAGGTCGGCGAGGGCGAGATCCAATGGTATGTCGATCCGATCGACGGGACCGCCAACTTCGCGCGAGGACTTGCTTTCTGGTGCATATCGATCGCGGCGGTCGAAGGCGCATCGGTCGTGGCCGGGGTCGTCTACGACCCGGTGGCCGATCTGCTGTTTTCGAGCGACCTTGAGCGCGCCTATCTCAATGGAAAGGTGATTGCCTCGAAAGCCATCGGTGACGAAAGCCGAGCAACACTGATCACCGGCTACCCGGTTTCGCGCGACTTTCGCCTCGATGGCCGCCACGAGGCACTTGCCCGCCTCGGCGATCTGGTCGAGACCTTCTCGACCGTACGTCGCCCCGGAAGTGCGGCTTTGAGCATAGCCCATGTGGCGGCCGGTTTCGTTGATGCCGCCGCCGGTTTCGGTGTCAACGCCTGGGATGTGGCAGCAGCGACCTTGATCCTGAAGAACGCCGGCGGGCGTTATGCGCCGCTGTCGCTTGGAAAAGTTCCGGAAGGATCCGCCGACTACCTTTGCCCGGGCTATGTCGCCTATGGCCGCGGCGGCGATTATCCGACCTTGAACCGGGTCGCCGCCGAAATCTCGGCCGGCCGCAGCGCAAAAGCGCCGTCGCCATGAAAGCACACGAGGAAACCATGCTCGACAATCTCAGCGCCCCCTCCACCATCGACAAGACCAGCAGCGAATTGCCAAGGCTCAGTCTCATCTATCCGAGGCATCCGACCTATGGCGTCGACATCTTCATTTCCGGGAAGGAAGGTGCGAGCGACCTCGATCTCCTGCGCAAGAGTGGGATCACGACGGTCGTCAATTGCGCGGTCAATCTGGACTTCAATTTCGTCGACCAGCCAAAGCTCGTCTCGGATCACCGCAACAGCATCCACGGACCGGGGGAAATCCGCTACTACAAGATCGGACTGATCGACGGCGACGGGAACCCGGACACGCAAATGCTGGCCGCGCACTACATCCTGCGAGCGGCCCTAGAGCAGATCCTGCCCGAAAAGCCCTCCTATCCCAGGCGCGAGCGTGGCGGCGTCCTCGTCAACTGCCGCGGCGGCCGCTCGCGCTCCGTCGTCGTCGTTTCGCTGTTCCTGCATTTGACGCTGCCTGACCAGTTCCCGACATTGGAGCGCGCCATCGTGTTCGTCCGCGAGAAACGCGAGATCCCTAAGGACGAGTGGTACAAGGCGCCGAAGCCGGTCCTCGCGGCCTCGGCCGAGCGAGCCGCGGGATGGGCCCGTGCGATTGAGAGCGGGAAGGCCTGAGCCTGGCGCGTAGTTCGGAGACCATCCGCAACGTAGGCCAACGGAAACCGGTGCTCACAGCCGACAAGGATGTCAACCTGTCGACGCAAACCGGCCGCCGCTGCATTCTCGGCGGTGCCTGGTTGCGGCCAATCTACTCTTGCGCGAGCTGACGCGATCGAAGCCCAAGCGAAGCCAAAGCTGCGTCATCGGGCGCCGTGACGCGTGCAGCCGGCGCCATCGCCGACGCCGGCCGATCTTGATTGCGTGGAATGAAAGGCTCTACTGCTTGGGCATCACACCCTTGTTTGCGAGCCATGTTTCGAAGGTGCCGGGACACCCTTCGCTGGTCCATCGTCCCCGATAGGAAAAGCCGGGTGCTGCGCGCGCCGCCCCGACGAAGCCGTCATAAACGCTTCTGTCGGCCCCGCCCATTTTGAATGCTTTACCGGGATGTTTCCTCTTTGCTTTTGAGAATTTCATCGTTCGCCCCTTACGCAGTACAACCATGAAGCCGCAAGCGTCGCACAGCGCACCGTCCAGTCAAGGATTAGGCAGATGCGCAAAAGGGGTTAGTGCTGAGCGCCGATATCAAAAGATCGACAACCTGTGAGTGAAGCTGGCGAGCGCGCTGCCCGTCAATCACACGCAAGTCGCTCTGAACCGCCGATCGCGGCAGATGGCCGATTTTGCCGGCGCACGACGCGCAAAGTGCAAAATCTCGTCGAAAACCCTCACCTCGTACCTGTATCAGCGCCCTGACGAGCGCCTGTGAGGCTGCATACCGTTAACTCGGCTCGAAATTAAAGGATTGGCAAGGCTCCCTGCACGATGAGGCAGATACTCTCCATCTAGTTGCAAAGAAACTGCCATGAACATACTGAACCTGCCACTGATCAGGCGTTGCGCCTCGGCCCTGCTGAAATGTCGGTCCGGGAACTTCGGCCTGTTGGCAGCGCTTGTCGCCATTCCCCTCATTGCCGCCCTTGGCGTTGCGATCGATTTCGCAGCCGCGGTCAACCGCAAGGCCGCGATGCAAAGCGCTGCCGATGCCGCGGCACTGGCGGGAGCAGCAGCAAGCGTCGGTTCGGAACAGGAGATCGCCGCAGGGTTTCTCGGCGCCCATCTAAGCAGCAACGAAAAGCAGGATCTGAAGGAGCCCGCCAGCTGGGACCATCAGGTCACCGTCGAGCGTGACACGGTGGCGGTGGCCGTCAATGAGGACTACGAAACCGCCATCATGCATATGTTCGGCTTCCGGACCGTTCCGATCTCGGTCGTCGCAAAAGCTGCCCGGGGGTCCGGCAGCTCGGCCTGCATCCTGATCCTCGATCCGAGCAGGGCCGATGCGCTGAAGATCATCAATTCGAACTCGGTCACCAGCGAGTGCGGCTTCCAGGTGAACTCGTCCCATTCGCAACGTGCATTCTACGCCGAAAACCAGGGTAAATTCGCAGCACCGCTGATCGCCGTCACCGGCCAGTCGAAACTCTCCGGCCGGTTGATTTCGCCGCCGCCTGTCGACGGATCTCCCGTCGTGCCGGACCCCCTGGCCGGCATGCCCGAACCGGTGTCGCCGAACGCCCCCTGTACCTCCCAAAGCCTGAAGACGATCAACAGCCAGAGCAAGTCGTCGCTCGAACCTGGCGTCTATTGCGGTGGGTTGACCGTGAACTCCACGGACGAGTTAACGCTGAAACCCGGCATCTACACGTTCCGCCGCGGCGCCCTGACCTTGAACACATCGGCCAAGGTCATCGGCAGGGACGTGCTGTTCTACTTCGAAGACGCGCAATCGCCGTTCTTTCTGAACGGCGCGGCGATCCTGCAAGTATCGGCACCGACCAGCGGCACGCATGCCGGCATCCTGATGTTCCAGGGCCGGCAGGCGAAGGACAGCAACGTCCAGTTCCGCATCAACACGTCTGCCGGAAGCTTCTACAACGGGGCGATCTACTTGCCCCATGCGGTGATCGACTGGAACGTCAGCGGCAGCCTCAATTCGGAATCGAAATTCACCGCGCTGATTACCAGGGTTCTGAACCTCTACGTGTCAGGAACAGCCTTCTTCAAGAAGCCAGCGGAAGATGGCAAGGATTTCGTCCCCAACAGCTTCGGCAGGGGAGGCGGCGTGCGGCTGGTGGAATAGCGTCGCCCGGCCGCATGCGTTAGATCGCTGGCGCCCTCGCAATCGGCGCGGATGAGCAAAAGGGTGGAAACGCGCATGGTTCCACCTTTTCTCTGCGAACGAAACCAAAACCAGCCTCCGAAATTGCATGCGACGGTGCCTTCGTTCCCGCTTTTTTTCGCATTGCCAAACATGGCGGAGATCGAAATGCTCGGCGGCGACGCAACGAAAGGCGGCTCGCTTCGTGCAGGGCCCCGGATGGATGGATATGGCTGAACGACGATATGGCGAAGCGTCGCCCAAGACCGACAGCACGATCGCGAGCGCCGACTGGTATGGCCGCCAGATCGAGCGCGAGCGGTACGACAACACGCTGTTCGTCGACCTCGACCTGACAGAGGCGAATACCGTCGGCGTGGTGTTTCACGAATGCACCTTCCGGCGCGCCCGGTTCAATGCCTCATCACATCAGGCGAGCGCCTTCGTGAATTGCACGTTCGTCTCCTGCAAGTTCTTCGACAGCCGCTTTAAGGAGTGCAAGTTCGTCGGCAGCATGTTCGACGCTTGCGAGTTCGATCAGATGCAGGTGACCGGCGGCGACTGGTCCTTTACCGGCTTGCCAGGTGCTGCCCTCGGCCGGGCGTCCTTTAAGGAAACGCGCCTGCGGGAAGCGGACCTGACCGGCGCCTCCTGCAAAGGCGGCTCGCTCAGGGACGTCGATCTCTCCGGCGCCTGGCTGCATGGGGCCGATTTCACCACCTGTGACCTCAGGGGCAGCGACCTCACCGCCTTCGATCCCGAAAACGTCCTCCTCAAGGATGCCATCATCACGATCGACCAGACGATCGTTATCGCCGAAGCTTTGGGCCTCGACGTCAGACGAAAGTGAGAGTCGCACCTGAGTGTGACCACCTGCTCACCGGTTGCGGCTTCGCTTCGGCGGCCTTCCGCCTTCGATCTCAGCTTGAACGTAAATGCCATCGTACTGTGAACGGCGCACAGCAGCTGGCCACGGTGGCGCAAGGGCAGGATCGGGTCGAGGGTGTCGAGTTCTTCGGCACGATGAGAATCACTCCGGCCGCAAGGTCGGGGTTCGGCAAAACGATCTGTGGTGCTAGCGGCTCTGAGCCCCTGCCGCCTCGGCCAAGCGAGGTGGAATACCCGGTCCGCTTGCCGCATTTTGAGGAAAGCCAAGCCTGCTCAACACCCCGCGGAAATCGCGTCAAAACGCTGAAAAGCCAAGCGGACGGATCGTCCGTTCCAGGCTGCTCAGGGGCTGGAATGGAAGCCGCTGCCGTTCCGCTCCGCTCACGGTTTGAATTGTAACGACACTTAATGTCACTTCCCACTTGCCGCCAATCAGTGCAGTGGTTCATCACGTAGTTTGTTTGGTTGCTCCGCGACCCAGCCTTGTGAGAACCGGCAATATGAAGAAACCGACCCCTCTGACGCACTTCCCGCGGACGAACATTTTCCGTCCAGGCGATGTTTTCGTTCTGTTTGGTGAGCTGTTCGATCGGGGCTATGCCACGCATCTGGTCGACCAAGCCAAGAAGGCCGGCATGGAAATTGTCGGGATCACGGTTGGCAGACGAGACGAAGCCAATGTCCTGCGGCCCCTGAACGCCGAGGAACTTGCGGCGGCTGAAGCGCGGCTCGGCGGCAAGATCATCAACGTGCCGATCATGGCCGGCTTCGATCTTGACGCGCCTGAAGGCGAGCCCACTCCAACCGACCTTCTCGCGAAGATGACGCTCGAGACCTGGGAAGACGAGAAGCTCGACTGGTCGCACATCGAGAAATGCCGAGACGCCGGCGTCGAGCGCTTCAAGAACGCCCTTTCTGAGGTCATGAGTGTCCTCGACGGCATGATCGCTGATGGCAAGAATGTCTTCTTCGCACACACCATGGCCGGGGGTATCCCGAAGGCCAAGGTGTTCATGGTCATCGCCAATCGCGTCTACAAGGGGCGTGGCGCGCGGCACATGTCGTCGCAAACGCTGCTCGACAGCGATTTGGGCAAGCTCATTCTGCAGAATTTCGACGAAGTCTCGGCCAACACATTCCGACACCTGATCGACCTGAGTGCAGCCATCCGGGCACGCATCGAGGCCTCCGGCGGCCAGGTTCGCTACTCGGCCTTTGGCTATCACGGCACGGGCATTCTGGTCGCCAACGAATATCGCTGGCAGACCTATACCAACTACACCCAAGGCTACGCCAAGATGCGCCTTGAGCGCATCGCCGAAGAAGCCTGGAACAACGGCATCAAGGCGACGGTCTACAATTGCCCTGAAATCCGCACCAATTCGTCCGACGTGTTTGCCGGGATCGAGCTGCCCCTCATTCCGCTTCTGCTCGCGCTGAAAAAAGAGGGCGGGGGCGAATGGGTCGCCAAGCAATGGCAGGCCTGCCAGGATCTCCTGGCAGATGGCTTCACCGTCGAGGACGTCTTGCAGAAGATTTCCGATATGCAGACGAGCGACGTGATGCGGCCGTTCTACGACTTTTCGTCCTGGCCGATGCCAAACAACCCGGGTCAGTCGGACCTGACGATCGGGACGTCGAGCGAGATCACGGCGATGCACAGGGATGGCAAGACGCTGATCTCCGATCTCTTGAGCCGTTTGGTCGTCGAAGCTGTTGGGCAGCTCATCTTTGGTGAGAGCTCGGCGCCATCGGCTCCTGTTCTGTGGCTCAACCACGACATCGTCGCGCGCACGCTTATCCAGAACAAAGGGTCAGCTAACGACGCTCTCGAAGCGGCCTGAGCGCGACGAAGCGCGCGGCCAACTGTCTGTCTTCTTAAGTCGTATTCGGTTGCGCGTCTGATCCGGCGCGCGACGATTGCAGCCGCTTGGCCAGCGCCTTGGTGCGACCCTCGGCGTCCGGGGCAACCAGCGTCTTACGTGCCAGCCGATCCAATTTAGCGAGCGCTTCGGTCTTCGTCGTGGCGGCTGCGGCCGCTTCTCTCGTAAATGTTGGTATTCAAGAAGAGCCGAGAGCCAGAATGTGCGCCTTTGTCTCGATATCGTGATCGTTCGGATACAGGGTTTGGTTGAAAGTCGTGTCGTCGCCGGGTTGTCCGGGCGTTTGCCTGTGACTATGTGTGTGACAACCAAGAAAGGATCAAACCCAATGCGTATCGCCACAGTCTTGCTCGTACTCTCCGCGCTTGCCGGATGCTCCCAGACCGGCGGCGGTTCGAGCAGTGTCAGACAGGATTACTACGGTGGCGACGGCGGCTTTTATGCGGGCGCGGTTGCACCGCGCTGAAGCAGCGCTGAGGGCAGCTGTCTGACCTTTGACAGCAGATGGCGGCCGATCAGGCGATTTGCCTAGCACGAAGCATCGCCTGATCTTCAGCCGTAGTGGCGCCGAACATCTCCGGGCCGCCAAGAAAATCGATCGAGATCCAGCTTAACACCCGCTGGAGACCCCGTTGGCACGCCGTCCTTTCCGTTAAGTCAGCGCTCTGTCCTTCAGAGCCTCCGGGCGCTGTTGACATCCGACCAAGCGTCCTTGCTATTCGAGAGGCGAGGGGACCATTGTCGCGAGGAAGATATGGAGCTCGATCTGAAGGTTTGCGCCTTGCCGCTCGGATGCCGGCTTCGACGCTTCCGCAGGCTGAGGCAGATCAAACAGGAAACGCTGGCGGCGGATCTTGGCGTGTCGCAGGGGCTGCTGTCGCGATGGGAAGCGGGCCGGCATGAGCCTTCGGCCAAGGCCCGGGCTCGGGTCGAAAAGCTGCTGGAGCGGCACGAGAGCGTCGGGACAGACCTGACCTTGCGGCGGCTCATCGAAACAGCGCCGTTTCCGATCCATCTTGTTTGCGACGACACCCACGCGCTTTTGAGCGCGTCACCGGCGAGACAGGCCCAGTGGCGGATCTCCGCCGCGTCTTTCTTCGGCGTCTCGCTCTGGCGATACGCGACGGCGGAAATCATCGAGAGAGAGCTTCAGCTGCAGGAACTCGGCTGGTTTGAAGACGTCTGGTCGGGCGCCATCCAGTTCACGACCGATGGCAGCGACGATCCCGACATGCCGATCCCCCCAAGCATCATCCGATGGGAACGAGTAGGGATTTCCGACGGACGCGTCGGTCGCCTCGTAACCAGCGTCGACCCTGTCTGAGACGCGAATATTTCATTCGTTGTCCAAGCTATGCAGCCCTTGTTAGCCTGACGTGACCCCGAGTTGCCCTGAACCACCGTCCCCCAAAAACTGGCGGGCAGGGCACCTGCACTCCACACCCATCGGTCACGATCAGACGGCCAAGAGCACCCCAGACAATGACAAATTCGCGTCGCGCCATCACGTTTTCCCTTCTCATCCTCTGCGCAACGCTGTCGCTGGCAGGGACGGACCTCATCTTGCCGGCTGTTCCGCAATTGCCTGAAATCTTCGGCACCGACAGGGCGACTGCGCAGCTGGTGCTTGCCGCCTATGTCGGCGGTGGCGGTCTCGGCCTGCTTCTTTATGGGCGACTGGCGGATCATTTTTCGCGCAAGGCGCTGCTCTTGTCTTCGCTTGGCGCATTTGCGGCCGCCTCGCTCGCCTGTGCCTTCTCGCCAGACATCACGGCACTGATCGCGCTAAGGTTCATTCAGGGCGTCGCGTCTGCGGCGGCTCCGGTCTTTGGCCCGGGACTGATCCGCCAGCTGTTCACCGACAAGGCGGCGGTGCGCGCAATCGGGTTCCTTGGCAGCGTGGAATCGCTGGTGCCGGCGCTTGCGCCCATCTTCGGCGTGCTGCTGCTCACGCATTTCGGATGGCAATCGTCGTTCGAGCTGCTGGGTGTTTTGACACTGCTCGCCGCGGTGCTCATCCTCGTGCTCGGGCTGCCCCAGGAGGAAAAGACCTCCGGTGTACGCGGCAGCTATGGGCAACTGCTCACCGATCGCATCTTCATGCGCTACGCGCTCAGCCAGGCCCTGACGCTCGGCGGGCTTCTCACCTTCGTCTTCGGCGCGCCGACGGTCATCGTCGCGTCGATGGGCGGCTCGCTCAACGACTTCATCATCATGCAGGTAATCAATATTTCCGGGTTCATCATCGTCGCCAATCTCACCGCCCGGATCGCCGAACGTTTTGGCGCTGAAAACATCATCCTGACCGGCACCGTCATGGCAGCCTTGAGTGCCCTTGCGCTGCTCGCCTATGGCCTTACGGGCGCTACCAACACGCTGATGTTGCCACTATTGTTTACGCCCATGGCGATCGGCTTGGGCCTTCGCGGCCCCATCGGCTTCTATCGCGGCATCCTTGCCTCGGGCGCCAACAATGCGCGCGGATCGGCGCTGATCGTCTTTTTCATCTTCATGGTCACGACGCTTGGAACCGTCATCGCCGCACCGATTATCGCAGCCGGACTCGCGGCCCTCGCATTCGTCGCCACGGCCATCCACCTTCTATCGGTGGTCCTCCTGCTCCTTCTTCCGGCGATGCCGGAGCCCATACGCGAGGCCGCCGGCGCATCCAGGCTATAGGCAGCGTCGATCACAACGGTCATTGAGAGACGACTGCAAGTCGGCGGTTCCCAGACCGCGGACAGCTGTCCGAACAGATGAGCGCTCCCTTGAGCGGCTAAATCGGCGAATCTCCAACGACGTGCCGGTATACGCCGTAGCGCATGCCACTGATATCCACGTGTCGTTCAAGCGCCCCGCCAAGTTTTCTCGCGACCGCCTGGGAAGCCGAATTGTCATCAGTGATCAGGCTTATTGCCGTTCGCCAGCCAAGTTTGCTGCCTGCGAAGTCGAGTACGGCATGCATCGCCTCGGTAGCATAGCCTCGCCCCTGGAACTCGGGGTAAATGCCCCATCCCAATTCAGGTTCAAGCTTGTCCAAGGGAAGCTGCGCTCCGCAGTAGCCTGCCATTTCACCTGTTTTACTATCCTCGACAACGAAAAAGCCAAAGTCGCGCAAGTGCCAATGACCGATGAACGACAACATCCTTCTCCAGGCATCTTCACGCTGGATCGGACCCCCGACGAAGGCGGTGGTGACGGGGTCTCCCCAGAATCGCGCGAAGGCCTCGAAATCGCCCTCGCGCCATCGGCGCAATATCAGTCGTTCAGTTGCCATAGTTTGCACGATGTTCTTCTTTCAAAGGTAGCCATTCTTCCTTCCGCAGCCGCCGGTTAAGATGCCGATCGCGGCGGCGACCGACTCTGGGTGAAAGCTGCGGTTCTGCCGGCATATTGGCGCGTCAAGAGAGTTCTGAGATCGGGTTTGCAGCGACTTGGAAACATGACAGTGAAGGCGCGACGCGCTACATTATCGGTGCCGTCCACGCCATAGGCCAGGGGTATCGGGAGGATTACTATGCAAACGCATAAGGTCGGATACTTGATTGGTAGTCTCGCCAAAGACTCCATAAATCGCAAGCTCGCCCGTGCACTGGTGAGGCTGGCTCCTGCACACTTGGAAATGACAGAAATATCGTTCAGGGAACTCCCGCTCTATAGCTATGACTATGATGCCGATTTTCCGCCGGTCGCCAGAGCTTTCAAAGAAGAGTTGGCTGGGGTCGACGCCATTCTCTTTGTAACCCCGGAATACAACCGTTCAATCCCGGGTGGCCTAAAAAACGCCATCGATTGGGCGAGCCGTCCCTACGGAAAGAACTCGTTCACACGCAAGCCTTCTGCTGTCATCGGGACATCGCCGGGCTCGATTGGAACCGCGGTAGCGCAACAAGGACTGCGCAGTGTTCTGAGCTTTTGCAATTCACCGCAGATGAACGCCCCAGAAGCATACATTCAATTCACTCCGGGGCTGATTTCAGACGACGGAGAAGTGACGGTGCAATCAACCGAGCAGTTTCTCCGTAGCTACATGGAAGAGTTTGCAGCCTTCATCGCGCGCGTGCTCTCTGTCCTGCCTCGCGACGCTTGAACAGGCGGCTACCGGTCGCATCTCCTCAAGCCGCATGCGGCGCCGAACAACTTCTCGAAGTGGCTCAGCGGTCCTCACAATGGGCTCTGCGAGGAAATTTTAGAGCCACTCGGAGGGCGCTACACCGAGCGGTAGTGCCGGGAAGGAGCCATAGCGGCGGCCCGTGCAGTCGAGTGGTCGGCCGAGGGATACTGGCCCCCGGACGTTCATATGTCCGCTGGCAGAAAGTGGCGGCGCAAGTGGATGGTGTCGTCATCTTCTGCCGTGATTTCCGGGACTTGATTGATCAAGTCTCCGTCGGATCCGATCTCGGTGAGCGCCTCGCCGCCTCGATCAGGTAGCCTGATCGCAGTCCATGCGCCGAAAACAGTGCCGGTTCGAGCCCCGCCTGCTTGCAGCGGCCTTTCAGGATTAGGTTGACCGACTGCGGCGTCAACGCGCGGCGATCGATGCTCCCCCATTGGTCAATGCGACGGAAGACCGGACCTTCAGAGATGCCCGCGTGTTCGAGCCACCCTTTCAGCGCCACGACCGTCAGACCGATGAGGACCACTCGCTTGTCATCATTACTGGTCGTCGTCTTGGTGCAGCCGAGACGGATCGACAGGCCGGGGAGGGGGGGAGGGGAGGCGGCATCGATCGGATCCGCTCGCACTGGCTCTTCGTCAACCAGGTCTTAGACACCCAGCGCGGCAACTTCCGCGCGGCGGCGGCCACCGGAAGCGAAAGCCGTCAGAAGCAGCGCCCGATCGCGCAGGTCGACCGAGCGCTCGCCGGCGCAGACCTGCAGCAGCTTGGTCAGGACATCGCCGGTCACCGCCTTTTCTTTCGTTGCCGCGGCCGGGCACTGGCGCGCACGGCAAGCCGCAGCGGCCAGCGGGTCAGGATCTACCAGCTTGTAGCCGGCGCCGCACAGTTTCCGGAGCATGCGGCCCATCGGCGCGCAGGAGGCGCTCCGAGCGCAGGCCAGCTTCAACCTCTGCCGGCATTCCGTGGAATGGATCCTCGGCCCGCTTAGCCGTGTCCCAGAGATGGTGAGCGACGAACTTTAAGAGCAGGCTCTCTGGCTCCTGCTAGGGCAGGGGGGGCCGTGGCGAGCTGGCACCAGGCCTCAAGATAGCCGAGATCTGACGCCAGAGCCCTAAGCGCGTTGTCGCCCATGCCTTCACTGGCAAGGTGCTTGAGCGTCGCGACGTCGTCGTCCGTCAGCAGGACGGCAAGCTGGTCTCGGCGATCGATGGGCAAGATGGCGTCGAGCGCATGAGCTCTTCGGCGCGCTTGAGCGCGGATGCTTCGCTCATTTGGGCAGGCCTTTTCACGCCGCCTCGATATCGGTTTGCGAAAAATCGTTGCCCTTGTAGAGGAGCGGTTCTCCGGAAAGCGCGGCAAGAGCATAGGAAAAGCAGTCGCCGTAATTGAGGCTGGCCGGATGACGGCCTTTGCCATAGCGCCGCCAGGCGCGCCGCGCGCGATCCGCATGTTCGGCTGTAACTGGGACGATTTCGAATTCTGCCTTGTAGAGCCAGAGGTCGAGATCGGCGCCTGCGGCTTCCCAAAGTCGAGTTTCGATCACCATGGCAGCCTCCAGGACAGTCGGAGATGAGCCTGACGGGATCGTCTGCGACGCCATGGACCACCTCTGGATGTTCGTGCAGGAGAATTACAAATGATCGGCAGGCCTACGCGCTTCCATTTCATCCACTCCATCTTCTCGCGGCGGTTTGAAACTAGTCAAATGCGTCGCTGAATGCTAATGCCGTTCGGATCAGAGGGGTTGTACCTATACCGATGAAGTATCGAGCAGATGTGGACGGACTGCGAGCGATTGCAGTATCGTTAGTGGTTCTTTATCACTTCCATCTTGGCCCAGTGGTGGGAGGATATATCGGTGTAGACGTATTCTTCGTGATAAGTGGTTATCTCATCACAAATGTGTTGTGGCGAGAAATCTCTGATGGCGATTTTTCCATCGCCCGCTTTTGCGAACGTCGAGCGCGACGTATCTTTCCGCCGCTGATCCTCGTAGTCGCCGCGACGCTTCTGGCCGCATGGTTCATCCTGTTGCCATCTGACTATGTCTCCCTGAGCAAGCAATCACTCAGCGCTTTGTTCGGTGTTTCTAATTTTTATTTCTGGTCAGAAGCAGACTATTTTGCTCGAACCTCCAATCTTAGTCCGCTTCTGCATACTTGGTCACTGTCAGTCGAAGAACAGTTTTACCTGGCTTGGCCGCTGATTCTGATGGCGGCGTGGCGCGCCTGCAACTCGACATCTATTCGCGCGATCAAAATCACGGTCTCCACGATCATCGTCACAAGTCTAATGTGGTCGATCGTCAAAGTGGTCAGTTCCCCGGCAACGGCCTTCTACGTTCCGATATTTAGGGCGTGGGAACTCGCCATAGGAGGCCTGTTGGTTTTTGTCTCTCCCATTCGCGGCCGCTTGCTAAGCGAGGTTGCGCCACTGGTCGGGTTAGTGGTCATCGTGACCACGGCATTACTAATCACGAGTGACAACCTCTTCCCGGGAGCGCTTGCGCTATTGCCGTGTGTTGGTGCCGCTCTGATCGTATGGCCGCGTTTAGAGGGGTCATCTACTGCTCGCCTGCTATCAAGCGCGCCTATGGTATGGGTCGGCAGGTTGTCGTACTCGATATATCTATGGCACTGGCCTTTGCTGGTTCTATATCGTCACGAAAATTATGGTGACTATCCCGACTTGGGAATGTCGCTCGTATTGATCGGAGCAACATCTCTTTTCTCGTTCCTAACGTGGTTACTTGTAGAGCGGACTGCTCGGGACAGGCTGAAAGTCTCCTGGCGACGCCTCGTGTTGATCAGCGCGCCGGCGATTTGCGCAGTTGGCATTGCTGCGATCTCCGTGATAGCTGCGGGAGGCTTCGCGGGTCGTCTCCCAAGCGACGTCGTACTCGACATGGATCAACTTCGAAGCCCAATCAGAGAGACTTGTCATCTTCGGCGACTAACCGAGTTGCCGCGCAACGAGAACTGCATACTAGGGTATCCGGCAACCGTACCTGACACGATCGTTTGGGGCGACAGCCATGGCGTGGAATTATCAGATGCTTTGGCGGACAGGTTCAAGGGCGATAAGCGCTCGTTAATAACTCTAACGATAAGCGCGTGCCCTCCGGTCGTTGGGTATTCATTAGGTGACCGATCCGGGTGCGCTGAAGGCAATGAGCGCATCATAGACCATATTCTGCATGAACTGCCCTCGGTTCATACCGTAGTCCTCGCTTCCTATCACTTCTTTCATTACCGCCGCGCAGGAGACCAATATGGGTCGGGCTTGACCAAGACCGTCTTGCGACTCGTATCCGGCGGAAAGCGAGTTCTTGTAGTAGGTCCCATTCCTGAATTCTCAGACTCAGTCCCCCTGGTTTTAGCCCGCATGGCATGGCGAGGGATTGATCGAGGCCCCGCTATCGAGAGGGCAGATTGGGACGAACAGGTGACGTCGATATCACCGGTTCTTGATCCAATTTCGAAGATTAGTGGCGCGGAAGTTGTTAATGTCTCCTCAGTGTTCTGCGACCTGCAACTGTGCAAGTTTAGTAAGAACGGGCGTCCGCTACTATTTGACAGCAACCATCCGTCTATGGACGCCGCTGCCTTGATAGCCGATCGAGTTTACAAGAGCATTCTTCTGGACGGTCAACCGGCCTCCACCATCGCCACTAAACGATAGAGCCATGGCACATCAGTGCGCGTGAATTCCTTGCTCTTTTGTCCATTCGTTTGACAAGACAAGAATATCTCCTTCTAGTTGAGTCACTAGCCATAGCGAACCCTTCAAGTGGTGCGCGTTCTTGCTCCAAGTACCGCATTAGCATCGTAGGCGCGTAGAGACCGCCACGTATCATTTGGCCCGCTGATCGGAGATTTTCTGCATGATTCATGCGGAGAATCCTATGAGTGACAGTGTGAATCAGCGGTGCGCGTCCGGTGAAGGCATTTTCGCTTGGTGGAGAGGCCGAGATTATAGGCCGCGTTTCGTCTCGTCTGCCACCATCCCATGTCCGTATGTCGGCGAGGAGTGTTGGCTTTCACGCGGATGGCGCGGTGATCGCAATTTAGATCAATACGTTAGAAGGTGTGATCGAGCCTTTATCGCCAGTTCCATAATTCAGATTATGCGATTTCAGAGCTTAGCTGGGCGGATTCCATTTTCAAGTGCGACAACTCCCCCCTCAGACAAGCTAATCGGCCTGAGCAATTGCGTGGAACCGATGGCGGACCTACGCGATCCGCCATCACCCAATTCACGCACGCGGCACTCGACCTGTTCCGCCCGCGATGCTCACGTCACGGAAATGAGATTGTCGAGGCCGAGCGACGCGGTCCTTTCCGTCAAGGCCCCACCATAGGCGACCTCGACAGCGCCGGTGATCTCCTCGAAGTTGATGATGTCGCCGCTGCTGTAGTCGCCGAAGACCACCCAGTAGTTGGGGTGGGGAGTAAAGACCGCAGTCATGTTGGGGGCAGCCTGGACCAGAAAGGTTGCCGCACCCGCCATGCCAATCCCGACCGACGTGCGATTGGGAACGACATTCGACAATTGCTCGATCGTCAGTGAACCGAGCGCACCGCTGTTGCTCGGGTTGACGAATGTCGTCGCGCCGTTCGCATCCTCGGTGAGTTGGATCAGGTTCTGGCCGTTGGGATCGGCCGGCTCCACTTGCGTTGCCCTGAAAGTGATGCCCGAATCCAGGGCGCCTGTCTCGGACCAGACGAAGTTGAGGTCCGGACGCCAGTGAAAGGTCACACTGCTTCCTGGTGCCGTCGGACGGGTAAACCAGGCGAGCGAAAGCACGCCTTCCGGCGTCGTCTCTGGCGCCCTCTGGAAAACGGCGAAGCTGCCCGCTAGCTGTGAGTTGTTTACGCATGTCAGAGAATATGACGTCATAGGATCTGCCCCCGGCTCCTCGTTTTGCTCCTCAAGAGTGCAGAATAATTAGCAGGCTCCCCTGTAGTTGTCTTCAGGCCCCAAATCTCCAAATCTGGGGTTATCTCACCCCTCCTCCGGCGCGAGGAACGTGATGGCCGCGTCCAACTTCCTGCCAGAGTGCTGGCGGCGGTCACGAGCGCAAGCCGCCAGTTCACGCTCAGCGCGCGCCGGTTGCCGCGCCGATCGAGTCCGACAAGATTTCCAGCCCTCGGTCGATCTCCTCGTCCGACACCGTCAGTGGCGGCGCGATGCGGAACACGCCCCCCATGCCGGGAAGCTTGACGATGTTCATGCTGAGGCCGCGCCGCATTGCCTCCTCCATGATCCTGGCGCCGAGCTCGAATCCGGGCGCCTTCGTTTGCCGATCGACGACAACCTCGAGCCCGAGGAGAAGCCCGCGTCCACGAACATCGCCGACACATTCGAACCTCTGCTGAAGCCCGAGAAGAACGCTTCGTAGCCGTTCGCCGCGCGCAACCGCCTGGTTGACGAGCCCTTCGCGTTCGACCACATCGAGCACGGTGACGCCAACCGCAGCGGGCAGAGGATCCGAGACATGGGTGGTGTAGAAGAGGAAGCCCCGTTCATGGGCTTTCCGCTCGATCTCTTCGGTCGTCATGACCGCTGCAAGCGGCAGGCCGGCACCGAGCGTCTTCGACAGGGTGAGAATGTCGGGCGTTACGCCGTCGCGCTGGAAGGCGAACATATGTCCGGTGCGGCCGATGCCCGTCTGCGCCTCGTCGAGGATGAGGAGCATACCCCGTTCCTCGCATTTGCGCTTGAGTGCTGCGAGATAGCCGGGCGGTAGTTCGAGGATACCGCCGCTCGATAGGATGGGCTCGGCGATGAAGGCGGCAAGCCCGCCCGTCGACTGCCGGTCGATCAGCGAGAAAGCGTCGTCGAGCTCCGTCTGCCAGTCGTTGCTGCCGTCCTTGTGCGTGAAACGCGGGCGATAGGCGTTCGGGGCGGGTATCACGAACGAACCGGCAGCGGCCGGGCCATAACCCCTCCGGCCGGCGCTGTAGGTCGCCGAGGCCGCAGCACCCGTCATACCGTGCCAGCTCTGCGCGAAGGCGACGACCTCGTGCCCACCGGTCACCAGCTTTGCCATGCGAATGGCTGCTTCGTTCGATTCAGCCCCCGTCGTCAGAAGCTGAACCCGGTCCAGCCCGGGCGCCAGTGCGGCAAGACGAGACGCGAGATCGACGACCGGCCGAGACAGCATGCCGCTGAAAAGATGAGCAACCGTCCGCATCTGCCGGTCGACGGTGGCGACAATATCAGGGTGTGTGTGGCCGAGAACGCCGCTCATCTGCCCCGAGGTGAAATCCAGGATCGCCCGACCATCCGCATCATAAACGAAACTTCCCTCGGCTCGCTCCACGATGATGGTTTCGAAGTCGGGGCCATAACGCGTCAGGTGCTTGTTGGCAGACGCCCAGAATTGAGGATCGGAATTGAGCGACATCGGGTGGCTCCTCATTTGATGATCTTCAATGGCTAGCGCCGGCCGCAACTTCATGCAAATTGATAGTATTCCGATCAGATATTGGACATTTCGATATCATGCGAAATCTCGACCTTTCCCTGCTGCGCAACTTCACCGTCATTGCCCGTGCGGGTTCGATCAGCGTTGCATCCTTCCAGGTGGGACGGACCCAGTCGACGCTGAGCATGCAGATGCAGCGGCTCGAAGATTTTCTCGAACAGGCCCTTTTCCACCGCACCGGATCGGGCGTACGTCTGACGGCGGCCGGTGAAAAACTGCTGGTGCATGCCGAGCACCTGCTCGCCGGCCACGATGAGATCCTCGCCGACATGGGTGGTTCGGGGCTCAAGGGCTCGGTCACGCTTGGCTGCCCGGAGGATTACTCCATCGCCTTCCTGCCCGCGGTGCTTGAGGGCTTCTTTGAGCGTCATCCGGATGTCGAATTGCGCATGGTCTGTGCGCCGACCACCGAACTGCGACCGCTCCTCCAGCGAAGGCAAATCGACATCGCACTCGTTTCGGTTCCCGACGCGGCAAGTGGCGAGGTCATCCGGAGCGAAAAATTCGTCTGGGTCGGCAGGAGCGCTGAACCTGAGATCCTGAGCCGCACCGCCCTTCCCCTGGCGCTGTCCGCCCCGACGACGCTCGACTTCCGAGCCGCCTGCAGCGCCATGGAGGGGATCAGTCGTCGGTACCGCGTCGCATTCGCCAGCAACAGTCTGGCGGGTCTCATCGCGATCGCGCGTTCAGGACATGCCATCAGCGTGTTGACCGAAACCGCCGTCCCTGCCGATCTTCATGTCATCTCGGCCGGCCTTCTACCAGAACTCCCGACGATCGGCATTGCGCTCGAGCTTGCGGAGCCACGCCCCTCCTCCGTGGTCACGGCACTCGCCGACCATATCCGAGCGGTCCTTCCGCAGGTTGGGTGAAGCCGGCAGGCGACCCTGGCACGCGTCAATGCTCAGCGCCGGTTCGATTGCTTGGGCCATGCGCCGGTGGAGAACCTGCCCGGCCGCTGCAGCGCCCGGGCAGATGAAGGTCGACGGGACTTCAGGCAGCGATACGCAGACTGCGCTCGGCTTTCTCGAAGCGGGCATCGAGGCCGAAATCCCCGGCCCCCACACAGGCGAGAAGGAAGAAGCCACCTGCCATCGAGAGGTTCTTGAGGAACATGACCATTTGGATTTGGTCGGCGAAGTTGCTGTGAAACACCATTGCCGTCACGATTGAGAAGGCGGCCAGAAAAAGCGCGACAACGCGGGTTTTGTAACCAGCCACGATCAGCAGAGCCGCGCCGATCTCAAAGAGGATCGTAGACCACAGCAATGTTCCCGGTACACCCATGCTTTCCATATAGCCGCGCATGCTTTCGGCGGATCCGATCTTGGACAGGCCGGACAGGAAGAAGATCACGACCATCACGGTCCGCGCCGCAGCGATGGCATAGGTTTGCTGTTGCGATGTCATCTCGGTTCTCCTCTCCGCTACTGCTGCGGGGCTGCGTTTGTGGTCGAAAAGATGTAGCGGGCAAAGCGCCATGCCCCATCCTTCTCGCGGTGAAGCAGGAACAGTTCCTGGTTGGCCTCGGACGATGGGGCGGCCCCATTCGCGAGGATTTTCACGGTGCCTTTCGAACGGGTGCGGGCGTAGGCCCAGTCCGCCGAAAGCGCGCGGATCTCGTCGATCTCAAACCGGATATCGAGTTTGATCGCTCCGAAAACCTGTTCATAGGCCCTCTCGACGGCAACGCGACCGACGGCCGGCAGGCTGTGTTGCGGCATGAACACGGCGTCATCGGCGTAGAGCTTCATGACGGCGTCGACATCCGAGGCGTTCAGGGCGTTTTGGTAGCTCTGCAGTTGTCGGGCAATGGCGGCCGTAGCGCCTTCGTCGGACTTCGCCGAACCCGCGGCAACCAGAACCGGCAGCATCGCGAGCGCGAACCGCGCAATTTTTCTGCGAGGAAACGAGGACATGACTTTCTCCTTGAGAGTTCAACCGATCAGAGCTTCACAACGAGCTTCCCGAGCGCTCGGTCGCTTTCCATCAGGCGATGAGCCTCGGCAATGCTGTCGAAGTCGAAGGTCCGAGCCAGCAACGATGGAATGCGGCCCTCGGCGATGCCCTACGCCAGCCACGGCAGCGGTGTGTCGGACAAAGGCAGGGAGGCCGTGCCGAAAAGCCCGCTCGGAAAGAAGCTAAGCTGCGCTGCGCCGGGAAGGTCCTGTATCAGGTGGACGTTCTCAAGTACGGGTGGTCCACCCAGGAGGCCGATCACGCATACGGAGCCAAACGGCTTGAGCGCGTTGATCGTGTCGCGAACGGTGGCCGCCCCGACGATTTCCAGCGCCGCGTCGATGCCCGCCGGGACAAGGGCGCGAACCTGCTCGGCAATCTCTCCGGTGTCGATGACGACGTGATCGGCGCCCATATCGCGCAGTCGTTCAGTGTTTTGGCTGGAACGTGTCGTGGCGATCACCATAAGCCCAAGCGCCTTGGCGTACACAATTGCCGCCAACCCGACCGAGGAAGTCGCTCCGCGGACAAGGAGGGTCTGTCCCTTCTCGATCGCTAGCGTTTTCCTGAGCGCACCCCAGACCGTCAGATAGGCTTCAGGTAAAGTCGCGAGTTCCTCCCACGGCAGGCTGACCCCGTCGAGATCGACCACGTTGCTCCGCAGGACCACAACCTCCTCGGCATAGCTGCCGGCGCGGCCGAACTGCATCCCGCCCATCGCCGTGGCGACACGCTGACCTGTCCGATAGGTTCCGGACGGATCGTGCATGATCTCGCCGACGGCCTCGATCCCGGGCACCCGCGGAGCGCTTATCTCGCCCATCTTGCCGGCACGCAGATAGGCTTCGGCGCGATTGAGGCCGAATGCGTGCACGCGGATCCTCACCTCGTCGGCATTGACATCAGCCGGGGGAATGTCTCGCAACTCGAGCACCTCGGGGCCTCCGGCGCGTTCGATGACATAGGCTTTCATGTTGGCCTCCTTGGCGTTATGGGCGTGGACGGTTGGTGGAGAACAGGTAGCGGTGGATCTTCCAGTGGCCCTGTTCGGCGCGGAACACGAAGAGTTCGTTGTTGCCCTCCTCGATCGTGACATCTGCGGCGAGAACGTGTGTCGTTCCCGAAGAACTGGTGCGCACCCAGGCCCAATCCTCGGCGATCTCGATTTCATGAATGGTGAAGCGAATATCGAGCTTGATGGCGGCAAATACCTGCCTGTAGCCTTCTCGAACGGCATCACGGCCGACCAGCGCCGGGGCATGCTGAGGCATGAAGACCGGGTTGCTTCCGTAGAGGTCGAGAATGGCGTCGATGTCGTTGCCGTTGAGCGCTGCCTCGTAGGCTTTTATGGCGGTTTCGATTGTCATGGCTAAAGTTCCTTAAGCGTTTGCGACTGGCCTCAGATGAGGATGAGACCAAGCTAATCCGCTCAACTATGGTGTAGTAGATCGACAGATGGTAAGATGCCTATCAATTATGAGAGGCTTTGCAGTTGGACTTGAACGCAGCGCAAATGTTTGTCGCCGTCGCGCAGGCTGGTAGCCTCTCAGCCGCCGCGACCCGTCTGGGCATACCTCTGCCGACACTCAGCCGGCGCATCCGCGAACTCGAGCGGGAACTGAAGATACAGCTCCTCGAGCGGTCGGCACGAGGGACCAGGCTCACGGATGCGGGCACACGGCTGTTCGAGCATGCCTCGCGCGGGATCGAGGCGCTTGCAGAAGCTGAAGAGGCGGTTCGCAGCGACCAGACGCGTTTGAGAGGACGCCTGCGCCTTTCACTGCCGACGGGTTTTGAGCCGTGGTGGGAGCTGTTGGGCGCTTTCCAGCGCCAATACCCGGATATCCAGGTCAACGTGTACACGACCGACCGTCGTGTGGATCTGGTCCAAGACGGCATCGATGTCGCGTTGCGCGTGGGCGCGATCGTTCATGAAGCGATGGTGGCGAAACGATTGCTGACCTATCGGCATGTCCTGGTTGCTGCACCGGATCTCCTGAAACGTGTCGGAAAGCCAACGACGTACGAGAACCTGCACCACTTCCCCCTCGCCGCCTGGATGCGGGATGCAAACAGCCATGCCTCGTGGCGCCTCGGCGAGAACGTATTCGAGCCGCAAGCAATGCTGACGACGAACGACTACCTGCATTTGAGGACGCGGACTCTGGCGGCCGAGTTTGTTACCGAGTTACCACCTTTTTTGGCGGCCGAACCGATCAGGGATGGCCGCCTGACGGAGATGCTTGTCGACCACCCCATGCCTGAGCAACACGTCAGCCTGCTCTATCCGGCGCACAGGCATCCGTCGAGCATCGTGCGCGCCTATCTCGACTTCTGCCAGAAACAGATGACGCGGTTTCTTGGTACGGCCTCACGGCCAGTCTAGACCAGCGCACCTCAGCATGGCACCGGCGATGTCCTATCCAGCATTCCTGGAAGGTCTGGGCGCGGACAGGAGGGCAGTGGTATCCCTCACCACCAGCGGTCCGTCGACCTTGATCGTCATCGGCCGCATGTGCTTTCCGTGGATCGCCATGTCGATCAGGAGTTCAGCCGCCTTCTGGCCCATTTCATAGTTCGGCAGCACCAGGGTGGAGAGCGGCGGGTGGGTGTAGCGCGCCAGTTCCTGGTCGTCATAGCCCATGACCGAGAGATCGGTGGGCACTCGTAACCCCTTCTCCTGGGCTGCCTCCATGACGCCGATTGCCATCAGGTCGTTGCCGCAGAAAATGGCGGTCGGTGGGTTGGGCATGGAGAGCAGGTCGAGCCCGGCCTCGTAGCCGCGAAGCGGCAGCCAGTCGCCGTCGCGCACCAGCGTCGCGTCGAAGGCGATGTCGGCGGAGGCAAGGGCCTGCTTGTAGCCTTTGAGACGGTCGGCGGCAGCATCCATCCAGCTTTCGCCGTTGATAAAGCCGATGCGCTTGTGGCCGAGCGCCGTCAGATGCGCCGTGGCAGAAAAACCGCCGGCGACCTCGCCCGGCACGATCGCCACATGCTGGCGTGGCTCGCAGTAGCAATTGAGAAGCACGGTCGGCAGCGGCGCCAGCGCCTCGGGAACCGCAACCTTGCGGGTAAAGATCGTCGCGTAGATGACGCCGGCGATGGAGGGGTCGCGCAAGACCGACCGCAGCACCGCGGCTTCAAGTTCCGGATTGGAGCGGGTGACGTGCGCCGAGACCAGCATGCCCTGCTCGAAGGCATAGTCGCGGATGCCGTCGAGGCTGACCACCGGGTGCGGGCTGGTCGAGATCTCGTCGACGATGAAGGCAATCGTGTCCTTCTCGACCGCCGGGGCGGCTGCAACCGGGCCTCGGGTCGCCGGCAGTCTATAACCGATTTTATGAGCAGCCTCGCGCACTTTCTGCTGCGTTTCGGGCGAGATGCGCGAGCCGGACATCTCGTTCAGCACCAGGGAGACGCTCGACTGGGAGACGCCGGCGATCCTGGCGACATCCGTCATTGTCGGGCGCCCTTCGCCCTTTTTCTCCAGATTCCGCCCGTTTCCCTTGGCCATGCGTGCTCCCTACCCTCCCGCGTGCATTGCACTGCACGCAGGCTTTTGCAAGTGCTCATAATTTTTGGCCTTGACTGCTAATATTATTAGCGCAAGATTTGGAGATGTGAAGCGCAAAAACGCTCACGTCCGGTAGAGGAGCACCGGCCAATCTGGGAGGAGAACCCGATTATGACCATGATTTCCCGTCGCACCTTCATGCTTGCGGCAACGGCCGTCGGCGCGCTCGCCCTTGCGGGTGTCGCGATCGCCGAAGTGCCGAAGCTTGAGCAGAAGGACAAATACAAGGTCGGCTTCGCGCAGACCGAATCCAACAATCCCTGGCGCATCGCCCAGACGAACAGCATGAAGGCCGAAGCCGAAAAGCTCGGCTTCCAACTCGTCTATACGGATGCCGCCGGTTCCGCCGCCAAGCAGGTCGCCGACGTCAATTCGATGATCGCTCAAGGCGTCGACGTGATCTTTCTCGCACCGCGCGAAGAAAAGCCGCTGATCCCCGCAGTCATGGCCGCGAAGAAGGCCGGCATTCCGGTGATCCTGCTCGACCGCTCGGTCGATCCGTCGCTGGCCAAGGCCGGCGAAGACTATCTGACCTTCATCGGTTCGAACTTCGTCGAAGAGGGCAAGCGAGTTGCCGAGTGGCTGGCAAAGAACGCCAACGGCAAGTCGAAGATCATCGAACTCGAAGGCACGACCGGGTCGTCGCCCGCCAACGACCGCAAGAAGGGTTTTGACGAGGCGATCAAGGCGGCCGGCGGCTTCGAGATCGTCGCCTCGCAGACCGGTGATTTCGCCCGTGACAAGGGCCGTCAGGTGGCAGAAGCCCTGCTCCAGGCCCATCCGGATGCCGACGTGATCTACGCCCACAACGACGAAATGGCGATCGGTGCGATCGCCGCACTCGAAGCGGCCGGAAAGGTGCCGGGCAAGGACGTGCTGGTGCTGTCGATCGATGGTGGCAAGGAAGCCGTGCAGGCGGTCGTCGACGGCAAGATCGCAGCAGTCGTCGAGTGCAATCCACGCTTCGGGCCGAAGGCCTTCGAGACGATGATGCGCTACGCCAAGGGCGAGAAAATCGATGCGATGATCATCAACGACGACAAGTTCTACGACGCCTCCAACGCGGCTGCAGAACTCGCCAACGCCTATTGATCCAATCTCCCGAGCCTCCACGGCCGGGACGGCGCAACCGTCTCGGCCGTCTTTTTGACGGCAGCATGACCTTCGGCCCGTTCAAGTGTAGGCTGATGACGCCCACCCCCAGATGGGGCGGCGGATGGCGAAGATAGGGAGGAGACCCATGCTTCTGTCCATGCAGGGCATTTCCAAAGCGTTTGCCGGCGTGCCGGCCCTAAAATCCGCCTCGCTCGAGGTCGAGCCGGCGGAGGTCATGGCGCTTGTCGGCCAGAACGGCGCCGGCAAATCGACGCTCATCAAGATCCTGACCGGCGTCTACAGGCGGGACGAAGGCAGCATCGCCTTCGACGGTCGGGATGTCGATTTCTCGATGCCGGCCGAGGCGCAGGCCGCCGGGATCGCGACGATCTACCAGGAAATCAATCTCGCCCCGCAGCGCTCCGTGGCGGAGAACATCTATCTCTCCCGCGAGCCGAAACGATTCGGCATGATCGACCATTCCGCCATGCGGCGCGGTGCCGAAGCGGTGCTCAAAACCTTCAACCTGACGATCGACGTCGACCGTCCTGTTGCGCATTTCGATGCGGCGACGCGGCAGATGGTGGCGATCGCCCGCGCGGTGACGCAGAGCGCCCGCCTCGTCATCATGGACGAGCCGACCTCCTCGCTCGACGAGCGCGAGGTCGCGATCCTGTTCGAAACGATCCGCACGCTGAAACGCTCCGGCGTCGCCGTCATCTTCATCGGCCACCGGCTCGACGAACTCTACGAGATCTGCGACCGTGTGACGATCATGCGCGACGGCCAGACGGTCGCCAAAAGCCCGATGGCGGATATGCCGAAAATGGCACTAGTGCGCCATATGCTCGGCAAGGAACTTGCCGCCTTTCAGGCCATGGCACCGGAGAAGGACGCGCCAGTGCGGCCCGTTCGCCTCGAAGTCGACAAGGCCGGCGCGGGTGTGCGGGTGCGCGACGTCAGCCTTGCCGTGCGGGAGGGCGAAATCTCCGGCCTTGCCGGCCTGCTCGGCTCCGGCCGCACCGAGACGGCGCGTCTGATCTTCGGCGCCGACAGGATGGAACGCGGCACGATCCGCATGCAGGGACAAGACCGCAGCTACCGCGAACCGGCCGACGCGATCGCCGACGGCATCGGCCTCGTGTCCGAAGACCGAAAGATCGACGGCATCGTGCCCGACATGAGCATCCGCGAGAACATGACGCTCGCCTTGCTGCCGAAGCTGAAGAAGGCCGGCATCGTCGACCGCGCACGCCAGGATGAGATCGTCAGCCGCTACATCCGCGCGCTTGGCGTCAAATGCGCCTCCCCCGATCAGCCGATCAAGGAGCTTTCCGGCGGCAACCAGCAAAAGGTGCTGCTCGCCCGATGGCTTGCCACGGACCCGCGGGTGCTGATCGTCGACGAGCCGACGCGCGGCATCGACATCGGCGCCAAATCGGAAATCCTCAAACTCCTGCGCAGTCTCGCCGACGAGGGCTTGAGCGTGCTGATGATCTCGTCGGAACTCGAAGAACTGCTTGCCGCCGCCGACCGCGTGACGGTCTTGAGCGACGGCACTTCCGTCGCGACGCTGTCGCGGAAGGATTTGAGCGAGACCGCGCTGCTTGCCGCCATGGCCCACCAGGAAGCCCAGCAGGAAGAATGACATGACGACGATCGAGACCCCCGCCCCGCAGCCGTCGGGAACGCTTTCGTCCGGCAACAGGCTTTTGACGCTCGCCAGCCGCTACGGCACCTTCGTCGCCTTCCTGGCGCTGATCCTGTTCAACGTTGCCGTCACGCCGAATTTCCTGTCCTTGCAGACGCTGAACGTGAACCTCACCCAGGTTGCGACAATCGTCATCGTCGCGACCGGAATGACGCTTGTGATTGCCACCGGCGGCATCGATCTCTCGGTGGGGTCGCTAATGGCGATCGCCGGCGCACTGGCGCCGATGATCTTCATGGGGCAGTTCTGGCCGGTGGACAACATGGCGCTCGCGGTCACGCTGGCCTTTCTCCTGCCGATCGCCGTCGCGGCCCTGTTCGGTCTGTTCAACGGGTTCCTCGTCACCCGCTTTTCGATCCAGCCGATCATCGCGACACTGGTGCTTTTCATCGCCGGGCGCGGCATCGCCCAGGTGATGACCAACGGCAATCTGCAGGTTTTCAAGAACGAGGGTTTCCAGTTCATCGCACTCGGCCGCATCGCGGGCATTCCGGCCCAGGTGGTGCTGATGATGATCATCGTCGCGGCCGCGTTCGCGATGATCCGCTACACCGTCATCGGCCGGCAGATCATCGCCGTCGGCGGCAACGAAAAGGCCGCGCGCCTGACCGGCATCCCGGTCAAACGGGTCAAGCTCTTCGTCTACATGATAAGCGGCGCGCTTGCCGGGGTCGCCGGTCTCATCGTCGTTGCCCGCAACTCGGCGAGCGACGCGAACCTCGTCGGCCTCGGCATGGAACTCGATGCGATCGCTGCGGTCGCCGTCGGCGGCACGCTTCTGACCGGCGGGCGGGCCAACATCATCGGCACGGTGCTCGGCGCATTCGTCATCCAGCTGGTGCGCTACACGCTGCTCGCCAATGGCGTTCCGGATGCGGCGGCGCTCATCGTCAAGGCCGGGCTGATCGTCACCGCGGTCTTCATCCAGCAGCGCGCCAGCAAACATTAGAGGCAACCCCGATGCAATCGATCCTCCGCCTCTTCCTGGTCAAGAACTCCGGCGACCTTGCCCGCCTCGGCGTCATCCTGGCGCTGGCCGGCCTCATCCTTTTCGGGGCACTGCGCTACGACAACTTCCTGTCGCCCTACAACATCCTGAGTTTCCTGCGCTACAACTCGATGTTCGCGCTGATTGCGCTCGGCATGGCCTTCGTCATCATGACGGGCGGCATCGACCTGTCTGTCGGCGGCACGGCGGCCATGGCAAGCGTCGTGGCGGCTCTGTTCTCCCCCTATCATTGGGCGGCCGGGCTCTTTGGTGGCATGGCGGCCGGCCTTGCCGTCGGCGCGCTCAACGGCTTCATCATCACGAAGATGCGCATCCAGCCCTTCATCGCCACGCTCGCGACAATGCTCGCAGCCTACGGCACCGGCCTTTTGCTGGCCGACAACCAGTCTGTCTCCGTCTCCTATGACACCGGTTTCACGGTGATCGGGCAGGACGATTTCCTGGGCTTCCCCATTCCCGCCTGGATCGCCCTTGCAGCCTATGTGCTCGGCTGGCTCGTGCTGCAAAAGCTCCCCGTCGGACGACATATCCTGGCGATCGGTGACGGCGAGGCGACGGCCGGACTGATGGGCCTGAAGGTCGAGCGGGCGCTTGCCGGCGTCTATCTCGCCTCGGGCACCCTTGCCGGGCTTGCCGGCGTCATCCTCGCCTCGCAGTTCGGCGCCGGCCAACCGACCGAAGGCGTCGGCTGGGAACTTTTCGCCATCGCCTCAGTCGTCGTCGGCGGTACGCTGTTGACCGGCGGCTCCGGCTCGGTCGGCGCGACGCTTGCCGGCGCGCTGCTGCTTGCCATGGTCTTCAACATCCTGAACTTCGAAAACGGCCTCGGTTGGATCTCGCTTTCCGCCTATTGGCAGTCCGTCATCCGCGGCGCCTTCCTGCTTGTCGTCGTCGTGCTTCAGGCAAAGCTGATGGCACGGCATCGCAGCACTTAAACTGAACGTCGCGAACGGGGCGCGAACATCCACAGGACGAAACGGGGAGACCTACCCCGGATTAGCCCTCGTGGAGCAGGAACAATGCGTGACCGTAACGGCCGCATACGCGCACCAATCGGCCTGCGTATCGCAGCGATTGGCAGACAGTAAAAAAGGCCGGAGCGCACTGGCCCCGGCCTTCTTTTCTTTTTCGCTCTCAAGGCTTCTGCCAGTACATCCATGGTCAAAAGTCGAAAGCGATACGTCATTGCCAGCATCAAATTGAAATGCGCTCGACAATTACGTTTATGAAATATTTATACTTCTCCGCGATCGCCGAAACAAGCTGTCCATTCGGGCTAATCTCAACGAGACGTACGCCTTCTTGCGGGGAGCCACGTGTTTCGCACCCACAGAGGAGATCCTTTATCTGCCACTGTCGCCGTGAATTCCGCCTTCCATCGTTGAAAGGCGGCAGCGCATGTCGGTATCCCCGTTGGCCAATCGTCTTCAGGACAGGCAA
This sequence comes from Ensifer sp. KUDG1, assembly GCF_050434285.1. Classification (NCBI taxonomy): domain Bacteria; kingdom Pseudomonadati; phylum Pseudomonadota; class Alphaproteobacteria; order Hyphomicrobiales; family Rhizobiaceae; genus Ensifer; species Ensifer sp. KUDG1. The sequence continues at coordinate 276,085 of NZ_JBNDIG010000004.1, forward strand.
ATTGTGGAGGACAAGATGACGATCACCATTACCGCCTTTGAAAAATCACCGGATCGCGGCCGAGGTCTCGCGCGCGACATGCGCGTTCGCTGGGCGCTCGAAGAAGTGGGGCAGCCCTATGAGGTTCGCCTCGTTGCCTTCAAGACCATGAAGGAGCCGGCCCACATCGCGCTTCAGCCGTTCGGGCAAATCCCCACCTATCAGGAAGGCGACCTTTCCCTGTTCGAGACCGGTGCCATCGTGTTCCATGTGGCGGAGCGCCATACCGGCCTGCTTCCGAATGACGCCAATGCCCGCGCGCGGGCAATCACGTGGATGTTTGCCGCGCTCAACACTGTGGAGCCGCCGATCCTCGAGCGCGAAGCGACCACCTACGTGGAGCGCGACAAGGACTGGTATCAGGAGCGCCTGCTGATGCTCGAAGATCGCATCCGCGTCCGACTGGCCCAATTGTCGCGGCGGCTTGCCGAGGCCGACTGGCTCGACGGCGCCTTCAGTGCCGGCGACCTCATGATGGTGACGGTGCTCCGCAGGTTGGAAAGTTCAGGCTTGCTCGACGAGTATCCCAACCTTTCCGCCTACGTCGCGCGCGGCAAGGCGCGGCCGGCCTACAAGCGCGCCTTCGATGCGCAGCTTGCGGTCTTCACATCGGCGTCATCCGCCTGAGGGTAACGTGATCCCGGAACGGGCGGCTAACCGTGCCGCGGCTGATTGTCGACTGCAGTCGGTCGTTCGCCCCGGGTGATCTGCAGCCCCTGGCGAACCAGGCGGGAAACGACCCGCATGAAATCGTCCATGTACAGATAGATGACCGGCGTCACGAAGAGGGTCACAAGCTGCGACACCAGCAAGCCGCCGACGACGGCGACGCCGAGCGGCTGGCGCAGCTCCGCGCTGGCACCGCTGCCGATCGCAATCGGCAGCGTACTCATGATCGCAGCAACCGAGGTCATCATGATCGGGCGGAAGCGCATCACGCAGGCTTTGTGGATGGCGTCAGCTGCCGGCGAACCGGCGCGCTGCAGCGTCAGCGCCACATCGATCATCATGATGGCGTTCTTCTTGACGATGCCGATCAGCATCAGCACGCCGACGATGGCGATGATCGAAAGGTCGAAGCCGCCGAAATAGATCGCAAGCAGCGCCCCGGATATGGCTGATGGCAAACCCGAAAGCACGGTCAGCGGATGGATCAGGCTTTCATAGAGAATGCCGAGCACGAGGTAGATGGTGACGATCGCCGCCAGCACCAGAAGACCCTGGTTGGCGGCAGCATCTTTAAACAGCTGGGTGGTGCCGTAATTGCGGGTTGTCACCTCGGACGGCATGCCGATTTCTGCCTTGAGCCGATCGACCTCCGCAAGGGCGTCACCGAGGGCGACCTTGGCCGGCAGGTTGAAGGAAAGCGTGACCGCCGGCAGCTGGCCCAGCTGGTTGATGGTGAGCGGTCCGGACACGGTCTCGACACGGGCGAAGGCCCCGAGCGGAACAAGGCCGCCATTGGCACTGCCGACACGCAGTTCGTCGAACTTGTCGGCCGACCATTGCATCGAGGGATCGAGCTCGAGGATCACCTCGTAGCTGTCGCCCGCCGTATAGATTGTCGAGATCTGCTCGGTACCGAAACTGCCATAGAGCGTGGTGCGCAGCTCGCTCGCGTCGACCCCCAGCGTTGCCGCCTTGTCGAGGTCGACCACCAGGCGCGTTTGTGGCGCGTTGATCTGGAGGTCGCTGTTGACGTCGGTGAAGAAGGCCCGGTCCGCGCTCATGGCGTCATGGAGCTTCTGTGCCCATTCGTTCATCAGCGGCTGATCAAGGCTCTGCAGCACCAGCTGGTACTGGCTGGCCGACGCGCGCGATCCAACCGAGAGATTTTGGACCGGCGACATGAAGGCCTGGATGCCGGGGATCGCCGCCAACTTGCGGCGCAGATCCGCAAGCACGGTTTCAAGCGGCGGGCGCTCGCTCTTCGGCTTCAGCTCGACGAAAAGCCGGCCTGAGTTGAGCGCGCTCGACGCGCCACCCGAGCCGATCGTGCTTGCCACATGGGCCACGTAGGGCGAACTGGCAAAGACCGCCTCCACATTGGACTGGAGCTTCGACATGGCGGCGAAGGAAATGTCCTGGCGCGCCTGGGTCGTGACCTGCAACTGGCCGATGTCTTCCTGCGGGAAGAACCCCTTCGGGATCGTCGCGATCTGGTATCCCGTGATCACGACGGTCAACAGGAAGAGCAGAAGCACCAGCGCGCGCGCATTGATGCATAGCGACAGCAGCCGCTCATAGGCGCGCAACAGCCGCTCGAAGCCTCGCTCGAAGGCGAGATCCAGCCGCTGCAGCCAGCGCGCCTTCTCCTGTCCATCCGTCCTCGCCGGAAGCCGGGCCGCCAGCATCGGCGTCAGCGTGAGCGAGACGAAGGCGGAGGCGAGGATGGCAACGGTGACGACGATCGCGAATTCGTTGAGAATACGGCCGATCACCCCGCCCATCAGCAGCACGGGAATGAACACTGCGACGAGCGACAGCGAGATCGCGATGATCGTAAAGCCGATCTCGCGCGAGCCGATCAACGCCGCCGAGAAGGCATCGATGCCGTCCTCCTCCATGTGCCGCACGATGTTTTCCAGCATGACGATGGCGTCGTCCACCACCAGCCCGACGGAGAGCGTGAGCGCCATCAGGGAGATGTTGTCGATCGAAAAGCCAAGCGGATACATCGCCGCGAAGGTGGCGATGATCGAGATCGGCACGGCAAGCGCCGGAATAAGCGTCGCCCAGAGGCGGCGAACGAAGGCGAAGATGACGAGGATCACCAGGCCGACGGTGAGGATCAGCGTGAACTGGACGTCGTGCACGGCCCCGCGGATCGACATGGACCGGTCGCTGAGCGTCTCGATCGAGGCGGCGGCTGGAAGCGACTGGCGGAGCGACGGCAGCAGCGCCTGCACCCGGTCGACGACCTCAACGGTATTTGCGTCCGGCTGCCGCTGGATGGCCAGGATGATCGCCCGCGAACCGTCGTGCCAGCTTGCCGTCTGGTTGTTGGCAACGGAATCGATCACCGTCGCGACGTCGCCGAGCCGCACGGGCTTGCCATCGACGCTCTTGACGATGACATCCGCGAAGCTGGCGGCATTCATGCGCTGGGTGTCCGCAACGATCGCCGCCTGACGGTCGCTGGTCTGCGCGGTGCCGAGAGGCGAATTGTCGTTTGCCGCCGCAACCGCCGTCTTCAATTGGTCGACGGAAATGCCGCGCGCGGCAAGCGCATCAGGATGCATCTGAATGCGTACGGCATATTGCTGGCTGCCGAAGATGGAAACTTCCGCCACCCCGTCGAGCACCGAAAGGGTTGGCGAAATCACCTGCTGTGCAATGGCGTCGAGGTCGGTGAGCGGCACGGTGCTGCTCTTCAGCGCCAGGAGCAGAACCGGCGCGTCCGCCGGATTGACCTTCCGGTAGCTTGGCGGTGCCGGCATGTCCTGTGGCAGCAGCCTGAGCGTCCGGGTGATGGCGGCCTGCACGTCAGCGGCGGCGGCATCGATGTTGCGCCCGAGCACGAACTCGATCGAAATCGAGGTCGAGCCGAGTGCATTCGTCGTCGAAATCGTGTCGATCCCAGCGATGGTGGCGAACTGCTTGATCAGCGGGATGGCGACCGACGTCGACATGGTCTCAGGCGAGGCGCCGGGCAACGAGGCAGAAACGTTGATAACAGGGAAATCCGTTCGCGGGAGCGCGGCGATCGGCAGGACCAGATAGCTGAAAACGCCGGCTAGGATGAGCGCGACCGACAACAAGACCGTGGCGATCGGTCGGCGGATACTGAACTCGGACAGCGGCATTTCACGCACTCCCGAATGATGGACAAAACCTAATCCGTCGCGGCCTGAGCGGCCGCGTTGGCAGCGACAACGAGATCCCCCGGCTTCAGCCGCGCCTGCCCTTCGACGACGACCCGGTCACCGGCGGCAAGGCCCGTGCCGATCGCAGCCTCCTTGCCGTCGTCGGCCAGAACGGACACGCCGCGGGTTTCGACCGTGTTGTCGTCCTTCACCTGAAAGACGAACGGGCCATCCTGTCCCGGCTGGACCGCAACGCTCGGGACAACAGCCGCCTGATGCAGTTGTGCCTGGTCGATATCGACATCCACGAACTGGCCCGGCCAGAGCTTCTGCGCGGCATTGGGGAAGGTCGCGCGCATGGCGATGGTGCCGGAGGCGGTATCGACGGCGGAATCGATGAAATCGAGCATGCCTTGGCCGATGACCGTTTGCGTGCCGCTTGACCGCGCGCGAACCGGCGGGGGCGTGCCGCGATCAATCAGGTCCTTGAACGTCTGCAGACGCTCTTCCGGCAGGCGGAACGTAACGTCGATCGGGTCGATCGCCGTAATCGTCACGAGATTGTTCGATGTCGCGCCCGACTGGCCGACAAGATCGCCAAGCGCGACCTGCACGGCACCCAGGCGTCCACCGATCGGCGCGGTGATCTCGGTCAGGCTCAGCGCGACCTGATCGGCATCGACGGTCGCGCGGTCAGCGTCCAGGTTCCCCTGCGCCGCCTGTTGCAGCGAGAGAGCGGTGTCATAGCTTTGCTGCGTGCCGGTCTTGTCGTCACGCAAGGTCTTGGCGCGCTCGAGTTCCGTGTTGGCGTCGGCAAGCTGTGCCGTATCCTTGGCGACGATCGCCTGATCGCGGGCGAGCCCGGCCTTTATCGTTCGGTCGTCGAGCGTGAACAGCAGATCGCCCGCCTTGACCATCTGCCCGTCCTTGACGTGGATGGCCGTGATCTGGCTCGCAATGCGCGCGCCCACTTCCACGGTGTCGGGCGCCTGTACGTTGCCCAGGGCATGGACGACAACCGGAACGTCTTTGAGCGTCACCGTCGCCGTCTGAACGGATACGGCGCCGCCGCGCCTGGCGCTGGCGGCCGCATTGGCCGGCAGTTTCGCCTCAGTCGGCACGGGCTTGCGCGCCACCACGAACCCGATCGCGGCGATCGAGAGAAGAACGACGGCAATACGACAGGTGAGACTTGATCGGCTGACCATCAGCGCGCCTCCGCAGACCTTGCTGTCGGCACGCGGCAATAGGTGGTGCCGACCATCGGAAGCTGGGCCCAAATGTGGCCGCTTCAATGGCGCAACACCCTGAAAAACAATTAAAAATTGTTCATCTTCGGATGCCTTTCACCTCGCTTGGCGACCAAGGCTTCAGCGGTGACGCTTGCTTCTTCCCTCAAGCGTCGAGCGGCGCGCGCTCAACTGCGGCGGCAAGCGCCTGAAACAATTCGCGAAACCCGGCCTCGCGTTCGCCCGGCTCGTCGAGACGATCGAGGAAGGCGGCCTGCTCGGTGTAGTTGAGGCGTGTTCCCTCGCCTTCAGCGGCAAATTCGAGAGTGCCGAGAGACGCCGAAATCCGCCGTCCCGCAACGGTCATCGTGTAGGAAAAGACGATGCGCTCATTCGCAACGATCTCGAGATAGATCGTGTCGTTGCGCATGACCGGGCCGTTTCCGAAACGGAAGCGGCTGTGCTCGCGGCCGCCGACCTCGAAAGACGCGGAGAATTCTTCGACCGTCCACCCCTCCCCTTCGACGAACCAGCGTCGTTTTGTGGCGGGATCCGCAAAGGCATGGAAAACGGTCGCCGGGGTCGCGGCGTAGCTGCGGCGAATGACGAAGGTGGCGTGGCGGACGGATCTTTCATTCATGCGCTTGGGTCTCGCTGCTGGTTGCTTCATCCCCCGCCCGCTGCTGGGCGGCGATCTTTTCGCCCTGATGCGTGGTGTTCTGCGCGACGATGATCCTCCAGGCGCCATCCTGGCGTCGAAGAATGTAGAGCGGCCGTCCCTCGTCCTCGCCCGCCCGGCGGTTGCCGTCGGCATTAACCGGAATTTGCCGCACGTTCACCGCGGCGAGATCCGCATGCAGGAAGGTAATGCGCTCGACGTCGTAGAGCGCCTGAAAATCGCGAAACAGGCTCGGGAGTACGGCGGCGGTGAAGGCGTGGATTGCCGGTGCGCCGACGATCCGGCGTCCGAACGCGGTCGTCCACACGGCCTCCGGCGCCAGCAACGAGATAAAACCGTCGACGTCCCGGAGCCATTGGGTCTCTTCGACCCGGGCAACAAGTGCGAGAACGGCACTGACATCGCGGGCATCGGGAGGCGACACGCCGCCGGCTTGCTCGATCGCAGGAATGGGGCGCATGCGCGGCATCACGGCGTACTCCCGATGGTGCGGTTCCCGACCGCTAGGGCCTGGGCGACAGATCCGGAAACGTGGGTGCGAAATACCGGATCCGCGCCAGGCCCTAGCAGCAGGAAAACCTCGTCCGGCGGCCGGCCGGCGATAGAGGCTTCATCGACGTTGCACGGGACGGAAGGAGTGTCGGAACGGACGGTGATGCAATCACAGTCGTGCGCCTCCTGCGTGCCGGAGGTGTGATTGACGATCGGCCGTTTCATTCCCTGCTCCCTTGACCCGTGGGCGGAGCATTGCCCGATTTAGATGATCGATGTAATTGCTCGAATATCGATCACTTTGATCAGGATGGCCGATCATGCTGGATGCGCTGACGCTCGACCAATTGCGCATATTCGTCGCCGTCGTCGACCACGGCTCGTTCCGGGCGGCGGCGCGCGCGCTCGGGCGTGCCCAGTCCGGCCTCAGCAGCGCCATCCTGAACCTCGAAACGGAACTGCGCCTGCCGCTGTTCGACCGTTCCCAGCATCGTCCGGAATTGACGAAGGCCGGAGCGACGCTGCTTGCAGAGGCCCGGACCTTGCTGATCAAGGCCGACGCGCTGCGGGCCAAGGCGAACGGTTTCCACCAGGGCATGGAATCGGCCCTGCGCGTAGCGCTCGACCCGCTGCTTCCCCTGCCGGATATCGCCCGGGTGATCAGCGACTTTACCCGCGCCCATCCCGGCGTACGGGTGGAACTCGTGACAGCGCCAATGACCATGGCGTTGAGCCTGGTGCTTGACGGCGACTGCGACCTTGGCCTGACGGCTGCGCAGGAAACGGACGCACATATCGCCAGCGAGGCGGTCGCCGCCTTTCCCGGCATGGTGCCGGTCTGCGCTGGCGGTCATCCCCTCTCCGGCCCCCGCGACGGATCCGCCGGCCTGACGGCGGTCGACCTTGCCGACCACCTGCAGATCGTCGTTGCCGATCCCGCAACCGATAGGCAGGCGGTGAACTACGCGGTGTTCTCGCAGCAAACGTTGAGGGTCAGCGACCTTGCGACCAAACACGCCCTCATTCTTGCCGGTGCCGGGTGGGGTCATTTGCCCCTGTGGCTGATCGCGGCTGATCTTGGCGAAGGGCGGCTCTGCGAGGTGCCGCTTGCGGCCCGCAACGGTCTGCCCGGTCCGCTCCTCCCCTTCTACACGATCCGCCGGATCGATCGGGTCTGCGGCCCCGCAATGGAAAGCCTGTGCGGGCTCATGCTTGCGCACTTTCGCGGTCAGCGGCAGGCCACATCGGCGCTCCCCTGATCGGGACAGCAATACTCCGGCGAGAGCGAGAAGGCATCCAGGGGGTTGACGTCTGCGAGTGGAGCGTCTTCAGTTCCCCCCGAACAGGGCTGCCGCCTTGCAACGGGGCAGCCACGTCCCCATCTCCAGATCTCATGGTCGCCTGGCCGGGCGGCTTGTTCCCCATCGACCTGATCTTATAGCGTCGCGCGCAAAGCGACGAACTTCATTCAGTAAAGGGTTTCCCATGGCTCACTATCCAGACATCCTGCTTCATATCGACGGCGCCTGGCGGCCGGCCCGATCCGGCAAGACCATTCCCGTCATCGACCCGGCCAGCGAGGAAGCGATCGGCCAGGTGGCCTGGGCCGAAGTAGAAGACCTGGATGAGGCGCTTGCGGCCGCCGAGAAGGGCTTCAAGACATGGCGGGCTACGTCCGCCTTCGACCGTGCCCAGGTGATGCGGTCGGCAGCTGCCCTCCTGCGCCAACGGGCCGGTGACATCGCCTGGCTGATGACCCGCGAGCAAGGTAAGCCGCTTGCCCAGTCGAAGGGCGAGATCCTTGGCGCCGCCGACATCATCGAGTGGTTCGCCGAGGAAGGAAAACGCGCCTACGGCCAGATCATTCCGCCGCGCGCGCCCGATGTCACCCAGATGACTGTCAAGCTGCCGGTCGGTCCGGTTGCCGCCTTCACGCCCTGGAACTTCCCGATCAACCAGGTGGTGCGCAAGCTTTCGGCGGCGCTGACGACCGGCTGCTCGATCATCGTCAAGGCGCCCGAGGAAACACCGGCGTCGCCTGCCGAACTCATCCGCTGCTTCGTCGATGCCGGGCTCCCCGCAGGTGTCGTCAACCTCGTCTACGGCGTACCGGCCGTCATCTCGGAATACCTGATCTCCCATCCGGTGATCCGCAAGATGTCGTTTACCGGCTCGACGCCGGTCGGCAAGATGCTGGCGGCCCTTGCCGGCCAGCACATGAAGCGCGCGACGATGGAACTTGGCGGGCATGCGCCTGTCATCGTCACCGATGACGCCGATGTCGAGCGCGCCGTCGCCATCATGTCCGGCAGCAAGTACCGCAATGCCGGCCAGGTCTGCGTGTCGCCGACCCGCTTCCTCGTGCAGGAGCGCGTGGCGGATCAGTTCCTCGACGGCTTCGTCGCCGCCTCGAAAAAGATCAAGGTCGGCAACGGTCTCGAAGACGGTATCGACATGGGACCGCTTGCCAACGAGCGGCGCATCCCGGCGATCGAAAGCCTGGTCGCCGACGCCGTCGAGCATGGTGCTCGTCTGGAAACCGGCGGCCATCGCATCGGCAACCGCGGCTACTTCTTCGAGCCGACGGTTCTCGCCGACGTGCCGCTTTCCGCCCGGATCATGAACGACGAGCCGTTCGGCCCGGTCTCGATCATCAATCGCTTCCATGATCTCGATGAGGCGATCAACGAGGCCAATCGCCTGCCCTTCGGTCTTGCCGCCTATGCCTTCACCGGATCGGAGCGCAGCGCCCATCGTCTGGCAAGCGAGGTCGAAAGCGGAATGATCTCGATCAACCATCTGGGCCTGGCGCTCCCCGAAGTCCCCTTCGGCGGCATCAAGGATTCCGGCTACGGCACAGAGGGCGGCTCGGAGGCGATCGAGGCCTATCTCGAAACACGCTTCGTCACGCGAAAGAGCGTCTGACGCCGCGGTCGGCGAAAGATCCACTCGCCCGAGAAAACAACAAGGGACGGCGCCGATGCGCCGTCCCTTGTCCTATCATGCGTAGGCTACAACGCGTTGCTCATCCAGTCTTCGTGCCCGTGACGGACGCGAACGACGAGGATGTCACCATCCGCCTCGATCCTGTAGACGACCAGATGCGCCTTGAACGGGTGAATGCGCATCGGCGGCGACAGTTCCGTGCGCTCGCGCGCCATGCGCGGATTGGCCGCGATGAGGGCGAAGAGGTCGAATAGCTCATCGTGATACCGCCTCGCCTGGGCGGAGCCAAAAAGGCGCACGCCATCCGCGGCGATTGCGATGATGTCTTCTTCCGCCGCGACGGAAAGCCGAAATGCCATTACTTGCGATCGCGCGGCGCTTCAGCGCGCGCCAGCGCCGCAGAAAAAAGCGCGTCCTTGGAGCGCGATCCGACGCCGCTGTTAAGGCCGTCGTCGACAAAGCGCTGCATTGCCGCAACCTTGTCGTTGCGTTCCTGGTCCCTGCGGATGAGGTCGCGCACATAGTCGCTGGCATTGGCATAACGGCCCGTGCGTGCCTGCGCTTCCACCCAGTCCTTCATCGGATCAGGCAAGGATACGTTCATCGTCGCCATGTCGGCCTCCAGTGCTGCTGAAAGAATGACACAATTTGGCAAAGTTTGTCAAATCTGGAGCCTGCCCTTCGTGACGCCGCGCGGAACTCCGACACCGCGATACCGACGGCCGAACGCGGTTCTCAGGGTCCACCCGATCGTCACGACGGTTGACTATCGAGGTGGCAACCTCTCTGAATACCGTCACGACACATTAAACGACTGATTGCATCGGACTTGCGTGAATGACCGAGACGTCTCAACGAAATGGAATGGCCGCGACGGCCCCCGCCCTTTCCGAACCGGAAAAGAACATCATCATCGGCGGCGTTCTTCTCTCCATGCTTCTGGCGGCACTCGACCAGACGATCGTGGCGCCGGCGATGCCGACCATCGGCAAGACGTTGGGACACGCCGACTACCTGCCATGGGTGGTGACCGGCTACCTGCTGACCGCGACAGCCATGGCCCCGCTTTACGGCAAGATCTCCGATATCTACGGACGGCGGCCGACGATCTTTGCGGCCATCATCATTTTCCTTGCGGGATCGCTGATAAGCGCGCTGGCGCCCAACATGCTGACGCTGATCGCTGGCCGCGCCGTCCAGGGCCTGGGTGGCGGCGGCCTGTTCGCACTGGCGCAGACCGTCATCGGCGACCTCGTACCGCCCCGCGAACGGGCGCGTTACGCCGCCTGGATATCGGGAACCTGGGCAGTCGCGAGCATCGCAGGTCCACTCCTGGGCGGCACCTTCGCCGAGCATCTGCACTGGTCGCTGATCTTCTGGATCAACATTCCGCTGGGGCTGGTGGCGATGGCGATCATCAACAAGCCGCTGAGGAAGCTGCCGACCGTCGCCCGCGCGCACCGGATCGACGGGGCCGGAGCCCTACTGCTCGTCGCTGCAACGTCGCTTTTGCTGCTTGCGCTCAACTGGGGCGGCAGCCGCTATCCATGGCTCTCTGCCGTCATACTCGGCCTGCTCGGCGCTTCCGTCGTCCTCTGGATCACGTTTGCGCTGCGGTTGCGCAGGGCAAGCGAACCGCTAATCTCGCTGGAAGTGCTTGCCAATCCCATCGTCCGCTACGGAACGCTCGCCATGTTCCTGGCGCAGGGCGCCAATGTCGGGCTCTCGGTCTATATCCCTGTCTATGCGCAGACGTTCCACGGCCTGTCGGCCAGCAGTTCGGGTGTGGTGATGCTCGGCCTGCTGCTTGGAACGGTCTGTGGAGCGACAACCAGCGGGCGGACGATACCGCGCATCGTCCACTATAAGAGGATGGCTCTGATCGGCGGCGCGCTTGCATTCCTTTGCCTGGCGGCCCTTGCTGCTCTCGCCGGCCGGACCTCGCTCATCGTCCTTGAACTCCTGACATTCGCCGCAGGTTTCGGCTCGGGCATGACCTTCCCGGTGGCGACGATTTCGGTCCAGAATTCCGTCGACCAGACGCATCTTGGCGTCGCGACCGGGGTCCTGACCTTCCTGCGATCGCTCGGCGGCGCCCTTGGCGTTGCGGCCTTCGGCGCGATCGCCCTTGGCAATGGCCTGCCGCTCGCTGGCGAAGGGGTGGAAGCGCTCGGCGCGACGGTCACGTCGGCCGTGCCCTTCACCTATATCTTCATCGCGAGCGCTGCAGCGATGGCGGCAGCGCTCGCGCTTTTTCATCTCATGCCGGAAAAGCCGTTGCGCGGTCGCGACGAGACCGTGGTGGCCGCTGCGGTCGAGTAGCAGCACCGCTGATGGCCGCGCCTGTCCCGGCGCGACCATCAATCGGATTGCGGGCTTAGAACTCCGCCTTCAGCGACGCGTAGAAGGTACGTCCCGGGCCGGGCTGCTGCACCAGGCTCAATGGATCGACATAATAGGCGTCGGTCAGGTTCTCGATGCGGAAGCTCGCCGTCAGGCTCTCGTTGATCCGGTACTCTGCGAACGCGTCCACCAAGGTATAGGGCTTCCAGTTGATCAATGAGATGAACTGCGAAGCGCCCTGGGCCGTCACGTCGCCGTGGCCGATCGCGCGCGATCCGGTGCGCGAAATCCGCCCGCCGACTGTCAGGGCATCGTCGAGGAACGTCTGCGACAGCGTCAACGCGACCGTGTATTCCGGCGGCACCTGATTGGTGGCGTAGTCGGCATAGAGCGACTTGTTTCCGCAGGTGGTCGCCGTCCGGCAAAACTCGACATCGGTGTAGTAGTTGGCGGCAAGTTCGGCGGTAAAGCCACCGCGTTCATAGCGACCGGACAGTTCTATGCCCTGGAAGTGCGCGCCGGCGATGTTGTGGATGCGCATGCCGGAGATACCGCGCGGATCGGTATACCATTCGCGCGAGATGTAGTTGTCGACATTCCAGTCGAAGAAGCCGAGCTTCATCATCGCCTGGTCGTCGGCCGAAAACACGCCGTCACGCCTGAGATTGGTGCCCACCTCCCAGTTGCTCGACCGTTCCGGGCGCAGGTTGGAATTGACGTTCATGGTGAAGGCCGAAACACCCTCGAAGATGCTCGGCGAGCGCAGCGCGTTCGAGTAGTTCACATAAAACTGTGTGCCGTCGAAGGGCTCCAGCGTCACGCCCACCGACGGGCTGAAGCCGCCGTCGCTGAGCGCCGTGTCGTAGGTGTAGCCGGGGCGGACCTGTTCCGGAGCGTTTCGATCCTCTGTCCAGTAGTGCTGGTAGCGCAGGCCACCATTGATCGTCAGCCAATCGGTGGCTTTCCAGGCGGCCTTGGCGAAGGCGGCCGCCTCCTGCCGCGTGCCGTCGCGAAGGTCGAGCCATGTCTCGAGTTCCGGCGTGAACTTGCTCGGTCGCGTATCCTCGCTCAGGAACGACAGGCCGTAGGTCAGGTCGAGCGGGCCGTAGTCGGTCGTCAAGGCCGACGTGTTTGCAACATCGGCGCCCCACATGAAGGTATCGGAGCCGGTGCGGAAATCGGCCGGCAGGCCGAAATCTCCGGGCTGCGGATAGAGCACGCCGCTCCGCCGGGGGTTGCGCAGTTCCAGCCGCGTGGCCCAGAGATTGGCCTTGAGATCGATCAGGTCATTGTCGTCAGGCTTCCAGCCGTAGCGAAGCGTGCCGGCATCGACCTTCGTTCCCGCGGTCTGGCCCTGCTGTATCGCCTGGCCCCGATCCGAAGTCAGGCGCGACGCCAGGAGGTCGCCAGCCTCGCTGCGAAACCCGTTGTAGCCGAACTGCAGGCTGTGACCGTCCTCGAAACGGACAGTGCCCTTGGCGAGATAGGACTTTGTCTGGAGCTGGGTGTTCAGCACCTCCTCGCCGGCGCGGTAGTTGGCGATGCCGATGTTCTCGATGTAGTCCTTCCAGCCCCGGGCCGGCGGCAGGCATACGCCGCTTTCATAGCAGAACGGCCGCGGCCCCATGCTCACTGGCACCGCCGAAGGTCCGTTGCTGCCGACATGATAGTTGCCCTGGCGGCGATAGGCGTAGCCGGCAACGAGGTCGATGTTTTCCTCCTGCATCGCGCCGACGATGCTGCCCGAGCCGCTGGTCGGATCGAAGAACGAGGGGCGGTCCATTCCGTCGCTCTTTGCCGTAGCCACCGGCGGCGCCCAGGTGCCCCCGGGCCAGGCATAGCCGGCGGTGGTGCCGGCCGGCGGTGGGGTGGAGGTGTTGGTGCCAAACCCGCCCTTGACCCGGAGACCGAATGTCCGCCCCTCCTTCACGATGTCGCCGGCGTCCAGCGTGCGCATCGCCACCGTACCAGCGATGCCGCTCGATGCAACGTCGGAGCCCTTGGTGATATCGACGCCGCCCAGAAAATCCGGATCGACGAAGGTCCGGTTGGAGATGCCCTGATAGCCCTGGTAGACCGTGGCCGAATTGCTGGCCCCGTCGACGGTGACGGCAACGCGGCCCATACCCTGCATGCCGCGGATGTTGACGTCGACGGCGCCGGCGCCGTTGCGCGCTTCGCCGGAGAGCACGCCCGGCGTACCGCGGAAAATGTCTGCCGGGCTCGAGCCGCGGAAGCGGTCGATGTTTTCTTCCGAGATGTAGGCAGTCGGCGCAGCCGTTTCATAGGGCGCATCGACAGGATTGATGATGCCGCCGCCGGCAACGATCGGCGCAAGCATCGTTGCGCCGTCGGCAGCACCGACCGCGTGCGCACCGGAAACGCGCTCGGTAATCGTGACGGTCCCGCCGTTCAGGCTATAGGAGAGGCCGGTGCCGGACAAAAGCTGCGACAGCGCCTCTGCCGGGGGGATCGACCCGCTCACGGCAGGCGCGGATTTCCCCTGGGTCAGCGATGCCGAATAGGCAAGTCTCAGCCCCGACTGCCGCGCAAATGCCGTAAGCGCCGCGGTCAGGGATTGCGCCGGAATGTCGAAAGTGATGGCACCTGAACGGGCCGACCGCTCCTGTTGTGCCAGAGCCGGCACTGCCGTTTGAAGTGAACCGACCGCCGTGGTTGCGACCACGACCGCGCCAAGAAGTTTGTTTCGCCCCGTTTGTCTGGACATCTGATCCCTATTCCCATGCTTTGAGCGAGGGACCGGTATTCCTGCTGGCAGGACACATCCCTCAAAAGCCGAGACGAGGCGGCACCCAAAAATCCGCAACGGCGTTCGAAAAAAAATGAAACCGGCTAGACCGCCGAGATCAGTGTCACGAAGCGGGTCATGCGTGTGACCCGGATCGGCAGGCCGGACGCAAGCGCTGCAAGCGCGGCGTCCGGCGTTCTCAAATCCAAAACGGCGCTGACCAGCGTCGATTTCAAGCGGTCGTGACTGAAGACGATCCAGCCGCCGTGATAGCGGCTGAGGGCCGCGACGACGTCGCCGAGCCTACGGTTTTCGGCGACATACATGCCGGACTGCCATGCAAGCGCGATGGCCGGATCCTGCACGACAGGGCTGCCGATGGCGCCATCACCACCGACAGACACACGCTCCCCTTCGGCGAGCGTAACGCCCATGAGGTCGCCGGCCATCGGCGATACGCGAACGGAATGACGGGTGACGGCAATGCCGAGCGAACCATCGGCCGCATTGGCGTCCACGTCGAAAGCGGTTCCAAGGGCCGTGACGATGGTTCCGCCTGAGGCAACCTGAAACGGCCGCGCGTCCGTCGCCACGTCGAAAAATGCCTGGCCTTCCTTCAGAACCACCCGGCGGGCCTGCTCGTCGAAATCCACATCCATGGCCGTGCGCGCGTTGAGGATCACCCGTGACCCGTCAGGCAGGCCGATCGAACGGGTCTCTGCCGTGGCTGTCGCGTAATCGGAGCCGAGGATGCGCAGCCAGGGGCGCGAAGCGGCAAGCCCGCTTCCCAGGACAGCGATGCCGACCGCGCCGGTCAGAAGGCGGCGACGTGAAAGGAGCGCGGTGTCGCGGCCGGGATAGATGAGGCCGGTCCGGCGATCGCGGCGCAGATGTGCCGCATCGTCCCACAAGGCTTCCGCTTCCACCGCTGCCGCCTCGTGCTCTGCGCTTTGTCCACGCCACGCCTCATAGGCGCGCTGGTCGTCTACGGTCGCCTCACCGGAATGGAGCCGGACGACCCAGCCGAGCGCCGCGTCGGAGATGTCTTTCGCAGGACAATGCGTTGCCGCCGATGCGGGTTTCATCGCCCTGTCAGACATGGTCCATCTCGCGCCGCACGTCGCGGCAATGGCACAGCGCACGCAGCATGTGCTTTTCGACCATGCTGACCGAGATGCCAAGTGTTTCGGCTATTTCCCGGTGCGAATGGCCCTCGACCTTGTTCATGATAAAAGCCGTCCGGCAGGCGATCGGCAGTTCGTTCAAGAGTACGGATAGGGCTGCGACCTTGTCGCGAAATTCCAGCCGCAGCGCAAAGTCGTCCGACGACGACAGCCGGTCTGCCTGGTCCAGTTCGACCCGGCGCGACCACTCCCGCTCCAGCTTGATGCGAAAGTCGATCGCCGCATTTCGGGCTGCCTTGAACAGGTAGGAACGCGGATGCTCGACGTTGCGGCGGTCGACCCTCACCATGCGCAGATAGGCGTTCTGCACCACTTCCTCGCCGTCGTCCCGGTTACCGATCAGGCGCGAGGCGTAGCGCACCACCTCCTTGTGGTGGCGCCTGAAGAGCAGGCCGAGCCAGTGATTGAGAGAACTTGCCACCATGCTGCCCTTCCTAGCGAAGCGCGACGCGGCGGTCTTGGGAGTGGATTTCGACGGGCATGGCGCCAACTTCGCGGGGGATCCTGCGGCTTGATTGATGCCGCAGGCTAATACTTGTCTCTTATACTCATGTTTAGTCGCCCAGCAAGCGCCTTGGGTAAAATGGCTGCAGATTTCGCAGATCAAACCGGCTCAAGGCACGGCCCGAACCCGGACCGTCCGCGAATAGGGAGCACGGTCGCCTTCATGATCGCCGGCACCGGATGCCCGGAGGAACCGGGCAATCCGACGCCGGCGCTCAAGCGCTTATCCGAACAGGATTGCGACACGTCCGGGGAGTTGCAGGAAGTTTGCGAGCGACATTTGCGGTGTCAATCCGCCCACCCCTTCCGGCCAGGGATCGCGCAGCAGCAGTGTGTTGCCGTCGTTCTCGTAGCCGTAGACGACATAATAGTGGTAGGCGTTGCCGATCACGAAGATGCGGTTGTTATCGATTTCGGTTTTGACGGCCTGAGCGGTCAGGGGCACATTGAGGAAATGACCGCCGGTCGTCGCGTTGTCAAAAGCGTTCCATTGGGTTCTGACCAATTGCACGACCTGGCTATTCCGATTGGCTCCGTCATTTTCCAGTTGGTCTGTGGAAAGGTCGAGCGCCTGGGCGATTTGCAGGCGTTCCTGGACCGCGGGGTCGAGCGAAGCCAGCGCGAAGGTGCTCCGCCGGGCAATGTCGTATTGTGACACGGCGGGCAGGTTGCGAAAACTGCGAACCATCGCCTCCGCAGCGGCAAAGCACCATGCAGCCGAACCTTGCGGGACGAGTGGCGGCGGATGGAGAACTGTGGTCATTTCGAACTCCTTCTAGAAAACTTTGGCGATGAAGATGCGGCCTCGACCTGACACGGGCGGAAAATTCCGCAACCGCTGGGTCGAGCAGAGCATTCGCAGACGGCTCACGGCGTTTGCGGCGGTGGGCGCCCTCGGCATGCGGCAAGCATGCGGGCGCGGCGGCCCATGGTTGGTCTGGTCGTTTCCATGCTGGCTTCCTTTCGTCAGGAAGGGGAACAGGCATGCGAAGCTTGAGCGTGCGGTTAGCCGAAAGGCGCATCGGCGCTTGGCGCAGACGTGCATCGCAGGATGTTTTCCGGACTCAACTCGACGCGTTGCGCCGGCGAAGACGGGTTGAAGTCGATGACCTGAACATTGGTCTGCGCCTCGGCATCGATCGCCTCTCCGGCGGTATAGCTGCCGAACACCACCCAGCAGCGGTTTCGGTGAGGGATGAAGGCACCGAGGACATTGACGTTGAAATCCACGGTGTAGATGGGTGACTTTCCAAGCGCGATGCCGAGGTGGATCGGAAAGTCGAAGGTCGCATTGAGCTGACGGATCGTGAGTGCGCCCTGCGCACCTCCCGTTCTCAGGTTCTGGAAGGTCGGGGCACCAAAACTGTCGGACCCGAAGTCGATGAGGTTTTCGCGCTCGGGGTCCGCAGCGACATACTGGTAGGCGGTAAAGGTCGTGCGTCCGCCAAAGGTACCGCGTTCGCCCCAGATGAAGCCGACTTCGGTCGACCACGAGAAGCGCACCTGAGTGCCGGGTGCCGCCGGACGCGCAAGCCACGCCAGGCATGCCGGCCCCGTCGGACCGGGGGCTGACGGCGGAACCTGGTAGAGCGCGAAGCTGCCATGCAAACTCGAATTGTTGACGCAGGTAAGCCTATACTCGGACATATCGGGTCTCCCTGAGCGGTGAGAGGAAGAGGCGGCGGCTGGTTTCAGCCGCCGCCCGCGGCGTCACGAAACCGAGATCAGGTTGTCGAGACCGAGCAGCGCCGTGCGCGACGTCAGGGCACCGCCATAGGTGACTTCGACCGCGCCGGTGACGTCTTCGATGTCGATGACATCGCCGGTTTCATAGTTGCCGAAGATCACCCAGTAGTTGGGATGCGGGGAGAAGACCGCCGTCATGTTCGGCGCCGCCTGGACCGCGAAGGTGCCGGAACCGGCCATGCCGATACCGACGGAGGTGCGGTTGGGCGCGACGTTCGAAAGCTGCTGGATCGTCAGCGAGCCGAGAGCGCCGTTGACGCTCGGATTGACGAAGGTCGTCGCACCGGCCGAGTCCTGGGTCAGCTGGATCAGGTTCTGGCCGTTGGGATCTGCCGAGCGCACCTGTGTTGCCGAGAAGTTGATGCCCGGCTGCAGCACGCCGGTCTCCGACCAGACGAAGCTGTAGTCGAGACCCCAGGTAAAGGTCACGCGGCTTCCCGGCGCGGTCGGACGAGCGAACCAGGCGAGTGAGAACACGTTGCCGGGCGTCGTCGTCGGCGGCGCTTTCTGAAAGACGGCGAAGCTACCGGTCAGCTGCGAGTTGTTCACGCATGTCAAAGAGTATGACGTCATCGGTGTTACCTTTCGTTTCTGGATTAGCGCCCGGGATCACATGGTGGCCGGCACCGCCTCCGGGGCTGAAGCGGCGCCGACCAGCCCCTCGCTGCCCGCTCAAGGGGAAGGGACAAAAGGGCAGCGAGGGGGATTGCCCGACGAGGCAGGTATCGCCGGGCAAGTTCGTGGAAACGTCAGCCCGTCTGGACGATCAGGTTGTCCGGTCCGACTTTGATCTGCGCGCTGGCGGCGCTGGCGCCACTCGATGCGAACATGACCGTCGATCCCTGATCGACATCGGAAATTGCAGGTGGCGGATAGGTGCAGGCCGTGCCGAAGACCACGGTGACCGTCCGCGACAGGTCCGGCTCGAGGATCAACGGGCCCATCCCGGCCGGCGGTGCAAGTAGGATTGCAGCGGGACCGACGACAAGGCCGACCAGGCTGGCCGGCGGGACGCTGAGATCGAAATCGACCTCGACCGAATTCGCCGGCCCTCCAGTAGAAACTGCTATGGCATAGGTGCCATTCGCAAAGGTGACGGTGGCCTTGCCTCCGAGTGTCACCGGGGTCTTTTCAGCCGTTGCGGGGTCGCCTTTGCCGTTGCCGGCAATCGCCAGGAGGGCCAAGGCGCCGCTCCCGCCGTTCCAGGTGAGCGTCGTCTCCTCTTGACCTGACCTCGTCACGTTGGAGATTAGGGCAGTCAGCACCTGCACGCTGACTGCGGGGCTCTTGAGCGGCGGCGGAAAGACGCTGAAATATGAAACGCCCGCGACGCTCGATCCATTCGTTGCGCTCAGCGTGAACGTGGTCGGAGTTGCTGGAGGCGGGGTATCACCCGGCGCGGTGGAGGCTTGATCTGCGATCTGCTTCGACATGCCAGAGATCCCTTTTCACGAGCCATCCGGCTCTGCAATTCACTCTCTATGGGTGCAAAAAATAGCAACATCCCCATTGGCTGTCTTTGGGTGAGCATCCCAAAAACTTGGACGACCGTCCCAGCGGGCTCATATGCTCCTCAGTTCCGTTATCCATTCAGAGAAAGAGGTTCCGAGCGTAAACGGCAGCAGAATACCCCCTAGAGTTGCGCCTTCTCTGTTCCGCGCCTGGTCACGGGCCGCGCGTGGAGAAAGGCCGAAGGCCTGCCGGAACAGGCGGCTGAAATGCGCCTCGTCGGCAAACCCCATGTCGAAGGCGATGTCGCCGATGCGACGGTCGGCGTGGCGGGGATCGCACAATGCAAACAGGGATCGGCGCAGCCGGCGCCTGCGGATGTAGGTTTCAACGCCGCCCGTCATCTCGAATTGCCGGAACAACTGGCTGCGGGAAACGCCGAGCTCGCGCGCGAGCCGGGCGGTGGTGAGGTCGCGATGATGCAGATTGTCTTCGATGTGGCGGCGCAGGCGGCGACCAAGATCACCGCTACGGCCGCCCGGCTTGCCGCCATCTGCGGGACCAAGGCACGCCAGAAGATCCGGGATGATCGACCCGAGCGACGTGAGTTCGTTGGCACCGAAGCGGAGTGCCGCGTCGGCCAAGGCCTGGACGACGCCTGAAACGAAGACGGCGATCGCGCTGCCATGGGATAGAATGCGCCCAGAGATCGGCTGTGGGGGCGCGACAGCGGCCGGCAGCAGTGCCCGCGGCACGATCAGGTGAACGGTTTCTGCCGCCCGCATGGAAAAGGCCACGGGCGTTGACAGATCGGAGACGGCCACATCGCCCGGTCGAAGGCGCCTCAGCCGTGGCGCGGTCAATCCAATGCGCCCACCGATCACGCACGAAATGACGATGTGGTCGAGATCATCGCGGGCGAGACGCAAATCGGTGCGCCGATATCGCCCACCGTCAGCATTGCTGCGGCAAAGCAGAAAGGCCCCGAAATGATGAACGACGAGGTTCGCCCGAAATGCTGCCGGTGGCAGATGTTTCGCTGGCGCGCTTTCGAACAGGATGTCGAGAACGGATCGCCAGGCTTCGAAGGGAGCATCCCTGCCGGAGGTTGCAAAACGGAAACTGGGGTACGGGTCTGGTCTACCCGTCTGGCGCGGCAACTCTGTGGTTGTCTCGCTCACTCCGCTCCCTTTGGTTGCATGACGTGAAAGAGATGCGACTTTTACTCTAGTTCGCGAAGAGGAGAAGAGCGGCTTCCGTTCGACAGCGCTAATGCATTCTAAAGTCGGATCGACGCGGATTTCTAAGCGCTGGCCCAGCTTGGGTCAGATCGTCTCTTGGCACCTCGGCAGAGCCGGTCACCCTGCCCAGCACGGACCATGCGGAACGGCTAGCCGCCGCGCCGTTTTCCTCAAACGGTGCGGCGGCTGGCCTGGCGGTAGTGGTCGTGTTGGTCGAGGCGTTTCCTGCATGCCCCGGGGAGGTCGACTTCGGATGGTAAGCCCGGAACTGCGCCCGGGTGTCCCGATTGCGGACATCGACGTTGCGAAGGAGCTCAGTGTCCGCTCTTCGTTCAAACCGCCTGTTCGAAATCCGTCGAAACGGAAACCGTGCGCCACCGGGCAAGAAGGTCGCGATCCGAAGCGTGCTTGGCTTCGATCGCAGCCACCGTGTCGCTGCCAAGCGGAAGCCGGACCGGCGGCTGCTCCGTATCGACGAACGAGATCAGCACGTCGGCAAGCCTGTCGGGGTTGCCCGGCTGGTTATGGCTGATCTCCTTCGCTTTGCTGCGAACGGCACCTGCAGTTTCCGCATAATCGCTGATCTCGATCGGGCTGACGCTCAGCGACGTCGAGTCGAGAAAATCCGTGCGGAAGTAGCCGGGCTCGATCGCCGTCGCATAAATCCCGAGCGGCGCGAGTTCCGCCGCCAGCGCCTCGGTCAGTCCCTCGACGGCAAACTTCGTCGAGCAGTAGACGCCGAAACCAGGGCCGCTGCGGTAGCCGCCGACGGATGAGAAGTTGAGGATCCGCCCATCGCGCTGGCGGCGCATGTGCGGCAGGACCGCGCGGGTGACCGCCAGAAGTCCGAAGACGTTGGTCCGATAGAGCGCTTCGATCTCGGAGCCGGTCGCTTCCTCGACTGCGCCCAGCAGACCGTAGCCGGCATTGTTGACCAGGACATCGATACGCCCGAAGCGCGCGATCGCCTGGCCCACAGCCTGATGCGCCTGTGCCTCGTCGGTGACGTCCAGCGCAACGGCCAGGAGATTGGGATGGTCCCCGAAGCGGTCCGCGATTGCCTTCGGATTGCGCGCCGTCGCGACCACCTGATCGCCCTTGGCCAGGGCCTTTTCAACGATAAGAGCACCAAATCCACGGGATGCGCCAGTGATGAACCACGTATGCATGTGAACCTCCGGTTTGTTTCGCCGCTCCATCGTCGGCGGCTGAAGAGGTTGTACTGCGAGACATCTACTGAGATAATCGACTGGATTCTCGTTGAGCTGATGAGAGATTTTCATCAATGCGAACCATATCGCCGTCCGACCTGTCACCTTTCTTGGCGCTTGCCCGCCACCAGAGCTTCCGCCGTGCGGCAGACGAGATCGGCTGCACGCCATCCGCGCTCAGCCATGCCTTGAAGGCACTGGAGGAGCGCCTGGACGTTCGGCTCTTCAACCGGACCACCCGCAGCGTCGCACTGACCGAAGCGGGGGAACTTCTGCTCGCCCGTGTCGCGCCCGCCTTCCGCGACATCGAGGACGCGCTTGACGACCTCAACAATTTTCGGGGGGCGCCGATCGGGCGGCTGAGGTTCAACACGGCACGCGCTTCGGCAAAAATGGTGCTACTGCCCCTCGTCGCGCGATTTCTCGAAAGTCATCCGAAGGTCAACATCGAGATCGTGGTCGACAACGATCTGGTCGACATGGTGTCGGAGGGTTTCGACGCCGGCGTTCGCTTCGGCGAGATAGTCGCGCAGGACATGATCGCCGTGCCGATCGGTCCGCGCCAGCGTACCGCGATCGTGGCAACACCGTCCTTATTTGAGCGCCACGCAAGGCCGACCACGCCCGAGCATCTGAAGGCGCTGCCTTGCATCGGGTTGCGCTTTGGCAGCGGACGCCTCTACGCCTGGGAGTTCGAGCGGGGCGGTGTCGAAGTTCAGGTCGAGGTGACCGGTTCCCTGATCGTCGACGACCAGGACATGATGGTCGACGCTGCCCTTCTCGGCGCGGGGATAGGCTTTGCCTTCGAGGACCAGGTGCGCGCGCTGATCGACGAAGGCAAGCTGGTTCGCGTGCTTGAAGACTGGTGCCCCTACTATAGCGGTTTCTATCTTTATTATCCGAACCGGCGGCAAATGCCGGCAGCACTCAGGGCATTCGTCGATTTCGCCAGGGTCCGGGACAGGTCAACGCGCTGAGGTAGAGGTCGCCCAAGCTGTCCGCGTAATGTCCGTGCAACCTCCTGTTTACAATCGTCTCCGCACGGTTTTACTGGCATCGGTTTTTGCCGCGTCAAAACAAGCGTCAGCCGAACGGCGTAGCCGGTCCAACAAACATGGTGCGGATGGTGTGGAAGCTCTGGCCACGGTCTCTCAAGCAACGTCTCATCGCGCACCTGCTGGTCCTGCAGCTGGCGGTGCTTCTCGCGTTCGGCCTGTCCTTCGTCACGCTGCTCGTGGTCGCTGACGAAGGCGGCGCGCTCGTCAGTCCTGCCCCGGTCGAGACGGCATTCCGCGCGATCAAGCGGGGCGCTAGCGGCAAGCTCGAACTTGCTGACACCGCGGACCTGGCGCGCGTTCATCGCGAACAACCGCATTTCTGGTTCATCGCGCGCAGCGACAGGAGTGAAATCGTCCAGTCCGGCGACGTGCCGGAGATCTACCGCGGCATGACGGTGGCGCTCGACCGGATGACCTATTCGGACATCCGCGACGACGGCCCGCCATCGAATTATCTTGCCGTCATCCGGCGCATGACAAACGAGGAAGGCAGCTTCACCGTATTCGGACAGGGAACGCTGCTGAGCCAACCTTCGCTCATTTTTTCCTTCTCGCGCCTGTTCGTCGCGCCGATGTTGGTGCTGCTTGCGCTCGTCACGATCTTTTCGGTGCCCCGCATCGTCAACCGGGCGATCCGGGGCATCTCCGATCTCGCGCGCGAAACGGACGAGATCGACATGACGCACCGAAGCCACCGGCTGGCCGAAACGGCGGTGCCGAGCGAGGTCCGTCCGCTTGTGCGCAGCATCAACAGCGCGCTCCACCGGCTCGATCAATCCTACGGCCAACACCAGCGCTTCATCCTCGACGCCGCCCATGAGTTGCGAACGCCCGTGGCCATTCTTCAGGCGCGTCTCGACCTGCTCGCCTCCGGGCCGGAGCGCGACCGGCTGATCTCCGACTGCGAGAGGATATCGGCGCTCGCCGAACAGCTGCTCGACCTGCAGCGGCTGGAAGCCAGTGCCAGGCCGTTCACGTCCGTCGACCTCGTCGCGCTCTGCCGCAACGTCGCCGCGGACCTCGCTCCGCTCGCCATCGACGAGGGCTACGATCTGTCGTTCGAGCAGAACACGGAGCAGTCGATGATGCAGGGTGACGCGGTCTCGCTCGAGCGCGCGGTTACCAATCTCGTCCAGAACGCGATCGAGCATGCGGGAAACCAGGGCGTGATCGTCGTGCGGGTCGAGCCGGACGGCGTGATCGAAGTCAGCGACGACGGGCCTGGCATTCCGGAGGCGGAACGCGAGCGCGTCTTTGAGGCTTTCTACCGCCTCAAGCCACGGGAACGCGGGGCTGGTCTTGGCCTCAATCTCGTTCTGCAGATCGCCGAGCGACACAATGGCCGTGTGAGCATCCTGACCGCCCCGAGCGGAGGCGCCTGCTTCCGGCTGGCCTTCCAAGGCGCGCGCATCTGAGCTGCAATCCACGGTATTTCAACTAATGGGTTTGAACGTCGTGCGCGTGAAAGCCGTCCGGAAAGCGGCCAAAATGGGCCTTTTCGACGAAAGAAAATCGATCTGGGGTCTATTTCGGCGGTTGGAAAGCAAAATTTAACCATACTTCTCCATCTTTTGTCCATCAGTCGTCAAGAAGGGGACAATCCAGAAATCGCGCAGCGGCGTTCGCTCGCCGGGGTGAGAGCCTTTGTGAGATTTTCTGGCTTGATTTGCGTTGTTGAGTAAGATCATTCGCCCACAGTCTTTGCACCGTCTGTTGCGCCCATTGCTGATCACTTGCTGCGGCACCGCCCTCGTCGGCGCGGCTGCGTGGTCGCTTGTCGGCATGGCCGCGATCGGCAATTCCTACGCGCATGGTTCCGGCCGCCTGCTGCCGAAGCCGCAGCTGCATTTGGCTGAGAAGACCAAGGAGCGCGTCTGGGACAAGCACGCCAGAACCAACCAGGCGACGCGGCTCGTAGCCGCCGCCGCGGCGCAGCCGGTCATGGTCGCAAGCCTCGCTCCCAGCGAGGCGAGGTTCGCGTCCGATCCGCTGTTCCCGATGGACGCGGAAACGATCGGCAAAAGTGCCCGGATCGCAGCTGCGGTGAAAAAGGCCGTGCTGGCGTCCGAGAAAGTCGCAAGCAACTCCACCCCCCCAACCGAGGCCCACCGTCAGGCCGTAACGATTGGCCTGCCGGCGCCGGAACGCTTCGCGCCGATCGCCAGCGTTGCCGCGGCCAAGAATCCGGTCCAACTCGCCTACGCCACGCCCTCCCAGAGCCACGTGGAAGGCAGCGCCTTCTCCGCTTTGTTGACGGCGCCGTCCGAGGACGATCTCGCCGAACAGCCGGACCAGGACCAAGACGAGACTGAAGACACGGCCGCCCTGCCGAGCCATGAGGACACGCCCTCGGTCGGTCCTATGCCGCAATTCCGCCCCCGCACCGCGCAGGCGGAAAAGCCGCCTGTCGAAGACGAAAAACCTGCCACCAAGCAGGCGGAAGCCGCGGCGGTGAAAAAGGAAGAAGAGACCGCCAAGGCAGACGAAGACGAAGCGCCGAAGAAGCAGAAGCTTGCCTATGCGCGGCCGGAAGATCCGACCGAAAACAGTGCCGGCACCGGCTTCGGCCAGGCGCTGCGCAACATGTTTGGCGGCGGAGCGAAAGCCGGCAACGGCGTCGCCGTCTACGACATCACCGCTGCCAAGGTCTATATGCCTGACGGCAGCGTGCTCGAGGCCCATTCCGGTATCGGCAAGATGGCTGACAACCCGCGCTACGTCGACGTCAAGATGACCGGGCCGACACCGCCGCACACCTATAATCTCAGGATGCGCGAAACCCGTTTCCACGGGGTCGAGGCGATCCGCATGCTGCCGGTCGACGGACGGAACAAGCACGGCCGCGACGGCTTCCTGACGCATAGCTACCTGCTGCGCGGCAAGCGCGCGGAATCCCATGGATGCGTCGCCTTCGCCGACTATCCCCGGTTCCTCACCGCTTTCAAGCAGGGCAAGGTCAAGCAGATCGTCGTGGTGCCGAGCGGCGGACGCGCGGCCGGCATGCGCCTGGCACAGAACGGCCGGAACTCCTGAGCGGAGCCGGCCAACGGTCGGATTGCGGGCAGCCGGCGGTAAAGGTCTTTCGCTGACGAGGAACGGGCACTAAGATCCGGGCCTCGACAGGAGCGAGAACGAAGAGGACCGGGAGCCCGCCATGTGCCGAAACATCAAACCCCTATTCAATTTCGAGCCGCCGGCGACGAACGCCGAGGTGCATGACGCTGCACTGCAGTTCGTGCGCAAGCTGAGCGGAACCAACAAGCCGTCCAAGCGGAACGAAGCCGCGTTCGAGCATGCCGTCAATTCGATTGCTGCATGCGCGCAGGAACTGCTCGACGCACTCGAGACGCCACAGCCCCCACGCAACCGCGAGGAAGAAGCCGCCAAGGCGCGCGCGCGGAACGCCCTCCGCTTCGCCTGACGGCGGCCGGAGCCCGCTGCGGCTTCCTGCCTGTGAATCCTGGCCGCCGCCCGCGTCACAAGCTGCGGACACCCTCGTCGGCTTCCACGCTCAACCTATATCGCAAACACCGTTGCGCGACGCAGCGTCACGTAGCCGGTGTCGCCGGCCTTCACGATCCGCTCCGGCTCAAGGTCCAGTTCCAACGGCACCCCGCGCTCGGTCGTCGCGACCACCCGCCGCCCGCCCGGACGATCCATCACCCGGCTGATGTTGGCAGCGATGCCGGGACCTCCGATCACCCAATCGAGATCGACCGGCCGGGCGTAAAGCTCGGCCTTGCCGTCGGCGATCCCTGCAGCATCGATGACCGCGCCATCGGCATAGGCCCGACCATCGCGCACTTCGGCGGGCAGCATGTTGGCATCGCCGAGGAACTTCATGACGAAGGCTGATTTTGGCTCGCGGCAGACCTCCTCCGGCGTTCCCTGTTGAACGATGTGGCCATCCTTCAGGATCACCACGCGGTCGGCGAGGTCGAGCGCCTCCTCCTGGTCGTGAGTGACGAAGAGTGTGGTGATGCCGAGCTCACTATGGATTTCGCGCAGCCAGCGCCGAAGCTCACGCCGGACATTGGCATCAAGTGCGCCGAAAGGCTCGTCCAGCAGCAATACCTTTGGATCGACGGCGAGCGCGCGGGCAAGTGCGACGCGCTGGCGCTGACCGCCGGAGATCTGCGCCGGAAACCGTTCGCCGAGCCCTTCGAGGCGAACCAGGCGCAACAGTTCAGCGACCCGCGCATGGATGGTCGCCTTGTCGCGCTTGACCTTCGAGACCTCCATGCCGAAGGCGATGTTCTGCGCCACGGTCATGTGCGGGAAAAGCGCGTAGTGCTGGAACACGAAGCCGACGCCGCGATCGCGCACCGGTATGTCGGTCGCATCCTGGTCGCCGAAATAGATGTGGCCGCCATCGGCGAATTCGAGGCCGGCAACCATGCGCAATATCGTCGTCTTGCCGGAGCCGGAGGGCCCAAGCAGTGCGACGAGCTCGCCGCTCTCGATCTCCAGGGACACGTCCTTGACGGCACGGAAGGTTTGGAAAGTCTTGACGACGTGGTCAAGGCGGATCTTCATGATGCATTCTCCGCGGAATTGGCAACTGGGCGGACGCGGCCCGCCCCTTGGCGCTCCAGAGCGACCTTGGCGATGATGGTGAAGACGGCGATGAGCGCCAGAATGGACGCAGACGCAAAAGCGCCCGCCGCCTGATAATCGTGATAGAGCAGTTCGATATGGAGCGGCAGGGTGTTGGTCTGGCCACGAATGTTGCCCGACACGACCGAAACCGCGCCGAACTCGCCCATCACGCGCGCATTGCAAAGGACGACGCCGTAGAACAGCGCCCATTTGATGTTGGGCAACGTCACCGAGAAGAAGGTGCGAAAGCCGGAAGCGCCGAGGGAAACGGCCGCCTCTTCGAGGTCCCTCCCCTGCGCCTGCATCAGCGGAATGAGTTCGCGGGCGACGAACGGCGCGGTGACGAACATCGAGGCGAGCACGATGCCGGGAATGGCAAACAGGATCTTGATGCCATAGGCATCGAGCGTCGGGCCAAACAGGCCCTGCAGCCCGTAGACGAAGAGATAGGCAACGCCCGCGACGATCGGCGAAACCGAGAACGGGATCTCGATCACCACCAGCAGGAAACCCTTGCCGCGGAAATCGAACTTGGTCATCGCCCAGGCAGCGGCCACGCCGAAGGCGGTGTTGACCGGCACGGCGATCAGCGCCGCAAGCACGGTAAGCATGATCGCATGGCGCGTGTCGGGATGCAGGATCGTGTCGCGATAGACCTGCCAGCCCTTGGCAAAGGCCTCGACGCCGATGATCAGCAGAGGCGCGAGGATCAGGAACGCGCCGATGATCAGCACGATGCCGATCAGGGCGCGGCGGAACAAGGGGCCGTCACCGACCCGCGGCAGCGTGCGTGCGGTCTTTTTGAAACGCATGGTCAGGACCTCCGCGTATAGCGCAGCGCCCGCGCCTGCAGCCAGTTGGTCACGGCGAGCATGAGGAAGGCCGTCAGCAGCAGCACGGACGCGATCGCCGCCGCCGCCTGATAGTCGTATTCCTCCAGCCGAATGAAGATCAGCAGCGCGGTGATCTCGGTCGACATCGGCTGATTGCCGGCGATGAAGATGATCGCACCGAACTCGCCGAGCGAGCGGGCGAAGGACAGGGAGACGCCGGCGAGAAGTGCTGGTGTCAAGAGCGGTAGGATAACCTTGCGGAAGATCGCGATATCCGAGCCGCCAAGCGACTGGGCCGCCTCCTCCAGCGCCGGATCGAGATCCTCCAGCACCGGCTGCACAGTGCGCACGATGAAGGGCAGCGAGGTGAAGCACATGGCGATCATGATGCCGATAGGGGTATAGGCGACCTTGATGCCGTAGTCCTCGAGGATCGAGCCGAACACGCCGTTGGTCGTGAACAGTGCGGTCAGCGAAATACCGGCAACGGCCGTCGGCAAAGCGAACGGCAAGTCGACCATGGCATCGACGATGCGGCGCCCCGGGAAGCGGTAGCGCACCAGGACCCAGGCGAGCGCCAAGCCGAAGAAGAGATTGAAGAGCGTCGCGCCAAGCGCGGCCGTCACGGTGACGCGATAGCTTGCGAGCGCCCGCGGCGACGAGACGATCTGCCAGTAATCGAGAGGGCCGAGGCTCGCCGCCTTGAACACGAGGGCTGCCAGCGGCAGAACGACGATCAGGCTCACATAGAGCAGCGTCACCCCCAGCGACAGGCGTAACCCGGGCAGGACATTGCGTCTCAAGCGTTCATTTCCTTGTCATGTCATGGTGAAACCCGGCAGACGGTTCGTCTGCCGGGCTGATTGATTGCGAGGTCAAAAAACGATCAGCGGCTGCCGTAGAGCTTGTCCAGGATGCCGTCGGACGCGAAGT
The DNA here is from genome assembly GCF_050434285.1 of Ensifer sp. KUDG1. Taxonomy (NCBI): domain Bacteria; kingdom Pseudomonadati; phylum Pseudomonadota; class Alphaproteobacteria; order Hyphomicrobiales; family Rhizobiaceae; genus Ensifer; species Ensifer sp. KUDG1. The sequence goes on from NZ_JBNDIG010000004.1 coordinate 305,126, forward strand.
GCTCGGACTGGATCTTGCTCCATCCGCCAAAGACGTCGTCGACATTGACGAGGCGAATGTCCGGGAACTGCGCCTTGAATTCGCCGGCAACCTTCTCGTTGCGAACGCGATGGCCGAATTCAGCAGCGATGCGCTGGCCTTCCTCGGTATAGAGGAAGTCGAGATAGGTCTTGGCGAGCGCTTGCGTGCCGTGTTTCTCGGCAACCTTGTCGACGACTGCGACCGGGAATTCAGCAAGCAGGCTGACCGACGGGATCACGGCTTCAACCTTGTCGGCACCATACTGCTTCGCGATGCTGCGGGTCTCGGCCTCGAAGGTGATCAGGACGTCGCCGGTTTCGCGCTCGACGAAGGTCGTGGTCGAGGCGCGGCCGCCGGTGTCGAACACCGGAACGTTGTCGAAGATCTTGGTGATGTAGGCCTCGATCTTCGCCTCGTCGCCCTCATAGGCCTCCTTGGCCCAGGCATAGGCCGCCAGATAGGTGTAGCGCGCATTGCCCGAGGTCTTCGGATTGGGGAAGACGGCGTGAACGTCGTCACGGGCAAGGTCGGACCAGTCCTTGATGTTCTTCGGGTTGCCCTTGCGCACCAGGAAGGACGGGAAGGAATAGAACGGCGAGGCATTGTTCGGGAACGCCTTCGCCCAGTCCTTGGAGACAAAGCCGTTCTTGGCCAGGAACTCGATATCGGTGGTCTGGTTGAAGGTGACGACGTCGGCTTCCAGGCCTTCAAGGATCGAGCGGGCCTGCTTCGACGTACCGGCATGCGACTGGTCGATCGTCACGCCCGGATGCTGCTTGATGAAGGCCTCGTTCTCGGCCACGAAGAGTTCGCGCGAAACGTCGTAGGAGGCGTTGAGAAGCTTCGTCGGCTCCTGTGCCAGCGCAGGGGTCACAAAATGCGCGACAAGGGTGGCGCCGAGAATGAGGAGGCGTTTCATGCAATTCTCCGGTGTTGATGCTGCCTGAGAACCTATCGGCGGGCGTGCGGCGACGCGAGGGAACGCGAACCCTGGTTGTGCCAAGCGTTAGAAATTTCGTCTCGTTTCCACCCTGTATCGCGGAGTTTTTGCCTCAGCTTTCTCAAGGCAACCAACAGCTTACAGCCAGGGACCGAAGCGTCAGGTCTCGTCCGCCCCTTGCATCCATTGCGGGATGTCCCGCTTGGCATGCAGCACGCGCCACACGTCGATATGGTCGGCCTGCGGACGGTAAAAGACGATGTAGGGATATGTCCTCAACCCGATGCTGCGCAGATCGGGGAGTGTCAATTCGTAGGCATATCGCAACGATCCGGCCTCCGGATGGGTGCCGATCAGGTCGTACGCGGCCTGAAGCGCGTCGATAAATCCGAGAGCGACGTCCGGCCCCGCCTCGGTTGCGTAAAAATCGATGGCCGCGTCGACATCGTTGCGGGCCAATTCGCGTGGAATGATCGGCTTGCCGCTCACTTCGGCCGTCGGCCGCCAACCCGGTCACGCAAGCCGGCAAAATAGTCGGCGTCGGCAGGCTCGGCCTGCGCGGAGGCGGCGCCGTCGAGCAACAGCCGGCGCAGATTGAGCCGATCCTGATCCCGGCGGATCAACTCCCGGATATACTCGCTGCTCGTCCCATAGCCTCGCCCGGCGACCTGCTCATCGACGAAGCTTTTCAGATGCTGCGGAAGGGATATGTTCATCGTGCTCATGGGGGAAGATTAGCGACCATGGCAAAATTTGGCAAGGATGACGGCTTTGTGGTCCATCTCAAGCTCGCGCTCGCGACGGAAAGTCATTCCGGCGCCACCGATCTGGCATTCTGGGGACTAGATACATCCCTGGCGCTTTGACTAGATAGGCGTTCACGGCAGGGTTGGCGATTCGATGACGATATACTTCAAGGCAGGAATTTCCGATGAAACGGCGCTCGGGATGATCGAGCGGTGTTTCTCCGATGCGAACGATTATGACGGCTATCTCGACATTTTTGCCGACTACACCGAAAAGACCGTCTCGTGGAGCAAGGGCAGATCTGTCGAGGAGTTCAAGGACCAGATCACCGAAGCGCTGCGCGCGGCCTGGGAAGCTTCGCCCTTCTGGCAGGTCTATGAGCGCCGCGAAGAGCGGGACGACGCTGGCACCAACGAAATTCGAAGGGCAGCGATCGCGCTGACCCGCACCTATGGCGGCGTGGTCGTGATCACCCTCAGCCTGCTTGGAAGGCGTAGCAGCGCGAATGACCTCGAACTGGTGTTCGTCTGTTTCCAGGAAGATGCGCAACGCCGGAATTTCCGGGTGCGTTATGACGGGAAGTTCATTCCGTCCCTGAATGCCTGACGCCCACCCCCGGGCATGGAGACGAAGGGCGATGACAACCGACTATGATGCCGATGACGCCTTCGCCCTGATCGTTGCAAGCTTTCGCCAGGTGACCGGCAAGGCGCTGGTCGACCATCCGTTCGACGGCCGCTGGCTCTACGAGAGCGCACCCTTCGCGCTTTTGGCGCACGACCGGTCGGAGGACCCGCGCTTCTTCTACGCCAACAAAACCGCCCAGGCCTGCTTCGGCTACACCTGGCAGGAGTTCATCGGCATGCCGTCGCGCCTCTCGGCCGAGGCGCCGAACCGCGAGGAACGGCAGCGTCTTTTAGACAGCGTCTCCACCAAGGGCTTCATCAATAACTATCGCGGCCTTCGGATCGCGAAATCCGGACGCCGCTTCTGGATCGAGAACGCCATCGTCTGGCAGTTGGTGCGCGCCAACGGCGAACATGCCGGCCAGGCCGCCATGTTCCACAGCTGGAAGGATCTGTAAGCGCACCGCCCAAGGCGGAGGGTGCGCCCCCGTCTGCTTCCTCTCAATTCAAAAGCCGGACCAGTGCCAAAGCGACGCCGGGCGACAGCGTGATGATCGCCAATCGGATGAGGTCGGCAATGACGAAGGGCATGACGCCGCGGTAAGTCTGCACGATCGGGACATCCGTCGCCAGCTTGTTGATGATGAAGACGTTGAGGCCGATCGGCGGAGCGGAAAGGCCGATGCCGACGACGATGAGGACGAGAATGCCGAACCAGATGGCGACATCCTCGGTCGGCATGCCCAGATCCAGCGTCAGGATGATCGGAATGAAGACCGGCAGCGTCAGCAGGATCATCGCCAATTCATCCATGACGGCGCCAAGCACGAGGTAGGTGACGAGCATTCCGCAAATGACGACATAGGGCGGCAGGCCCGACTGTCCGACCATTGCGGCAAGCGTCGCCGGCATCTGCGTCAGCGCCAGAAACGCGCCGAAGACTTCCGCGCCGAGCAGGATCAGGAAGATCATTCCGCTGGTTTCGGCCGTTTGCAGCAGGGCGTTTTTCAGGGCGCCGAGGCTCAAGGTCCTTTGCAGCAGGCCGACCAGCAGTGTTACGGCAGCCCCCACCGCGGCACCTTCCGTCGGCGTGAACACCTCGCCATAGATGCCGCCGACCACCGTGACGGCGACGGCCGCCGCCGGCACGATCGCAAAGTCCGCAGCCAGCAGCAGCAGGCCGAATATCGCCAGCAAGATCCCGCCGACCGTCCCGAGCAAGCCGACCAGCCAACCGATGACGCCACCGGCCAGAATGACCAGCCCCAGCGGCCTCGCCCAAAACGGACGAGGCGTTCGAACCGTCTCGGTCGCCGTCACCGGCGGCGCGAGATCGGGCCTGCGCCGAACGACGATCGCAATCGCGATCAGGTAGAAGGCGGCCGCCAATAGCCCCGGCACCAGGGCTGCCTGAAACAGCTTGGCGATGTTCTGCTCGGCGGTGATCGCATAGACCACCAGGATGACGGATGGCGGAATGAGGATGCCGAGGGTGCCTCCGGCGGCAATCGTCCCGGTGCCAAGCCCGACATCGACCCGGGCTCGGCGCAATTCCGGGAGCGCCGCGCGTCCGAAGGTCGCCGTGGTCGCGACCGACGAGCCGCAGATCGCGCCGAACCCGGTGCAGGCGGCGATGACCGCCATCGGCATTCCGCCCTTGAAGCGTCCGAAGCCCCGCTCGGCGACGCGAAACAGCGTTGCGGCAATGCCCGACTGCTCGGCGAGCGCGCCCATCAGGATGAAGAGCGGGATGACCGAAAGCGTGTAGCTGGCAAACTGGCTATAGGTGTTGGTCTGCAGATAGTAGACCAGCGCATGCGGGCCGGAGAGATAGGCATAGCCGGCAGCACCGACCGCAAGCATGGCAAGAGCGATCGGCATCCGGATGGCGATCAAGAGCAGCATGGCCGCAAAGCCGACGAAGGCAATGGCAAAACCGCTCATCGGCCGCCTCCAATTTTCAAGAGGGAAACGGAAAGTCCGATGACGGCCGCGAGCGCCGCCAGCGCGGCACAGGTCAGATAGACCGGCCAGATCGGCCAGGGCAGCTGGATGAGGGTCGTCCCGTATCCCCTCGCCTCCAGGCCACCGGTAAACAGCCCCCAGGCAAAAAACGCCAGGCAGCCGGCCAAAAGCAGGTCCCACAGGCCGTCGATGACCCGGGTGACGCGTGCAGGAAGAGCCAGCGTGAAGGTATCGACGGCAATGTGGCCATTGCGGGCCTGCGTGTATGCGAGAAAGGAGAAGGCGGCGACACCGACCGCCACCTCCACCAGTTCGTAATCGGCCGGCACCGGCCGATTGAACAGCCAGCGGCCCAGCACGCTGACAGTGACTAGTCCCGCCGCAAGGCAAAGAAGCGTGCCGCCGATGAGTGCCAAACCGGCCGCAAGGCGTTCGACTTCCCTGCGGCGCGGCACCCTCGCCGCGTCCTCGTATCCTACGTCTTCCATTGTTGGGGCCTCGAGCTGTTGGTTCTTGCAGAGGCGCGTTCAGGCGCCACGTTCAGGCGAGTGCGGCCGGCAGTGCGCTCAGGCGCCCGAATATTTCTGGACAAGCGCCTGTGCTGCGGCGATCAGCGCCTTGCCGTCGAGGTCCTTAGCCTTCATGTCCTCGATCCACTTGTCGTGGACGGGCCTGGTCGCCTCCACCCACTTCGCTTTTTCGTCCTCGCTGATCGTGCTGATTGTGCCTTCTCCGGATGCCTCGATCGCGGCGCGCACTTCTGCGCCGACACTGTCCCACATCTCGCCGGCCTTCTTGGCGAAGGCCATGCCACTGTTGGCGTCCAGCACGGCCCTGAGGTCGGCCGGCAATGCCTCGTACTTGCTCTTGTTCATCGCCAGGAAGAAGGTCGCGGTATAGAGCGTCGGCGAGCCCGGGATCTCGGTGTGGAACTTGGTGAGCTCGTTCACCTTGATCGAGGGAACCACTTCCCACGGGAGTACGCAGCCGTCGATCGACCGTTGGGCCAGTGCTTCCGGCACCTGCGGAATGGGCATGCCGACCGGCGTCGCACCCAGTGCCGCCAGTGCCTCACCGGCAAGGCGTGTGGGATTGCGAAGCTTGAGCCCGGCGAGGTCCGCACTGGACTTCACTTCCTTGTTGGTGTGGATCAGGCCCTGGTCGTGCGCCCAGAAGCACAGGAGCTGGGTGTCGCCGGTTTCCTTCAGCACATGCGTCTGGCCATATTCCTGGCAGGCCTGTGCGTTGACGGTCGCCTCCTTGGCGGCGACGAACGGCAGTTCGAACACTTCGGTGGATGGGAAGCGTCCAGGCGTGTTGCCGGGCAAGGTCCAGACGATGTCGACGACGCCGTTCGACGCCTGATCGTAGAGCTGCGGCGGCTTTCCGCCGAGCTGCATGGCCGGGAAGATGTCAACCTTCAGCGCGCCACCGCTTTGGTCTGCCAGCGATTTCGCCCACGGCGTCAACAGCCGCTGATGAACGTTGGATGCCGGCGGCAGGAAATGGTGCAGTTTCAGCGTGATAGTTTCCTGGGCGCGCGCCACACCCAGTTTCAGAACGAAGGGCGCGGCAAGCATAGCGCCGCCGGACTTCATCAAATTCCGTCTGTTCAGTTTCATAGGTTCCTCCCTGTCGACCCCATATTCACGCGCGGCGAACATCGCATGCCTGCGCCTGATCCTTCACGTCACATGAAGGTTATCCGGCGGGCAGATCTCCCCGGTCGCTTGAAACTTCCCTTTGCTCCTCATCGGAAAGCCTCAATCCATTAACATGTTAAGTTTATTTTGAACCGACTGTCAAGCGACGACATCGGGCAACAAGGCCGCGCCACGTGACCGCCGGGACACGTCCTCGTGAACGTGCCGGATCGAGCTTTCGTTTAAGGATTCAAGCCTGAAGCGCGCAAGCACACGGGGCCCGCGAAAAGGCGCGTGAAGGTGTCGATCGCGAGCCCTTGCGCCTGGAGATGATATCAGAGCGTGAGCGTCTGCACGGTCCCCGCATATTCGCAGTCGAGCTCCCAATCGGCGCCAACCTGGCGGACTTGGAGGAAGGTCGCGCCGTCACCGGCAGCCGGCCGGGTCGCATCGACGATGCAGCGATAGCGCTTGGCCTTGTAGTCGAACTCGAACGTCTCCTGCTCGACGATATCCTGGTCTATTCCGTTTGCGAAAGGATAGGGCGCGTACATCGCGGCCGTATGGATCGAATGCACGGTCGTGATCGGCGTGCCGTCCATTTCCGTCAGTCGGGCCGTTGCGATGCAGCCCCGGTGTTCGTCACCGGAGAGGAGCACGACATGCTTGATCTTTCCGGCGGCGATGACGCCGAGCACATCGCGCAGACTGTTCGGATAGCCGTCCCAGCCATCGGAACGCAGCGCACTCAGATTGTCCGGACTGAGGCTGGCATCGCGCTGGATCGCCCGGCGATGACGCGGCAGGAACATCGATGGCGACGCGATGAATTTCGGGCCTGCGCCCGCAAGCCACGCCACAAGCTTGCCCATCGTCTGGCCGGCGGCCAGCCCCGGATCGAACAGGGTCGCGTTGGCAAGCCCGGCGCCGACCTTGCGGTGCGTTCTTTCTGTCCGGGTGTCGAGCAGGAAAAAGTGAAAGCCGTCGTAGTCGAAGGTGTTGTGCTGAACGTTCAGCTTGGTGTCCTGTCCACGCTGGTACTTCTCGAAAGCCGCAAAACCATCCTTCTTCAGCTTTGCATTCGAATCGATGTCTTTCGGAGACGCCAGCGGCTCCCAATTGTCGTCAATCTCGTGGTCGTCCAGAAGCATGAACGACGGGATGCGGCGCAACACCTCGCGCACGTTGCGTTCGCGCAGCCACGCCTCGTAAGGCAGGCGATACCGGTCGTCGTTTGTCGCCGGATCATAGAGCCCGGCGGTCGGATCGACATAGACCTGATCGCCGACGAAGAGAGCGAACTTCGGCTGGATCCCCGCCCCTGCCCCGATCCTGTCGGCAACGCGACCGTAGGAGCGATAGGCAACCTTGCCGTCGATGAAACCGGCCGGGTACTGGCACGAGCCCAGAACGAAGCTGGTACCGGCGGGCGAAGGGAGCGCCGCAGGAACGAGCGGAGAATCATAAGGGATCACGCCGTCCATCAGCCCCCGATCCTGCTCGATGAGGTTTTCCAGCGCCGCATCGCCCATCAGGAAGTTGAGCGTCATCGACGTACTGGCAGACGCCGTTGACTGCGGAACCGCGTCAACCGTCAAATTCGTCGTCGGTGTCATGCCCTTGTAGACAAGGCGGTTCGGCGAGAATTTTGTCACCTTGCCCGGATTGATGTCGGGCAATGGCGCCTTCATCGCATCCGATATTGCGCTCGATATCTGTTCGAAGCGCTCGTAGCGCAAATCTTGCAGCTTCTCTTCCGGGTTCGCGTTCGAATGCCGAAGGTCTGCTCGGTAGACGACACCGTCCTTGGCTAGTGCATAGTATTGGGCTTTTACCGCCCCGGGAGGCGCCAGAGTATCTTCCTCCGCGTAGGCGAGCAGGACGAGCAACGCGTTTCCCGGATAGTTCGGATCATACCCCGGCATTGACGTTGGAAGCGGCGCCTTGAATGCGTCCCAGCGATTGTCACGCAACTCCGGCGACCAGTAGACCATCATGTGGCTGGTGACATAGGGCAGATCCCAGGGCAGGCCATCGGGGCGAAGAATATCGTCCCCACTTAGTTGGACACGCAGCATGATCACGCCCTCGGTCTGGCGGAGCGCTGGCAGCGAACCGAGGCGAATGACAAGGTCGCCGAGTTCCTCCGTGATGATCGGCCCGATCCAGGGCGGGTAGGCCGTCATCGTGGTGGCCGCGGCGACCGGCTGCTGCGTTATGTTCTTGTCGAGAAATGCTTCGATCTTCTGCAAGGTCGCGTATCGCGTCGTTCCGATAAGCGCGTCCTGGTGGCCGGCACCCGGGTTGAGATAGGGTTCCAGGTAGACACGCCCCGCATCGTCGAAGACGCGGCGCATGCGGTCGACGGTCGCGGGATCCGTCAGACCGTTGCCCGATCCGTGGACGCTGAAGGTGGGGAATTTCCAATTATCCCGCAGGAGTTCCCGCGACACCAGCCGGTTTTGCCCCCTGTAGTCGGTGAGCATGGCGTTGCGCACGAAATGCACCGTCGTGGAAACCGTATTGAGGCTGAGCGCGCCGAAATGCTCGTTGATGAAGCGCAGCATCTCCGGCTCCATGTTGGCGACGTTGAAGTCGCGTCCATAGAGCGCGTCCATCCGGTGCCGGGTCCTCGTCCACGGCGTCCGCTTCCAGGGCCAAACCGGGTTTTCAACGTCGAATTCCTCGACCGGGTAAGGAAGCGTCGACAGCACGCGGTCCCAGAGGTCGTCGGCGAGCGTCGGTTTATCCGGATTGAAGCTGTAGCTGTCAGGCAGGAAGCCGAGAAGGTAGCGCACCGCATAGGCGCGGAAGATGTTGGCGGGCGTGAAGACCACCAGCGGACCGACCTGTGTGAAGGCCACCCGATCGACGAGATCGGTAATCTTGCCCTCCAGCGTGGCGATGCTGAAAACCATCGTGCCCATGCAATGGGCGATGACGTCGAGCTTCGGCGCGCCGGTCTGTGTGGCGATCGTCCGCAAGACCAAGGGCACGTCTTCCTTGCCAATTTCGTCGAAGCTCCAGGCAGCACTTGCGGTCGGGTGCGCCGGGCTGGTTCTGAGGTCAGCGATCCAGACCTCACGCCCCGTCTTCCAGAAATGGCTGGCGAAGTTGGGATTGACGGCGTGGTGGGCAAAGGTTGTCCCGCCGGCGCTGTATCCGTGGATCATCACCAGCGGCCGCTTCGTCGTGCCGGGATGGGGATAGCGGGTCAGCAGGACTTTCCCGAGAACCGGCGGGCCGCCGAGTTGAGGCTTGGTCGTTCCGACGACGAGCGTCTGTCGCTGCGCTGCGACCGTGCCGCCTCCCTTGATCTTCAACTGCGCCGGCGGGCGGAAATCCACCACGTCGTTCGCCGGGTCCTTGTCCTTGTCGGGCGCACGGAAACTCCAGATATGCATGCCCAAAAGCAGCCGGAGAAAATACCCGACGAAAGTCAGAAGCGCTCCGATCGCGGCGACGCCGTCGCGCTGTTCCGTGATGCGCACGAGCGGCACGCCGATGCGGGCGAGATAGTCGAGGTCAAGCGTCAGCACGCGGCCGCCGGACGCGGCCTCCAACCCCGGAAATTGCTCCAGCGCGACTTCCATGAGCTGACGCCAGGGATTGGAGCGCCGATCATAGGTGAAGCGCTTGGTGCCGACGATCCGGTCGCCCACAAGGGAGATGCCGCCGGTGATCGGGTCCGGCGTGCCGATCTTCAGATCATAGACGAAGGCGCGGATTTCGCCGGACCGGCTGGCGATGGCAAGACCCGAGCGGACGCGCTCAAGGAAGCCGGGCCCACCGTCGCCATCGACGATCGCCTGATAACTGTCGCGCAGGCCGCGATTGAGCACCCAGGCCTTGCCGGCACGCCAGATCCTGCCGCCGACCCACGTCGACTGGCGCTCGAGGACCCGCAGGCTGCCGGTCAGGGGCGCGGTAAAGGTGGCGATCGCCTCGAGCTTCTGCTCCTTCAGGCCGGCAGGCGCCCATGTCTGGTGGAGATTGTCCCACTGGTCCGCAGGAAAGATGCGGATCATGCTTCGGGCCAGCGGCGCAGTGGCATCGGTCGCGACTTCAAGAGTTCCATCGCCGCCATTGCTTGGCGCAAGATCGGCCAATGCTTTCGGTTTGAAACGCAGCGTGAGCTCGACAACTCTCGTTTCAGCGGCTGCCCCGGCCGCTGAAAACCTGACCCGGCCGGCAAGGCGCTCGATGATCTCGGCATCGGCATCAGGGGCCGATGCGGCGGCATCGGTTTCACGAAACACCGGGCGAACCAAGGCAAGGCCGGGCGCAGCAGGAGCCGGGGCGACATAACCCCAGGCTGCTGCGAGCATTTCGGAGGCGCGCAGGGCCACTGCCGCAATGGTGAGCGCCGGATTGGTGCCAAGCGCCGTCGGAATGATCGAGCCGTCGAGAACCACAAGACCATTGTGGAAGTCGTTCGGCAATTCCGATTTGAAGACGCGCCCCAGATGGTCGACGACGCCCGTCCCGCCGGTGTTGCCCATTACGCAGCCGCCGAGCGGGTGCACGGTCGTGAGCGGACCGCGCTTGTTCTGCAGCAGCCAGTTCAGGCTGGCTGGAAGAAGCTTCCAGACGGGATTGGCGATGATGCGACCGCCCGTATTCTTCGCCAGCCGCGCCAGCGCCTCGACCTCGCTGTCGAAGACCGGCTGGGACGGCAGGTCGTCCCAGCGCATCCGCGCGGTGCCGTCGTTGTCGTCGGAAGCCGAACCATCCAGTTCCATACGCCCGGCGGCGCCGTCATCGGCCATGACGGCATAGACGGCGGAATGTTCTATCCTGCCGGTCGGCGCCACATAGGCGTCATCATCGGGGAAGCCCCGCGTGTGCGTCGACCAGTCGATCCGGTCGAGGCCGTGAAGCGTGTTGAGCGTCGCAAAGATCTCGGTAAAGGCGAGGCGCAGGCCGGCTGGAACAGAGAGCTCCTCGATCAGAACACCGGCCGTTTTTCGAGGATCGAGCACGCCGGTGATCGTGGGGCCGATCGCACGCTTGGAGGGCTGCACGGCCTCGTCCGAGACGGTATTGACCGGATTTGATGTGGCATAATCGGTCACCAGCATGTCGCCATTGGTCGAGCAGTGATTGCCAAAATGCACGGAGAGGCTGAGGCCCTTGGCCTGTGAGCGCTTCAGGATTTCGAACGAGCCGAGCGTGCCTGCCGCCAGCACGACCTTGCCTGCGCGCACCTGCAGCACCTCGCGGTCGCGTGCACGCAGGGCCGCGTCGGTGTAGACGCAATCGACGATCCAGTTGCCGCCGTCCGGCTTGACGCTGAGCACGGTCGCGCCACTGAAGATCTCCGCCTCGTTGCTTAGCGCCGTGACGAGCAGGTTGACGTCGAGCGAGTTCTTTGCGCCGAAATTGCAGCCTGTCGCACAGTCGCCGCAGCGCACGCATTTATTGAGCCTGACATTTCCTGAGCTCACCGTGTCGGTCATCGCGACCGTAATCGCCGCCTCGCGAAAACCTGTCGTTGCGATGTTGCGGAAGGATTTGTGTTTCTGGGGTATGCCGTCGGGATGCTTCGAGATGGAGTTCGGGACGCCGTTTGCGGTGCCACCCAGAAGCTCGCTTGCACGCTCATAGTACTGCCGCCAGGTCGTCAGGTCCTTGAGGTCATCGGGCCAACGCGTGTGAAACACGTTCCCGTCGGGAACTTCCATGACCCCGGCATTGATCAGCGAACCGCCACCGACACCGTTTGCGACCACCGTGACGACCTCCGGGCCGATCCGTACGTCGACCAATCCCTCCTTGTTGCGATCGCGGCGGATATGGCGGGGCAGCTCGGCAAGGCCCGTCGGAAACGAGCCCGGCAGATACTCCTTGCCACGCTCGAGCACCCCGACCTTGACCGGGGCGCCCCCCTTCGTGCGGCCGGCCATGGTGGCGGCAGCGATCGCGCCGCCATAGCCACTGCCGACGATGAGGACGTCGAAGTGAAGTGCGGCTGGCGCCTTTCGAACCCGGTCGACCAGCCTCTCGAAACCCTGGGAAATCCAGGCTGTGTGAGAGGTGTTGTCGAAATCAGCGCCGGCCATGGTCGCCTCCCGGACGTTGGTCTCGGGCACGAGGCGGGTATCCGTAGTTCCAATCGGACATAACGCTCTCCATAAGATGCGTCTGACGCCTGAACTCGGTGTGCGAGCCGCGATGGCTCATGTCTTTCGATGCCCCCAATAGGAGGCGTCGACATCCGGGAAGAATGCAAAAATCCGAAGCGTGTGCGGTTTGCGCCAATGCCGATCTATCGAAGTCGGCTAGCCCTCTTAGCGATTGCTAAATAATATGCGAGAGTCAGCAAATCGGCGAGGGATAAATGCACTTCTGCGCGAAGAGAGCCCCTATTTCGCGCATTTCGTGATCAATCACCGCGCGAAGGAAACATGGAGACGGTCGCAAAATCGCTCGAAGGGTTTTTGCCGCTGAACCTGCTTGGCCGACTTTACGGCTCTGACGGAGAGCGGCCGGCGGCGGTCGAGTTTCCGGCCGCCGTGATCTTTGTCGACGTGTCGCGCTATACGGCCCTCGTCGAGCAACTGGCGCGACGCGGCAAGGAAGGGCTGGTGCAGATCCCGAAGCTGCTCGGTCTTTCCTATGCGCGCTGTGCCGACCATATCTGCGACCGCGGCGGCGAAGTCCTCCTCTTTGCGGGCGACTCGCTGCTGGGCTATTGGCCCGCCGACGAAACGGGTCTGGCCCGCGCGGTCAAAAATGCGGCCGAGTGCGCCGAGGCTATCTGCAAGGAGAGCCGCGAGCGGCGAGACCCGGGCGCAGGCGAAATCGGACCGACGCTGCATATCGGTATCGGCGCCGGGCAACTCTGGGCAGCGGCCATCGGCGGCCAGCCGGTATGGAACCTTGTCGCCGGGGGCGATGCCGTCGTCCAGGCTGCAAGCGCACAGACACTCGCCCACCGCTGGGAAGTCGTTCTGTCGCCAGAGGCGGCAAAGACGCTGACTGATGACGACGAAACGCGTGCGCCCGTCGTCGCACCAGCGCACGCGCTAATCGCGCACGAATGGCTCGTCGCGTTCCTTCCGATGCAGCTTCAGGAACTGCTTGGCCCCTCGCCGACGAAGCCGGCAATAGAACCCCCATCCCTCAGAACATCGGCCGAAGGCAATCTCCATCGCGATGCGCGGCTCGACACGCTTGCGGAGATCCGCCCGGTGTCCGTCGTTTTCGTGCGGATCATCGGTCTCCAGCACCAGGATGCCCAGGCGCTCGTCCAGCACCAGAACCTCTGCGCCACGCTTCAGGCGATTTCGCACCGCTGCGGCGGCCCGCCGGGCGAGCTGCTCTTCGACGACAAGGGGCTCGTCTATCTCTGTGTTTTCGGGACACGCGGGACGTTTCACCGCGACGACCCCGCCCGCGCCGTGGATGCCGCCCGCGCCATCGGTCGCCACATCGCGGAGATGGGGCTTGCCGTCTCCGTCGGCGTGGCGACAGGCGAGGCCCTGTTTCGCGTCGTCGGCAGCGCGCGCCGTCGGCAGCTGATGGTTCTCGGCACGCCGGTCAATCGCGCCGCGCGCCTCGTCACGACCGTCTCCAATGATGTGCTGTGCGATGCGCCGACCGAAAGGGCAAGCCGGACGTCCTTCGATTTCGAGCAACGCGGAACCGTCCAATTGGCGGGGCTGGGCGACGTGGCGCCCGTCTTTCGTCCCCTCGAACCGCGGTCGCGGGCCCTGCCCGCAACAACGCTGATCGGCCGCGAGCGGGAACTTGCCTTCCTGCAGCATGCTTTCGAGGAGACGCGCGGCGGTTCGAGCCGCCTTGTCGTCATCCTGGGCGAACCGGGCATCGGCAAGAGCAGGCTGGCGGCCACCTTTACCGACAATCTTCACGCAGCCGGCGTTGCGATCGCCGTGACGCTTGCCGAACGGGACGACCGGCGAAGCTCGCTTCTGGCCTGGCGGCGCGTCCTTGAGACGCTTTTGGGACTGCCCGCCGAAAGCGATGGCCTCGTCCTGCTCGAAAGCATCACCGCGCGCATCCGCCCGGCGTCATGGATCGCCGACCGCCTGCCCCTCCTCAACGACCTGCTGGCGATGGAGATCGAGCAGAACGAGGGAACGCGCCACCTGGAAGGCGCCCACCGCGCCGATGCGACCATGCGCCTGCTCGGTGATATCCTCGGCGTCCTGGCGCCTCGCCCGTTCGCCCTCGTACTCGAAGACAGCCAGTGGCTCGATTCCGCCTCCTGGCGACTGGTCGAATGGGTTCTCGGCTCCGTGCCGTCGCTGTTGCTGGTGCTTTGCGTGCGCTCCGAAGAGGTGCCCGAGGATCTGAAGCAATTGCGGCGACGGGTCGAGGCGGCAGGCGAGACCGGGACCGAGGCCGAGGAGCCGGCCCGGCGCTACCGCATCCTCGAACTTGAAGAACTCGACGATGGTACCGTTTGCGAACTCGTATCGCGCACCCTTGGCGAGGTGCCGCCGCAACAGGAACTCGCGCGCAGGGTCGCCGCCCTTGCCGGAGGCAACCCCTTCTTTGCCGAGGAGATCGCGCTGACGCTAAAGAGCGAGGGCCTGATCGCCGTGCGCGACGGCCTCTGGCGCTCGATCCGCCCGCTTGAGGACCTGCAGTATTTCGAGGGCGTCGAGCGCGTCATCCGGGAGCGGGTCGATCGCCTCGACTCGATATCGCAGGACGTGATCAAGGCGGCGGCCGTCATTGGGCGTTCGTTCACTTTCGCTGAGCTGGAGGCGTTGCTGAAGGACGAGCTGAACGCAGAAGGGCTCGGCTCCGCCGTCGAAAGGCTGGTCGATGCCCACCTGGTGCGCCGGCTCGGTCAAGCCGGAAGCTACGAGTTCCGCCACGACCAGACGCGCGACGTGGTCTACGGATCGATGCCGGGCGACCTGCGCAGCCGTCTCCACGCATCGCTCGCCCACTGGCTGGAGCGCAGCCGCATCGAGGCGATGGGTGGGGATCTGGCCGTTCTCGTCCAGCATTTCGAGGCGGCCGACAACAAGGAGAAGGTCGTAAAATATGCGGATCTGGCGGCGGCCAGGGCCCTGCAGGTCGGCGCCTTCCGGGAGGTCGAGTCCTTTCTCGGCATCTGCATGGCGCACGAGCCGAAGCCGCAGGACTGGACGCCGGAACAGCGGCTGCAGGCGGTTCGCTGGCGGCGCAAGCTGGCCGAGGCACACTACAGCCGCGGCGACATTCACGCGCAAGGCATTGCCGTCAGGAACGCGCTGAAGGCGGCCGGCCAACCGGTCCCTGTCTCTTCGTCCGCGACCCTGATGCGGCTTGCCGCCCGCAGCCTGCGGCTTGCGGTGCAGCAGATGCTGCCCGAAACGGCGAAGCTTGCCCACCGCGAGGACCGGTTGTCCTGGGAGAGGGAAATGGCGCGTTGCCTGAATCAGGCAGCGCTGGTGGATTACTTCGAGCTGCGCTTCACCCGCGGAATGTGCAATCTCGTCGGCGCGGTGGCGCGCGCGGAACGGACCGGACGGACGATCGAAATGGCGGTTGCCGCCTCGCAGCTCGGCTGCGGCTTCGGGATGATGGGCTGGCGCTCGGGGTGCCGCTATTTCATGGAAAGGGCCGAGCGGATCGCAACCGAGCTGGCAGACACCGCCATCCATGCGCATGTCTGCAATCTCGACGCGCTCTGGCAGCTCGGGTGCGGCGAATGGGCGGGGGTGGACGCAAGGCTGGAGCAGGGCCAGCAGTTCTGCCTTAGGGCCGGCGATCAATTGCGGTGGTGCAATGCCCAGGGCATGCGCTTCTGGTCGCTCTATTATCGCGGCGAGCAGGCCGCGCTCGAACCAACGACGACCGCCCTCCTCTCGCGCGCGCAGAATGCCGGCAACATCCAGCAGGAAATCTGGGCGTTGCGCTGCAAGGCGTTGTGCGTGCTGCACACGGATCAGCCGCGCGAGGCCGTCGACATTCTCCGGCTGATCGGCTCGGCGATGCTCGGATCGGTCGATCTGGCGGCGCAGATATCGGCGAAGGGCGCGCTGGCGCTCGCGCTCGCGCGCACGGGGCGGCATGCGGAGAGTGTCCAGGCGGCCGCCGAAACCTTGCAACTGGTAAAATTGATGCGCCGGCCCTCGTCCCACAGTACCTTGGTCGGCATCTCCGGCGCCGCCGAGGTTTTCTTGCGCGGCCGGGAAGCCGGGCTCGCCCATGCTTACGAGGAATGGCCGCGCTGGGAGGGCCAGGCGCTGCGCGAGCTCAAACGTTATGCCCGAGCTTTCCCGATCGGCGCGCCGCAGCTTGCGCTTTGGTCGGGCGTATCACTCTGGCTGGAGGGCAAGGAGACGGGCGCGATGTCCGTGTGGAAGGACGGCATGGCGGCCGCGCAGCACCTCAGTCTTCGGCGCGACGAGGCCATGATCGCCGCCGAACTGCGCCGCAGGCGGGACCGGACGTGACTAGCCGGCGCAACGCGCGAGGTTGTCGTCTCCAAGCTCGCCCAGCCGCTCGGTGAGGAGGGTTCTAAGGCCGGGCTGCCCGACAAGCGACGCCGCCAGGGATGCCGGCACCCACCGCATCGTGCGCGCACCCTTTTCCGGAAAGTCGGGCGCCATCGACGCGACGGCGATCAGGTGAACCTGGACGTGATAGACGGCCGCCTTGCCGACCTTGCTGTAGGTGTAGCCGCCGATTTCGTCGTTCAACGCCGTCCCGATGACGCCAGCCTCTTCGAACGCTTCCCGGACGGCAGCGCCAAGGGTGTCTTCGCCATATTCCAGGTGCCCTTTGGGAATGCCCCAGAGCCCGGTGGTGCGGCCGCAAATGAGCAGCACTTCAAACCGGTCCCCATCCGCTTCCTTGCGAAAGCAGATCGCACCGGCCTGGTCGACGACGTCCGGCTCTGAGTCGGAAACGGTAATCGCGTCAGATGACAGACGTGACACAGCGGATGTTTGCATCATCGTTCACATATTGAACTGACTGGAGGCCAAGTGAGGGTCAGGCGGCTATGTGACAGTTTTATGACCAGTGAGGGTGAAATTCAACAGGACGCTAATGCAATTAAACGGCCGGAAAGACAGCCGTCCGCGAGGCAATGTTTTCAGGGTTTGCGAAGCTGATGACGGCCCGCAAATCGCGGGCCGCCTTCGCATCGAAGCTTTATCAGAACGGCGAATCCGGGAAGTAGAAGTCCTTCGCGTTGTCCTTGGTCACGAGCGTTGCATCGATCGTGTAGACGCCGCGAACCGGAACCTGGCCGTAGAAGTTGGCGACGGTCATTTCGAGTGCCGTACCGACCATTGCCGGCGGATAGAGCACGTCGACCGGGATCATCTTGTCGCCGTCCATGACCTTCTTGATCATTTCCTTCGAGCCTGCGCCGGCGACGACATACTGGATGTCGGTGCGCTTGGCCTGCTCGATCGCCTGCAGCACGCCGACGGCCATGTCGTCGTCCTGGCACCAGACAACATCGATCTTCGGGTACTTGGTCAGGTAATCCTGCATGACCTTGAAGGCGTCGTCGCGGTTCCAGTTGCCGTACTGACGGTCGAGAACCTTGACCTTGGAGCCTTCGATGCCCTTGTCGAAGCCGTCCTGGCGCTGCTGGTCGATCGGGATCGGCAGGCCGCGGATGACGACGACTTCAGCTTCCGGCGTCGTAGCCTTGATGTATTCGCCGGCGACCTGGCCAAGCGCCGGGTTGTTGCCGGCAACGTAGAGGTCACGCACCGAGTTGTCGTTGACGCTCGGCGCACGGTCGACGAGGGCGACGAAGGTCCCCTTGCCCTTCACTTCCTTGATGGCGTTGACCAGCGGATCCGGATCGGTCGGCAGGATGACGAGCGCGTCGATCCCCTGCGTCTCCAGATCCTGCACGGCGTTGGCCTGGCTTGCCGGATCCGGCGAGGTCTTGACGATGACGTTCAGGCCGGGATTGCGCTCCATCAGGATCTTGGCGACCCGTTCGGCATGGAACACCACGCCGGCCGTCCAGCCATGGTCGGCAGCCGGGATCGACACGCCGATGGTTACCTTCTTTTCCTCCTGCGCGTGCGACACGCCGGCAAAGGCGGTCATCGCCGCAATGGTCAGGCCGAATAGCTTCTTGTTCATTAAGTTCCTCCCAAATTTCAGGTCAGCCTGTTCAAGGCCGGGAGACCTGTAGGCCCGGCCGTCTCACGACTTCCGCACCAGCGAGCGCTGGACGAGCATCGCAATGATGATGATCGCGCCCTGGATGGCACCGATCAGGTATTCGCTGATGAAGTTGGAGAGCAGCATGATGTTGCCGACCAACTCGAGGATGAACGCGCCGCAGATCGTGCCCCAGACGCGGCCCGCACCGCCTTTGAGCGCCGTGCCGCCGACAACGACGGCGGTGATCGCCTGCAGCTCCCACAAAATGCCTGTCGTCGCCGAAGTCGAGCCGAGGCGCGGCACGTAGAGGAGAACGGCGACCGCCACACAGAGCCCTTGAATGACGAAGGCGATGGTGCGCACGCGATTGACGGAGATGCCCGAATAGCGGGCAACGTCGCGGTTGGAGCCGACGGCAACGACGTGGCGGCCGTAGCGCGTACGGTAGAGTATAAAGGCGGCAACAGCAGTCACCGCAAGGATGACGACGATCGGAACCGGCACGCCGGCGATCGTGCCGAAATAGGCCGGCCGATACATTTCCTGAAGCTCAGGTTCCTTGAGCGTGATGGCGCCGCCCTGCGAGAGCCAGGTCGTCAGCCCGCGATAGATGCCCATGGTGCCGAGTGTGGCGATGAAGGGCTCGATCTTGCCGACGGTCGTGATCAGACCGTTGGTGAGGCCACAGAGTGCACCGGCGACGATGGCAAAGAGGATTGCCGCCAGGAGCATGAGCACCGGATCGGCGATGACGCCGGAGTTCATGAACAGGATCATCAGGCTGGCGATGAAGGCGACCATAGCGCCAACGGAAAGGTCGAGATCCCCGGATGAAATCACGAAGGTCGCGCCGACCGCGATAATGGCTATGAAGGCGCTTCGGGTCGCGACATTGGCAAGGTTGGTAATGCTGATGAAGTTGGGATTGACCAGCGCGCCGACCAGGAGAAGCAACGCCAGCGCAACGAACGGCGCCACGGCCCTCAGATCGATGTCACGCCAGCTGCGGCGGCGGATGGCTTCCTGGCTGCCTTCCTGGTTCACGCTCATGTCCAATCGAACCTCCCCCATCTGTCGGGATTCTTGTTGTTGTCGTTGCCGGCGGCCGCGCCGTTGGCGCGGCTCAAGCCGCCGTCTTTTTCTTCAAACCTGCGGCGTAACGCATGATCTCCTGTTCGGAGATCTCGTCGCCTTCGAGAATGCCGGCGATATGGCCCTCCCGCATGACCGCAACGCGACTGCAAAGACCGATGATCTCCGGCATTTCCGAGGAGACGACGATGATCGAGCGACCGTCCCGGGCGAGCGCGGAAATGAAATGATAGATCTGCTGTTTCGTGCCGACGTCGATGCCCCGCGTCGGCTCATCGATGATGATGATGCTCGGGTCGGTTTCCATGACCTTGGCGAGAAGCAGCTTCTGCTGGTTGCCGCCGGACATGCGCCCGGCAACGATCCTGTCGTCCCGCACGCGAATGTCGAATCGACGGCGCGCCTTGACCAGGGCCGCCTCTTCGCTGCCGGGGTCGAGATAGCCAAGACGGCTATGACGGCCGAGCGATTGCAGCGTCAGGTTCGCCATCATGCCGGCATTGAGCAGCAGACCCTTGGCCTTGCGGTCCTTGGTCATATAGGCAAGACCGGCCTTGTTGGCCGCATGCACGTCGCCGGATGGCACAGGCTCACCGCGAACCAGCACCTCGCCGGCCGTGCGCGCACGCAAGCCGACAATCGCCTCCATCAGCTCCGTCCGGCCCGAGCCGATCATGCCGGAAAAGCCAAGGACTTCGCCGCGACGGACATCGAAGCTTGCGTCGCGAACATAGCCGGTCGAAATGGCATCGACCCGCAGAACCACCTCTTCGTCGACGTCGGGCTCGTTCTTGGCAGGATAGAGGCTCGACAGTTCGCGCCCGACCATCAGCTGGGCAATCGCCTCGCCATCGAGAATGGATGTCGGCGACGTCTTGATCCACTGGCCGTCGCGCAGCACCGTCACGCGATCGGTCAGTTCCATCACCTCGTCGAGCTTGTGCGACACGAAGACGAAGCTCGTTCCCTTGTCGCGCAGCTTGCGCACCAATCGGAACAGGAAGTTCGTCTCCTCGCGCGACAGCACGGCCGTCGGCTCGTCCATGAACACGACGCGCGCATCGCGGCTGATGGCCTTGGCGATCTCGACCATCTGCTTCTCAGCGATCGACAGCGACCCGATCATCGCGCTCTCATCGACATGCGAACCGAGGAGATCGAGCACACGACGGGTCTCGGCGCGCATGAACTTGCGATCGAGCACGCCGAAACGGGTTACCTCGCGGCCGAGAAACAGGCTCTCGGTGACGGTCAGATGTTCGGCGAGATTGAATTCCTGGTGGATGATGACGATGCCGAGTGCTTCGGCCGCGCCATTGGCCGGCAGCTTCGTCGACTTGCCGTCGAGAAGGATCTCTCCCGATGTCGGCTGCTCGAAGCCCGACAGGATCTTCACCAGCGTGGATTTGCCAGCGCCGTTCTCGCCCATGAGCGCATGAATCTCGCCCTGGCGAAGCTCGAAATCGACGCTGAAAAGCACCTGCACGCCGCTGAACGACTTGCTGATGCGGCGCGCCGACAGCACGACGGGAGCCCCGTCGACATGCTCCGTGCTCATTATCCCCTCCCTGCGGCCTCCACCGCTATTTCAATGATGTAAACCTTTACACTCGCCGATGTAAAGGTTTACATCATGCTTGCTCGACAATTTTTTTGGCTTCTTCGTTTGACCGTCGGGCGAACCTGTGTAACGTCCACGCAGCAAATCCCGAGGCCAAGCGTGTCCAATTCCCAGCCCGCAACCATTGAAGACGTCGCACGCATCGCCGAGGTGTCGATCGCGACCGTATCGCGGGCCATCCACATGCCGGAAAAGGTTGCCAAATCGACGCGCCTCAAGGTCAACCAGGCGATCGCGATCACCGGCTACACGCCCAATGCGATGGCGCGCAGCCTGCGGCTCGGCCGCTCGAACATGATCCTCGTGGTCGCGCCCGATATCGGCGATCCGAACTTCTCCAGCATTCTGGTGGGTCTCGAAAACGAAGCGCGCGCCCATGGTTACGGCGTGCTGATCGGCCATACGCAGAACGACGCCCAGCGTGGCCTCGAATATCTGAAGTTCTTCAATTCCAACCAGGCCGCGGGCATGATCCTGTTTACGGGTATCCTTCCCTTTGGCCATCAGACGCTGACGGCCCGCCTGCCGCCGACGGTCGGCGTCTTCGAGCCGGTCTTCAACGGTGGCATCCCCTATGTCGGGGTCGATGACGTCGAGGGCGCGCGTAAGGTCGTCGACCTGCTCATCTCCGAAGGGCATCGGCGGATCGCCTTCATCGGCGATTCCAACACTCGCCTCGCCTATGGTCGGCGGCGGCAGGGATATGAAGCCGGGCTTGCGGCAGCCGATGTCGCCATCAATCGGCGCCTGATCATGGAAGGCGACGGCACCGTGGAAAGCGGCAGGCTGGCGCTCGAGCAGCTGTTCATGCGCGACGACCTGCCGACCGCCTTCATGTGCGTCAACGACCAGACCGCGCTTGGCGTGACGCTTGGCCTGCGCGCCCGCGGCTACGACATCCCCGACGACTTTTCCGTCACCGGCTTTGATGATGTCCCGCAAGCAAGTTTCATGACGCCTTCGCTGACGACCATACGCCAGCCCCGCACCGCCATCGGCAAGCACGCGATGGCGCTGCTTCTGGAGTTGCTCTCGGACCGCGCAGCCTCCGAAACCGAAATCCTGCTGCGACCCGACCTGGTGATCCGCAACTCCGTCGGCCCGCCGCCGGCACGGCGATGACGCGACATTCCCATCCGTTCTGAAAACGGCTGCCCGGGCTTCCGACGATGATCCACTGCCCCCGCGCATGTAACGTCGCGATGGAACCGTTTGCGCTCAAATCGGTTCTCCCCGTGTGAAGTCAAAGGAGCAACGAAGATGGATCATACTGGTCACGTACGCCTCGCAGCAACCGAACTGACGCCGGCGATTTTGGAAGGGGCGACCGTTTACGGAGCGGACGACGATAAGGTCGGCACGGTCGACCACATCCACGGCGTCGGCACGGCGAGCACCGTCATCATCGACGTCGGCGGCTTCCTGGGCATCGGCGCAAAACCCGTTGCCGTGCCGCTTGCCGATCTCGATTTCATGCGTGACGAAGACGGCGACGTCCACGCCGTGACGACGTGGACCAAGGATCAACTGAAGGAAATGCCCGAGCATTACGACTCGTAGCGTGGTTCTTACACAGAGGCCTGGCAGGGAGACCTGAGCTTTCCAGCCTGTGGAGTTGCACAGAGAGTGCGGCGGCGGTCAAATGCATCCCCGGCCGCCGCATACGGCAGGACACTCCATCCCGCAGCGCGGCCTCCGCGGGAACCGACCTTCCTCATTACGCAACGATAACAGTCTCATCGTCGGCGAGGATCCGCGACCCGACGTCGCCGCGTCCTTCGCCCTTTGCGGCAAGCCTTGCCTCATGTTCCTTGCCCCACGTCGACAGGACCGTGACCGCGTCGTTGAGGGTCTTGCCAAACTCCGTCACCGAATACTCGACCCTTTGGACGGCGCCCGGGAAAACCTCGCGGCGAACCAGGCAATCGGCTTCCATTTCGCGAAGTTGCTGCGTCAGCACCTTTTCACTGATCCCCGGGAGGAGCCGTCGCAATTCGCCGAACCGGCGCGGCTCAATGTTGACCTCCCACAATATGAGCGTCTTCCATTTGCCGCCGATGGCATTCAACGCCGATGCAAAGCCACATTCATCCTGCTGCAACCGTTTCACGCGCCATGCTCCACTTCCGGCTTACCGCTTACTTTAAAGTGCGTAATTTACAGGCTCCGAAAACCGCTCCTATTAGACGGCAGCTTTCAATCGGAGTTGTCGTTCATGATCAATATAGGTGTTGCAGGCGGCGGTGGCCCCGCGCGCGCCCGGATATTTGCAGCAAGTTATCCGCAACTCGCGGTCTTGGCGAAGTATGCCCCATGACCACAAGCGATCACCTGCAAGACAATGGACGGCTGCAGGACACGGAACGCGCCGGCAAGAGAACGGCAAGCTGTGCCTGCGGTGGCCTGAAGGTGACCGTGAGCGGCGCCCCTGCCCGCGTCTACGCCTGCGCGTGCCTGGAATGCCAGCGCGCGACGGGATCGGGCTTCGCTTACCGCGCCCGATATTCCAGGGCGTCCATCGCCATCGAAGGGGAACGCCGGGTGTGGCGACGCGGCAGCGACGCCGGCCGCTGGGTGGACCAGACCTTCTGCCCGACATGCGGAACGCTCGTCTACATGGAGGCGGAGGCACTGGCGGACGCGGTGGTGATCTCAGCGGGCTGCTTTGCAGATCCGGACTTCCCGCCACCGGCCGCCATCTTCTGGGCCTCGCGCCGGCACAGCTGGTATGATCTGACAGAGGGTATCGAGACATTTGGATAGGCGGCCGGTTAAGAAAGAAGCGTCCAGCCCGTCCGCCGCGGCCGGGGCCGCGGCGTAACATCGGCGAGCCGCTCAGCGCGTCTCGGTATCCGCCCGTCGGGCCACAAGCCCTAAGTCCTTGGCGCCGAGTTTGCCGATGGCGGAGAGGATTCGGTAACCTCCGACCACCGTATCGCGCTCGGCATTGGCGAGTTTTACCTGGACCTTGATCAATTCAGCTTGGGCTTGGAGCACGTCGAGAAGGGTGCGCTGGCCGATTGCTTGTTCTGCCATCATGCCGTCCTTGGCCATTGTTGCCGCCTTGACGGATGCCCGGTTGGCGGACACGGTCGCAAGCGCTGCCTGGTATTGCGCCCAGGCAGAGGCCGCCTTCGCCTGAACTTCGGCGTGCTGAACGTCGACGGTGAAGTTCGATTTGCCAAGGTCTTCCTTCGAGCGCCGTATCTCGGCCTCCACCTTCCCTCTCTGATAGATGGGTACCTTGAGTTCGATGCCCGCCTTTTGCTCGGTCGCCGATCCATCGAACGCCATTGCGTCGATCGCGCTGTTGCGTTCACCTCTGCCGATCCCGATCGCACCCTTGACGGTAGGCAGGAGCTTTCCCTCGCTGACGGCGACATTGAACATGGCGCCTTCGGCGAGGTGCCGTTTCGCCAGAAGGGCGGGATGCTGCTTGGCGGCGATCGCCAGCGCCTTATCGAGGTTGGCGGGCAGCATTTTCACGGGGACCTTTCCGCCCGTGAGCTTGCCCGGTTCGTCGCCGATGATCTGCCTGTAGGTCGCCTGGACGCGCTTGGCTTCGGCATGGGCGAGGCTGAGTTCCGCCTCGGCCGCGGCGCGGCGCGCCTCGGCCTGCGCGATGTTCGTTCGGGTGCGTTCGCCGGCCTGGTGGCGGGCGATCTCGGATCGCTTGAGTTCCTTGAGGAAATCGAGGTCCTGCTTGCGCAGCACAACGATGCGGCGCGCCAGCACCACGTCCATATAGGCCTCGGTCGCCTCGAACAGGATGTTTTGCTCAGTGTTGCGCGTGTTCTCCTCGGCGGCGCGCTGCCGCGCCTTGTTGACCTCAACATTGTTGGTCGTCTGCAGTCCGTCGAAGAGCGTCTGGTCGAGGACGATGCCAAACGTGCCGCGATTGGTGGCCGCGCTCGAATCGTAGCCGATCCCACTCCGCCAGGTGATTTTCGGATGCATCGCCGACCGGGCGATGTCGATGTCGTACGCGCTCGCCCGTGCTCCGGCGCGCGCTGCATTGAGAGTCGGGTTGTTGCGGTAAGCCTTCGCCAGGGCACTTGAAAGCGGCTCGGCATGAGCCTCAGCCATGGCAATCGGCGCAATCATTGCAACCAGGGCCACCAGTATTCGTTTCATCGAACAGGAATCTCCGTTGGGACGCCGGATCGCCCGCCAGCAGGCGAGACAATCCGGATCGAGGGCACGCAGACGCTCGTCGGGCGGCGTCAAGGGATGGCGAGCAACCGAGTGGCGTTTGGCCGACGGGATCGGCAGGGATGGCACCGCTTGAATTTGTCGCCGCCGGACCCGTCGCGAAAAAAATATCGTGCCGCCGCGAATCCTTTTTCCGGTTCGGCGCCTCTTATGACTGAGACGACGGGTCTCGGTTTTGCATCGGAGGTGTTGCATGGCCATTTTTTCGCAAGAATATCGGTAGAGCGCAGCAGACAGTGCGGATTGGCCTTGGGATCGGTGCCGCTGTACTGGCATACAGTTTCCTGAGTGGTTGGATCGCCCTCCTGGTGGGCGTATCGGCCCTCACCTTCGTCCTCACCGGCCTCATCGGCTACTGCCCGGCCTGCGCCGTTGCCGGGCTCCACGATCGGAGCAAGCCATGAACACCAAGGCGGTGACGACCGAAACGTTCGAAGCCGCCCGCCACGGCGATCGCAATGCGATCGTCCGGCTGCTCGAGCGGACCCAGCCTGACATTCGCCGCTACGCCCGGGCAACCTGCCGCACCGCCGATGTCGATGATGCGACGCAGGAGGCGCTCTGGCTTCTGTCGCGCCATGTCGGCGCAATCCGGGCACTCGCGACCCTGTCGAACTGGTTGTTCAGCGTGGTCCGGCGGGAGTGCCTGAGGCTCGCCAGACGCAGCGGTTTGGTCGCCGACATCGATGAAGACGCGCTTGAAACAAGCCTGGTGCAACGGCCGGAACACGTGTTGCGTCTCGATCTTGCAGCGGCGTTCGAGGCTCTGCCCCAGCAGTATCGAGACGTCGCTCTGATGCGCGACCTCCAGGAGATGACGATCGACGAGATCGCCACGACGCTTCATCTTTCGCGACAGGCGGTGAAGGCGCGGCTGCACCGCGCACGCCTGCTACTACGAGAATATTTGGCGGGCTGACCACTCAGTAAGATTGCTGCGTTGTCAGCTCCGGAAAGCCAGGCACATCACGCTGCCGCAGTCTCCTTGGCGATTTTCGGAAACGCCAAATCTACCACCAGGCCGCCGGCCGCTGCTTCTGCGAGTTCGACGGAGCCGCCGTGCGCCATCATGATCTGGGCAACAATGGCCAGCCCCATGCCGGTTCCCTCGGCGTTGGTGTTCCCGCGCACAAACGGCTTCAGCATTTTCTCGCGCTCCGCAGCCGGGATCCCCGGTCCTTCGTCGGTGACGCGCACGATTCGCGCTTGGAGAACCTCGACCATGAGCACCTCCGTCCCGCGTGCGTGTCGCATTGCATTGATGATCAAATTATCGAGGGCCACGCGGATAGCCGGCTCGGAACCGGAGACCATGACCCGCCCGTCCGCCTTGAGCTCGATCTCCATGCCTTGCTTCATCGCCAAGGGCACATGTTCAGCAATGACCGCGCGCGCAATGGCTGCGAGATCTATCATGGTGAAAGTCAATGCCTGGCCGGACAGACGCGCCAGCTGCAAGGATGTCGTGACGATCGACCCAAGGCGCGCCGTGTCGCGAACGAGGACCTCCCTCACCTCCGGGTCCTGCACGAGGTCGAGCTTCAATCGCAGCTTGGTCAGCGGCGTCCGCAGCTCGTGGGATGCATTGGCAAGAAAGTGTCGCTGCGCTTCGAACGCGTTGTCGATGCAACTGAGCGCGTTGTTGAACGCGGCCACCATCGGCTTCAGTTCTACGGGCGTGTCGCGGTCCGATATCCGGCGACCACCGGGCAGACCATCGATCTGCTCGGCGGAATCGACAACCCTTTTTACCGGGATTGCGATGGTGCGCTTGACCGCGAAGACAGCAATCGTGGTCGTGGCGACGAGAACAATACCCAGAAGGTGATAGAGCCCCTGCGGCCAAATTTCGCGCAGGATCAGGAGCAGCGTTTCAGCGTTCGAAAATGTCACTCCGCCGATAACAGCCAGTTTGGGGGGATCTTCTGCGCTCAGTTTTCGCAGACCCAGAAACTGCTCATCGCCCTTCTTATAATAAAACTGAGAGGAAAAGACCTGAGGAGAGGTGGTTTCGATGATGTTTCGCGCCGTCTCCGGCACGGTGCCATGTACGATCGTTTGCTTTCCGTCACTGAGAAAATACCAGAACTCGGGTTGCTCTTCGGAGAGCTCGAGGATCTTCTCGACGATGACCCCATCCACCTCAAGAACAAATTTCCCCGTATGGTCGTAATTCACTCCGTCCTGGAGAAGTTTGACGACGATGTCGAGTGCGAACTGTTTCCTGCTCTGCGCATCCATCAGCATGGACACCGTGATGGTGAGTGCGGTGCTGATCACCATCACCAGCACCATGCCCAAAACGAGCACGGTCGCCACCGGAAAGGCGATCGAATTTTGACGTTTCATCATTCCTGCACCAGCATATAGCCGATCCCGCGAATGGTCCGGATCGTTGCGTTGCAGTTGCCCTCACGCAGCCGCTTGCGGAGCCGCGAGACATGGGAATCGAGCACGTTGGACTCGATCTCCTCATCGATGTTGTAGACGGCAGCTTCCAGGTTATCGCGCTGCACGACGCGGCCTGCTCGCCGGATCAGGGCTTCCAAAACGGCGAGTTCGCGCCTTGGCACGCTCAGTGCATTCTCACCGATCATGGCGGAGCGGTTGACGAGATCGAACGACAGATTGCCGAACTGCGTGGAGCCGGTTTCATCCAGGCTGTAGCGGCGAAGCACGGCGCGCGCCCGCGCAATCAGCTCCATCGGCTCGAAGGGTTTGCCGACATATTCGTCTGCGCCCTTGTCGAGCGCAGACACGATATCGATGGGATCGTCCAATGCGGTCAGAACGAGCGTCGCCGGCCTTGGGCGGAGTTGCCGCAGCGTCGGCAGCAGCGAAAGGCCGTCACCATCAGGAAGGTTGCGGTCGATGACGATGAGATCGAACTTGAAGGCAAGCAATGCCGCCTCGGCATCCGCAAGCGTCTCAAACACGTCCGCAACCCCGATCGCGGCTTCCAGCATGGCCTTGAGCGAAGACGCCAGTTCACGGTCATCTTCTACGATCAGAATTCGCATGTTGCCTACCAATATCGACTAGAATTGAGTTCTGAAGGCGCAAAGCTTTTTTAAAGGAAACAAAAGAGAGCTCTAAACAACGTGCCATAGGTCATGTCGCAGTCGCCCAATTGAAACAGTTTTCTCTAAAACAGCTGGCGTCCCTGCGTATTAATCGTAAGCATACACCGGAGGATCGTAATCGCGTCCTCTGCGGCGTTCATCGGACATATCAAGACGTTGCACGCAATTGGCGTAAGCATCGGTTCCCGGCACGAATCCGTACTCCGCACAGCGGTTTTTGTATTCTACGGTTTCGCATCCCGCCAGCACGATCAGCAGGCCTGTTGCAATAAAAAGACGCAAAGTGACCTCGGTTATTTCTCATCTTGTGGGTGCCTAGATCCCACTGCCACCTTGTGACAATGTTACGAGATGCAAGTGCAGTCCGCCTCAACGGCTGCCAATGGAAGGCTTTGTTTTTTCGGCAGAAACAGCTACATTTGTCGCAGTCACGGGGAGCTTGCCTCCCTTGTCCGTCCAGGACGGAGGTGCGCCGATCGAGGCGCCGATCATGCCGACGACACCCGGCGCACGGCCGAAGTTCTCGCAGATCGCAGAACCCGGTTTCCCGCCAAACGACGTGCGAATGTCGTAGCCGGACGGCAGGCGCAGATCGAAATTTCCGGGTTCTTTGCCGGCGACGACCATTCTTGAGAAATCTTTGCCGAACGCGCCGGCCAGGTCGTAGGCGTCGCCAACCGGCGAAACGCGCGCTTCGCTTGTAAACGAGTTGGCGCCCTTCGACCAAACGATCGCCGCCCTTTGCTTGCCGTCTCGATCCACGGCCTCCGCTTCGACCGCGAGCCCGCCAAGCCCGAAGGGCAGTCGCGGTATGCCGACCGGCAGAGCCAGCGAACTGCCGATGGAAATCGCCTTGGCGGCGCCGGCGACCGACGGCTCGGTCGGGACGATGTCCGTAACGGCCGTTCGAACCGTCAGATCCGCGGGCGTGCCGAACGGGACGATCTCATACTTCTCGCTCATGGTGATGCAAATCGCGCGGTCGATCGCGTTCGTTAAAAGCAGGCGATCCTTCTGCTTCTCGACACGCTTTTGCGCAGCCGGGGTCAAAGCCGTCGGCGCGATGCTCACGGTCTTGACGTCCTTCAGGCCGTCCTTGCTGAAGTAGACCCTTTTCTTTTCGAATTTCCCCTTGGGCGCGCTGAGGTTGCTGTAGGAAGTCAGCGTCCCGGCTTCCGTCAAAGGAACGGTCGTACATCCGCCAAGAACGAGCATGATCGGCACCAGTATTGCGATCCCCTGACCGCCCGCCGCATGGGCCCTTTTTCTAGCCAGCTTGCCGCTGTTCTTCGTCTCACCACACGTCATTTGCCCGAAACCCTCGTTGTCGAAAACGAGCGCCGATTGGGGCTTTGCACCTTGTGAAAACATTACGAATTCAGATCGAGCAAACTGACGTCCACCTGAATTCGATATCCAGCATTCAGAAAATCAGCCCTCGGACAGCGTAATGTTCCTGCAAGAGAGCAATAAGACAAAGATGCACAGTGATTTTTACCCGGAGTATATTCATGTACCTCTTCATGTTTTTTAGCACGCTGATCGTATTCAGCATCTTATTTCTGAGTGCATGCTCGATTTACTTGGAACTCAGCGGCACGAACGCAAAACGACAAGCAGATCCCATCTGGCAGGACTGATGACCGTCCCGCCATCCTGGGCGTCAGATGTCTCGGACGGCGAGAATCCATTTCGGCAGCAGGAAGCCACCGACACTACCTCTTACAGAAACCCTGCCTTCGACCGATGATAGGTCAAGGCCGCGCGCAAACAGAGCATCAGTGGCTCGCGCGATAGAGCGCCCGTAGCGGGCACGATGAGGGCGCGATTGCCCTCGAATGCGAAGTCATCGGCAAAATGGGCCCGGAACGTCTCAACAAGCGTTGTTTTACAGTTGAAAAGCACCGCGCATTTGTCCGGTGCCGATTTGGCGGTGCCCAGCCTGATGGTGCTCCCGCTCTTGCTTGCCTCGGTGAGATAGGCCGGCTCGCCCCATTTGAGCGTTTCGGTGAGCGCGCCGATATCGTTCGTTTCTGCGGCTACCGAAAATACAATCTCACGGATCTCCAACAGCCGCGCTCGCACCGGTTCGGGGTAGCGCGATAGCGCTTCGACAACGGGTCGGGGGAGAGGTGGCGCCTTCATGACACGGCCTTGAGGGGCAGGTGAATATCGGTGCGCAGTTCGTTTTGCGGCACTTCGCGTGGATCATTGAGATAGGATTCGAAGATCGGCGCATCGTCCGGCTCATAACCAGATGCAGGCAGCCATACGCCCAGAAGCCACCGATAGGCGCCGCGCATATCGGCATAGGATCCTTTGTAACGAAGCTTCGCATATGGCCCGCCGCGCAGAACCGTCTCCACCAGTGGCGCATCGATCGTGACGGACGTTGCCACCGCCAGGCAGGCGCGCGAATGCAACTCCGCCTCGGGTCCAAGATCAGGATCGTCGAAAAACACTCCGAGCATGGCGGGCTCTGCCGGCAGGGAATGGCGGTCGACAAGCTCGGCAAAGAGCCGACCCATGGCGTGGTCGATTTCCATATAGGAACCGATGTGATCGATTCCGGCGCAGCGGCGTTCCGGCAAGCGCTCCACCACGACGGGAAAGGCGGCTGCTTCGCTGGCAGCATTCGCCGCCCTAAAGGCAGCGTGCGAGCCTGCCTCACGGTAGGCGGCCGGGCTCACGCCGAAGGCGCCCTTGAAAGCCCGCCCGAATGTGTCGGTCGAGCTATACCCGGCACGCGCTCTGACCGCTTCGATTTCGAGGTCAGAATTGGCCAGCCGATCGGCAGCGCGCTGGAGCCTCAGCCTGCGGATCGTCGCGACAATGGTTTCTCCGCGCATGGCCGAATAGATGCGGCTCCAGTGATAGGGCGAAAGGCAAGCGACTTCCGCCAGCCGATCGAAGGAAAGATCATCCTCAAGGTGGGCATAGACGTAATCGACGACCCGGTTGAGGCGTTTGTTGTAGCTTTCCTGATTGCGCATAAGGCCCCCTTGTCATGCTTGAAATCATAGAAAGTCTTGCACGGCACGGGCAGGCAAATCCTGCGGAAATGAAACACGGCTAACGATACTGAGAGTTGAGCCGCTATGTCCTCACTTAGAGACAGGACGGTCGTACAAATCAATAGAGGTGAAGCCTGGCTCGCCCAGACACTCGAGCGCCTCCCAGGTCGGCCCATCCAGCAGAGATACTGACGCGCTCATGCCAGGGAACCACAACGGCTGAACGCCTGACAAAGCAGGAAACAAAAAGGCCGACAAAACGAATGTTTTGTCGGCCTTTCCTTTTGTGCCTGCGCATCGCCGCGGCCATCGGCCGGGAAGATTATTTTCCGGTCGCGCTTGCCGGTGGCTGCGTGACCGCCTTCAATTCGCCTTCCTGCAGATCCGCCTCATCGGCAAGAATGGCCGTCGCCTCCGTCAGCAGGACATCCTTTACGTTCTTGCGGGCTTTCTCCATGGCGATATCGGCACTCAGGCTGCGCTCGTCGGCGTTCAGGCCATCGTCGTCACCGGCATCGTCCGCGTCGCTTCCCTGCCGAGACTTGAGCCGCGCTTCGCGATCCTTCATCTCCTTGCGACGTTCGGCTTCGTTGAGGGAGACAGTGCCCTTTTCACGCTGCGCCTTGATGTCGGCGATGTCTTCCAGCAGGCGCTGGAATTCCGGGTCGCTTGCGACACGGGCATCATGACGACCTTGCAGCGTGGGCAGCAGCGCAGTGACGGTGTTGGCGGGCGCATAGTCTGCCGGCTTGATCTCCGACCACGGCAGGGCATTGTCGTAGCTCGTCTCGCCGAAGCGCGTCGGGTCGGAAAGCCCCGGCAGGCTGATATCGGGCGTTACGCCGTGCAGCTGCGTGGTGCCGCCATTGACCCGGAAGAACTGGGCGATCGTCACCTTGAGTTCGCCGAATGCGGGTTTGCTGTTGCGAACCATCTGGTCGAGATCGACGACGGTCTGAACCGTGCCCTTGCCGAAGCTGGGTTCGCCGATGACGACACCGCGACCGTAATCCTGGATCGCCGCGGCAAAAATTTCGGAGGCAGACGCCGAGCCGCGGTTGATCAGGACGCCGACAGGGCCCGTCCAGATCGCCGCGGGAAACTCCGAGCTTGAGACCACGACCTTGCCGTCGCTGCTGCGCTGCTGAACGACCGGACCAGAGCCGATGAACAGGCCGGTCAGGGCAATCGCCTCGTCCAGCGAACCGCCGCCATTGTTGCGCACGTCGATCAGCACGCTGTCGACCTGTTCCTGTTTCAATTCTTCGAGAAGCTTTGCGACGTCGCGGCTTGCACTGCGATAGTCCTTCTCTCTTTTGCGTCGGGCCTCGAAATCCTCGTAGAAGGCCGGCAGGGTGATCACCCCGATCTTGCGCGTGGCATCGCCCGTCTTCACGGACAGGACGGTCTTCTGCGCCGCCTGCTTTTCGAGGCTGATCTTGTCGCGCACCAGGGTGATGATGCGATGGGCGGCATCTGCTCCCGCATCCGCCGGCAGGACGTCCAGACGCACGACCGATCCCTTTTTACCCCGGATCAGTTGCACGACTTCATCGATGCGCGTGCCGACCACTTCCTTTATCGGGCCGTCGTGGCCCTGCCCAACGCCGGTGATGCGGTCTCCGACCGCAAGCTTGCCGGACAGCTGCGCCGGCCCCCCGGGCACGAGTTCGCGGATCGTCGTGTAGTCGTCGCGCTCCTGTAGCACCGCGCCGATGCCGACCAGCGAAAGCTTCATCGCAATATCGAAATCGGCCGAGGCGCTGGCGCCGAAATAGTCCGTATGCGGGTCGACCGCGGTCGTGTAGGCGTTCATGAACGACTGGAAGACGTCGTCGCTCTTATACTTGTAAGCGCGCTCGAGCGCATTGGCATAGCGCTTGTCGAGCGTTTCGCGGATGGCGGCATCGGTCTTGCCGCTGAGCTTCAACCGCAGCCAGTCGCTCTTCACGCGCTTGCGCCACAGTTCGTTGCTCTCGGCTTCCGACTGCGGCCAAGGCGCCTTGTCCCGCAGCACGGAGTAATCCTCCTGCTTCGTGAAATCGAAGTCCTGCTTCAACAGCTCGCGCGCGTAATTCATGCGGTCGACAACACGCTTGCCGTAGACGTTGAAGATCGCAAACGGGATCTTCAGGTCCTTGTGCTTGATGGCATCGTCGATCTCGTTGCGGTCAGGCTTGAAACTGTCGATGTCTGCCTGCAGGAAGAGCCCGCGATCCGGATCGAGAGAGTCGACGAAGCTGTCCATGATCTTGGCCGACAGGGCGTCGTCGAGCGGAACCGGCTTGTAGCTATAACGCGTCAGAAATTTTGCGCTCAACTGCGCGGCCTGTGCCTGCTGCTTCAGCGGCTCCAGAACAGGAGGCGAGGCAACGTCGGCATAGGCGGCCGGCGCGACTGCAAGAAATGCACCAAGGAAGACGTATGAAATGCGCATTCAGCGTTGACCCAATTCTTAATGCCGAGTGTCGAAGAGGATCTAGGTGAAGCAATTATGGCTTTTTGGCAACCGGATTGATCCGGTGTCGGCGCCGGCCTCCCGGCAAGGCAAGCTTCTAACCGGACCTAATGGAGCGAGCCAGACGCCCGGAACTCGCCCGGCGCCATCCCGTAAGCGCCCGCGAAAAGTCGATAAAACGTTGCAAGACTATCGAATCCGCAGGCATAGGCGACCTCGGTGACAGACAAGGCGGGCCGCTCGACGAGAAGCCGCCGGGCCTCTGAAATCCGCATCGATGCCAGCGTGCGGGCAAAGGTCAATTCCGCGTGTTCGAACACGACATGCAGCTGGCGCACGGAAATACCGAGCTCGAGCGCGACCTTTGCCGGCGTCAGTTTCTGCTGGTGTTTATCCCGTGCCATGATCTCCTCGGCGGCATAGCGCAGGCCCGAACGAAGGGCTGCGCGCACTTCGGGCATGCCGGGCGCCAACCGACCGCGCGCCATGATCGCCAGCCTGGCGATATGCGCCACCTCCGCGTCAGGCTCGGCCAGATGAGCATGCCTTTCGCTGATTGCGTTGAAAAGCGCCCGAAACGGCCGCGCGTATGCGGTCTCGGTGAACCGGGTGGCAAGCAGGTCGCGCGTATGCCCGCCGAGCATCAGCTCATGGTCGAACGGCACGGTGATCACCCGGAAGTGGAATTCGTCATGACCGCCCGGCGTCGCGCGATAGGGCAGATCGGAATAGCTGATCGCCATGTCACCGTCCTTGAAAGACTGGACGCGGTCGCCTCCCGTATCGAGAAGACCCCCGCCCTTCACCTGAAAGGCGATGCAGAGGCTGTCGCCGGCGATGCGGGCGATGTCTGCCTCGGTCCGGCTGACATGGTAGGCCGAGGCGCGCATTTCCGACGTCACGGCGCTGCCGACGCGATGCGCCTGGAACGCGCCCTTGAAGGCACGACGCTTCTCGGCAGCAAGCTCGATCGTCACGCCGAAAAGGCTCTTGCCGCGCACTTCGCGCCACTGATCGAACCGGTCTTCCGGGCCGATATCGTCGGTTGAGAAACGAATCATGTTGGTCTGGCGCACACCCCGATAGCGCCAGTCAGACCGGCTGCGGCCCTACTGTTATCGTGATGCCGGCAACCAGATCAAGAGACCCGCCGCGCCCGCAGGATGCCGCCCGGAATCACCTCCAGGGTATGCCCCACAGGCCTTTGGGAGGCCGCAAGCCCCCGCTCGCCAGCCAAGTGCGAATGCACCATTTTCGGGCTGATACCGCGTTGACCGACCTTCACCGGCCGTTGCCCGGGTTTGCACCCCTTGATTTCCACCGATTGCGGCCGGAATCGGACCTGTCGTCGTGGGTGGCCTCAAAGTTTCGCCTCTGCGCTCAATGAGAAGCGCGGCGATGCGGCACGCGGTATTGCGGGGCGGTCCTTTGCGAGGCTCCGGCCTGCGACGGACAGGCGAAGGGCGATGAGGGACTCGCCCGGACCGATTTTTTTGCAACGGGGCGGCGGCTCGATGCGCGGATACGCGGACGAGGCGTCCAATGAGGGGACTCCCGTGAGGGAGTAAGTGGGGTCGGCATGCATTTCATGGCAAGCGGCGCATCGTCATGCGCCGCAGGTTTTCTGCGCGCCAGGGTGTCCAGCCTTTTTGCGGCACCTTGCGTTCACGCCAAAAAGGCATCCGTCCACTTGAGAGCAGCGTTAAGACGCTTCTTGCCGGCGACCACGATCATTCTTCTGGCCGTCTCGTCGGTCGTCACACTTCCCGATCGCGCCCGAGCGGCGGCGCCCCCCTCAATTACGGCACAGCCGACCGCTTCGACGATCTGTGCCGGCGCCAACACCATCTTCAGCGTCGGCGCGTCCAACGCCACCGGCTTTCAGTGGCAGGTGGACCAGGGGGCCGGATTCGCGAATATCAGCAACAGCGGGCAGTATGCGGGCGCAACGACATCGACCCTCACGATCACCGCTGCGACGGCTGGTTTGAGCGGTTATCTCTATCGCGCGATCGTAACCGGTTCTGCCTCGCCAGACGCCACATCCGATCCCGCAGCGCTCGCGGTTCGCAGTGGCCCGCGGATCACCGGGCAGCCGTCGGCGTCGACGATCCCGGTCGGAGGCAACACCACCTTCAGTGCGACGGCGAGCAGTGCCACGGGCTATCAATGGCAGGTGGACCAGGGAGCCGGCTTCAACAGCATCTCCAACAACGCTCTCTATTCCGGCGCGACTACGGCCACGTTGACCATTTCTGGCGCAACGAGCGGCATGAGCGGCTACATGTATCGCGTCATCGCCGTTGGCGCCTGCACGCCGACTGCAGCCTCAAACAACGCCGCGTTGACTGTCGTGCCGCCGCCGACAGTGACGGGTGTCAGCCCCGCAAGCGGTCCGACGGCCGGCGGCACACGTGTTACCGTGACCGGTACCGACTTCACCGGCGCAACCGCAGTCCGGTTCGGAGCGTCGGCAGCGAGCTTCACGGTGACCAGCCCGACCTCGATTACCGCGACGGCGCCCGTCAATGCCGCCGGTACATACGATGTTACGGTCACCACCCCCAGCGGCACAAGCGCGACCCTGGCGGCGGATCAGTACACCTATATTGCGCCGGCAACCGCCAACGCCGTTTCGGCAACCGTCGCCGCGAACTCGTCGGCCAACATGATCACACTGAACATCACCGGAGGTGTTCCCGACAGCGTGGCGATCGGCGCCAGTCCAAGTCATGGAACGACAAGCGTTTCGGGCGCCACGATTGCCTATACCCCAACAGCAGGTTATTCCGGAACCGACAGCTTCACCTACACCGCCACCAACCTGTCGGGAACCTCGGTGGCTGCAACTGTCTCGATCACCGTGACACGGCCGACCCTTGAGCTGACACCCTCTCCGGGCCGCATTCCTGGCGGCGTGGCCGGGCGGCCCTACAGCCAGAGCTTTTCGGCCTCGAACGGAACGGCCCCTAACACGTTCCAGATAACCGCGGGCGCTCCGCCACCCGGCATCTCCCTGGATCCGGCAACCGGCACGCTCAGCGGCGTTGCGACGGCAACAGGCACCTTCAACAGCAGGATCACGGCCACCGACGCCTACGGTGCAACCGGAGAAGCCAACTATTCTCTGACCATCGTCTGTCAGACGGTCTCCTTCACCCCCTCAAGCGGGAGCCTTCTGTCAGGCGCGCTCACGGGCGTTCTCTACAGCCAAAACATTTCCGCTTCGGGATCGGGGATTGGAGCATTCACCATCAGCTCGAGCTCCTGGCCACCAGGGCTGACATTCGACCATGCAACCAACACTCTCACCGGGACACCGACACAGGCAGGCACATACGATTTCACCGTCGACATGACTGATGTCTATGGTTGCCCTCACAATGCAACCTACGCCGTCGAGGTCGCGCATCCGACGATCGCCATGGCGCCCGCAGCCGGCACCCTTCCAGGCGGAAAGACCGGCGTTGCCTACAGCCAGATCATCTCCACCTCCGGTGGGTCGGCGCCCTATACCTACGCGCTGACGGCGGGGACACTTCCGACGGGCGTCACCTTCGATGCGGCGACAGCCACGCTCAGCGGCACACCGACAACCATCGGCAACTCGAGTTTCACCCTTACCGCGACCGATGCCTATGGCGCATCGACCAGCGCGGCCTACGCACTGAACGTGTCCTATCCGACGATCGTCGTTTCGCCGGCAGCAAGCGCCCTGCCCGACGCCACGACCGGGATCGCCTACAGCCTGAGCCTATCCGCATCCGGTGGATCGGGCCCCTATAACTACGCCATTACGGCTGGAAGACTGCCGGCAGGCCTGACGCTCGAGCCGTTAACCGGCGTCATCAGCGGCACGCCATCCGCATCAGAAAGCACCAGTTTCACCGTCACCGTAACGGATGCCTACTCCGCCTCGGCGTCTGCAGCCTATACGATAGCCGTCGCGTTTCCGACCATCGATCTCAGCCCCTCAGCCGGCGCCTTGCCGGGCGCCACCATCGGCGCTGCCTACAACCAGACCATATCCGCCTCGGGCGGGTCGGCTCCCTATAGCTATGTCGTCTCGGCGGGACATTTGCCGGCAGGCCTGACGCTGGACGGTCCAACCGGCGCGCTCAGCGGCACCCCGACGACCATCGGGACCTCCAACTTCACGGTGACCGCGACAGATGCCTACGCCGCATCGACGACGGCGAGCTATTCGCTGACCGCAACGTTTCCGACTGTCGTTGTCACCCCTGCCGCCGGTGCGCTGCCCGGGGGTACCACCGGCGTCGCCTACAGCCAAGCCATCTCCGCATCCGGCGGGTCGGCGCCCTATAGCTACACGCTTGCCGGAGGATCGCTTCCCGCCGGCCTGACGCTCGATCGGGCAACCGGCATGTTGGCCGGCACGCCGACGGCGGCCGGAAGCAACGCGTTTACAATCGCTGCGACAGACGCCTACGGCGCATCGACGACGGCGAGCTATTCGCTGACCGCAGCTTCTCCGGTTGTTGCTCTCACCCCTGCCGCCGGTGCGCTGCCCGGAGGCACCACCGGCGTCGCCTACAGTCAGGCCATCACCGCCTCCGGCGGGTCGGCGCCCTATAGCTACACGCTTGCGGGAGGATCGCTTCCCGCCGGCCTGACGCTCGATCGGGCAACCGGCGTGTTGGCCGGCACGCCGACGGCGGTCGGAAGCAACGCGTTTACGATCGCCGCGACTGACGCCTATGGCGCAACGGATGGAGCCGCCTATTCGCTGACCATTGTCCCGGCCCTCAGTGCACCGATCGTCCATGCCGTTTCCGTAACGGTTGCGGCCAAATCCTCGGGCAATGCGATCCCGCTCAACATCACCGGCGATCCGGCCGACAGCGTTGCGGTTGCTTCGCAACCGTCCCATGGCACCGCAAGCGGCACGGGAACGACGATCAGCTACACGCCGGCTGCCGACTATTCCGGTTCGGACAGCTTCACCTACACCGCAAGCAACGCCGCCGGCACATCCACCGCGGCGACGGTGACGATCACCGTGAGCGCGCCGGCCTTCACCTTTACGCCAGCTGGCGGAAGTCTTGCCAATGCCATGGCCGGCGAAGATTACCGGCAGCAATTCACCGCCGTGGGTGGACGGGCGCCGATGCTCTACAGGATCGCGTCGGGCGCACTGCCTGACGGCATGGTCCTCAACGTCTCGACCGGTGAACTGACCGGACCGCTTGGCCCCAGGAGCGAAGGCGAATACGCCTTCTCGATCCGGGCGGAGGACGGCAACGGCGCGACCGGAACCGAGACATATAGATTGACGGTCACACCGCCTGAGATCACCGTTGGCGACAAGGTGATCGACGTTCCAGCCGGCGCGACGCCAGCCGACGTCTACCTCAACCGCGGCGCAACCGGCGGGCCTTTCACCGAAGCGCAGCTGAGCTTCGTCGAGCCGGCGAGCGCCGGTACGGCGGCGATCATTCGTGGCCAGCTCGCGCAGGCCGGGCCGGTCGGCACACCAGTCGGATGGTACCTGCAGTTCACGCCGAACCCTGCCTTTTCCGGCAAGGCAAGGGTGGGTTACCGCCTGACCAGTGCGCTCGGCGTCTCGAACACCGGCACCATCACCTACAATCTTTCCTTCGGTGCACAGCAGGTGGCGGAAGATATCGACGCCCTCGTGCGGGGCTTTGTCGCCACCCGGCAAGACCTCATCGCGACAGGCATCTTTGTTCCAGGTCTCCTGGACCGGCGCCAGTTGGAGCGGGCGACCGATACGATCACGGCGCGAATGTCGCCGTCCGAAGATGGCATGACCGCGAACCTCAGCACCAGCCTGGCGCAGCTCGACGCCGCGCGGGATGCCGCCGACGGCATCTCCGACGCTCA
This sequence comes from Ensifer sp. KUDG1, assembly GCF_050434285.1. Lineage (NCBI taxonomy): Bacteria > Pseudomonadati > Pseudomonadota > Alphaproteobacteria > Hyphomicrobiales > Rhizobiaceae > Ensifer > Ensifer sp. KUDG1. Next base: position 344,515 of record NZ_JBNDIG010000004.1, read on the forward strand.
GCCAAGGGCCTTCAATGCCTGGGTCGACCTCGCTTTCCTGGCGCATAGCCGCGACGAGAACGACGGCAAGTGGGGCAGCTTCGCAATGCTCAACGTCGGCGCCGACTACCTGCTGTCGGAAAAGGCGCTGGTCGGCCTGTCCTTCCACTACGACCGGATGACGGACCCGACCGACGCCGATGCAGAACTGACGGGAAACGGCTGGCTCGCCGGCCCCTATGCATCGCTGGAACTCGGCAAAGGCGTGTTCTGGGATACGAGCCTGCTCTACGGCGGCTCGGCCAACGACATCGACACCGCCTTCTGGGACGGCACGTTCGACACGACGCGATGGATGATCGACACGGCGATCGAGGGTCAGTGGGATCTCGATCCATCGACCGTGCTGACGCCGAAGCTGCGCGCCGTCTACTTCTCCGAAACGGTCGACGACTACACCGTGCACAACAGCGCCGGCGACAGGATCACCATCGACGGCTTCGACCAAGAGCAGTTCCGGGTAAGCCTCGGCGCCGAGGTCGAACGGTCTTTCCTGCTCGAAAACGGATCTACGCTGACGCCGAAGCTCGGCGCGACGGCCGGCTATTCCGGGCTCGACGGCTCCGGCCTGTTCGGCAATCTGACGGCGGGGATCTCGCTGGCAACCGCCGATTTATGGCTGCTCGATCTCGGCCTGCTCCTCAACGTCGGCGAAGACGGGGAGAAATCCGTGGGCGGACGCGCCAGGGCCTCCCGGCAGTTTTGATGCTGGGCGGCGTCCCCGGGCGCGCTATGGATTTCGCCTGGCAATCCGCTAGATTCTCTGGCGGGCAGCAGGAGAAAGGTTGCAACGAGCGTGGGCAACAGGGACTGGATTGCGGGTCTGTCCGTCGCCGGATTGATGCTGCCCGAAGCTGTTGCCTATGCCGGTATCGCCGGCCTGCCACCGCAGCACGCCGTCGTCGCGGCTATCGTCGGTTGCCTGACCTATTCCATCCTCGGCCGCAGCCGTTTTGCCATCGTATCCCCGACATCGTCGTCCGCCGCCATTCTTGCGGCGACGATCGCGGCGCTGCCCGGTTCGACGGCGGACAAGATGGCACTGGTAACGGTGATGGTGGCGCTGACGGGTCTGCTCTTCGTCGCGGCCTCCCTGCTGCGGCTTGGGAACCTCGCAAGCTTCATCTCCCGCCCCGTTCTTCGTGGCTTCGCCTTCGGCCTGGCGGTCACCATCATCGTCAGGCAATTGCCCACCGTTACCGGCATCGAGGTGCCGGCAACCGACATCATCCGCCAGATCGCCGGGCTTTTTGCGGCGCTGCCCCGGTGGAACATGGTGAGCATCGCCGTCGGCGTCGCGGCCCTTGCCGCCCTCCTGTTGCTGCGGCGCGCTCCGTTTCTTCCCGGCGCTTTTCTGGTGCTTTGCGCCGGCATCCTGGCTTCCAGGCTGCTGGACTTTGCGGGCCACGGCGTGGCGGTGGTCGGGCCGTTGTCGATCTCGATGACCTTGCCGTCGCTCTCGCTCGTCGAATGGAGCCAGATCCGGCAGCTTGTTCCCTACACCTTGCCGCTCGTTCTCATCCTCTTTGCCGAATCCTGGGGCACGATCCGGTCGCTTTCATTGCGTCACGGCGAAAGCGTGACGGCCAATCGAGAACTGCTGGCGCTCGGCGCTGCCAATGCCGCCTCTGCCATCACGCAGGGCATGCCCGTCGGCGCCGGTTTTTCGGCGGGCTCCGCGGCCGAGGCTGCTGGTGCGCAAACCCGGATGACGGCGCTCGTCGCCGCAGTCGGCCTTGCGCTGCTCGTCGTCCTTGGCGCCGATCTGCTTCAAAGCCTTCCCGAGCCGGTCCTTTCTGCCGTCGTCATTGCCGCCCTGGCGCATGCGCTCGATCCTCGGCCGCTTTTGCGGCTGTGGAAACTGAAACACGACGTTGTCATCGCCCTGGCAGCGGCAGTCGGGGTCATCGCCTTCGGCGTCGTCAACGGCATCACCATTGCTGTCGCACTTTCGCTCGCCGTCTTGCTGCACAGGCTGGCCACACCCTATGTCGCCTCCCTTGGTCGCCTGGGACAAGGCCATGACTTCGTCGACATCGCCCGCCACGCGGACGCGCAAACGATGCCGGGCATCGCCATCTGGCGTCCGGCGCAACCTCTGTTCTTTGCCAATGCGGATGCCATCCTGACCGAGACGGCCGCACGGATCGGCCACGACCAGACCGCACGCGCCGTCATCCTCAGCCTCGAGGAAAGCTTCGACCTCGACAGCACCGCGCTCGATGCGCTGATCGAATTCGACACGCTTGTGCGCGCCCAGGGCAAGCACCTCTATTATGCACGGGTGCATGACCGGGTCCGCGACATGATCGCCCTGGCCGCTCCCCCGCTTCTCACTTATCTCAGCTACAGCGTCGATGATGCCGTAGCTGCCGCCTCCCAACCCGAAACGACCGCGTCCCTGCCCGGAGCCGTTCGATGACCCCAAACTATGAGCCGCAACTGCAACCGATCGACATCGCCGAACTTCGCCCGACCCAGATCACCGTCGGCTTCCTCGAAGTCACTGAAAAACGACGGGAATGGCGCAAGACTGCCAAGCGGCATGGCGCGGAATTCCTGGGACATCATATGGTACCGGTCGTGCTCGGCCCGAAGGAGCGACCGTATCTGGTCGACCATCATCATCTCGTGCGCGCCCTGCACGAGGAAGGCGTCGCGCATGTGCTGACCAGCATCGTGTTCGATCTCAGCCACCTGTCCAAGGACGAGTTCTGGTCGGTCATGGACCACCGCCACTGGATGTATCCGTTCGACGCACAGGGCCTGCGGCGATCGCACCAGGACCTGCCGCGCACGATCGCCGGCCTCGTCGACGATCCCTACCGGTCGCTTGCCGGCGCGCTCCGCCGCGCCGGCGGTTACGCCAAGGACGCAACGCCCTACAGCGAGTTCATGTGGGCAAACTTCTTGCGCTCGCGCATCGATGCAAAACGCATCGCCAATGACATCAACAAGGCCGTGCACGACGTGCTCGATCTTGCCCACGGCAAATCCGCCAGCTTCCTGCCGGGTTGGTGCGGCGTCACCGATTGAACCGGCGCCTCGCGGTTCAGGGCACTGGGGTCTAGCGCGCAGCCGATGAATGTGCGGTCAGGATGAAGCGCCTGTAGACGAAGGTGCGGAGGCAGTTTCGCAGGTTGGCCGACTTGCGCTGGGCACGAGCGACCGGCGCATGGGACATTTTCTCGATCCCTTTGAAGCCCGCCTCCTCCAACAGACCGGAAAGCTGCTCGAACCGCAGCCCGCGACCGAAAGGCAGGGCACGCATGATCTCGGCATGGCGTTGGCTCAACGACCCGTCGTAATAGGGATCGGGCCCGGAAAACCTGTCGATCAAGGCCACCAGGCGTTCGGCGAGACGTCCGATCGGAGAAGGCTTCGCCCAGTCCCCGTCATAGATCACCAGCTTCCCACACGGTCGCAGCAGCCGGTGCCACTCGCGAAAGGTCGCCTCGGGCGCGGTAAGCGTCCAGACGAGGTGGCGACAAACGATCGCGTCATAGGCCGCGTCCGGCTCCATGGTGTTTTCGGCATCGGCAAGGATGAAGCGCAGCCGCGGTTTCCCGGCGTGTTTCGCCTTGGCGACGGAAAGCATCGCTTCGGAGAAGTCCAGCGCCGTAACCTCGTGACCGAGATCGTGGATGAGCCTTGTGACCTCGCCCGTGCCGCAGGCGAGTTCAAGCACGCGCAGCGGCTTCACGCCAAGGGCGGTGCGGATCGGTTCCTGCCAGGCGGAAAACTCGGCTGCGGAAAGGATGCCGTGGCCGAAAGCGAGGTCGAAGGTTCTCGCGCGCTCCGACCAGTAGCTGCGGATCGCTTCCTTCAGATGAAAATTCGCGCGCCCTGCCCCTTCTTCGGTGTCGTTCGTCACTTTCCGAAACCGTTCCTGGCAAGGATCTCGTCAAACCGCTTGCGCGCCCGGGCCGGAACCTTGGCCGCCGCAAAGCCTGTGTCGACCTTCGCATCGCCGACGCGGATCACCATCACCATTCCCATCGCGAAATGGGGCGAGCACTTGATCCCGTAGAACCCCTCCGCGTCGAGCGTGACCTCGATCTCCTCGTTGATCCCGCCCTTGAAACCAGCGGTACCTTCGGGAACCATGCCGTCGACGGTCGCCGCGTTGTGGCCGCTGGTGGCAGCGATGAATTTCACCGTGTCGCCGGGGGCGATCTGGAGGAAGTCCGGCTCATAGACCATCGGTCCCGAAGCGTTTCGGTTGAGCATCTTCACCTCGTGCATTTCTGCTTGGGCGAACTGAAAAGCGGTGAGAAACAGGGACAATCCGAGGAGAAGCGCGCGCATGTAAATCCTTGCTAGGCTGAATGAAAGCGAAAGATGGAGGTTCCGTCCTCGGGGTCGACGACGATGCTCGCACGAACACCGAAGACGGCGGCGATCCGTTCGACGGTCAGGACTTCACGCGGCGGCCCCAGCGCCACCAGCCGGCCGGCGGACATCATGCCGACGCGGTCGCAGCCAAAGGCCTGGTTGAGATCGTGTAAGGCGACGACGGAGGTTATCGGCAGGTCAGCCACCAGCTTCAGGATCGAAAGCTGGTGCTGGATATCCAGGTGATTTGTCGGCTCGTCGAGCAACAGGACCTGCGGCTGTTGCGCCAAGGCCCGCGCCAGGTGAACCCGCTGGCGTTCCCCGCCGGAAAGTGTTGCCCATGAACGGTTTTCGAAGCCCGCCATATCGGTATCGTCGAGCGCTTGCCTGACAATCCGGTCGTCTTCGGCCGACCAGGGCTGCAGCGGCGTGAGCCAGGGCGTGCGGCCAAGTTCGACCGCATCGCGAACCGAGATCGCTTCCGTCGTCTCGGCTTGCTGCTCGAGGAAGGCGATCAACTGGGCAGCCTGGCGGCGTGGCATGGCGTGCAGCATCTGCCCGTTGATCCGCACCTCGCCCGACGTCGACCGGACGATGCCGGCCAGCAGCCGCATCAAGGTCGATTTGCCGGAGCCGTTGGGGCCGACAAGGCCGAGTGTCTCTCCCTGCCGCACGGCGAGATCGACGTGGGAAACGATCGCCTTGCCGCGGACGGACCAGCCGAGGTCGCGTGCTTCCAGGATCATGATCGGCGCCTCCCGCGGATAAGGATCAGGGCAAAGGCCGGTGCCCCAACCAGGGCGGTGATCACGCCGATCGGCAGCACCTGGCCAGGAACGATCGTCCGCGACAGGATATCCGCCGCGATCAGAAAGACCGCCCCGATGAGGGCGGTTGCCGGGCCGAGCCGGCCATGACGCACACCAACCAGGAAACGGGCCGCATGCGGTATCACGAGCCCGACGAAGCCGATGGAGCCGACAATGCTGACCATCACGGCCGTGACCAGCGCGGTAAGGCCGATCAGCACCACCTGGACGACCCGCACGGGCACGCCGAGCGACGCGGCGGACTCCGCCCCGAAGGAAAAGGCGTCGAGCGCACGGGCGTACCAGATGCAGGCCCCGAGCCCGACAAGGGCCACGGGCACGGCCAGCCAGACGTCCGGCCATCGCGCACCGCTGAGGTTGCCGAGCAGCCAGAACATGATGCCCCGCGCCTGCTCCGCGTTGGCCGACTTGGTGATGATGAAAGACGTCAGTGCGTTGAACAGTTGCGATCCGGCGATGCCGGCAAGCACGATCTGCCCTGTTCCGCGCAGGGTGACCCCGCCACCGGCGGCACGAGCGAGGATCGCCACCATGAGGAAAGCTGTCACGGCACCGACAAAGGCGCCGAGCGACATGGAGACCGCGCCGGCGCCGAGGCCTGCGACAGTGACGGCCACGGCGCCGGTCGAGGCGCCGGCGGAGATGCCGAGAAGATAGGGATCCGCCAGGGCGTTGCGCAGGAGGGACTGGAGCACCATGCCCGAAACCGCGAGGCCCGCCCCGCAGCAGGCGGCAACGATCGCCCGCGGCAGGCGGTAGTTCCAGATGATCCCGACATCGATGGGATCGAGCCCATAGGTCGCGCCGAAAATCTTGTTCGCCAAGGTCTGGAGAACCGTCAAGACGGGTATCGGCGTTTCGCCGATGCAGGTTCCGGCAAGAACGGCGGCAAACAGAGCCAATGTCCCCGTGGCTGCCCGGCCAAGCCGGGAAGCAGGGGCGCGCCGCGAGAGGCCGGTCTTCACTTCGCCAACCCGAAATCCTTAAGCGCAGCGGAGAGAACTTCGATGCCGGCGACCGTTCTGATCGTGGCGTCCATCGCGTGCGCATCCATGACGACGATGCGGTTGTTCTTCACCGCATCCATCTGGCTGGCAACCGGATCGGTCTTCAGGAACTCGATCTTCTTCAGGTAGTCGTCGGCCGGAAAGCGCCGGCGATCCATCTTGGCGATGACGATCATGGTGGGGTTGGCCTTGGCGATCGTTTCCCAACCGACGACCGGCCATTCTTCGTCCGAGCCGACCACGTTGCGGATGCCGAGCTTGTCCATCATGTAGGCAGGCGCTCCCTTCCGGCCGGCCACATAGGGATCGATGTCCATCTCCGCGCTGGAGAACCAGAAGGCCGCAGACACATCCTTCAAATTTAGCGCCTTGGCCTGCTCGATGGCGTTGGCCTCACGCTTGGCGAGTTCTGCGACGAATGCCTCGCCTTTGTCTTGAACATCGAAGATCTGCGCGAGTTCACGCACGCCCTGATGGATGCTGGCAGTCGAGAAGAGCGCGCTGCGCGTGCCGTCCACACCCACCGAGTTGTCCTTGGCGACGCAGTCGGCCGGCAGGACATAGGTCGGAATTCCCACTTCGTGGAACTGGGTTCGGGTCGCAACAATCCCTTCGGGCCCGACGTGCCAGACGAACTGCACGGCGACGAGCCCCGGTTTCTTGGCGACGAGGCTTTCAAAGCTCGGGTCGTTGTCCGCCAGGCGCGGAACCTTGGCATTGACCTCGGCAAATTCCGGCAGCACGTCATTGAACCAGACCGACGTACCCGTAACCTTGTCGCCGAGGCCGAGCGAATAGAGAACCTCGGTTGCCGCCTGCCCGACGGTCGCCGAGGTCGCCGGCGCCTTGTCGAAGGTGATCGTCTCGCCGCAATTGTCCAGGGTCAGCGGATAGGCGGTGGGTTCGGCAGCAGCGGCGGTGGCGAAGAAGGCGAAGCCAGAGGCGGCAAGCAGGAAACGCGAAGCGGTCATGGCACATTGTCTCCGATCTGTTGATCGCGCGGATCGGAGGGGACGAGCCAGGACGCAATGATCGAACCGATGTTCAAGAGAACATCGACAGCCGGCACTTGTGGCGCGACCAACGACATCGACAACCTCCCCGGACACCCCGCCCGGCTTGTTCAGTTACAGGTGTCGGTAGGTCTCCTGACTGACGGGTCTTGGCTCCCTCTCGGCCTTCCCGGACCATCGCCCAGTGGCATTTTCGAGAGAGGACTGGCCGCCTACAGTTGCGGGGGCAGTTTCGTTTCGCGGCGAGCCGCGGCGAATTCCCTGTTATTTCCTTTCGGAAACCGACGAGAATTCACTACTCAACGAACGAGTGGAGCGCAAGCATGAAAGCGGCGCTTTCGAAACCACTTGCCAAGAAAGGTAGAAATTCTCTCGCGTCTCGTAATTTCACTAAATATCACTCCCCGCAAATAGGGAGAACATTGCCGATTGTCGAAAACTATACACAAATGAATACTGTTTAAGTGATCCGTAATTCACACCATCCTGGGATTTACCCTTCGAGGCCAGTCTTCAGCCTGTCGAGAATGGCCACGGCATGGGCGGCATAGTCGCTGATCCAGCGGTCGTGAATGTGCTTGATCGGCAGCGCATTGAGATAGTTCCAGCGCTCGCGTCCTGCCCGCCTGACGATGATCAAGTCGGCGTCCTCCAGCACGTTCAGATGCTGCATCACGGTGCAGCGATCCATGTCTGAAAAGGCCGCGCAGAGCATGCCCGTGGTCTGCGCCTCGCCCTTGAGACGATCGAGCATCGCCCGCCTGCGCGGGTGAGCCAATGCCTTGAAAACCAGATCTTCGTCCTGCTTGCTTGACATGTTATGTTTTTACAACATATTGAAATCGGACGCAACGGAGACGGCGCCGATTAGACCGGTTTGCGAGCTTTCGCGAGCTCTCCAACCGAGCCTGATGGCAGGACTCCGTCGGTCGGAGTTCAGCCTTGCGCCGACACCTCCAAGCAAACCGCCCCAAAGGGAGATGATTGAGAATGCTGCCTAAAATCGCTTCAATGGAAGAGTGGCAAGTCGCACTCGAACAACAGATTGCCAGGGAGAAGGCACTTACCCGCGCACGCGATGAAGTGAGTGCCGCGCGCCGACGCTTGCCGATGGTCAGGATCGACAAGGACTATTCGTTCGAGGGGCCCGAAGGCACGGTAAGCCTCGCCGACCTCTTCGACGGACGGCGGCAACTGATCGTCTATCACTTCATGTTCGCGCCCGGATGGAAGGCGGGCTGCGACGGTTGCTCCTGGGTCGTGGACGCGATGACCCATCCGGCGCATCTCAACGCACGCGATACGTCCATCGTGGTGATTTCGCGCGCGCCGCTGGAGACGCTGCAGAAATACCAGGCCCGGATGCAGTGGCAGCACCCAGTCTGGTACTCTTCCATGGCGAGCGACTTCAACCACGACATGGGAGCCACGGTCGCCGATCCGGATGACCCGACAAGGACCAGCGAGCGCCATGGCGTCAGCATCTTCCTCAGGGACGGCGATCATATCTACCGCACCTATTTCAACGGTGCGCGTGGCGTCGAGTATCTCGGCAGCATGTGGACCTATCTGGATCTGACGCCCTACGGTCGCCAGGAAACATGGGAAGCCTCTCCCGCGGGATGGCCGCAGACAGAACCCTATGTCTGGAACCGGCGGCACGACGAATACGGGACCGAACCGGCTTTTTGATTTTCCGCGGCGGCGAACATGGAATTGTCGAGCCGCCGTTCCTACGTCTTGTCTGGCCGATCGCCAGACCTGCGTCATTGTCGCGCGCCCGAATAGGGATCGCGGCAATGGTGAAGGGATGCCGCCGGCCCGGCAGGGAGCGCCGAACGTGGGGATGGATCGCGCTTCTAAGAGGCGCGCCGATGGGGGCGGCAATCGATGGGAAACGAGACGCAAGACCGCAAGGACGGTCCGGCACCGAGCGGCAAGAAGTTTTGGCGGCGACGCGGCGTTCGGATTGCATCGATCATGTTGGCCGCCCTGCTTCTCCTGGTGGTCGCGCCGCTTGCCGTCATTCTCTACCCAACGCTGAAGACCTATCCCCGGAGCGACTTTCCGGCCGCAGCCTCGCAACTGGAACGCAACAGGCAGGACCTTGCCCATCTGCGGCGCCTGATCGAGGTTGACCGAAGCTTTTCGCCAGCCGCCCAGGCAGCGTTTACGGGCTCCCTTGATGCGATCGAACAACGGGCCGGCGATCTCGACCGCGCTGGCCTGGCGATGGCGGCTGCAAAGGCGGTCGCGCTCGCCGACAATGGGCACACCAGTGTCGTCGGGCTTGTCGGTGGTCACAGTTTCAATGCGGTTCCCGTCCGGCTCGGCTGGTTTGCCGAAGGCCTGTTCGTGATCGCAGCGACAGGCGAGCAATCGCACCTTCTGGGCGGAGAGATCCTTGAGGTGAATGGACGGGCGACGGAGGCCGTTGTCGATGCGCTGCGGCCCCATTTCGGCGGACCCGCCAATCTCGGCAGGGAATTCGTCCCGAATGTCGCAATTTCGCCGGAACTGCTCCATGCCGCCGGCCTTGCCGAAAGCCCGCAGGAAAGCGCCTATCTCATCCGTCTTAAGGATGGAAACGTCGCGCAAATCCCTCTTCTTGCCACGCCCGGCGCGCCGGAACCGTTAACCGCCCATGTCTGGCCACGACGCGATTTCAGTCCCCTGTCGCAGACCGGTCGCGACGTCGGGTGGCGGCACGTGCTCGACGACGTCACGCTGCCGGCCTATCTCACGCGCCCCGACGCCAATTATTGGCACCACTACCCCTTGCCCGATCTGCTCTATGTCCAGATCAACCGCATCAGGGATGCCACGCCGGAAGGCCTGTCGCAGGGGCTCGCCAAGATGCTGGATGAAGCGGAGAAAAAGCCCATACGCAATGCAGTCGTCGATCTGCGGTTCAACAATGGCGGCAACTACGAATTGACCGCCGATTTCTCGCAAAGGCTCCCGGCCATCCTGCCGCCTGACGGACGACTGTTTGTGCTGACCAGCGCAAATACCTTTTCGGCGGCGATCAGCACGGCGGCGCGCCTGAGGCATTTCGGCGGCACGCGCACGGTGCTTGTCGGCGAGCCGATGGGAGACCGGCTGCAGTTCTGGGGTGAAGGCGGCCGCACGGTTTTGCCGAACTCGAAGATCACTATCCGCTATTCGACGGCCTATCACGACTGGGAACACGGATGCAGCCTGTCGGAGATCAGGACCTGTTTCCTCCTGAATTACGCCTATGACGTTCCGGCAGGCCCGCTTCAGCCGGACATCCCGCGCTCGACGAGCTTTGCCGACTATGCCGCCGGCACCGACCCTGCAATGGCCGCAGTCATGCAGGTCCTCATGGTGGGCAACGCCGATTGAGGTGCCGCTTGGAAGCAAGCCCGGCCCGGCCATTCCGGTCGGCGGCGGATTCGCGCTGCGGCGACGCTTTACATTTTTTCGCCCCGTAGCTCGCTGGCTTGTTTGACCCAGTCCAGAAACTGCGCCTCGTCGAGTTCGTCGGCCTCATAGATGTCGAGATAGCGCACATCCGGCTGTTTCGACGTGCCGGGCGGCATGGGGCTAAACTGCGCGCCACGGAAGAAAGCGACCTTCACGTATTTCGTCATGCAGTGAAAGCCGAGGAACCAGACATCCTTTTCCATGCCATAAAAGGGAGAGTTCCACTTGACCGCCTTTTCGACACCGGGAACGGCCTCAACGATCAGCCGGTCAAGACGTTTGCCCAGATCGCTTTTCCATCCCGGCATCGCAGCGATGTATTGCTGTATCGGGGCGTCTCCATAGCCCTTGGCGATCTGCGGGTTGCCGCCGGTCAGGAGGACGACGCCATCGGCCGACTTTGTCGGCGGAGTCTTGCGTCCGCTCGTTGCCCTTGGCGCAGCGGAAGCAGCTTTCGATGCGTTCTTTCCGACTTTCTTCTCAGACATGCGCGGACCTCGACTGTTCCGTCAGTTCGTCGCGGGTCGGATCCTCCGACACGGTCACGGAGTCCATACCCGAATGGCTATGCACGACACATAGCCATCCAGCTATGCATTGGTCAAGGATGAACCTCCAGCTTCAGCTGCGTTGCGGACTGCAACTCGATCCGCAAGCCGCTTCGCCAAGTATTGGCAATCGGCACGGCATCTCTCCATCGCCGTAGGGTCATGGCATGCAGACGGTCGGGATCCCTGCGATCCCGGACATGTGCAGCAGAGGCTCGTAAAGAGCCACCATTCGGGATCTCGAGCGTGCTCTCCATCAATACCTTGACCGCCGGACACCACCTTGATGCCGTCATCCTCAGAGTGCTGAAAGAACGGATTGCCGTTGCAACGGCGAACGCGCGCCGACCGGTCGAAGCGCCGGACAAGCTCGTCGACCACCTTCTCGACCAGCACCGCCTCAGCCTGCACTTCCTGAGCCTGCACGTGTTGACGGCCGCATCGCCTCGCCGCGAAGCCCTGCTTCTCGCCATCGATCGGCCGGTCTTCCGCAAGTATCGCCGACGGCTTCAAGGCATCGTCGGAGGTATCATCGAGAACGGCGTCCACGACGGTCACTTCAAGGCACAGGATCATCATCTGTCTGCCGATCTTTTCACGGCGCAAACGAAGCCGATCTGGGATCCCATAGCCATCGTCGCGCGCCTGCAGGGATCCGAGTGCTACAGCCCTTATGAGCATGCCCGAATGGCCGTAGCCCGCCTAGGCTGAAAAAGGCGGCTTCTGCCCACACGGCTGCGGTTGCAGTCGTGTCCGCGCGTTCGCGCTCCACCAGCACAACGCCTGCCCGATCCCGAAGCTTTCCGATTAGAACCGGCACAACCGTTGCGGAAACCGGACGCCATCTTTCCGGCAGCTCTTGCTGCCTGCCCTCGTCGATCTGCAGCGTCGGGCGATGGCCAGAGCCCGTCCCCTGCCGCCCGTATGCGCCACTCCAGCAACGTGCCGAGGCGAGGCGATTCGCGTTGCCGCGGAGCCAAAAGCGAACGCCGCCAGTCGCAGGGATGGACTGGCGGCGTTGACCACTTGGAGATCGCCTTCTTCTCAAGGCAGCGTTTTTCTAACACCGCACGATTCAAAGTCAATACATACAAATAAGATTCGCAATTGAGATTGTAGCCATCATGAAAGCAGATGCCCCGCCAACGGAAATCAGCTTGGCGAAATGCTAATATGTAGCAATTTTGCAATATGGATCGATCATGCTGTAATTTTGAATTGAGATTATAAATTTTATGAATTCACTTTCGGGAAAATCGTGATACCCGATTGCATGCGCTGGCCAGCCGAAGATCGGGTGGCGCCAACAACCACAGCGCGAAGCAAGTAGGTCGCGGATCCACATCGGGTGATGCGGCCGTCTTGCCTGATCGAACAATGAGAGGGATTTTCCCATGACGATGAAAAGCATACTTTTGGGATCGGCTGCCGCGATCGCGGCGACGTCCAGCGTCCAGGCGGCAGACGCAATCATCGCGGCCGAACCGGAGCCGACGGAATATGTCCGTGTCTGCGACGCATTCGGCACCGGCTTCTTCTACATTCCCGGAACCGAAACCTGCCTGCGTATCGGCGGTTATGTACGCTTCCAGACGAACTTCGGTCCGCGCGAAAGCGCTGGTCGCTGGGAAGGCAAGCAGTCGACTTCAGACTGGGATGCTTTTGCCCGCGCGCAGCTGATCCTCGAGGCGAAGAACGATACGGAATACGGCGCGCTCACCAGCTACATCGCCATTCAGGCCGATACCGACAACGACGCCCACAACAACTTCAAGCTCGACGAAGCCTACATCCAGCTCGCGGGCTTGCGTGCTGGCCACTTCGCCAGCTGGTGGGACAAGGGTCTGAACGGCGAAACCGACATCAGCGGCAACGACACGACCGTCTTCAACTCGATCTCCTACACCTATGACGCCGGCGCGTTCCAGGCAGGTATCGCCATCGACGAGCTCGAAGGCCTAACCTCGAAGAACAACGGGGTTGGCGTCGAAGGCATCGTTTCGGTCTCGCTCGGCGGCGCATCCTTCGACCTGCTCGGCGGTTACGACACCGAGGTGAAGCAGGGCGCCATCCGCGGCCTGGTGTCGGCGGATCTCGGCCCCGGCGTGCTCCAGGGCTTTGCCGTCTGGTCGTCGGACCCGAACTCCTACTGGTCCACGTCCAAGTGGAGCGTTGCGGCCTCCTATCGCCTCAACGTCACCGACAGGCTGGCGATCACGCCCGGCGCTCAGTATTTCGGCGATCTGCGCCGGAACGTTCTCTTCAATGCGGCCTGGAGAGGCGCTGCATCGCCCAACGAAAGCTTTGGCAACGGCAATGCCTGGAAGGTCGGCGTCACGGCAGACTACAAGATCACCGAAGGTCTTGATGTCCGCACAACCGTAAATTACGTCAAGGTCGACTACAACGACACCTTCAAGGGCAGCAAGTCCAAGAACGACGACTACGTGTCGGGCTTCGTCCGCCTGCAGCGTAGCTTCTAACGGAAGAGATTAACTGACGACAATATGCCCGCAATCTGTATCGGTTGCGGGCATATTTTCGTGGACCTTTCAGCAAGGCTTCCTGTGTTTGGCCCGTTCGCTCGATCCGAAACCACGCCACCGGGATAGTCTTCCTCCCATCTCGCAGTCGGAATCCATCGATACAGTTTGGCGCAATACATCCGACAGCGATTGATTTGCTGCTGCTGATCCATGTAAAACTTATCGAACGCCTTACGGAAATCGGGTCCCGGATGCCAAAGTTCAACTACCTCTCTCCCGCCTTGCAGAGCGAAGATGCCGCATTGATGCAAAGTGCATCCTTGAGTGGCATCGAGGCGAAGATCCACGTTGACCTTTGGAACGCCATCATCGACCGCAAGCTGAAGCCAGGGGTCAAGCTGGAAGAGCTCGTCATGTGTGACATCTACGGGATCAGCCGCACGGTCATGCGCAAGGTTCTGATGATCATGGAACAGGACGGGCTGGTGTTCCTGCCGCCCAATAAGGGCGCTTACGTTGCATCCCCATCGCTGCAATCGGCTTTCGAGATGCTTGAAATGAGCGAGGCGCTGCTGACATTCGTCGCCCAGAAAATCGCGGCGAACCACGCATCCATCGCCTCCTCCCAGTTCGATCGGATCGCGCAACACGCCAAGGCGGAAGAAAAGGCCGAGGCGGCCCATGATTTCCGGCTTCTGCGCCGGTTCGACATCGAGTTTGGAAGCCTGCTTTGCCTGGTTCATGGCAACGGGACGCTTGCCAGAGAATGGGAACGAAACGCCTCCTGCCTGGCGCTCGCACTTTCGCTTCACCAGAGCGTGCAACCGGCAGGCAGGCAATCGGATTACTCCAGGCAGATCCTCGCGCACCTGACGGATGGAAGTGCGGCAGGCGCACTTGCCCTTGTCCGCGAGCGGATAGGCCAACTGAAAGCCTCGCTGGACACCCAGTCCGACGGCGAGAATGTGAACCTGCGCGAGATCCTGGGTCTGAATTGAGCCCCATGGGGCGAACGCGGCGACCCCGCTCGCATCCGCGGCCCCTTCGTGCCATTTGCTCGAGCCTAAATTCTATAATCCTGACTACATAAAATCCGTGCATCCGCTTGTTTCCCGCGCAGGGCTATTTATATAAATCTCACTACATAAATCACGACGGACGGACATCATGGCGAGCCGCGGACGACCGCGAAGTTTTGACCGCGATCACGCGCTTCGCCTGATGATGGAAGTGTTCTGGTCGAAGGGCTATGAGGCGACCCAGCTCAACGATCTGACTGCCGCGCTCGGGATCACGCCTCCGAGCTTCTATGCCGCGTTCGGCTCCAAGGACGCAGCCTTTCGCGAGGCGGTCGATCTTTATGTCGAAACCGTCGGTTCGGGCACCCGGCGCGCACTCGATGCCGGTAAGACGGCCCGCGAGGCGATCGCTGCGATGCTATCGGCCAGCATCGACGCGGCTCTCGGCGCTCCGCAATCGGGGGGCTGCCTGCTGATCCTCGGCGTGGTCAATTGCCAGACCGACTCCCTGCCGCTGCGCGACCTTCTCAGACAGATTCGCAAGGAGACCGAAAACCATATTCTTGTCCGGCTGCGGCGCGGCGTCGCCGAGGGTGATCTACCGCCATCGGCCGACGTCCAGGCTTTGGCCAGGTACTACGCCACGATCATGCAGGGCCTCTCGATGCAGGCGCGCGACGGCGCCACAAGGGACGAATTGCAGGCCCTCATCGCCCCATCGCTGGCCGCGCTCTCATAACGGACGACCGTAAGGCGCACACCCCACAAACAATCCTGAAAGAGAAAACCATGAAGGATCAAAACATCGTCACCATTCACACCCATGCGACAACAACAGGCCAGGTCATCGTGCCTGCCGTGCTCAAGGACGATGTCGATCAATTCCACTACGCCCCGGCGCGGCGCGCCGGAGACTTTGTTTTTCTTTCGGGCATTGTCGCCTGCAACCGGCAGCCGGCGCCGATGGATGCCGAGCAGTTCCGCACCGAACTGCGCCATGTGTTCACGCTCATGGAGCAACTGTTGGAAGCGTCTCAGGCGGGTCTTGGCGATGTTGTGGAATTGCAGATGTTCCATGTGTTCGGCAGCGATCGGCTGGCGCTCGACAAGGGCGGGCAGCTCGCCACGATCGCCGAGGTCCGGGACGAATTTTTCCCGGCGCCCTACCCGGCATGTGTCGAACTGGCCGTCGCGGAATTGAACCCGGAGGGCGGCTTGGTGGAAATCAAGGCGACCGCCTTTGCCCCGCTTTCACGCGAAGGCCGGGCCTAGCATCGGCACGAACCGAATAGCGGAAGAGCGGGAGTGCCCGCGACATAGGCACCCTAAGGTGCGTACTTGTACGGCGACCCCTGCGCCCGATACGCCTGCAGCAAAGCCCTGGAGTTTCACTTTCCAGGTTACCCGCTGTTTGAGGATGATATCGATGAAGGCAATGGTTCTCTGCTCCAGCCCGCGACGCGACGGAAACTCGGCAACAATGGCGAATGCCGTCGCCGAAGGCCTGCGCGAGGCGGGCCACGAAGTCGAGACGGTGCGCGCCGACGACATCCTGTCGGCGCTGCTTCGAGACTGTCGCCTGTGTCGCATGCCCGATGGCGAGTGCGGGATCGACGATGGTTTCCGGCGGGCGTTCTTCGGTTCCTACCTACCCGCTGACGGCTTCATCGCCGCAAGCCCGATCTACTGGTATGGCGCCTCTGCGCAGTTGAAGGCGTTCTTCGATCGAATGTTCTGCTACGTCGCTGCGTCGCATCCGCAATCGGCGTCCGTGGTCGCGCAGATGACCGGAAAACGGATCGGTCTCGTCCTCAGCTCGGAAGAGACCTACCCCACCGTTTCGTCCGGTCCGCAGCATCAGTTCCAGGAATTCAGCCGCTACACGCGCTCGACCTTCGTTGGCGTGGTGCACGGCCATGGCAACGCACGCAGCGACATACACCGCGATCCGAGCGACCCGGTCGCGCGAGCGCGCCACTTCGGCCGGACCTTCTTCAGCGCTCACACCTCCGACTACCAGATCGACACGCCCCGATCGGGCCGCGTCTGGGCGTGAGCCGCCTTGCGCGGCGCGCAATATCCTTCCGCTACGGCAAGCGAATCTTGCGCCGCCTGGCTGCCTTTGCCTCGCTCGCGGCCGTATCGTATTTTTCCCTGAAGCGGTCCAGCTCCGGAAAGTTCCACTCCGCCCATCGGTCGAGGCTGATCAGCGTCTCGCTGAGAGACAGGCCGACAGCGCTCAGGCTGTATTCCACATGCGGCGGGTTCGTCTGCTGATCGTGACGCTGCACCAACCCGTTGCGCTCGAGGTCCTTCAGCGTCTGGGTCAGCATCTTCTGCGAAATGCCTTCGACCTTGCGCAGCAACGCACCATTGCGCATCGGACCCGCCGCAAGCGCAGACATGATGAGGATCGCCCATTTCGTCGATATCAGTTCGAGCGCGTGCCGGGCCGAACAGGAAGCGTCGAACACGTCGGGATTGCTTGCAGACGGAGCGCCGGCTTGCAGGGGCAGTTTCATCATCACCTCAAGGACATGCCGTTGCGGCGGCCGCTTTTCACGCCTCACAGGTAGTGCGCGCGATTGCGGCTCACAAGTTGCGAGCCGCAAAGCCGAAGGCAGGACGGCGTCCGGAGTTATGCCCAGGGCGCACCGGCCGTCCATTCCGCCCGAATGGCCTCGATGAAAAGGCGGACTTTTGGAGAAACATGCTTTCGCGTCGGATAGACGACGCAAACCGGCGGCTCGTCGCGTTCGAATTCTTCGAGCAGGGGCACAAGCCTGCCTTCCCTGATGTCGCGGCCCACCAGGAATGCGCCCAGTTGCACAACACCCATTCCGGCGAGGCAAGCATCGCGAATGGCTTCGGTGTTTCCGAGACGCAAGTTTCCCTGAACACCGACGTCCCGGTCTTCGCCGCCCACCTTGTAGTGCCACGGCACTGGTCCGCTTGCGTGCTTGAAGCCGATCCTGTCGTGGCGCGTCAGCTCGTCGATCGTGCGCGGCGTTCCGCGTTGCTGCAAATAGTTAGGCGCAGCGCAGGTTATGAGCCGGTGCGACGCCAGGACCCGCCGCACGAGGCGACTGTCGGTCGGCCCGCCGATACGAACGGCAACGTCGATGCCGTCGCCGACGATGTCGCGATACTCATCCGAAAACGAGACCTCCGCGTCCACCTCGGGCCAGCTGTTCAGGAAGCGCTGGAGAACGGGCAGGATATGCAGCCTGCCGAGGGCGATCGGCACGTCGATGCGAAGGCGCCCTGTTGGCGCCTGGTGCCGCTGTGCCAAGACGGACTCCGCGTCGTCCACTTCCGACAGGATCCTGATCGCATGCTCGTAGAAGAGTCGGCCCTCTTCGGTGAGGCTGACGCTGCGGGTCGTCCTATGAATGAGCCGCGTTGCCATATTGTCTTCAAGACGCGCGACGCATTTGCCGACTGCCGAACGGGAAAGACCGAGCCGCTCGGCCGCCAAGGTGAAGCTCTGGTCGTCGGCGACACGAACAAAGGCGCGCACATCGCCGAGATGGTCCAGCATCGCAAGATCCTATTGGGGACGACTCGTCCCTTTTGTTTCCATAGAACGACAGTTTATCCAACTTTCGGAAACAGTAAACAATGCCTCGCAACGTCCCGGCAACGGGGCATGGGATGGGCGCGGCGCCACATCGCGGCCCGCGCCCGAATGAACGAGGCAAGCGAATGAAACTCCAGGAAGAAACCGACGGTCTGCAATCAAAGGGAGGCACAAAGAGGGAAAATTGGCTGCCGGTCTATGCCGCCGGCCTCGCGACCTTCTGCGTCGTGACGACCGAGATGCTGCCCGTCGGCTTGATGACGTCGATCGCAGACGACCTTCAAACGTCGATGGGGACCGCCGGCCTGACGATCTCGCTGCCGGCACTGCTTGCCGCACTCTTTGCGCCCACCGTCGTGCTCGTGGCCGGCAGGATCGACAGAAGGCGCATCCTGACCACGCTTCTGCTGCTGCTCGTTGTTGCGAACATCGTTTCGGCGCTCGCCAACACCATCGGCTTGCTTCTGGCGGCGCGCATCCTTGTCGGATTTTGCATGGGCGGCATCTGGGCCGTTGCCGGCGGCCTTGCGCCACGGCTGGTGCCGGGCCGGTCCGTTGGCGTCGCGACGGCGATCATTTTTGGTGGCGTTGCGGCAGCTTCGGTTCTTGGCGTTCCGGTCGGGGCCATGATCGGTGATGCGGCGGGCTGGCGCTTCGCGTTTGCCGCGATGGCGGTCTTTTGCGGGATCGTGCTCGTGGTCAATCTCTGCGCCTTGCCTGCTCTGCCTGTCCATCAGGCCATCCGGCTCGGCCAGATCGGCAATCAGCTCTCGAACCGCCGGATCCAGCTTGGTCTGGCCATCACGTTCCTGTTCGTTGCAGGGCATTTCATGGCCTACACCTTCATACGTCCGCTTCTGGAAGTTGTTTCCGGCATCGGCACAGAATGGGTCGGGCTCATGCTGTTTGCCTATGGAGCAGCCGGCATCGGCGGAAACTTTGTTGCCGGCCCCGTCGCCGCCAGGCGCACCGGCGCGACCTTGCTATGCATTGCCACAGCTCTTGCCGCCGTCCTCTTCGGTTTTGCCCTTTTCGGACACTCGCCTCTTGGCGGTATCATCGTCCTCATCTTGTGGGGCATCGCCTATGGCGGCGTCTCGGTCTCCTTGCAAACCTGGATGATGAAGTCGGCACCCTCCGACGTCGAAGTCGCAACGGCGCTGTTCGTCGCGATCTTCAACATCGCCATTGCCGTCGGATCCTTTGCCGGTGGGCGCATTGTCGATCAGTTCGATCTCGGCACCAACCTGCTCCTGGCGGGCATACTGCCGTCCCTCGGGATTCTGCTTGTGTTGAAAGCGCAACGTCCAGCCACTGGCCAAGGCTGATGGACCATCGGAGGCTTGGCGAGCGGATCGCATACTTTCCGGCTGTCGTCCCGGCTCCAGCGGGCCGGACAATCTCTCGAAGAAATTCCTACTCGAGCTACGGGGAGAGAGCAGCAAAATCATTCCACAATAATACATAAAACACATAGACTATATGTGTAATGATCGGGACTTCTCGCCCATGATGCTGGCAACACGTGAGCCGGACCCGCTCCGCCCGCGACGGATGACAACGCTGGCTAAGCCCAGATTTCGACGGAGGATCCCATGCACAGTTCCATTTTCAGCCAGGCGTATCGCCGCCGCAGTGTGCTGAAAACGCTCGCCGCTGCCGGCGCCCTGCCCTTCGTCGCGCCGTTTGCCTCCTCGACGGCGCTTGCATCCGGTACCAAATATGCCGGCCGCACGGTCAATCTCCTGATCATCCAGCCGCACGTCGTGACGGGCAGGAAGATCGCCGAGGATTTCGAAAAACTGACCGGAGCCAAGGTCAACGTCACGGCGGTGCCCTACGACCAGGTCAGCGTCAAGGCAACGCTGGACGTGCAGTCGGGCGCCAACCAGTTCGACGTCATCGACTATTTCTATACCTACAAGGGGCAGCTGGCCGACGATGGCGTGATCGAGGACGTCACCGATCTCATCGAGCGCGACAAGGCCGAGATCCAGCCGGAAGACTTCATCCAGACCATCTACGACCAGTACACGCTGCATGACGGCCGCCGTTATGGCTTGCCCTATGACGGTGACAGCCATCTGCTTTTCTATAACCGCGAGCTGTTTGACCGCTACGGCCTGAAGGCGCCGGCCACCTGGGACGAATACAACGAGAACGCCCGGGTGATTACCGAGGCGGAAAAGAAGAACGGGATCTATGGTGCGGCGGTTCTGGGCGCGAAGATCCCGGTCATCATTCTGTCCACCTACGCCAACCGGCTCACCGGCTTCGGCGGCAACTTCCTGAAGGCGGACGGCACCTCGGCGCTCGACAGCACGGAGGCGGTCGAGGCCCTGAAGTCGCTTCTTGCGTCGGCACCCCACGCGCTGCCGACCCCACTCGAAACCCGCTTCGAAGAAGGGCTGCCCGCCTTTCTCAACGGCAAGGCGGCACAGATCGACTTCTGGACTGATCTCGGCGGCTATGCGCAGGACCCCAAGGGCTCGAAGATTGTCGACAAGTGGGGCGTTGCGCGTATTCCCGTCGGCGGCAGCAACAAGACACCCCGCCTCGCCTTCAATGCCGGCTTCGGCTTTGCGATCACCAGCGGATCGAAGAACAAGGATGTCGCCTGGGATCTGATCAAGTTTGCGACCGGCAAGGACTACCACCAGGAGCTTCTGGCGCTCACCGGATCGGGCATCGACCCGGACCGCCAATCGGGGCTGAAATCGCAGAAGTTCAAGGACTTCCAGCCGCTGGTGCAACCGCTACTCGATGATGGCGCATTGGAAAACAGCCTGGCCTGGCCAACCGCCGTCTACGCGCCGAAACTCGAAAATGCATTGACCGACGAACTGGCCCTGGCGCTCGCCGGCACCAAAAGCGCGGAACAGGCGATCGCCGACGCCCACCAGGCCTGGACCGAAATCATCGAGACCAACGGCTGATTGCTTGCGGGGTGGCGCTTCCTCCCGGCGCCGCCCCGCCACTTTCTTTCAACGAGGCAAAAGACCATGAGCGCAAGATCCTTGCCGAAGCGCAGGCTCGGCCGAACCGATTTCGACATCACGCCCGTTGGCTTTGGCGCCTGGGCCATCGGTGGCCCCGATTGGGGATGGGGATGGGGAAGCCAGGACGATACCCGGTCGATCGCCGCCATCCGCCATGCGGTCGAGCGCGGCATCAACTGGATCGACACGGCGCCCGTCTATGGCCTCGGTCATTCCGAGCACATCGTGCGCGAGGCGCTTTCGACCATCCCACGATCCGAACGTCCGTTGATCTTCACCAAGGCCGGGCTGATCTGGGACCCGGACAACCGCAACGCTCTTCCAGCCCGCATCGGCAATGCCCAGTCCATTCGCCGCGAGTTGGAGGCTTCCCTGAAGCGGCTCGGCGTCGACGTCATCGACCTCTACCAGGTGCACTGGCCTGCCAATGACGGCACGCCGGTCGAGGACTATTGGGCGACGTTTGCCGAATTGAAGAAAGAGGGCAAGGTTAGGGCCATCGGGCTTTCGAACCACGATCGGGCGCTTCTCGAGCGCGCGGCAACGGTCGCGCCCGTCGATGTCGTGCAACCGCCCTTTTCGGCGATCAAGCGCCAGTTCGCCAGAGCAGAGCTGCCCTGGGTGCAGGCGCATGGCAGCGGCGTCATCGCCTACAGCCCGCTGCAATCGGGCCTGCTCACCGGCGCCTTTACGCCGGCGCGCGCTCGGGCCCTTCCGCAGGACGACTGGCGATCGCGCGACGAGGAATTTTCAGGCGAAGCGCTTCACCGCAACCTCGCCTTCACCGAAGGCTTGAGGCCGATTGCCGCGCGACACGAAACGACCGTCGCTGCGGTCGCCGCCGCCTGGGCGATTTCCTGGCCCGGCGTTACCGGAGCCATCATCGGCGCGCGCGAACCGCTGCAGATCGACGGCTGGATCGATGCTGCAACCCTTGAGCTCACCCCCCGCGACCTCGACGATATCGAGGACATGTTGCTCGCCACCCGGGCCGGCAGTGGGCCGACGCGCCCGGATCTGGCCGAGGCCGCATGACCGCCTTTGCCGTCGAGGTGCTGGAACCCGCCGGTGCGGCCGGTGTCGCCGCGCGCAGCCACGCCCTTCGGGCGCGTCTCGGTCGGCTCGCCTGGATCGCGCCGGTCCTCGTCGCGCTGGTCGTCACGACGCTTTACCCGACCGTCTTTCTGCTGGCGCTCGCCTTCAGCAAGAGCACGCTCGGAAAGCCGTTCCGCGGCTTCGTCGGCATCAAGCACTTTGCAACGGCGCTTCAGGATCCGATCTTCCTTGCAGCCATCGGCAGAAGCGTCGCCTATGCGCTTGCCACCTCGCTGGTGCAGCTTGCGCTTGGCTTCCTGATCGCGCTGCTTTTTACGTCCCTGTTGAAGGCCGGCCGCTTCCTGATGAGCCTCGTGCTGTTGCCGCTGATGACCCCACCGGTCATGGTCGGCATCGCCTGGAAGCTGATCTTCGCGCCGGCAGGCGGGCTCTTGAACGGCACCCTGATTACCTACGGCGTGATCTCCGAGCCGATTTCCTTTCTCGGCCACCCGACGCTCGCCTGGCTGGCAATCGGCGTAGCGGATCTCTGGCAATGGACGCCCTTCATCGTCATTCTCTGCTTTGCGGCCCTTTCCACGGTGCCTGAGAGCGTTCGCGAGGCGGCCATGGTGGACGGGGCCAATGGCTGGCAGCGTTTCTGGCACATCACCCTGCCGCTGGTCGCCGCACCGCTTTCGTCGATCTATCTGCTGAAACTTATTTTGTCGTTCAAGCTCTTCGACCTCGTCTACATCCTGACCTTCGGCGGGCCCGGCTTTGCGACGACATCGGCCGGCTTTGCCATCTATCGGCGGGCAATCGAACAGTTCGACGTCGGCCGCGCCGCAGCCGAGACGATGATCTACGCGTTGGTCATCGGACTTGTGACCTTGCCCGTCGTGCGACTGCACCAGCACTTCGAAAGACGAGAACTATGAAGCCCGCCGCGCGACATCTGTGGCTCGGACTTGCGGCGGCGCCCGTCGTCAGCTTCTTTGCCCTGCCCTTCCTCTATCTCATCGCGGTTTCCTTGAAGACGAAGGACGACGTGCTCAACGGCCGCTTCTGGCCGACGACGCCGACGCTCGCGAACTGGCCGGCAGCCTTCGATGCGGCCAACATCCTCGGCTTCATCCTGAATTCCGTGATCGTGTCGCTGGTCTCGGGCCTGGTCACCATCGCACTGGCGCTGCCGTCGGCCTATGCCGTCCTGCGGCTGAAGATCGGTGGCAAGTGGCTGTCGGACGTTACGCTCTCGAGCTACATGGCTCCGCCGATCGTGGCGCTGATCCCGCTGTTTTTCCTGCTGAAGACAACCGGACTGCTCGATACGCGCGCCGGGCTTGTTCTCATCTACGGCTTCGCCAACGTGCCCGTCGCCTTCTGGTTGCTGATGCCGTTCCTGCGTCGCATGCCGATCGAAATCGAGCAGGCAGCGGCGATGGACGGCGCCGGTCCGTTGCGCACGCTGCTGCAGATCGTCGTGCCGATCATCGCGCCGGGGATCGTCGCGACCTTCATCATCGTCACGGTCTTGTCCTACAACGAGTTCCTGTTTGCTTCCGCCTTCACCTTCTCCGACACCACGCGGACCTTGCCGGTCGGCATCTCGCTCTTCCAGGGCGACCGGTTGGTGAACTTCGGCCAGATGGCAGCCGCCTCCCTGGCCGGCATCGCGCCCGTCTATCTGGTCGCGCTGTTCATGCAACGCTACCTTGTGAGCGGGCTTGCCCATGGTGGCGTGAAGTAGGGAGCGCCGACGGCAAGCTACCGGGCAATGTGAGGCTTGAGCGCCTGTTCCGCCCCGGCTTTCGGCTTCTTGTCGGTCCATTGAGGCGGTGCGCCATATTTGGCTGCGATCGCGCCGACAAGGCCCGGCGCCCGGCCGAAGGCATCGCAGGCGGCATATTTGGGTTTGCCACCCAACCAGGACTGCACGCGCTGCCGGGTTGGCAGCGAGATATCCAAGGCCTTCGGTTCCTTGCCGGAAATCAGCACCTGCGAAAATTCGTTGGCGAATTTCGTCGCAAAGCTATAGGCGTCGCCGACTTCGGAAACACGGGGCTTGTCGAGGATCGAATTCGCCCCCCTCGCCCAAAGCATCGCAGCGATTTGCGCGCCACCGGCATCGACAGCTTCGGCCTCGACGGCCAGGCCCCCGAGGCCTACAGGCAATCGCGGCGCGCTGACGGGGAGCACGAACCCGGTGCCAACGGTCACGGCCGTCGAAACCCCTGCGAGCGCCTTGTCTGTCGGAACAATATCGGCGACCACGGAGCGAACCGTCAGATCAGCAGGCTGATCGGCGGAAACCATCTGATATCTGTCGCTGAGCGCGACGCAGAGCGCCCGGTCGAGAGCGTTCGAGACCAGATCTCGATCGGCACCGGACTTGATCTTGGAGGCGGCGGCAGAGGAAAACATCGTCGGCGCGATGCGGATGGTTCTTACGCCGGCCAGGCGTTGTCCGTCGACGTAGAGGCGTTTCTTCGCCACCATGCCTTTCGACGGGCCGAGCTTGCTATAGGAGGTCAGCGTCCCCGCTTCCTTCAATGGAACCGATTGGCATCCGGCCAGGGCCACCGAGAGTAGTCCTGCCAGGCCCACCGCGCGGGCCGGGACGAGTGCTGAAGAAACCCTATTAAGAGATTGAATAAAATATTGTTTTAGCACGTTCCATGATCTCCGTTGACATGCAACGGCGACCTTGGGGATGGACAATTGCTACAGAATTACAAGCTGGTTCGAGCTGTCACCGGAAAAGCTGTCATGACGAAAGGCCTGGGCGCAAGGGTGACGCTGACACAGTGTGGAAGCCTGTCGCCGATCAGAGGTGGACGGCAACCTTGGTTCCGTTCGCTGAACTCGTGAGGCTGACGCGGCCCCCGTGGTTGGAAACCACCTGTTTCACCAGGCTCAAACCAAGACCCGCGCCCGTTTCTTTGGGAGAAACCCTGTAAAACGGCTCGAAAACGAGTTCTTGATGCTCGGCAGGTATGCCAGGTCCTTCGTCGGAAACCTCGACGCGCCCATCTCTTGAGACGGAGACGGCAATCAGGCCGGCATTGCCGCCGTGATCGATGGCGTTTCGGACGAGGTTGTTGACCGCGCGCAAGACGGCAGGTGGGTTGCCCTTTCGCGCAAGCGTCTCCACGTCACTGTGGAATGACACCTGATAACCTCCCGCGATCGCCATCGGGGCGAGATCGGCGACAGCCGATCGGGCGATGTCGACCAGATCCATCGGCTCGTCCAGAGCGAGCGCCTGGTCGTTGCGCTCGAAATCCAGAAGCTGCTCCGCCGTTTCTGCGAGCCGGGCAACGTCGTCCATCAGGCGCGTTCGCTCCCGGCCCTCCGCCATGCCGTCGATGCGCGTCTGCATGATGGCAATGGGGGTTCGCAGTTCGTGGGCCGCATCGACCAGAAAGCGCCGTCGCTTCCTGGCCTCGTCTTCGAGGCGCTCAAGTGCGCCGTTAAAGGCGACCAGAACCGGGGCGACCTCGTTCGGGATACCCGCGAGCGGCAGCCGCGTCCCGTGGCGGCGCGGATCGATCCGCGATGCTTCGTCGGCAACCTCGCTCACCGTCGCCAGCGCGCGACCGACGATATGGGGAACAGCAAGAAAAATCGCCGGAAGCGCACTGGCGATCAAAGACAGGTAGATCGGGTAGGCCTTCGCCAAAAGAGCCAGGGCACCCCAACCCTTGTCCGCCACGCCGCCAAACAGGATCCGCACTTCGCCGGCCGGTGTCTTCGCGTTTTCGATCGTCGCAATCTCGCGGGTGGTTGCGGCTCCCCTGATATCGGCTTCGTCGAACAGATGGATTACCTGGGGCAGTGAGGCATAGGCGGGCGGAACAGACCCATAGGAGGTGAAGGCACCGCTGGTGGTGGCGACCACGAACCACAAGGCACCGTTTTGTGCCTTGAGCGCCGCCAGATCGTCGGTCTCGGAAAGCTGCATTGCACCATCGCTGCCCCGGCCTACGGCACCGGACACGACCGAGACGACCGTCCCTTCCATCGCCGTGTTCGGCGACATGATCGTGGCTGCCCAGATGCAGAGCCCAATGATCACCGAGGCGACGACGGCGATGATCACGAGGCTCAACTGCCAGCTGAGCCGCCACCAGAGCGATGGATTGCGTCTTGCCGCCTGGCCCGTCATCACTCTTCCTTCAGGAGGTAGCCGACCCCACGGATGTTGTGGATCGAGACGCCGGCGCCAGCATCAGCCAGCCGCTTGCGCAGCCTTGAAATGTGGGCGTCGATCGCGTTCGACTGGATCTCTTCTTCGTAGTTGTAGACGGCAGCTTCGAGCGTCGAGCGAAGAACGGTCTTCTCCCGGCGCCTCGCAAGCGCCTGGAGCACGAAGAGTTCGCGCCTCGGGACGTCGAGCTTCACGTCATCGACGGTCACGGTGAGGTTCAGCGGATCGAGCGCCATGCGCCCGACCTTGATCTCGAGTTCAGCGAGTGCCGCGGGACGGCGCAGCACGGCGCGCAGGCGTGCCATCAGTTCCTCGACGAGAAAGGGCTTGCCGAGATAGTCGTCCGCCCCGATGTCGAGGCCTTCAACCCGCTCCATCGGCTCGTTGCGCGCCGTCAAGACGATGATCGGCGCGTCCTGGCCAATGCGGCGCAATTGCGGGATGAAGCTGAGCCCTTCGCCGTCGGGCAAGCGGCGGTCGAGAAGAATAGCGCCGTAGTCGTTCTGACGGGCAAGCTCGGCTGCGTCGGCGAGATGGGTCGTATGGTCGATGACCATGCCATATTTGCTGAGCGCCACAGCCAGCGCCGCCGCCAGTTCCCTCTCGTCTTCGATCAGCAATATCCGCATCGGCACCCCATGGCTTCGGCCTTCCGAATCTGCGGCAAGAATTACAGCAGCATTACGGAAACCACGGGGCGGCCGAGCGTAACATTGCTGCAATTGTTGGGACCTAGCAAACGCGTCGAGCCGCCCTCGCAAGATCGGCACAAGGGGCGCGGCCTTCAACGAACCGGAAAGGAACAGGGAGCATGACGGCGTCAAAAGCGGAGTGCGCTTCCGCAACGGAATTGCAAACGGTCAATCGGCGGAATGCGTATCGGGCCGCCCGATGACCCGGAGACCCCTGCTGCGCTTCCTCCTGCGCTCGTTCCTGTCGGCCCTTTTCCTCGCCGCCTTCCTGGCGGGCCCGGCGATTATTCTGATCCTCACGTCCAATCGAATTGCGATGTAGCGCGCCACGGATCAGATCCCCGACGGCCATTTGACCGAACTCGCCAATTAGAACGTCGCCGCTCGAATTGCTTCGGGCTCGTTCACGGCTCTTGGCTGGTATCTTCGCCGGACGCGGGTGCCGGAGCATTCTTGGCTTCCATCGCCGCTTCGATCTGCTTGATGACCTTGACGGCCTCCTGGAGGATTGCCCGCATCTCGTCGTCGTAGAGATGCACCGGCATGCCGCCGGCGCGGATGACGTCCATCGTTTCGGCTGACTCCACGATGCGATTGGGCTGCCCGAGCAGCTCCCAACCTTCCTTGATCGTGACATAGGCCCGGGAGACAAGACGGAGTTTTTCGCCCTCCGTCAGCATGTGAACATCGCGCGCGGCGCGGGTCAGTTCGGCAATGACGTCTTTCGTGCTTTTCATGAGACACCTTGGCGATGCAAGTACCGCGGTGCAACCAACTCATCCATTCATAGTAACTAATGTATAGATTGCGGAAAACAAGGCCCAACACCTTCACGCGACCGATCTGGTATGGGCAAGCCGAGGCCCTGAAATCCGGTGGCGTCCCAAAAATGCGTCACCGGGAAACACGTCCAATCGCATCAACCGCTTCTTAATCCTTTGTTGACCATAATCTCCGTTGAAGAGCCGAGCCGCCGGTTGTTACCGCCGGTGGATTGTACCTCGTTTGAATCGGAAGCCGCTGTGTCTGAGTATCCTGTAACTGCGTATCCAGAACCTGCCTCGCCTGCCGTCGTCAGAGGCGTCAAGCGTATCGCCCGGTGGGCCGCACGAGCGGCCGCAGTCACCGCCCTTGCAGCGTCCGCCATGGCGTTCACCAGCACGGCGGCGTCGGCAGAAGTCCGCTCGCTGAAGCTGTTCTTCACGCACACCGGCGAGCGCGCGACGATCACCTTCAAACGGGACGGCAAATACGACCAGAAGGGGCTGGCGCAGATCAACCGTTTCCTGCGCGACTGGCGCCGGAACGAGCCTGCCCGCATGGACCCGCGTCTCCTCGATCTCGTCTGGGAGGTCTATCAGCGCGCCGGCGGCAAGGACTACATCAACGTCGTCTCGGCCTACCGTTCGCCGGCCACCAACAGCATGCTGCGCGGCCGCTCGCGCAGCACCGGGGTCGCCAAGAACAGCCAGCACATGCTGGGTAAGGCGATGGATTTCTATATCCCGGGCGTGAAGCTTACCCGGCTGCGGGAAATCGCCATGCAGATGCAGGTCGGCGGCGTGGGCTACTATCCCACGTCAGGATCTCCCTTCGTGCATCTCGACGTCGGAAACGTGCGGGCGTGGCCGCGGATGTCGCGCCAGGAACTCGCCCGCGTCTTCCCGAACGGAAAGACCCTCCATCTTCCCGCCAGCGGCGGGGCTTTGCCAGGTTATGACCAGGCGATGGCCGACTACAAGCGACGGGTCAAGGCAACCTCGATCGTCGCTGCAAACAGCGCCGGTCCGGCAAAAGTCAAAGGCAGAGAAACCTCCGACAACACACTACTGACCGCGATGCTTCCGACGCGCAAGAGCCGCGGAGAAGAAGCCCTCGAGCTTCAGACCATGCGGAAGGAAGCAGCCGAAAAGTCGCCGTTCTTCGACCTTGCGGCGATCAGCGTCCCGCTGCCGACTCTGCGCGCCACGGCGACCGCCGCAACCGTTACGCCCACCCCCACGCCTGAGCGCGCGCTTCCCACGAACGTCTCGGCTTTCGTTCCCTCCTCGTCGTTCAAGGTCGCGCTTGGCGTGGGCATGATGCGCCATCCGGCTGCAGGCGAAAGCAGCCTCACCGGCCCGGCGTCTGCAAAAGCCGAATGGACAATTCGCGACGCCGCGCTCTTCAAATGGGCACTGGCGCCGGCCAAGGAGCTGGAGCGGCTAGCCCTTCCGGCGAACCTGGAGCTTTCGGTGGCAAGCGCCGACGATACGCCGCGCGTTCCGAAGCGCGCGTCCCCGGCCGGCAAGGAAGACAAGAGCTTCAACAAGGACCGCTTCTGGTCGGACGGCTGATACCGGACCGATTGTCAGCGCTGAAGGCTCGATGGTCGGGTCCGCCGTACCACCAAGCCTGCGCCACACCGGCAGACGATCCGATGATCACGCCGCTGTTCTTCGCCTGAGCAGGCGCGACCCCGCACCCGCCATTGCCGCGCCTATCGCGGCCGCTCGGGAAAACGTGCCGGAACGGCCGTGTTTCCTCAGCGACCGCGACCGCCGCCGCCACGCCCGCCACCGCCGCCGCGGAAGGCAGCGCCGCCGCCGCGCCCGCCTCCTCCGTGGAAGCTGCCGCGGTTGCCACCCTGGAAACCGCCACCGCTGTAGCCGCCGCCACCACGGTCAAAGCTCTGGAAGTTCCGGCCGGACTCCTGATAGAGCCGCCCATAATTGCGGCTGAGTTCGTTCTGGTTGCCGAATTGCCGTCCGGCACGATCGAAGGACAGATGATCCGGCGCCCGTTGGCGAACCTGCGGACTGCGGCGCGGTGTGGTTCTCGTCTCGGCCCGGTTCTGGATACGCTGTGCGGCTTGGGGCCGGTTGGATATCGCGCCTTGGGCGGCATTGCGCAGGTTTTCCCCGTTCGGCCGCTGAACCGGTTGCCAGCCATCCGGCGTGTGCTTCTGCCATTGGCCGTCCTGACGGCGATAGACGCTGCCATCGCGGCCGGCATAGACGTCACCGCCCTTGCTGCCGACGATGAAGCCCTTGTCGCCTTCCGAATTTCGCCAGCGCAGGCCGCCGGCACTGCCGGTCGATCCGCCGCTGATGCGCGCGAACTCACCACCGTGCTTGACGGCTACACTGCCCCACGAGCCGTAGACATTCTGCCCGCCCCGCGCGACCATCGCGTTGCCCGTGCGTGGATTGTAGGCAGAAATGAAACCGCGCTCGCCGCCGGGACCCGCCACCGCGCCGCCGCGGAACCGTGTGCCCGTGACAGGGTTATAAGCTGCGCCGAAGGCAAGACCCCTTTCCGGGCCATAGGCGTAGCCATAGCGCCCGAACGTACCGTAGGCTGGGTTGTATGAGGCGCCGAACCCGTAGCTGATCGGCGGCGGATAATAGGGCCAATCGTCGTCGTAATAGTCCCAATAGGGCGGATAATACCAGCCCGAGCCCCAGACGACGGTGTCCCAGGCAAGGTAGGTATAGAGATAGCCGAGCGTGTAGCCGTACCAGATGGCATCCGGCTCCGTGTCGTAGATGCGGACATAGGTCGCGTTATAGACCGAAGACGACGATGGGATCGTGTAGATCTCATCGGCAACGGCGCGGGCAACGGCAAAGGGCCCGGTCGGCGTATCACCGACGAACCAGATACCGTCTTTCAGAACGAAGTACTTGTCCGCAACCTTGATGACTTGCTCGTTGGCGTTGACGGCATAGAACATCGACGTGCCTTCGATCGGCTCGAACTTCGGCTCACCATTGTAGTGCACATCCACCTTCAGCGATCCATCGGTCGAAACCCGTGCGAGCTTCGGAATGCTCGCCCGCAGACGCGCCATTGCGCTTTCCGACGTCCCGGGGACCGACGCGCGCACGGCCGAGTAGGAGGCGTCGTCGGGCAGGTTCACGAAATCATCTGGCAGATCAGGCGTGGCAAAGGTCCAGGGACCTTCGAGCGACGTTGATGAAAACCACCGTCCGGACAGAAGCGTGTACCACGTCTTGCTGGCCCGATGGAAAAACACCGAGCTGGTCGTGTTGGATACCCAATCCAGCCCCGTACCCGCGATCGGTTCGAGGGCCGGTTTTCCCTCAAAGATCAAAAGCTCCGCAGGCTTCTCCGAATAGAAGACCTTCGGAAGCTGATTATCGCTGAAGGGCGTGGGCGGAAGGGCAGCTTTTACCCCTTTCCAGTTGTCGATCTCCGGCAGCTTGGAAAAGACGTCCGGCACCGATGCCGCCGCAACCCAGCCGCTCTCCAGGGCCTTCGACGTCAGCCAGTTCTTTTCGCTCCGCAGATAGTAGTCTGCCGACTGATCCACCTTGAAGAGATCCCAGTTCGTGTTGACCACGAAGGAGAGGCCCTCGACACCCTTGACCGGCGCCGTCACCGGCTTTCCGTCCGTCTGCACCAGGATGGCCGGCGTTTCACTGACAAAGATCGGCGGCGGATCGGCCTTGATATCGGGGATATCGGCGAGGCGCTGGAAGTCCGCAAGGCTTGCCGCCAGGCGTTGCTGCGACACGACGATCGGATCGGTCGGGACAAGCTTGCCGATGTCGAGCGCAAGGTCCGCAAGCTGCTGCCGGTCCAGGGCGGAAAAATCGAGCCGCGTGGTGCGCACATCCGTCAGCGTGACGTTTTCCGTTGCCTCGTCGGCCACGGTCTTGGCCGAAAGCCCGATGATGCCATAGATCGGCTTGGCGTCGGCGGATGGTTTGAGCTCGGTGGCGACAAGGGCTTCGAGCTCCTTGAAATCCTTCCAGGACGTGATCTGCGGCTGGAAGAGCGTGATCGTCGCGCCCTTTTCGGTGGTGAACATCCTTGGCCAGGCCGGCGCGGTGGCATCGGACTGGTTAAGATACTTGCCGGCAACGAAGCCGTTTGCCCCGGCATAACTCACGGCGCACCAGGAGGCTTCCGCATCGCATTCCTTGATGTCGACTTCCTCGCCCTGGGGGATCACGCGCATCGCGTCAAATCCGGTTCCCGGCCCCACCCTGAAGTTCACGATTGCAGTCAGGATGGCAGGATCTGCAAAGGCTGAAGTTGAGAAGAACGAAGCGATCGTCAGGTACGCAAGAAGTCTACGCATGATCACATTCCCTTCTGGGTGTCTAAGCTGTTCGAAATCCCTGCATGCCGGAGTGCCACTGAAAACGGGCCGTGACGACAAAGGCGTCCCGCGTTTTCAGCCGGTTAAAGTCGTACAATTTCAGGATCATTGCACATTCGGCGACAGGTGCAACCGCAAGACAGCAGACCACACGATCGCGGCTGCGTTTCCGCCAGGCCGGACTCAGCCACCTGCCTGTTGCAGAATATGACGCGCGCGCTCGATGATCGGCGCATCGACCATGACGCCGTTGAGCGCAAAGGCGCCACGACCGTCTGCCTGAGCCGTCTTCGCTGCGTCGATCACGGTCTTTGCCCAGGCGATCCGTTCTGGGCTCGGCGAGTAGGCCTCGTTCAGCACTGGGACCACGGACGGGTGGACACAGCTCGCGCCGTCAAATCCGTGGGCCTTCGCCTCACGAGCGGCTGCCTTCAAGGCATCTAGCCGCCTGTAATCGGCAACCGTCAGAAGCATCCCGAAGGAGAGCTTTCCTTCCGCCTTGGCAGCAAGGTGGACCATCAGTTTCGGAAGGCGCAAGACGTCTGGCAGGGGTTCTGCGCCCATGCTGGTCGCGATGTCTTCGCCGCCAGCGGCAAGGCCGGTCACACGGCTGACGCGCGCAATCGCGCGCGCATCGAGAACGGCGCCTGCATCCTCAAGGAGCGGCACGAAGGCGACCGGCGGCCGGCCGATCCGCTGCTCAATCGGCTCCAGATGCGCTGCAATATCCTCTAGCTCCTGCGGCGACCGGGCTTTCGCGACATAGAGGCCGAAGGCGCCGGCAAGGCAGGCGGCCTCTGCATCCGCCATCCGCAGTTCCGGCGCCGAATTGATGCGGACGAAGACGGTCGCGCCACCGCGTCCCACCTGCGCCACGGCGTCCTTCAGCCCATCCCTAGCGGCCTGCTTCTGCTCCAGGGCGACGGAATCCTCCAGGTCGAGGATGATCGCATCCGCGCCGCGCTCGTGCGCCTTGGCGATGAACGTCTCGGACGAGGCCGGGACGTAGAGAAGGGAGCGAAGCCTCACGCGGCCTCCCCTTGGACAATCGTCGCGATCGCGCCGCTATCCAGTCCCGCCTCAGCCAGAACTTCGGCCGTGTGCTCCCCAAGCGCTGGTGCAGGCCTCCGCCAGACACCCGGCGTCTCGGAAAGCCGCGGAACGATGTTGTGCATCGGCAGGCTGCCGAACTCGGCGTCCTCGACATCGACGATGATTTCGCGCTCGGCGAAATGGGGGTCGGACGCGGCGTCTGCAATATTGTAGATCGGCCCGACCGTCGCACCGGCGTCGCGCATGATCTTCAGCGCCTCGTCATGGTCATGCCGGGCAAACCAACCGCCTACGGCCTCGTCGACCAGGTCGCGGTTTTTGACGCGCTCCGAATTGGTGGCAAAGCGCGGGTCCTGGTTCATGTCGGCGCGGCCGATGATCTCGAAGATCCGCCGTGCGACCTGGGGTGTCGATCCGGACAGTGCCACATACTTTCCGTCGCGGCAGCGGTAGACGTTGCGTGGGGCGGCCGTGTTGGAGGCGCTGCCGA
Source organism: Ensifer sp. KUDG1 (assembly GCF_050434285.1). Taxonomy (NCBI): domain Bacteria; kingdom Pseudomonadati; phylum Pseudomonadota; class Alphaproteobacteria; order Hyphomicrobiales; family Rhizobiaceae; genus Ensifer; species Ensifer sp. KUDG1. The sequence continues at coordinate 378,414 of NZ_JBNDIG010000004.1, forward strand.
CGCGCTCCTTGATCTTGCCGGTCGTCTGATAGATCGCCGCCTCCGGCCCGAGCACCGAGAACATCGGTTCCAGCAGCGACAGGTCGATAACCTGCCCTTTTGCGTAGCCGCGATCGCGCGCAAGCAGCGCGGTCACGGTGGCCGAGCTGCCATAGACACCGGCGATCATGTCGGCAAGCGCCAGCGGCGGCAGCACGGGCTCGCGATCGGGAAAGCCGGTGCGGTAAGCAAAACCGCTCATGCCTTCGATGATGGTGCCAAAGCCTGGGAACTGCGCGTAAGGCCCGGTCTGGCCGAAACCGGAAATGCGCACGATGATCAGGTTGGGATTGCGCGCGTGCAGCGCTTCCGGCGAAAGCCCCATACGCTCAAGCGTTCCCGGCCGGAAGTTCTCGATGAAGACGTCGGCCGTATCGATCAGCGCCCAGAGCGCCGTCATCGCCGCCTCCTGCCGGAGGTTCAGAACGACGGAGCGCTTGTTGCGGCTATAGGTCTTCCAATAGAGCGAGTGGCCATCGTCCTTCCAATCGCGGAGCGGATCGCCTGCCGGCGGCTCGATCTTGATGACGTCGGCGCCGGCATCGGCCAGTTGCAACGACAGCATGTTGCCGGCAACGAGCCGGGAAAGATCAAGGACCCTCGTACCTGCAAGCGGTCCCTTGGCATCGGGATCGAACTGTCGCTTCGCAAATCCGCTCATCGAAGGCGCTCCCCGGTGTCCTTGTCGAAGAGCAGAACCTTGTCTGCATCGATCTTCAGCGTCACGTCCTGACCGGCTGCAAGCAGCTTGCCGCCGTGGACGACGACCGTGATATCCTGGCCGCCCATGTCGACGACGATTTCCTGGTCCTCGCCGGTCGGCTCGACCAGGCTGATGCGGCCCGGCACGCCCGTTGTTCCAAGCGTGATGTGTTGCGGGCGAATGCCGCAGACGACCCGCTTGCCCGCCTCCACCTTTCGCCCGAGCGGCAAGGAGACGCCATCCCGGGTCAAGGCCGTCTCACCCTCGGAGATCGCCTCGATCAGGTTGATCTCCGGCGAGCCGATGAAGCCGGCGACGAAGAGGTTGGCGGGATCGTTGTAGAGGTCGAGCGGGGCGCCCGCCTGCTCGATCTTTCCGCCGTTCATGACCACGATCTTGTCGGCCATGGTCATGGCCTCGGTCTGGTCATGGGTGACGTAGACCATCGTCCGACGCAGCCGCTGGTGCAGCTTCTTGATTTCGCTGCGCATCTTCACGCGCAGCTTGGCATCGAGGTTCGACAGAGGTTCGTCGAAGAGGAAGGCGCGCGGGTCGCGCACGATGGCGCGACCCATCGCGACACGCTGACGCTGGCCGCCGGAGAGTTCGCGCGGCAGGCGGTCGAGCAGCTTTTCCAGGCCGAGGATTTCGGCCGCCTGGGTCACCCGCTTCTCGATCTCCGCTTTCGGCGCGCCGGCGAGCTTCAAGGCGAAGCTCATGTTCTCCGCGACCTTCATGTGCGGATAGAGCGCGTAGGACTGGAAGACCATGGCGATGTCGCGCTCCTTGGCCGGCATGTCGTTGACGACCTTGCCGCCGATGGTGATCTCGCCGGCTGAAATATCCTCCAGCCCGGCGATCATGCGCAACAGCGTAGACTTGCCGCAGCCCGAGGGGCCGACGAGCACGACGAATTCACCGTCGCCCATTTCCAGCGAGATGTCGTTGAGCACGGCAACACTGCCGTAGCTCTTGCCGACGCTTCTAAGCTCTATCTCGGACATGTTTCCTCCCTTTCTTTCCGCCCGCAGTTAGCGCTCGGCAACCTCGAGCCGGCCGATCGACATGCGCCCGGCAGACGCCATGCGAAGGCCAGCCATGCCGTAGCGTAGCGTCGCATCATCAGCCTGAAGCACCCGCTCGCCATCAATGGTGAGCGTCAGCTTGCCGCCAACGACCGTGAGATCGATCGCATAGCTCCGGCCGTATTCGATACGGAACGGGGCGTGGGCGAGGACTTTCGTGCCGTGGTCTTCGAGCAGGATCACGGCTTCGCCGTTCTCAAAACCGGCGGCATAAAAGCGGCTCGTGCCCTGAGCCCGCGCCACCAGCAGATGCGAAGCGCCTGAGTGCGGCTGAAGCTCGGCCTTGACGCTGACGTCGCGGAGATAGGCGTTGCCCGTCCAGGCGTCCGCGTCGGTAGCCGTATGGGCATGGATGCGACCCTGTTGCAGGCTCCAATGGCCGCGGTTCCAGGTGAAGCGGGTGATGCCGCCCCATTCATGCGCTTCCTTCGCCGGGTCGATGACGGCGCGGCCCTTACCGGAGACGGAGAAGTCCGCAAGGAACAGCCGGCCGAGGAACTTCAGTCGGCCGAAATACTCGACCAGGATGCCGACCTCGTCGACCGCCTCACCATTGCCGTCGGGGATGGTGAAGGCGTAGTCCTGCCAGCCGCTCGCAGACGGCACGTGCCAGGCGCCGGTTTCCTGGATGGTGCCGCTCATGGCGCGGCGGACATAGGGCGCCACGCGCAGGTTGCCGTCACCGTTCCACGGGTCGAGCCAGAGCTTGAACGACACCGTCTGGCCGTCATCGGCAAGCGGCGTGAACATCGGGCGGTAGCGCTCATCGTCGAAGTCGGAGCGGCGATAGAAGGGCTTCCAGAAAATGCGTCCGCCATGCCCGCGCTCGAGGCGGTCGAGCAGGATTTCCAGCGATCCCTTGGCATTGTCCGTATGACGCTCCGCCGATGCCTTGACGGCAATCTGGTTGAACGGCTCGGTGCGGAAACCATGGGTGGCGCCGGGTGCGTTGAAATCGAAGCGAACGCCGCGGCGCTCGAAATCCTCGACCCAGAGTGCTGGAGCTTCCCGCCCCTGCAGGCGCAACGCCAGCACAGTCAACTCGCGGGCAAAGGAGGGAATGTCGACGACGTTGACTGTACCCGTCACGCCCGAAGCGACGACGAAGTCGTTGATCGGCTTGCGGTACTTGTCCCAACCCGGTCGCACCTGCTGCAGCGTGCCGACGATCGCACCGGCATTGCCGGCGTTGCAGTCCGTGTCCCAGCCGGCCATCGTCGCAATCTCGACGGTGCGCGGCAGGTCGCCCTGGCCGTAGATCAGGCTCATGATCAAAACGCCGGCATTCGGAATGATGTGGCAGACGCCGGGATAGCGGTCATAGCCCCAATCCGCCGTCAGCATGTCGCGGCAGGCGCGCCAGTCGTTCCGGTTGGCCTCGTGGAAGCGAAGCACCGCGCGCGAAACCTTGGCATAAAGCGAGTCGGCTGGGATGGTCGCGAGACCCGTCTCGATGACGTCCTCAATGTTCTTGGCAACAAAAGCCTGGGCGATGGCTGCAGCGCAGAAGCGGGCGCCATGCAGGCCCTCGCCGTCATGGGCGACACTTGCCGCAAGTGCCGAGGCTTCGGCCGCCTTCTTCGGGTCGGCCGGATGCACCCAGCCCCAGCTGTCGATGAAGATCTGGCCGCCGATCTGTTCGGCAACCGTCGTGCCGTTCTGGGCGATCGAGCCGGATTGCGGCGCCGGGATGCCGGCACGCAGGTTCTGATAGGCGGTATGCTCGGTCGAGTTGCCGAAGCCGCCCCACCAGTACATGCCGTGTTCTTCGGCTGCATAGTTCAGCCAGGTCTTGCCGACCTCTTCGGCGGTGGCGCCGAGGCCGTAGTCGCGCAGCGCCCGGATGAAATAGACCGGGCCGTTGGTGTCGTCGTCGGCAGCGAAATTCTTGAAATCGCGCAGATATTCCGTCACCTCGCCATAGGTGTCCCGGATGCGTTCATAGCTCCAGATCGTCGGCTCGACGGGTGCGCCCAAGCGCACGCCGATCGCCTTGCCGATAAAGCCGGAATAGATACGCTCGAAGATTTCTGTGGTGCTGAGCATCGGATACTTTCGAATTCTAGAGACTGGGAACCTGGGTGAGCTCGGGTACGGCAAAGAGGCCTGCGCGCGCCGTGGCCCGCGCCGTTTCGCGTTTGTGGTCGGCGGCCTGGATTGCGGTCACCGTTGCGGTAAAGGCATCGGCCGATCGGTAGAGATCGAGCTTGTTGACGCGGTCGAGCTGGGAGACCATCGCCCGGTCGATAATGCTTTCGCCGTACATGGCGCCGAGGATCGCGCCGGCCATGACGCCGATCGAGTCCGTGTCGCGGCCGGAGTTGATGCCGTCGATGATCGACTTGTAGAAATCACCGTCATTGACGACGGCAAAGCCGAGCGCCAGCGGCAGTTCCTCGATCGCGTGCAGACGCGACGGCTGGTAGGCGTCGGTGGCAATACCGGCCTTCTGCGGCGTGTGCTGCACGTCGTCGCCCATCGGCGAATAGCGCGCGATGATGCGGTGGAATTCGGCGACGACAGTGGCGTGATCAGCACCCTTCAATGAGCGCGCAGCCTCGACGATATCGGCGATCGCGTCACGCGTTCCGTCCTTCGCCACGGCCAGCGTTTCTTCGATGACCGCATCGAGCGTGGTGCCCGGCACGAAAGCGGCGGCGACTGCGGCTGCCAGTACGCCGGCAGCCTCCAGGCCGAAACTCTGCTGGTGGCCGGAGGCAAAGGCGATTGCCTCGTCATAGGCCGCCTTCGGATCACAGGAATTGGCGACGCCGATCGGCGCGATATACATCGCCGCGCCACAGTTCACCATGTTGCCGACGCCGCCCTGGCGCGGATCGCAACCCGAAAGCTGATGGCGCTGGAAGATCCACTTCTCCGGATAGAACAGCCGCTCGATCAGCATCGTTTCGCGCTGCAGTTCCGGCACCCAGCGCGGCGTCCAGGCGATCTCGCGCACCATGCCCGACGCCATGTCCCAGGCATCGAGGTGGCGCTTGACGTCGTCGTAGATCGACATCACGCAAAGGGTCATCAGCGTATCGTCGGTGACGATGCCGCCGCCACGCACACGCCCGTTACGGGCCGCCTCGTTCTGCTTCATGCGGTGCCACTCTGTATCGAGTGACGCCACCCGGCCATAGCGCTCGCGGATTTCCGCGGCGGAGAGTTTTTCAACCGGCGCCCCGATGGCGTCGCCGTAGGCGACGCCAAAGAGAAGCGCCCGAACCCGTCCCTTGAGGGAGAGCCCTTGAGCATCATTTGTCATTGAGAACCGTCCTTGCATATTCGGTCATTTTCTCGCCGCCGGCGGCGTTCCACTCGGAAACGAACTGGTCCCACTGGTCCATCTTGGCTTCGCCGGAGACGAACTTGTAAACCCAGGCCCGGTAAACGTTTTCCGTAGCGTCGATGTCGGTGGCGTATTCGGCAGGCCAGACGAACGCGTTGTCCGGCTTGAAGTCGGCTGAGATCGTCTTCAGCGATTGCTGCGCGGCTTCGCTGAGCCACTGAACCGGTGGCTGCCAGTTGGCGGCAACGAGGAAACGGGCATACCAGGTGGCGAGCTTGTCGGTCGGCTTGATGGTTTCGCCGTCCTTTGTGTACTGCTCACCCTCGAAGCCGAGCCGTTCGATCGCCTGGCCCTCGGGGCTGGCGATGAAGTCGAGCAGCTTGACCACCTCTTCCTTGTGTTCGGAGGTCGTCGCGATCGCGAGACCGCGCGCTTCCTTGGAGACGTCGAGCGCCATCAGGCCCTGGCCACCAGGACCCTTCGGTGGCGAAAGCAGGCTCAGGTTCACACCGGGATGGGCCTGGCGCATCTTGCCGCCATAGATGTCGATGACTTCCGCGGAGGAACCGAAGATCACCCCGGCACGGCCGGAGTAGAACTTGTCTTCCTTCACGTCCCACTTGGTGGTGATGAATTCCGGATCATAGAGACCCTGTTCACGCAGCGACGCGTAGAAGCCGATCTTTGCCTTTTCCGCCGAGGAAACGCGGGCATGGATCCACTCGCCGGCCTCGTTCTTCATCCAGGTGCCGGTCACGCCGAAGGCCTGGTTGAAGATGGCATCGAGTTCCTGGGTATTGTCGGCGGTGGTCACGCCGTAGCTGTCGGCCTTGCCGTTGCCGTCGAAGTCACCGTCCTTGATCGACTTGAAGAGCGAGACGTAGTCGTCGGTCGTCTTCGGCGCCGCAACGCCAGACTTTTCCAGCCAATCGGTGCGGATCACCGGCTGTGGCATGCGCGGCGGGTAGACATAGAGCAGATAGGGGTAGTTCTTCAGCCGCTCGACATTGTGCGGGAAGAGCGCGTCCTTCAGATAGCTCGTCTTCGGCAGCCAGTTGTTCCAGTCCTCCAGCACGCCCTGCTCGGCCATCTTGGTGTCGCCACCCTGGAAATAGATGAGGTCGGGGATATCGCCGGACAAAAGCATGGCGCTGAGCTTGTCGGCATAGCCCGAAGACGGCAGGTCGATGACCTGGATATGGATGTCCGTGCCCTTGGCCTTCAGCGCCTCCTCATAGGCCTTCATCAGCTTGACGTCGTCCGGATTGCTCGTCGTCAGGTCTTTAGAGACGACCCGGATCGTCACCGGATCGGCGAAGGCGGGCATGGCAACGCTCGCCATCAATGCCATGGCGGTGGTTGCGCCAAGGATCACTTTTCCAAGCATGTTTGTTCCTCCCAATATGCTTTGGCTTTTATCTCTGGGTTCTGCATCATCAGCCCTTCAGCGCACCGCTCATGGTGCCCTTGGTGAAGAACTTCAGAATGAGTGGGTAGATCGCGAGGATCGGCGCGATGGTCAGCAGGATCATGCCGGCCTTCAGCGCGCGAATATTGATCTGGCTCGCACCGGTGTAGTTGTTGCTGTCGACGACCCCGACCATGGCGAGCTTGTCGCCCTCGACCACGAACTGGCGCAGCACCACCTGCAGCGGCCACTTCGACTGGTCGTTGAGGTAGATCATCGCCCGGAAGAACTCGTTCCAATGGAAGACGAAGTAGAAGAGCGCGATGGTCGCGAGCGCCGACTTGGCGAGCGGCAGCGCCACGTACCAGAAGATCTGGAAGGGATTGGCGCCATCGAGTTCGGACGCCTCGATCAGTTCCTTCGGCACTTCCTCGAAGAAGCGCACAAGAATGATCAGGTACCAGGCGTTGACGACCTTGAAGAGGATCAGCGACCAGTAGCTGTCGAGCAGACCGAGGCGCTTGTTGATGAAGTAGTCCGGGATGATGCCGGGCTCAAAGACGATCGTGACGAGCACGAAGACGAAGATGATGCGCCGGCCGGGCAGACCGGGACGCGAAAGCGCCCAGGCCATCAGCGCCGTCAGCACGACACCAAGAAAGGTGCTGACCAGCGTGATGAAGATCGAGTTGAAGAGACCACGCTGGACCGCGGAGTTGTTGATCAGCAGGTTCCAGACTTCGGTCGAGAAACCATTCGGGACGACCGTCAAGCCGCTCATGCCGGCAACCTTGCCCGGATCCGAAAAGGAGATGGCGAGCAGGTTCAAGAGCGGCTGGACCGTCAGGACGACAAGGAACATGAGCGTCGAGACGATGATCGCATATTCGAGCCGCTCGAGCGGCGTTCTGCGGACGTTGTGGGCGGCCATCACCATACCCCCTTGCCAGTAAGACGTTTCGAGAGAAGGTGGGCGGCGACGATCATCAGCATGCCGAGCAGGGCCTTGAAGAGACCCGCGGCCGTTGCCAGCGAGTATTCGCCGGTCTGCAGGCCGATGCGGTAGACATAGGTGTCGATGATATCGATCTTGGCGCGCACCACGTCGTTGGAGAAGTTGATCACCTGATTGAGGTCGGCGTTCAGGAACATGCCGGCATTCAGGATGAAGAGTGTCGCAATGGTCGGCACGATGCCCGGAATGGTGACGTAGCGGATCTTCTGCCAGCGGTTGGCACCGTCGATCTCGGCCGCGTCATAGAGTTCCTGGTCGATGGCGATGATGGCGGCGAGATAAAGTAGGCTGTCCCAGCCGGCGGAGCGCCAGATCTCCGAGAAGACCAGGACCCAGCGGATCGAACCGGTATCGGTCATGAAGGAGACGGGCTGCAGGCCGAAGAAACCAATGACATCGTTGACCGCACCGTCGCTTGGCGAGAGCACGGCAATGAACACGCCGGCGATGACGACCCAGGACAGGAAGTGCGGCAGGTAGATCGCCGACTGGATGAACTTGCGAAAAGCGCCGCCCCGAATCTCGTTGAGCAAAAGCGCAACGATGATCGGGATCGGGAAGAAGAAGACGATCTTCATCGTCGAGATGATCAGCGTGTTCGCCAGCACCTGCCAGAAGATCGGCGAGGAGAACAGCGTCTGGAAATGCTTGATCCCGACCCAGATGTTCGGTGGGATGATGCGCAGCTGCTCGAAGGCGATCTTGGCTTCCCAGATCGGGAAATAATGGAAGATCACGAAGAAGATCAGGCCGGGCGCCATCATCAGGTAATAGGGCCACCATTGCCGCACGCTTTTCGTGAAGCTTTGCCGGTGGACTTTGGGAACGTTCCCACTTTGTGGCATGGCTGCATCCGCTACAAGATCGTTGCTTACGGTCATTGTTACCTCCCTGCCGCCGCGCGCACGGGTGCCAAGGCCGAGACATCGGCAAGCGAACCGCGCTCGACCAGTCGGCACGGCAGAAAAATCCGGCCGTGCTCCGGGCGACCGGCAATCTGATCGAGCAGGCATTCGACCGCGCGAATGCCGATCTGCCGACCAGGCTTTTCGATCGTCGTCAGCCCCGGCCAGGAGAACGCTCCCGCCGGAATGCCATCGAAGCCGAGAATGGAAATATCCTCCGGGCACCGAAGCCCCGCCTCGCGAACCGCGATCATGGCGCCGAGCGCCATCAGATCGTTGGCGACGAAAACGGCGCGGCTGCCTCTCCACGGCGCAGCAAGCAAGCGTCCCATGGCCTTTCGTCCGCCTTCGACCGTGTAGTCGGATTCTTCGACCTGCAGGATGTCGGGATCGAGGTCGCGCGCCACGCAATGCTCGTGCACGGCGCGCAGAAACCGCGCGCGTGCAAGACGCGACCGCGGACCGAGCATCAGGGCCGGAGCCGGGTGTCCACGCTCGACGAGGATATCCATGCCAAGGCGGACTGCCTGGGCAATGTCCGAACCGACGCTCAAGGTGTCGGGGAAACGCTCGGCGCTCGACCCGATGAAGACGAAGGGCAAGCCGAAGCGATCGAGATCATCGAAATTGTCGGCGACCGGGTTGATGATCGCGCCATCGACGCGGGCGCGGCGCAGGGCGCGCAGATGCGTCGCTTCCTTGCCGGCATCCCAGTCCGACGAGAAGACGAGGAGCGAAATGTCGTCCTTGGCGGCGCGATCCTGGGCGCCGCGAGCGACTTCTGCCCAGAAGGGGTTGGTGATATCGGGAATGACCAGGCCGAGCAGACCGCTGCGCCCCGAGCGCATGCCGACGGCGAGATGATTGCGCTCGTAGCCGGTGGCCGCAACGGCCTTCAGCACCCGATCGCGGGCCTCATCGGAAATGCTGGCAGAACCGGCCAGAACCCGCGCAACCGTGCTCTTCGAGACCCCCGCCCGCTCCGCGACGTCGATAATGGTGGCCCGTTGCCGGGGTCCGTTCTTCATGTTTCCTCCCGGGCCCGAAGCCATCATCGAAAGACAGGCCTCAAGCTCGTGGGAACGTTACCATGAGCGTTCACGCTTTGGCAAGACGTGAAATCTCCCGCCTAGACACAAGGCTCATTTGTCGCCGATTGCGCGCGACCAAATTCGGCGTGGGCACCTTCTCCCGCAAGCCAGGAACGCACTCGACGGATGCGGAAAACTATTGAACAATCGCCTCATGATTCCAGCAAGCCATTGGCTGAAAACAGACTTCCACACATTGTTTCGAACACGCCCCGACGGGCGGATCGTGTGCGAGAACGATCCGGATCAGACGCCGGGCCCGCGCTTCTGGCTCGCCGGGTGCGCGGAGACAAACCTGTGCGCAACACGCGCGGACCTGCCAGACGGTCTGGTCGCGGAGCTTGAAGGGCTCGCCGCATCCGAACCGCCCTTCGTCCATCCCAACACGCCGGTGCACCTTGAGCGCTATCTGTCGCTGCTTGGTGGCGACGGACCTGCCGAACATAATTTCGGCCTTGTCTTCGAGCTGCCGCACGACACCCCTTATCAAGGTGACGCACGGCTCGTTGGCAGCGACTCCGAAGAAGGCGCAGGGATGATGCGAAGCTGGGCGACGGACCGGATTCCCAAGGCCTGGTTCGACCTTGGCTTCCGCGAGGTGGCCGACTTCTGGACGCCCTGGTGCGCTGCCATCGTCGACGGCGAGGTCGCCTCGCTGGCATTTGCGGCACGGCTCGCCGATACCGGGGCCGAACTCGGACTTGTGACCGCCAAGGCGTTTCGGGGACGGGGTTTCGGCGCCGCTGCGACGGCCGGCTGGTCACAGCTGCCGACACTTCGCTCCCGCACCCTGTTTTACAGCACCGATCGAGACAACGTCTCATCGCAACGCGTCGCCGCCCGCCTCGGCCTGCGGCTACGCGGTGCCAGCTTGCGAATATCCTGAAGCTTAAGGGCTACGCTCTCGCCTGCCTCTTACCCTATGGACGCCACGCCAACCACGACCGTCGCCGCATTCGTTTTTCAGTGAGCAAGACCCGTCAGAACGAGCGGGGTGCAGGATCCAAAAGCTTCACGCTGCCGGCGGTCACCTGATAAATCGCGCAGGTTCGCTGCACCGAGCCGTCGCGTGTGAACCGGAACGTGGCGGCAGCACCGACAAAGCCGTTCGGCGCGCGGATACTTTCCTGGTTGATGGCACCCTCCCCCTGGGACCGCACGAGACCGGCTGCAAGGGCGATGACGTCGAACCCATAGGCCGCGTCCGCACTTGCCGCGCGCTCGTAGCGATCGAGAAAGCGCGACGTCATCCGCGAGCCGTTCTCCGGACCGAACAGACAAAGGTGGCTTCCGGAAAACTCCGGTTTCTTGTAGGCGGCATTCGTCCAACCGGACGTTCCGACGACCATCGCGTTCGGCTTCAGATAGCCGTTGGCCTTGAGCTGCGACAGCGCAGCGACCTCGCCGCCTTCCGACCCGAGCAGGAGAACGGCATCGACGTCCTTGAGTTTCACCTTGGCGGCGGCGTCATTCGAAAATGTGGCCGTACCGGTTACGGCGACGAGCGTCGGCTTGATGCCATAGCCCGCCAGGCCGCGGTCCAGCCTTTGCCGCTCGGCGGCCGAGACATCGCTGGGCAAGAGCACCACCAGCCGCTTGCGGCCGGAGGCGAAAGCATAGGACGCGCCCTCGACAGCACTGTCGATGCGGTCGGAAACGAAAGCGAAGGTGCCGGCTGGCCGTTCGGCGCCGTTGCCGCGCAACGCCAGCAACGGCGCGCGCGAAGCGCCAAGCCCCTGGCGGACGGTGCCGACAGGCACGTCCGCAACCGTTAGCGCAATCAACGCCGCATTCTGGCCGGCGAGACGCTTGGCGGCGTCCTGGACTTGCTGCGGCGAGCCGTCGGTATTTTCGACCAGCAGCGAAAGTTGACCACCGCCCACCTCGTCCACCGCGAGCGACGCACCGTCGCGAATGTCGCGTTCGCGCACCGTTTCGCCCGACGGCGCCATCAGTGCCGTGATGAGCCCGATGCGTGTTGCGCCGCTTCCGAAGCTCTCCTGCGGCTTCACCGCATGCTCGGCCGCGCGCCGGGCATGCCTTGCCTGTGGCGATTCGACGTCGAGCACTTCAGGAGCGGTGGGAGCTCCCTGGCAGCCGGAAAGGACGCCAAGCACCAGCACGCCGAGTGCCAGCCATTGCCGGCACGACGACACGCGCCGTGCCGGGGAAACCACAACGTGGGGCATGTCGATCATACCGGCTGTCTCAATTCATGAAGTGCCGCATTTTGGCGTAGAAGCAATCGCACTTGGCAATGTAGTCCTCGTCGCGCCAGTTGGATTGCAAGTAACCGTAGGCCTTGCCGCAGGCGACCTTGGTTTCGGACGCCCAGACGAAGGCCGGTCGCGTCGAGGCGATCCAGCGCGGATCGTCAGCAACAGCGATCGCCTCGTCCATGCGCGACACGACTTCCCTGGTCAGCGTCGCCACGTCCTGATCGACCGTCAGCGCGGACTGGCTGATCTCGGTGCACTGCCGGGCCACCGGCGCATAGTCGCCGATAAGGTCCGCCGCGAAACTGGATACGGGCAACAGTGCGAGCATTATCCCCGCCAGCATGCTTCTGCTCATGAAAGCTCCCCCTGAATGTGCGGTTCCCGGATGATTGCCGAGAACCGCTGAACTGTCGAGATCGACCTTGCGTTAGTGGACGTCTTGAGACGTTTTCGTCCCGTTATCGTTGAACAGGACCTTCACCACGTCCGTCGAGACATTGAAGTTCTCCAGCACGGCAACCGTATGCCAGCCGTCGCTGCCGCCATTGCCGTCGGTATCCACCTGCAGGTTGGCGTTCTTTCCGTCCTGAACCACCTGGGCATAGTCGCCATCCAGCTGTGTGTTTGCCGGAAGATTGCCGAGCAGCGCGGACAGATCGACGAAATCGTCCTTGCTGTCGTAGTCTGTGATGACGTCGGCGATGTCGAGTTGAAGGTCTCTTGCATCGAGCACGAAGGTGTCGTCGCCCGAACCGCCCGTCAGCCTGTCGACGCCCATGCCACCATAGAGGATATCGTCACCCGAACCGCCAATCAGCGTGTCGTTGCCGGCATCGCCATAGAGCGTGTCATTCCCGCCATTGTCCGAAAGCGTGTCGTTCCCCGCGCCGCCGGCCAGAATGTCGCCATAGGCGCTTCCGTAGAGCCTGTCGTTGAAGTCCGAGCCGATGACACCTTCCATGTTGCGGTAGTCTTCTTCGCCCAGACCGACACTGGACAGATCTGCGTCGGTCTCTCCACTGCTTTGCACCAGGGTAAACGTGACGGGTCCCGTCGCGTCGGAGAAATTGAGCAGGTCGGTGCCTGCACCGCCATCGATGTCGTCGTCGCCGGCGCTTGCATAGATGATGTCGTTGCCCGCCAGGCCGTAAAGCTTGTCATCGCCGGCACCGCCATGGATGACATCGTTCCCGGCGCTGCCCGTGATGCTGCCAGAGCCATCGGACACAAAGGTGAGCGTTGAGGAGTTCGACAGATCCCCATCCTTGTCTTGCCCGGTAATTCCAAAGGTGAGTGTCAAATCCGACTTGGTGGCCGACTCGACGTAGCTGAACACCGGCTTGAAGGCGAGATCGATGTCACCCTTGCCGACGAGCTCGATATAGTCGAACTTGCCAAGCACGCTTGAGGTTATCGTTATACTTTCCTGGCCCTTGGCCACGGTTATGGGATCGGGAAGGGCAATCAGCGCACCGTTGCCGTCCCTGACCTTGATCTCAATGGTCCCGGCGCTCTGAACCTTTCCGAGCTGAAGTGTAAACGATGTGACGTCGGCTTCCAGAGTGATGCTGAATTTCTCGTTGGCCGTGAATGAGGTGTTGCCGATGCCAAACTCGTTTCCGTCTTTGACGGAATAGGCATTGAACTTCGGATCGGAGCCTCCGGACCTTGCGAGTGCCTCGAATTCCGCAAAGCCGAAGTCATATTCTTCCTGCGGTTTATTGGAAATCTCGCTGTTGCCGTCGACGGTCTTTTCCTCCCCGGGGCGATCCTTCAATTGCTCCAGCTGATAGGTGCCGTCGGGATTGGTCGTCAGGCGGAAGATGCTGGCGCCAAGGCTGTCCTTGACCAGCACCTGTCCGGTGCCCGTTCCTGTCGTGGTCCAGCCGGCCGGCAGCCCACCGACGCTGTCGATCTTGTAGATTTTGATGCCGTCGGCGCCTGGCGTCGCATTGATGACACCTTCCAGCGCGCCGGTACCGTTGCCCATGTAGGCACTGCTGATGGATTGGATGGTCGGGACATCGTCGACGATCCGGATGTTGAGCGTGGCATTGCTCGTCGAGCCATCTTCATCGGTCACCGCGACGACGAAGTTATCGAAGACCCCGCTGTCGGCTCCAGCCGCAGTATGTCCCAAGCTGTTGTCCTGCAGCAGATAGCTATAGGTGAAGGTTGCGCCCGTCACCGTGCCATTGACCGTCGTCGGCATGTAGCCGGTGATCGTCAGAAGTCCGAGTGCCGTGTCTACCGTAGAGCCCACGGCGTAGGCGCCCCCCGTCACGACCGCAGTTCCATTTATCTTCAGGCCGGCGAGCCCGTCGGGCGTCGTCACGGAGAAGCTGCCGGTCTGCGTAAGTGCAGCCACATTCGGCGAAGAGCCATCCGAGAGATTTTTCTCGTAAACCGTCTCTTCGGCGCTGGACGACAGCCCGTTGACGCTGACGCCATCATCAGTGCCAGTGATCGTGATCGTTACCGTCTGTATCGCCGTGCCACCATGGCCGTCAGCGATCGTCACATCGTACTTCTGCGTCAGCGTCTCGCCGGCATTCAGCGAGTCCAGCACGCTATCAGCGACATTGAAACTCCAGCCGACCGAATCGTTCGACTGGTTCAGCGAACCGAGCGAGAAAGTGCCGAGATAGCCGTTGCCCTGCGCCGTGAAGCTGGCGTTGTGCGTGTCCAGCGTATCGACATCGGCAAAAGTTACCGCGCCGCCCAGCGTGTGCGTGGCCGTATTCTCGCCTGTCGCCCCGTCGGCGATCTCGGTCACCGCACCGCCTTGTGCGACCGAGGTGATTACCGGAGCGTCGTTGGTGCCGGTGATCGTGATCGTCACGGTCTGGGTCGCCTTGCCGCCCTGGCCGTCATCGACGGTGACGTCATAGGTCTGCGTCAGCGTCTGACCGACCTGCAGCGAGTCGAGCACGCTGTCGGCGACATTAAAACTCCAGTTGATCTTGTCGCCCGCCTGGTTGACCGGGTCGAGCGCGAAAGTGCCGAGGTAACCGTTGCCGTTCGCCTTGAAGCTGGCGCTGTGCTCATCCAGCGTATCGACGTCGGAAAAGCCGATCGTGCCGCCCTGCGTGTGCGTGGCCGTATTCTCGCCCGTCGCCTTGTCGGCGATCTCCGTCACCGCACCGCTCTGAATACCCGAGGTAATGACCGGGGCATCGTTGGTACCGGTGATCGTGATCGTCACCGTCTGGGTCGCCTTGCCGCCCTTGCCGTCATCGACGGTGACGTCATAGGTCTGCGTCAGCACCTGGCCCGCCTGCAGCGAGTCGAGCACGCTGTCGGCGACGTTGAAGCTCCAGCCGACCTTGTCGGTTGCATGGTTCAGCGAGCCGAGCGAGAAAGTACCGAGATAGCCGTTGCCGTTCGCCTTGAAGCTGGCGCTGTGCTGATCCAGCGTGTCGACGTCGGAAAAGCCGATCGTGCCGCCCTGCGTGTGCGTGGCCGTATTCTCACCCGTCGCCTTGTCGGCGATCTCTGTCACCGCACCGCTCTGAATACCCGAGGTAATGACCGGGGCATCGTTCGTGCCGGTGATCACCACCGTCACGGTCTGTTTTGCCGTGCCGCCATGGCCGTCGTTGATGGTCACCTCATAGGTCTGCGTGAGCGTCTGACCAGCTTGCAGTGAGTCGATGACACCGTCAGCGACCTTGAAGGTCCAACCGACCGAATTACCCGCCTGGTTCACCGGGTCGAGCGCGAACTTGCCGAGATAGCCGTCGCCGTTCGCCTTGAAGCTGGCGCTATGCTCATCCAGCGTATCGACGTCGGCAAAAGCCACCGTGCCGCCCTGAACATGCACCACCGCATTCTCGCCGTCCGCGCCGTCAGCACGCTCGGTCACAGTCACGCTCTGCACGCCCGAGGTGATGATCGGGGCATCGTTGGTGCCGGTGATCACGATCGTGACCGTCTGCGTCGCCTTGCCGCCATGACCGTCATCGACGGTGACGTCGTAGGTCTGCGTCAGGGTCTGGCCAGACTGCAGGGAGTCGATGACGCCGTCGGCGACCTTGAAGGTCCAGCCGACCGAGTTGGCCGTCTGGTTCACAGGGTCGAGCGAGAACTTGCCGAGATAGCCGTCGCCGTTCGCCTTGAAGCTGGCGCTGTGGACATCCAGCGTATCGACGTCGGCAAAAGCCACCTTGCCGGCGTTGACATGCACCACCGCGTTCTCGCCGGCCGCACCGTCGCCACGCTCTGTCACCACGGCGCTCTGCGTGCCGGAGGTGATCACCGGCGCATCGTTCGTCCCGGTGATCACGATCGTAACGGTCTGTGCCGCGATGCCGCCATGACCGTCATTGACGAACACGGTGTACTTCTGCGTCAGCGTCTGGCCGGCCTGCAGCGAGTCCAGCACGCCATCAGCCACCTTGAAGTTCCAGCCGATCTTGTCAGCTGCCTGATCGACCGCATCCAGCGAGAAGGTCCCGAGATAACCACGGCCCTGCGGCAAGAAGCTGGCGCTGTGAGTGTCGAGCGTATCGACGTCCGTAAACGTCACCGCGCCGTCCTGCGTGTGCGTCACCGCATTCTCGCCAGTCGCCTTGTCGGCGATCTCCGTCACCGCACCGCTCTGCACACCCGAGGTGATCACCGGAACGTCGTTGGTGCCGGCGATCACGATCGTGACCGTCTGTGTCGCCGTGCCGCCGTGGCCGTCATCGACGGTGACGTCGTAGGTCTGCACCAGGATCTGGCCGGCCTGCAGCGAGTCGAGCACGCTGTCGGCAACCTGGAAGTTCCAGCCGACCTTGTCGGTTGCCTGGTTCAGCGGGTCGAGCGAGAAGGTACCGAGATAGCCGTTGCCGTTCGCCGTGAAGCTCGCCGTGTGCGTGTCGAGCGTATCGACATCGCGGAAACCGATCGTGCCGTCCTGCGTATGCGTAACCGTGTTCTCGCCCGGAAAACCGTCGAAGCGTTCCACCACGCCGCCGAGCTGCCAACCGGACGTGATCACCGGGGCGTCGTTGGTACCGGTGATCGTGATCGTCACGGTCTGGGTCGCCGTACCGCCCTTGCCGTCGTCGACGGTGACGTCATAGGTCTGCGTCAGGACCTGGCCCGCCTGCAGAGAGTCTAGCACGCTGTCGGCAACCTTGAAGCTCCAGCCGACCTGATCGGTTGCCTGGTTCAGCGGGTCGAGCGAGAAGGTGCCGAGATAGCCGTTGCCGTTCGCCTTGAAGCTCGCCGTATGCGTGTCGAGCGTATCGACATCGCTAAAGCCAACCGCACCGCCCTGCGTGTGTGTGATCGTGTTCTCACCCGTCGCCTTGTCGGCGATCTCCGTCACAGCACCGCTCTGTACACCCGAGGTGATGATCGGCGCGTCGTTGGTGCCGGTGATCACGATCGTCACCGTCTGCGTCGCCGTGCCGCCATGCCCGTCATCGACGGTGACGTCATAGGTCTGCGTCAGCGTCTGGCCGGCCTGCAGCGAGTCGATGACGCCGTCGGCGACCTTGAAGGTCCAGCCGACCTGATCGGTTGCCTGGTTCAGCGGGTCGAGCGAGAAGGTGCCGAGATAGCCGTTGCCGTTCGCCTTGAAGCTCGCCGTATGCGTG